>CALKOT010000048.1 GCA_938092015.1 uncultured Paracoccaceae bacterium
GCCCACCATCAAACGCGAGATGCGACGGCGAAGCGGCATTGAACCAGTCATCGGCCACCTGAAGCACGACGGACATCTTGAACGAAACCACCTCGCTGGACCCGAAGGCGACGCCATCAACGCCATTCTCTCAGCCGTAGGACAAAACATGCGCCTACTGGCCAGGTGGTTGAGGCTTCTATGGTTCTGTTTCCTGGCAAGCCTTGTCAATCAGAACCGGAAACCGGAAACCTCATTCTGAAGCCAATGACGATCGCGAACGAAATTTGACTCGTTAGGGTGAAAATCACAGACGACTATCGACTTATAATGCCCGCTGGTACGAAGGGCGTACCGCGTATGGGTTCCTCGCCGGTTCGATGACGCGGACCAACAGGATCGGCTATCTCGGCGCTTACCCGATCCCACAGGTAACGCGCGGCATCAATTCAGCTTACCTTGCCGCCAAAGCGGCCAATCCGGATGTTGAGTTCGACATCATCTGGCTGAACGAGTGGTTTAATCCGGATAAAGAGGCGCAGGTCGCGCACCAGCTGCTGGATCGCGGCTGCGATATCCTGATGCAGCACACGGTTTCGACTGCTGCCGTCGAACTGGCGCAGGAAAAGGGCATCTATTCCTTCGGCCAGTCTTCGGACATGAGCAAATATGGCCCGCATGCTGTCCTTACCTCCATGATCAACAACTGGGGGCCGTACTACACCCGGCGGATCAGCGAGTTTCTGAACGGAACCTGGAAAAGTGAAGATACCTTGGGTGGCCTGGGTCAGGAAATAATCGCCTTGGGCGGCTTGCTTCCAACCATTCCAAACCGCGTGCACCTGCAGGCGCAGGATGTCATCTCGCGGATCGCCAGCGGTCAACAACATCCGTTCGTCGGGCCTGTCAGGCGCCAGGGCGGCAAAGGCTGGCTGGCGCTGGGCGAACTCGCAAGCGACAGCGACCTTCTGACGATGAACTACTATGTCGACGGAATAAAATCAGTCTTTCCGGCGGCGAGCTGAAGGAAACAGTCATGTCATTCAACTCACTGACTGCAAAAATCGGCGGCGCCCTGCTTGGGCTTGCGCTAGCCGCCCTAAGTGCATCGCAATCGGCTGCGCAAACCACGCTCACTTCGCTTGATGGCAAGGTGAACCTTACGGGTGAGCTGATCAGCTATGACGGTTCGAACTACCGGATCAAAACCGATGTTGGCGATCTGATTGTTCGCAAGGAATTTGTGATGTGTGCGGGCGAAAACTGCCCAGAAGGTCAGGGGCCGGCAGTTGGCGATGCTGGTTCTGTCCTATTGCTGGCCAATGACGGATCAGCCCGCATTCCGGGCAAACTGATTTCGGTCAACGACACAGAGTTTGTCATAGAATCCGCCCATGGCGTCCTGACGGTGCGCCGGGAATTTGTGACATGCGAAGGCAACGGCTGCCCGGATTCCGGCCCAAAACTTGATCGGATTATGGTCGCAGTGCCAGACACATCCGTCGCCCGACTGGTGACGACCATTGTCGGCGACTACGTTTCCTCCAAGGACTTTAACCTCACCGAACAGCTGATGGCTGACAGTGATCTGCCGGTCCTGTTGATCGGCGACGAGGAAGGTCTTGAAGTCGGGCGCCTGTCGATGGCGCAGATGGACAATCGCACGGCGATGAGGGTGCTGTTCAGTGGTCAGGTCGCCTTTGCATTGACCCGCGAACGTTTGACGCCAAAGCAGGTTGTCGCTGCGCTTGGCTTCAGCGTGCAAGATATCTCTGACGTAGTAACGGAAGAAATTATTGGCCTTGATGCCGTCGATTTCGTCGTCAGCGAGGGCAGCAGTATCGATGTGATGGATTTGGACGCCGCCAATGCAATTCTGGCTGGGCAAATCACCAATTGGTCACAGCTTGGCGGCGCCAATGCGCCGGTTGAATTGCACTCACTTTCACAATCGGCCGGCCTGTTGGAACAGCTTAGGGTTCATGGGTTTAGTAGCGCGGCGCTTGTTGGCGACGCCGAGCTGCATGACAGCGTCGAAACGATGAATGAAATTGTCAGGGCACGCGACAACGCGCTGGGCGTCGCGTTTCGATCGCAAGTTCAGGACGTTAAATCTCTTAGCCTGTCATCTGCCTACAATGTCTTTGTCGACAGTTCCGAATTTGCCATCCAGACCGAAGAATATCCTTTGGGTGTTCGCCTCTACCGATACACGTTGAAGACGGGCGCCGAGTCTGAACTGGGCTGAAACCTGGGCCAGTTTATTGCTACCGACTTTGGTCAACGGTCGATTGAATCTCGCGGTTTGATTACCCAGGAATTGCAGATTGTCCCAATGCAACAGCAGGGCGCGCGTCTGCTGTCTGCAGTTCTGGCGACAGCTGACGACAGCGTTTCACGGTCAGTCATGCGCGATTATCTGACGGAAACTTCGAACGCGCGGCGTGTTTCTACCTCACTCCGCTTCCTCAGCGGGCAAGCGGTGCTGGACAACAAGGCGGTCGAAGACATCAGCCGTATTTCCGAAATTGTCCGGGCGAACGAATACGAAGGCTATGAGGTTCTGGTGTTTGGCTTCAGCGATTCCCACGGCAAGATCAGCGCCAATCTGGCGTTGTCGAAGCGACGTGCTGAAGATGTCAGGAAGATCCTTCTCAATGAAAACAGCGGATACCTCGATCTTACCAACGTGCGTAGCTACGGCATCGGTCCTATCGCACCCGTTGGCTGCAACACGTCGGCCGACGGTCGCCAGCGTAACCGGCGGGTTGAGATCTGGTTGCGTCCAAAGGCTTGATGGTTTGGGGTATCGCGTGGGCGTGGCGCGCTGGTGGTCGTTGCTGTTAATACGCAAAGACAGCATCTGTTGTATGTTCTTTTGTGACTTCCGGGCATTAGGTTTGCTGTGGCACACCATATCGCCACAGCCCTCAGCTACGGCTTGTTCGCGCTACTCCATAGGTTAATGGATTAATAATTCCGTTTACTATCAATGTGAAAGCGAAGGTTTCACGCGTGAAACCCCGCCAGGTTTCACAGTGACCCCACGCCCACCGGATTAAGGCTTGATCCCCTTTACCGCCGGACCGATGCTGCGCAAAATGATAGGAGAGCGCATCCATGCCAACCGGCGGCCAGCTACTGATCCAGTGCCTTGAAGAACAAGGCGTCGACCGCATTTTCTGTGTCCCAGGCGAAAGCTATCTTGCAGCTTTGGACGCAATGCACGACGCCAAGATCGAGGTCATCAACGCCCGCCAGGAAGGCGGCGCCGCGATGATGGCTGAGGCTGATGGCAAGCTGACAGGCCGCCCCGGCATCTGCTTTGTGACCCGTGGTCCGGGCGCGACTAACGCCGCCGCTGGGGTCCACGTTGCCAAGCAGGATTCAACCCCAATGATCCTGTTTGTCGGGCAGATCGGTCGCCGGATGCGGGGCCGCGAGGCGTTTCAGGAAGTCGACTACCGCCAGACCTTCCGCGACCTCGCCAAGTGGGTTGAGGAAATCGACTACGCCGACCGCATCCCCGAAATCATCTCCCACGCTTGGCATATCGCCTTGTCTGGCCGTCCCGGCCCGGTCGTCATTGCGTTGCCGGAAGACATGCAGCGTGACGAAGTGGACGCCTTGCCGGCACCCTACGTCTCGGTCGCCGACCCGGCGCCAACGCCGCCTCAGATCGATCAGCTATCGGACATGCTGGCTGGCGCCGAACGCCCTTTCATGATCCTAGGTGGCGGACGTTGGGATGCAGAAGCCAAGCAAGCGGCTGAGGATTTCTCCGCCGCCCATGACCTGCCCACTGCAGTCACCTTCCGCCGTCAGCAACTGTTCGATCACCTGCATCCGAACTATGCAGGCGATATGGGGCCGGGCATGAACCCGGGTCTTCGCAAGGGCATCGAAGAAGCAGACCTGATCTTGCTGGTCGGCGGGCGGATGTCAGAGATGCCTTCGCAGGGGTTTGAGCTGCTCAGCTTCCCCAAAACACAGGTCCCACTAATCCACGTCCACCCCGGAGCAGAAGAGCTGGGCCGAATCTACGCCCCGGCACTTGGGATCAACGCAACACCTTCGACTTTCTTCAAGGCCGCCGACGCCGTACCTGCGCAGACCAGTCAGGGTCGTGGCGCTGAGGCTCACATCGCCTACCGTGGTTGGACCGACACGCCACCCGACACGCCGGGCGATGCTCAGATGGGGCCGATCATGGCGTTTCTCAGAGAAGCTTCGCCTGAGGCCATCGTCGCCAACGGCGCCGGAAACTACGCCATCTGGGTGCATCGGTTCTGGCGGTTCCGGGGGTATGGCAAGCAGTTGGCGCCGACCTCAGGTTCGATGGGCGCGGGCCTGCCGGGGGCGCTGGCGGCCAAGCTGCGCTGTCCGGATCAAGAGGTGATCTGCTTTGCGGGCGACGGGTGTTTCCAGATGACCAGCCAGGAATTTGGCGTCGCGGCCCAGTACGGTCTGCCCATTATCGTGATCGTCGTCGATAACGAAGCCTATGGCACGATCCGGATGCATCAGGAGCGGGACTATCCGACGAGAGATGTCGGCACCGCCCTGGTGAACCCAGATTTCGCAGCGATCGCACGGGCCTATGGCGGGCATGGGGAAACGGTTCTGAAGACCGAGGAATTCGCCCCAGCGTTTGAGCGGGCGCGGGCCAGGGGAAAGCCTGCGATCATCCACGTCAAGACAGATGCAGAGGCGATCTCACCTACGACGACGATCTCAAAGCTGAGAGGCAAGGTGTGAAATCCAGCATGGTTTCACGCGTGAAACCATAGGTAACACATTGAAGTATATGGAACTTAAGAATCTATTAATCTAGGGGCGGCGCAAAACCTATTAGCGGCGTCCGGGCCATCGTACAAACCCTGTCGGAAACACGGCCTTGATAGGCCTGATGGCGAAACCTGCTTGCTATGGCTGGGTTCGCCGGGTCTAGTTCTGTAAAAATGAGGCCGTATGACAGATAAACCCATCATCGTAATCGGCGCAGGCATCGTCGGCGTCTCAACTGCGATTTGGCTGCAACGCGCCGGGCGGCGAGTGATCCTAATGGACAAAGGCGCACCCGGCATGGGCGCATCTTACGGTAATGCCGGTCTTTTGGCGCAGTGGGCGGTTGTGCCGATTACGACGCCCAGCCTGTGGCGGGACGCGCCGAAATATCTGCTGGACCGGAACAGCGCCCTGTTCATGAAGTGGTCGTATTTTCCCCGCCTGTTGCCCTGGCTGGCAAAGTACATGTCGCACGCGACGGACGCGGGCGCCCGCAAGATTGTCACAAACCTGATCCCGATCCTTGGTGATGCTGTCGATCAGCACAAATCTTTGGTGCGGGGCACGCCGCTCGAAAAATGGGTGACGGACAGCAAATTTAGTTACGCCTACAGGTCAGAAGCGCATTTCAAAGCGGATGCCTATAGTTGGGCTTTGAAGGCCGAAGCGGGTCTTGCTCCGCATGTGTTGCTTGGCAAGGATGTGCAGGATCAGGAACCGATTCTCGGGCCTGCAATGCAGTGCCTCGCAGTGCTGGAAGGGCAGGGCCACATCACCGATCCGGGCCAATACGTTGCGGAACTGGCCAGGTTTTTCACCGATCAGGGCGGGCAGGTCATTGAGGCTGAAGTGAAAGATCTGCAGCGTGAAAATGGCCGTATTTCGCAGGTTGAAACGGATCAGGGCGCCTTTGAATGTAGCCATGCGGTGATCACAGCCGGGATTTGGTCGAAAGACCTAATGAAGACACTTGGCCTGAAGGTGCCGCTGGAAGCAGAGCGTGGCTATCATGTGATTTACGAAACGCCATCGATCATGCCGAACGATCCGATGATGATCACCTCTGGCAAATTTGGCGTGAACCCGATGGATATGGGGCTGCGCTGCGCGGGGACGGTTGAGTTGGGCGATCATCATGCTGGCCCCAGCAAAGCGCCGTTTCAGATGTTGAGAAGCCATGTGAAAGAGGTTTTTCCTGATTTGACGTATTCTGGCACGCAGGAATGGATGGGGTTTCGACCTTCAACACCTGACAGTGTTCCCCTGATTGGGCAGATCGGGGATACCGGCATCTACACTGGATTTGGTCACCAGCATATCGGTCTAACGGCGGGACCAAAAACCGCGCGGCTGATTGCGCAGATGATCGATGGGACGCCGCCAAACATTGATATGACGCCCTATGCGCCGGGCCGCTATCTTCAGTAGCCAATGCGCAGATGATGGAAAGTCCCCGCCACCTGCAAAGGGCGGCGGGGAACGGTTTTGGCCGTAAAATGAAGGGCATGCCTTACAAGGCGGCGTCCCAGTAATTGACGGCAGAGCTGACATTTGCATCCGCCGCGGCGATGACAATCGCGCTCATCAAATCTTCCATCCGCCCGCCGACGCCTGATTTCAAGCCGCCGGTATTCGATGCGGTGGCGACATGCATGCCGCGCAAATTACGACTGCTGCCCGACACATAGTCATCGGGCAACAGGCTGACCCGTGCATATCCGCCACCTGTCGACCCATTATGACTTAGCTTTCCGCCGGATGATCCGAACCAGGCCATCTGGTCAATCTCATCATAGGTGTAGGTGTCGGCAAGTGATGTGGTTATGCCAAGAATGCCCTGCGCCGATGCTGTCCAGCCGCCTGCGGCGAGACCGGTGGTTGAGGCTTTGAATGGCAACCTGTCATGGCCATTTCCATCGCGCTCATAAGGAAAAGCGTCCTGAAGATCTGCTGTCGCTTTCTGCGCCCGGACTTTGCCTTTCAATCCCATGGGCCTGAGATAGCTGTTCACAGCGTATTCGCGATAAGTTTTGCCAGTCAGCGCCTCAACCAGCAGCGTCGTCATGCCCATGCCATGGTTTGAATAGGAATATCGCGTGCCTGGCTTCGACAGAAAGGCGCGGGTTGCGACGAAATGTTTGTGAATTTCCTCGTATTGCGACTGTCCATTAGCATCCAGATGATAGGGGAACGTGCGTGCTGCTGCAGCGCCGTCGCCACTGCGGGCAAACCCGGCCGTGTGGTCGAAGAGGTGTTGAACGGTGATGTCGTCATACGGGTTCTTGTACCGGCCACTGTGTCCGTGGGCGTAATTGTAGGGGCTGCGATGGCGGTCAAGATCGGCGCTGTCGCCAGCAAAGGCCTTGCCGTTCGGCGCCCAAGTATAAACCCGGTCATTGGACGAAATCGCCATGCCCCTGATTTTGTACCGCCATGCTATGTCCACAGGCGGTGTGTAGCTACGGTTAGCGAAATGTTTGTCAAAGTCGGTTGAATGCCCAGAGCTGCGCGTGCCGTCATCATACCAGACAAAAACTTCATCATCAGATTCCGCGATAGCGACGCCGACGACATCCAGCATGGATTTGCGGTCACCATCTGGGCCGACGGGCATACCGACATACTGGGTCGGTTTGCCGTCTCCATCGACCGGGATCTGACGATGATACCCGAGATCGCGGGACTGCCCGATGCTAAGCGTGCCATCCTTGTACCAAGCATAGACCCTGTTGGATTTTGAAATCGCAACGACATGAAGGTCTTCGATCCGCTTGCCATCAGCCACCTTGAACGTCCGGGGCGGCAAATGGGCGTCAAGGTCGTGCGACCTGCCAACGCTGACCTTGCCGTTCTTGAACCAGGTATAGACCTTGTCATCACTGTCGATCGCCATGGCGATGATAGGCTGATGGCGTCGAACGCCGACATCCTGATGGGTGGCGTATGCGTTTCCCAGAACGCCATTTCGCCCATAAACCTTTTTGGTACGTGGATCGAACCCTTTGGCGCGCATCGCCTTGAAGGTCGCCGGGCCGGAAATGACTGCTTTTGAAACCGACCCAATGCGCGTGGGGTGATCGCGGTTCATCGGATGAAACCCTGGCAGGTCGGACGTGCGGCGCGCCTGACCAAAGCCTTTTGAATAGATCAGGCGGCCATTTTTGGTGATCGCGACCGTCATGCCCACGATATCCTCGTTGCTGTGAAACTGCTCAATCTTCTGATCGATTGCATTGGCCAGCGCGGAAGGACCAACGCCATTTTCCGCCATTGCGGGATCGCTGCTGACGCCGATCATTGCGAAGGTCAGGGGTAAAGTGCTGATCGCCGCCATATGGCGTGTCCGCCTGAAGGCTGATTGAATGGGTGAAAGTCTAAACATTTGCATCTCCTAAAATTGGTTCGGCGCATGTGGAGGACGCCTTTGGAATGCCGACCAGTGGGGTGGATCGGCAAGCTCAATCTGAAGATGTAATACCAACGCTCACTGATCAGAACTCATGAGCCCACTTTCGGCGTCCGATTGAGGTGATACGCCACGGCTGATCCATGAGTTTGTTCCAGCTTTCGCAGCAAAGGGCGACGATATCGTCGTAGTTCTTGAACACTCGATTTGA
>CALKOT010000049.1 GCA_938092015.1 uncultured Paracoccaceae bacterium
GTTTGGTACGCCCTACAGGATTCGAACCTGTGACCCACTGATTAAAAGTCAGTTGCTCTACCAACTGAGCTAAGGGCGCGCCGTGAGCGGTTACCTATTCCCGCGGCCCGGAATGGTCAAGAGGGTCCGACGTGATTTCGAGGGGGGAGCGTGGATGTCGCAGGGCATTGCTGATCCGACCCGGGCTAAGGCGCAATAATTGCGTTGCTCGACGTTTCGCAGTTTGCCGATATGGGCCGCCATGAAGTTCGTACCCAAAGAAAGCGAGTTCAAAGCCACTTTGACGCTTGATGATTCTATCCGTGGTCACACAGTAGTATTCAGACCAAGGCTCCGAGCGGAGGCGGGCACCCGACTTGTGGCGGGGTAATTCAGGTTGCTGAACGCCAAGAATTTGGAATAAGTTGGATACCTCTGCATCAAGCCTTTCGAAGTACAGAACGTAGTTGAGGCAATATCGCGGACCGATGCAGAGTTTCCCGGTGTTTTTCCCGGCATCCGTCTGCGCCAACCAATTCCCGAATGCGCTTTTCACGCTGTCAAAAGGCGCATCGGCGAGAGTAACGCGATCATCGTTGCTCAATCGCCACCAGAACATCGATACCATACGGTCGTAAGGGTTTCTAACCACGGCGATTTTCGCATATTGACGCCAAACTGACAGTCCCAGTTTACGCCTGACGCGAAGGGCGCCCATGTGCGCAACCCAATCACGATCCTGATAAGCGCCGCCGCGCGCGCCGACGATTCCTTCTTCTGTCACCGCCATGTCCCAGTAGTGAGGCCCTACATTGGCCCCTTCAGATAAGCAAAGTGGCTCCAAAGCCGCTTCTAAAGAAGTGGAGGCGGTTTTATGGGTTCTCAAAAAAATGAACCGATGGCGGTGACTGACGAGCGTTATAAGCCTCTCCGACGCTGGCGGTTTGTGCGTCGGGTCTCTATATAGCCGCGCATGACTTATGGCGACATGAATGGCGATCTGAAAGGTGGGCTCCGGTTTCGTAAGATGCACGGACTGGGCAATGATTTTGTGATCATTGACGCACGCGGCGCGGATGATCCGATGTCGCCTGCGCTGGCGCGCGCCATTGGCGATCGGCGGCGGGGTGTTGGCTTCGACCAACTGGCCATCATGCTGGACGATGATGAGGCTGACGCCGGAATCGTATTTTGGAATGCGGATGGATCGACTGCAGGCGCCTGCGGGAACGCTTCGCGATGTCTTGGATGGATTTTGATGGAAGAAACCGGTCGGGACAATGCCGTGATCCGGACTGAGCGCGGAATGTTGGGATGTCGTCGTATTGGCGATCTGGTCGAGGTGAATATGGGCGAGCCGCAGTTGCGCTGGCTGGACATTCCTCTGGCCGAAAAGATGGAAACGAAGACGCTGGCGCTGCCAGATGGTCCTGCGGCAGTTGGCATGGGCAATCCGCATTGTGTGTTCTTCGTTGCTGACGCAGAGGCGACGAAGGTTGAAAAACAAGGCCCTTTGTTTGAGGTGCATCCGCTGTTCCCTGAGCGCACGAATGTTGAATTTGCCCAGGTCATCGATCGGCAAACCATCCGCTTGCGTGTCTGGGAGCGCGGAGCCGGTGAAACGTTGGCTTGCGGGTCAGGGGCTTGCGCTACGGCTGTTGCGGCGCACAGGCGTGGACTTACCGACGCGAAAGTTATGATCCGCCTCAATGGTGGAGATCTGACCGTCGACTGGCGCGAAGATGGGGTCTACATGACCGGCCCGACGACCTTAGTTCATGAAGGCATTTTCAGCGCCGACTTTTTAACTACCGCAGCCATGTCATGACGGCCCCGGTTTTTGAAACTTTCGGCTGCCGCCTCAACGCCTATGAAACGGAAGCGATGAAGGAACTCGCCACTAAACATGGCGTCGAGAATGCTGTTGTCGTGAATACTTGCGCTGTGACCGCAGAGGCTGTCCGTCAGGCCCGTCAGCGCATACGGCGTCTGGCCAAAGACAACCCGGGCGCGCGCGTCATTGTCACCGGCTGCGCCGCTCAGACTGAACCTGAGACTTTCGCCGCGATGCCAGAGGTTGAACTGGTACTAGGGAACCTCGAAAAGGTGCAGGGCAAAGCATGGGAACGCTTAACTGCCCCTGCTTTTGTTCCGCCGCCAGAAAAAATCCTTGTTGAGGATATTATGGAGGCGACAGAAACCGCAGGCCATCTGATTGACGGGTTCGGCACGCGCGCAAGGGCGTATGTGCAGGTTCAGAATGGTTGCGATCACCGCTGCACGTTCTGCATCATCCCCTATGGCAGAGGGAATTCGAGGTCTGTCCCAGCCGGTGTCGTGGTTGATCAGATCAAGCGCTTGGTCGAAGCTGGGTATAATGAGGTTGTGCTGACAGGTGTCGACATGACGTCTTGGGGGGATGACCTGCCAGGCAAACCGCCGTTGGGTGATCTGGTGCAGCGTATTTTGAAACTGATTCCTGACCTGCGACGGTTGCGCATATCTTCGATCGACAGCATTGAGGCGGACCCAGCGCTGATCGACGCTATTGCGTCTGAGCGTCGGCTGATGCCGCATCTGCATCTCAGCTTACAGGCCGGTGATGACATGATCCTGAAACGGATGAAGCGCCGCCATTTGCGGGATGACGCCATCCAATTTTGCGAGGAAACCCGAAAGGCCCGCTCTGACATCATCTTTGGCGCAGATATTATCGCAGGGTTTCCGACGGAAACAGACGCGATGTTCGAAAACTCGTTGAAGTTGGTTGAGGATTGCGGCCTGACATGGCTGCATGTTTTCCCGTACTCGAAACGCCAAGGCACGCCCGCCGCGAGAATGCCTCAAGTGCACGGAACAGCAATCAAAGAACGCGCTGCCCAGTTGCGCGCTGCAGGTGAGGTCCGAGTCGCCAAATATCTGGCAGGCGAGGTTGGTCAGGTGCGGGATGTCCTTATGGAAAGCCCGTCACAAGGGCGAACAGAGGCATTCGCGATGGTCGAATTTGGTGAAAATCAGCCTGTTGGTGAAATCGTGTCAGCCGATCTGATCGATAGCCGAGCGGATAGGCTCGTCGCCTGAAATCGCCGGTAATTGGCCTTGTTTACCAGCGTGCGAGAAAATCGAAATAGAGCGTTTGATCGCTTGGCCTGACCCGACGCTCAATTGATCGCATTGGCCCCCAACTGCCATTCTGGGCAAAGGTGAAGAGCGGACGAAGATAGAACGTTTGAACTATGTCGCCATCAACGGCGCCGCTATCACCAGCATGGCCAAAGCGAAAGCTGATACCGCTTCGATTGGACGAAAGCTTAGGGCCATCATCTAATTGCGCGTGTCTCAGATCAACGGATGCGCATATTGTCTTGATCTCCACACGAGGGAAGCGCGACAGGCTGGCGAGACGCAACAACGCCTCGAATGTATGATCGTATGGAAAGAAGCTTCGTTCTTTGATGATGCGGAAAAAGCTGCGCTTGGCTGGGCTGAGGCCATCACACTGATCGCCAAAGATGGCGCGCCGCAGCCACTATTTGACGAACTCATGAAGCACTATTCGGACGCGGAGATTGCTGATCTGACACTGATTATCTCTCAAATGAATGCTTGGAACCGGCTGGCAATCGGTTTTGGCCATGGTCCTGATCCTCTGCCTGAAGTTGGTTGATTAGCGGCTTGCGGATAGGTCAGCGACAAGCGACCCCGCGTCACCGGTATGAATCCTTGCGCCGCATAGCCGCCTCCTCGCAAAGTTGAAGAAGAACCGTTGGTGCCAGTGCGCTTGTCTCCCTGCTGGCGTGGCGCTGGCGGTTCTGATCAGGATTTTAACCTGACCTATGGGAGGAATACGATGAAACTAGTGAAACTTTCCGCCGCCTTTGCATTGCTTGCAAGCGCAGCGACCGCAGGCGGGCATATCAGCCTGCCCAAACAGCTTGCTTGGACTGCCTATGGCACAGGTTCCGCCGGCTACAATCAGTCCGTCGCAATCGGCGCCGCGCTGCAGGAAGCCGCCGGCGTGAACCTGCGTGTTCTGCCCGGCAAAAACGACATCGCACGGACTGAGCCGCTGCGTCAGGGCAAGGTTCAGTTTTCTGCGACCGGCGTTGGCGGCAGCTTTATGGCTCAGGAAGCCGTTTTTCAATTTGGTGCTGAGAACTGGGGCCCACAACAGGTTCGCGTACTTTTGGCGAACAACGGCGGCACGGTTGGGCTAGCGCTTGGTGTCGCAAAAGAGGCTTGCGAAAAAGCTGGCAAACCTGGCTGCGTCGGGTTCGAATATTCCGACCTGAAAGGCATGAAGGTCGCATGGGTAAAAGGCGCGCCAGCGCTGAACGTCAACAATCAGGCCTATCTGGCCTATGGCGGGCTGACTTGGGATGACGTCGAAAAGGTAGAGTTTGGCGGCTTTGGTGCGTCATGGGAGGGTATGCAGGACGGGTCAGTAGACGCTGCATTCGCCTCTACAAACTCAGGCAGGGTGTATCAGCAGGAATCATCGCCTCGCGGTCTCTTCTGGCCACCGGTTGATGGCTCTAACACGGAGGCCATGGCGCGGATGAACGCCATCGCGCCATTCTTCTCGCCAATGACCGCCACAGTCGGCGCCACCATCGACGGTGGGCCGGGCGTTCCTACCGCCGGTTACGCATATCCGGTGCTGGTCGCGATGGTCGATCAGGATGCCGACCTTGTCTACAACATGACTAAAGCTATGGTTGAGCTTTATGACGGTTACAAAGGCAATGCGCCGGGCATCAACGGCTGGGCGCTGGACAAGCAGAACTTTGAGTGGGTCGCCCCGTATCATGACGGCGCGATCAAATACTACACAGAAATCGGCGCATGGTCGGATGCCGCGCAGGCGCACAACGACAACCTCGTTGCACGTCAAGGCGCATTGGCCGCTGCATGGGCTGAGCTGAAAGCGGAAGGCCCGTCTGATTGGGCGGCCGCATGGGACGCCAAACGCCGCGCTTCGCTTGAAGCGGGTGGTTTTGAGGTGGTCTTCTGATCCTCTTCTACTGAGACAGAACTACGGCCCTTTCCCCACCCCTGGGGGAAGGGCCAACTGCATTCCAAGAGGACCCGAGGATGAGCGACGCCCTTCAGAACGCCAGCAAAGGCGACGCCGCACTGGAAAAGGAACTGGCTGCTGAACGCGCCACCTATTCCGGGCTTTCCCGTTGGGTCATCATCATCGGCACTCTGGCGGCTATCGCGCTGGCGGTGAACCAGTTATTCAATCTGCGATCGGCCGGATATGTGATGCTGGAAGGGATGTATCTCTATGTCCTCGCCGGGATTTTCCTGTCACTGACTTTCGTCTGCTTTCGGATCAATGGAAAAGCCTCAGCCAATGTGCCGTGGTATGACTGGTTGCTGGTGGTATCTGTAGTTGTATCGGCGGGCTATTTTGCTTGGACAGCGAATATTAGCCTCGATTCAGGCTGGGAGTATGCTGCGCCTGACATGGCGGTCTGGTTCTCGATCGCGCTTTATGCGCTGATCCTGGAAGGTACGCGCAGGGCAGGAGGGCTGGTGCTGTTCGGTATCGTCTTCATCTTCTCGCTTTATCCGACATTCGCCGAGCATGTGCCCGACCCATTGTCGGGTTTCACATCACCCTTCACCGACGTCGTGCCCTATTTCATGATCTCGTCCGAAGCGTCCTTTGGCATCCCGATGCGGGCATTCGGCAACCTTGTGATCGGGTTCATCCTGTTCGGCGCCATTCTACAATTCACTGGTGGCGGACAGTTCTTCAACAACCTCGCGCTGGCTTTGGTCGGGCGCTATCGCGGCGGGGCAGCCAAAGTGGCGATCTTTGCCTCCGGCTTCATGGGGTCGATGTCGGGGTCGGTGATTTCGAACGTGCTGACGACGGGCGCGGTTTCGATCCCAGCTATGAAGAAAACCGGGTTCTCGCCACGCTATGCTGCGGCGACTGAAGCTTGCGCATCGACAGGCGGCGTGCTTATGCCCCCTATTATGGGCGCGACGGCGTTCGTGATGGCGTCCTGGCTGGCCCGACCCTATGTCGAAATCATGCTGGCGGCGGCGATACCGTCGATCCTGTATTACTTCGGTTTGTTCGCGCAGATCGACGCCTATTCAGCACGTCGGGGCCTGAAAGGTATGGCGCGGATCGACCTGCCGAACTTCTTTGCGACGATGAAAGAAGGCTGGATGTACATCGGCGTTTTCGTCGTTCTCATCTTCCTGATGGTCGCCTTCCGGTGGGAAACGACAGCACCGTTTTATGCGGTCGTTCTGTTGCTGGTGATCAATCAGTTTGTAAAGGCGTATCGCTTCACCATCAGTGGGTTTCTGGACATGATCGTCTCTGTCGGGCGCACTTTGTCTGAGTTGGTGGCAGTCCTTCTTGGTGTCGGTATGATCGTCGGCGCGTTTCAGGCGACAGGCCTAACAGGCCCGCTGGCCACCGAGTTGATCTTTCTAGCGGGCGACAGTGTCATCATGTTGCTGATCATGGGTGCGATCACGTCGTTCATCTTTGGTATGGGTATGACCGTGACGGCCTGTTACATTTTCCTCGCTGTCGTTCTGGCGCCAGCGTTGGTGCAGGCCGGGCTGAATGAACTCGCAGTCCATCTCTTCATTCTCTACTGGGGCATGGTTAGCTACATCACGCCCCCAGTCGCGTTGGGCGCTTTTGCTGCGGCCTCGATGGCCAAAGCAGACGGTCTTCGCACTGGACTTGAGGCGATGCGTCTTGGCGGCGTTATCTACATCGCTCCGTTCTTCTTTGTGTTGAACCCCGCCTTGATTGGTGAGGCGCCAGCTGGCGAGGTTATCTGGGTGCTGTTCTGTGCGATTATTGGTATCTGGTTCATCTCTGCCGCCTTGCAGGGCTACATATCCTTCATTGGTGGGTTGTATGACACGGCTGGAATGGCAATGCGGTTTGTGTTGTTCGCAGCGGGTATGATGATCGCGGCGCCCACGACGGGCGTGATGGGGATCAGCGGACTGACGATCACGCTTACTGGGTTTGTGGTTGCGCTTTTGCCCATAGCACTTGCGTGGCGATCACCCGACCGGGTCTAAATTGCCTTTACGCGTCTGATCCGTCAGAAACGGCTTAGCCGTATGAGATGAGGGAGGCGCCAAAATGATGATCCGTTTAGCGCTTAGCCTGCTGATGGTTTTTATCGCGATGACCAGCATTGCGCGTGCGGACATCACGGTTTTTGCGGCCGCCAGTCTGAAGGGCGCTCTGGATGAAGCAGCTGCGAAGTGGTCTGCCGAAACTGGTGTGCATGTGCGGCTGTCTTTCGCGGGATCCTCGGCCCTCGCGCGACAGATCATTCAGGGCGCACCAGCGGATGTGTTCATCTCTGCCTCGCCCGACTGGATGGATGTTGTGGAGGGTGAAGGGATGCTGATGGCCAACACCAGGCAAGATTTGGTGAGCAATCAGATCGTGCTAGTCGCCCATGGCGAGGCGTCAGCGGTTGAGCTGAGCAGCAATACAGATCTTGCTCAAATGTTGGGCGACGGTCGGCTTGCGATGGCGTTGGTTGATGCCGTGCCGGCTGGGATTTATGGCAAGGCCGCGCTGACTTCACTGGGATTATGGCCGTCAGTCGCTGGTAAGGTTGCGCAAACTGACAATGTGCGCGCCACACTTGCGCTGGTCGCATGGGGCGAAACCCCTTTGGGTATCGTCTATGCAACTGATGCTGCGGCTGAGGATGATGTTAGCAATATCGCGACTTTCCCTTCGGCATCGCACCCCCCAATTGTCTATCCTGCGGCCCAGATCGTTGGCGCGCGTGATGGCGCCGCAGCCTTTCTTGAATTTCTTGCATCAGATACTGGTGTCGCCATCTTCAAGACTCGTGGCTTTATGGTGGCGAAATGACGGACTGGCTGTCGCCAGATGAGTGGCAGGCCGTTGCGCTTTCGTTGAAAGTGGCGTTGTGGGCAGTTGTGATCAGTTTGCCGCTTGGCGTTTGGGTCGCGCACTTGTTGGCGCGGAAGTCGTTCTGGGGCAAATCTCTCTTGAACGGGTTGGTGCATCTGCCGCTTGTGCTGCCACCGGTTGCAACGGGCTATATCCTTTTGTCCCTGTTCGGAAGACGTGGGCCTGTCGGCGGGTTTCTCGAAGAAACTTTTGGGCTTGTTCTCGCTTTCCGCTGGACCGGCGCTGTTCTGGCGGGGGCGATCATGGCGTTTCCACTAATGGTCCGCGCTATCCGCCTGGCGATCGAGGCGGTCGATCCCAAACTGGAACAAGCCGCAGGAACGTTAGGCGCGAGCCAGTTGTGGGTGTTTCTAACCATAACTCTCCCATTAATCCTGCCTGGAGTCATTGCGGGCGCAGTCCTCGCCTTCGCCAAAGCCATGGGAGAGTTCGGCGCGACTATTACCTTCGTCTCAAACATTCCGGGTGAGACGCAAACACTGCCATCCGCGATCTATGCTTTCCTGCAGGTTCCGGGGGGGGAAGCGTCTGCGTTTCGCCTCGTCGGGCTGTCTATAGCCGTCGCCATGGCTGCGCTGATCTTTTCAGAATATGTCTCTCGCCGCGTCGCTGACAGGATCACCGGGAAATGAGCCTTTCAGTCGCCATCCGCCATCAATATCCAGAGTTTTCTCTGCATGCGTCATTTGATGTTGGCGCGGGCCTCACCGCAGTCATGGGACGTTCAGGCGCCGGCAAAACGACAGTAGCGAATGCTGTCGCAGGGTTGTTCCGACCTGATGAAGGCAAGGTCTTAGTAGCTGGCGAAACGCTTCTGGACACGAGCGCTTCGGTAGATGTCCCCGCACATAGACGCCGCATCGGCTATGTCTTTCAAGAGGCTCGCCTGTTCCCGCATTTGAATGTCCGCCAGAACCTCCTGTACGGGAAATGGTTCGCAAGAGCATCGGGGGCAGAGTTCGACCGGATCGTTGAAATGCTGGGTATTGGCCCTTTACTGGGCCGCCGTCCTAGCGCCTTGTCCGGCGGCGAAAAACAGCGTGTTGCACTGGGGCGTGCATTGTTGTCAGACCCTCGGCTACTGGTGATGGATGAGCCCTTGGCTGCGTTGGACGCTCAACGCAAGGCTGAGATTATTCCTTATCTGGAACGGCTACGTGACGACGCGGGCAAACCTATCCTTTACGTCAGCCATTCGACCAGCGAAGTCGCCCGTTTGGCGACAACGGTCGTCATGATCGACGCTGGTCGTGTCGTCGCCTGTGGCGGCGCCGCTGAGGTGCTATCTGACCCGTCACTGGCGCGCGCTATGCCGATACGAGAGGCGGGGGCCGTTCTGATCGCCACTGTCGCAGTCCATGATGAGGCTGATGGGCTGAGCGAGCTGACCGTAAGCGCAGGAAGCGTCTTTTTGCCGAAAGTTCGCGCCGCGATCGGCGCCAAACTGCGGGTGCGGGTTGAGGCACATGATATCCTTCTGTTCAAAGATGCGCCCATTGGCGGCAGCGCACTGAATGTCCTGCCGGTCACTGTGACGTCTATCCGACAGGGGGATGGTCCCGGCGTGATTGTCGGCCTGATTGCGGGCGACGATCCGTTGATCGCCCGCATTACTCGCCGATCGGTCCGCAATTTGGGCCTGACGCCCGGCGAAGCATGTTATGCGGTTCTGAAATCGACCAGCGTCGCGGCTGAGGATGTAGGGGCTGCGTGATACAGCCTACTTGCGTCATCGTGCAGAGGCAGAGATGATGGGGCTCAAACCATTTTTTGAGGAATTGATATGTCTATCAAATGTTGCATGAGCGCAGTTTTCGGTTGCTTGATCGCTGGGGTTGAGGCTGCAGAAACGCTGGCGGAAAGAGACGCCATTCGCGAAAGTTACTTTGCCGAATTTTCCTGCCATGTCATCAGTCAAGGCCAACCGATGAAACTGGAATATCAGGCCAACGGACAAGGCGTCCAAGCCTATCAAGTCGCCTGTAATTTTCGCATAAGCCTATGGAACCGCGCAGATAATTCAATTTTTCAAGTATAGAGATTAGCAAGGTTTGGCCGGGGGTCAGCTCAAAAGCTTGCGATTTCTTACGCACGTGCACGCGAGGGACTCCTGTGCTGACTCCGAT
>CALKOT010000050.1 GCA_938092015.1 uncultured Paracoccaceae bacterium
AAGGGAGAAAATCAAAAAACTGACAATCCGACAGCGACGCTTGCAACATCAAAAACAAGCAGCATAATCAAGCATACAAACGAGCCAGAGCCTCCAATGCTCAAAACGCTCTGATGCCCCACTTTATACGACGACGGACAATGATGTGGAGGATTGAGAGTTTCTATGAGTGGTCTCAGGCAAACTCGCTCAGAATGCCGGCCCATATCTATATGCGCAACCAGAGCGAATAGCTTGAAGACATCGGTGCAATGACCGCAGCCAGATTAGCAAAGCTGATCCAGCGCGTGTCCACTACCTCATCGAGATGAGGCAACATCGAAACGGTCGTGTCCGCTGTCGCGCGGTAAATATCGACCATTCAATTCATGATCTATCAACTCGCTGCAGACATCTGCGCGGTACTCGACCTGATCGGTAAAAGACAGATGCGCGCCTTCGATCCCCAATTCTTCCTTCAGGCGCCTTGTTGCGCAGTCTGCTGGGGGTTCCTCCCAATTGGGATGTGTGCAGCAGGTATTCGCCCACAAGCCGGTGTGTGGTATTTCTTCAAAGCGCGGCGCTGGATCAGGGTGCGGTGGCCGTCGATCAGAAAAACGCTGATCGCCTTGTAGCGCAGGCCCCTCTGATGCGCCTCCAGTTTTTCAATTGGTGTCAAAACGCCATCAACCCAGACGGGGATCATGGTTGTCATGTCCACCTCGCCGGGCCGACAAGACCGCTAAGGTGCGCCATATTTTTGAACATGATTTTCAAGTGGGCGAAGGGGCGGGATGAGACGAGTTTCTTGTTCATGTACGCCTCAAACGTCAGGCGCTGCACATCGATGTCGTGGCAGAGCGAAACAAAACGTTCACGCCGGTCATCGGATTTGTAATAGGCGTCCTGCATTGCACCGAGCACTTTGAAGACGGTTTTGTGTTCTTTCATGAAGGCTTTTCGGGCGAGCATCAGATCGGATGCCTGGCTGGACACAAGGCAGGATTCCACCGCTTTCGCCGCGACCTCTCCTCCGACCATGGCGTAATAGATCCCTTCGCCCGATGATGGCGCAACCACGCCCGCCGCATCACCGGCAAGCACGACATCCCTGCCATTGTCCCAGCGATCGAGCGGTTTCAGAGGAATTGGCGCGCCTTCCTTCCGGATGGTCTTGCAGTTTTCCAACCCGGCGTTGATCCTAAGTTGGGTGGTCGCCGATTTCAGGTCAGTGCCGTCAATCCCCGTGCCCATGCCAACGCTGGCATGTGCGCCATGAGGGAAGACCCAACCATAGAAATCAGGTGAGATTTTACCGTCATAGATGACGTCGCAGCGTAACGGATCATATTTGTTGCTGGCGGCAGGCGCTTCGATGATCTCATGATAGGCTATGACATAAGGTATCGTGCTGCCACCGGGCACTTCGCCTCGCGCAACATTTGACCTTGCGCCATCAGCGCCGATGATCAGTTTGGTGGTCAGTCTGCGCTCTTCACCACCTTTTTCCTTGAAGATGACATGCACACCCTCGGCGTCACGTTCGACCCGCTTGTACGTGCCTGTGAATCTGGTCGCCCCGGCTTTAGTTGCGCGTTCACGCAGGAAGTCGTCGAAATACTCACGGTCAACCATTCCAACATAACCATTCTCAATCGGAATATCGACACGGCGAGCCGTCGGTGAGATCATGCGCGCTGTTTGAATGCGGGCGACGATCTGACTGTCTGGAATTTCGAAATCGTTGATCAGTCGCGGCGGAACGGCGCCGCCACAGGGTTTGATCCTGCCGTCTCGGTCGATCATTGCGACATTGCGCCCGCCTTTGGCGAGATGTTCGGCGGCAGTGGCGCCCGATGGCCCACCGCCGACAACTACGACATCATATTCCATGGTCTATTCCCCCGGAATAGCGGCGGCTGAGACGCCGGTTGCTTGACTGTTTTCAATGACGCGCATCGCCATTAGCGCCGCCGCCAGAAAGATTGCTGCCTCAAACAGGAAAACCACGCCAAAGGCCGGTGCATCAGAACCCAGCGAAACGCGAAGAATATCGACCGAAGCAGCGCCGAGCAAACCACCAGCGCCAGCTGCGATGGCCTGAGCAGCGCCCCACAAGCCCATCCGCGTGCCCTCACGCCGCTCGCGCCCCTGACCTGCCAGCGCCATCATCGAACCGATCGCGGCAACCGCAAACATGCCATTGAAAAAGCCCAGAGCGACAACAGCTGGAACCAGCGGCGCGCCCGTCCCAAGCGGACCCAACGCTGCAATCGCGCCAAGCGCCGCGGCGGAGCCTATGCATCCGGCCACCACCCAACCGCGAAGCGAGCCAAGTTTCAGCCCTGTCGCGGCGATCCCTACCAACGCCATACCGACAAAGACGCCCCCGTTCTGCGCGCCCGATAGCGATGTGCTCTCCCCGGGCGTGAATGCAAAGACGAGGCCTGCATACGGCTCAAGGATCAACTCCTGCATGAAGTAGGCGGTCATGGAGAGGAAAACGAAAACGGTGAAACGGCGGGCGCGGGCGTCTGACCAAACCTCCACCAGTCCTTCCCAGAAACCGGGCGCATCAGGTTCAGGCTCTGTCGGCGCCAAACCGTGTTCTATTCGCCAAACGGCTGCCGTTGAGATTATCCATGTCGCCAGCACGACAGCCGCAACGACCATCATAAGGCGTTGAGGCGAATAGGGATCAAGCGCCGCACCCGCGATCACGGCGGTCATTGCGATGCCAAAGATCATCATCAACCAGGTTATCGTCGCTGCGGCAGCCCTGCGGCGTGGCGCGGTCGCTGTCGCCAGCAGCGCTAGCATCGACGTCCCACCAGCGCCGACGCCAATGCCAATCAGCGTGTACGCGACCAGACTGACAAACAGCCCGATCCAGAAAGAGGTCACGAACAACAGAACACCACCAGCCGCCATCAGCGCGCCTATGCCAAGAACGCCAACGCCCCGCAGGATCCATTTGGTTCGCTGCCCCTCCAGATCCGAAATGAATCCCCACCGCGGGCGACTTAGCTGTACGCCATAGTGGAGGCCGACCAAGATGCCGGGCAATGTTGCCGGCAGGGAGAATTCCACCACCATCAGTCGGTTCAGCGTCGATGTTGTAAGCACCACGATGGCGCCAAGCGACGCCTGCACCAGGCCGAGGCGGATGATGGAAATCCAGCTAAGGTGCATCACGCAATCCCATAAAGACGAAGACCAATGGCCGCAACCATCATGCCGCTCACAAAAAGCACAACCCCAACGCGGTTGTACCACTCGGACCGGCCAATCGGGTCCCTCAGAAAGTGGCGCATCGCGAAGATCTGCCCGACGACAAACGCTGCGATGATCAGTGCAGGAACCGTCGCATCATATATCCACAGCATCGAAACAACGATGATCTGTGGCGCCAGCATGATAAGGCAGGCGAACCGCGCTGCGCCGTCAACACCCATTCGAACGGGCAATGAGGCGACACCGGTTTCTTTGTCCCCGGCAATCGCCTTAAAGTCGTTCAACGTCATGATCCCATGCGCGCCAATTGCATAGAGCGCAGCCAGCGCAAGAACCGTCGGTGTCGGCAATCCACCCGATAGCGCAGCCGCGCCTGTAAACCATGGCAGGCCCTCGTAGCACAACGCGACCAGGCCCGGACCCCACCAGCCGGAACGTTTCAGCCGGATAGGCTCAGCCGAGTAGGCCCAGGCGGCGGCGACGGCGAAAATGGTTGCGATGAAGCACCAGGGCCCAAGGGGCCAGGCGACGATGGGCGCAGCGATTGACATGATCAGCGCAACCCAAAGACCTGACCTTCCCGGCATGCGGCCTGACGGAATGGGCCGGTGCGGCTCGTTGATTGCGTCTACATGGCGATCGCACCAGTCGTTGGCGGCCTGGCTCATCCCGCAGACCAGAGGGCCCGCCAGAACGATTCCGACCAAAAGAAACGTCAAGTTGCCCAGAAGCAGCGCACCCGAAGAAACCGCGCCACACAGGAAAGCCCACATTGGCGGAAACCAAGTGTGCGGCTTCAGCAGCTCAAGGATTATCAGAGGGCTCGGGGCCCGGGGCGAGTCAGCAACCTTACTTGTCAACATAACTTGACACTACACTGTCTGAATAATCTGACACAACAAAAAGTTGTAGCCTGAGACGGAAATTTGATAGCCTCACAGCACCAGCACTTTGGTCAGCGGGAAAGGGTGACAGCGCGTTACGCGCGTCGGGATTTCAATTCCGAAACACCTAGCATTTGCAGGATCGCAGTCTCGATGTGTGAAGGTGACAGGCCTGCATCTTCATACATCGCGACGGGTGTATCCTGATGAATGAACCTATCCGGCAATGTCATCAGCCGTACTTTCAGGCCGTTCCGCATTGCGTCTGCTTCGGCAAGATGACGTAAGACGCGGGCGCCAAAGCCACCCTCTGCGCCATGTTCTACTATCAGCAGCGCCTCGTGGTTCGCCGCCAGCAACTCCACAAGTTCAACATCGATGGGTTTCGCGAAACGCGCATCGGCCAGAGTGGCGCCGATGCCGCCTGTCTTGAGTGCGGAGGCGGCGATGCGGCAATCTTCCAGGGCGGAGCCTAGCGACAGGATCGCGACGGGTCCTCCTTCCTGTAGCAACCGGCCCTTGCCGATTTCCAGCAGTTCAGGCGCTTCGGGAATATCGACCCCGATACCGGTCCCTCTGGGATATCGAAACGCAATCGGGCCGTCATCATATGCGGCGGCGGTCGCCGTCATCGCAGCAAGTTCAGCTTCATCGGATGCGGCCATCACGACCATCCCGGGAAGGTTGCCAAGGTAGCTGATGTCGTATGCGCCTGCGTGCGTTGCACCGTCAGCCCCAACCAACCCGGCGCGGTCCAGCGCAAAGCGCACGGGAAGACCCTGAAGCGCAACGTCGTGAACGATCTGGTCGTAGGCGCGTTGCAGGAATGTTGAGTAAATTGCGCAGAATGGCTTCAGACCACTCGCGGCCATCCCGGCGGCGAGAGTGACGGCATGCTGTTCCGCAAGCCCGACATCAAACACCCGATTGGCAAAGCGCCTTTCCATAATGTCCACGCCAGTGCCTGATGGCATGGCTGCGGTAACCGCGACGATGTCCGGGTCGAACGCAGCCAGCTTGGTCAGGGTTTCCCCAAATACCGACGTATACGAAGGCGCATTGGCCTTGGCCTTTTTCTGCGCACCTGAGGCAACGTCAAATTTTGAAACGCCATGATATTTGTCGGCGGAATTCTCGGCCGGCGTGTATCCCTTGCCTTTTACGGTTGAGGCATGGATCAAGACCGGCCCATCAGACCGGAATTTAGCTGCGTTCAGGGCGGCTGTCAGCTGATCCATATCGTGGCCGTCGATGGGCCCGATGTAGCTGAACCCAAGCTCCTCAAACAGTGTGCCCCCAAAGGTGAGGCCAGTGACCAGACGGCGCGCACGTTCTGCGCCTTTGCGGACCGTGTCGGGCAGGGCCTTGGTAATGCTGCGCGCCAGCTGGTCCATCTCATAGAGCGGCGATTGAGCGGACAGACGGCTCAGATAATTGGACATCGCGCCAACCGGCGGGGCGATGGACATCTCATTGTCATTCAGAACGACCACAAGGCGACGGTTTTCCTGGCCGGCGTGGTTCATCGCTTCGAACGCCATGCCGCCTGTCATGGCGCCATCGCCGATTACAGCGACCACATCACCAGTTGGCTTGCCAAAATCTCGGCCCACTGCAAAACCGAGCGCAGCAGAGATTGACGTCGAAGCGTGCGCCGCTCCGAACGGATCGTATTCGCTTTCATCCCGTTTGGTGAACCCGGACAGCCCCCTGCCCTGACGAAGGGTCCGCATCCGGCCGCGTCGCCCAGTCAGCATCTTGTGCGGATAACACTGATGCCCGACATCCCAGATGATCTTGTCGCGCGGCGCAAGGAATACCGCGTGCAGCGCAACGGTCAGTTCAACGACGCCCAGCGAAGACCCAAGATGCCCGCCAGTTTCGGACACGACGTCGATCAGTTCTTCACGAACTTCATCTGCCAGATCGCGCAGTTCTGAGACTGAGAATGATTTCAGGTCGGCGGGCGTATCCACCCGGTCGAGCAGCTTGGGCATGATCATCCTCCTCGCTGCCGGGCGGGGGACATGGGTCTCAGCCCGGATTGAAAGGGGCGCGGCGACCGGGTCGCCGCGCCCCTGAATGTCGTTACTCGGCGCCGATCTCTGACCAGCCGGACACCATGTCAACAGATTGCAAATCCTGATCCGCAATCGGTTTCTGATATCCCTTGTGGCAGGTCATGCAGGCTGCTTTTGGCGTATCGCCAAGGATCGGACCAAGGCGTTCTTCGGGTAGAATGCCATCCAGCGCCGAAAGATAGTCTACATTCAGTTCGCGAACCATCTGAATGCCGATTGAGGCTGTCGCCCATTGTGGCGTCACTTCAGCGGTGTCATAGAATGCCCGGCTGTTGTGGCAGAACGTGCAGTTGGTGTTAAGCGAGTTTGAGAAGTAGTTCATCAGAGAGAACGTCCTCTCGGTGTCCTGCCATGTCGGATCGCCGGGTTCGTTGGCGACACGAGGGTCAAGGTCATGAACGGTGATCCGCCCATCCTCCACCAGCAGTTTCGGCAGCGCATCTGACGGCAGCGACGTGAACTGGCTGACCGCCGTCACTCGGTTCTGCACGGCGCCCCAACCTTCCATCACCTCGACGGCGGGATGGACCTGAAACCAGATGCCGGATGGCACAGCTTCACCCCGATGGCAGGTGTAGCAGTTCACGCCGGTATCGCCGACATGACCGTCCCATTCGCTGTTGATGGCCTGCGTCATGCCGATCATCATGCTGGCGACCGTGTTCTGATAGCTGTCTTCCCGAGCGGAAAACAGCGTCGGAATGCCCGTCCATTCCCGCATCGCGCGGGTCAGTTCATCCGACACAGGGCTGTCGACCACCTCTGCCTCTGACGCCGCTGCAGCGGCTATGGTTTCGGCGTAGGACGCCACGGACGGATTGCCCGCTTCGATGTCGGATGTGAACTTGACCACACCCATCGCCGTGCCCCGAGGGCCGGTTTGCTGGGTTGTCGTCTCATAGGGCTGCCCCCAGGTGACGATCATCGCGCCTACAAAGACCGCGCCGCCAATGGCGCCTATCAGGATGCCAGGCCCGTAGATGTTCTTCGGGTTTTCCTTGCTCCATTTCCAGAACCAGTCACCGATCATCACTCACCTCCTACAGTAAAGGCTTCGTGGCCGTATTCACCGTCATATTGCGGGGCGAAATTGTGCTCAACCGCCCAGAGATACCAGTTGTCAACGACGGTGCCGGTCAGCAGAATGCCGATGCCGCCAGTGATCGGGCAAAGAACCGCGAACCACCAGGCCCAGCGGTGGATGCCTTCCATCGTCGCGTTGAAACCCATCGTCCAGCGCCAGAACAGGGCCGCGCGTTCGGACGCCGTGCCGCGGTCGACGATCTGTTCCAATTCGCGATCACCGCCAAAGCGGGTGACGGCAAGAATTGTCGCGCCGTGCATCGCAAAAAGCAGGACCGAGCCATAAAGGAACACGATCGAAAGTGCGTGGAACGGGTTGTAGTAGAGGTTGCCGTAGCGGATCGAAAACGCAGCGGTCCAGTCCAGATGCGGGAAGATGCCATAGGGCACCATTTCCGACCATGACCCCATGAGAAGCGGGCGGAAAAGACCCAGCACCAGGAAAAGCCACAGCGCCGCGCCAAAGGCCCAGGCGACGTGTTTGCCCATGCCGTGATGCATCGCAAGCAAATACGCCCGCAGCCACCAGCACATGACAGAAACGAGCAGGAACATTGAGGCGATCATGTACCAGCCGCCATCATGGAGGGGCGGCATCGACAGGCCGTATTCCGGGCTTGGCGGCTCAAGCGCCAGCCAGAACAATTGGCGGATAAATTCGGGGATCGACCAGCCGACCTGCGCCAGCATGTTCAGGCCAATTATGTTCAGCGCGAGACAGCCGGTGGCGATAGCCACCATCCCGGTCCAGCCGATGAAGGCGGGGCCAAGCTGCGCGTTGCCAAGAAAGCCGACGATGGTTGAGAACCCGGCCTTGTCGCCGCGATCACGCGCCAGTTCGCCGCTGTCGTCCAGGCCCCATTCAGGCGGGCCCTGAACCTGGGTTTGCGTAAAAATGTTCTGATATTCGATCATTGATCAATTCCCCCCCTGGCTAGGCCAGATTGGCAGTTCAAGCCACCAGTTCCACCATTCGGGCCAGCCTTCAGTCCATACGGGGCCAGAGATGATGATGCAGACGGCTGAGAAGAAGACAGCGCTGATCGCCAGCAGGAACCCGACCCGGTGGATGCCCAGCGGGCCGACCGAGTAGCCGATGAAGTCGCGGAAGAAGGTATCTTCATGCTCTGGCGTCTTCATCTCATGACCCTTTTCAGGGTTGGCGGCGGACAGGATAAGTGATCCGTGCAGCGCCAGCGCGAAGGTGGTGGTGAAGAACAGCGTCACCGCCAGCATGTGCGCCGGATTGTAGTGGAAGTGCAGGTAGGCGTAGCCAGTGTTCGACACCCAGTCGAGATGGCTGAAGATGCCATAGGGAAAGCCGTGCCCCCAGGCGCCCATCAGCAACGGGCGAAAGATCACCAGCGTGACATAGGCCAGGATCGCGAAGCTGAAGGCGAAAGGCACATGATAGCCCATGCCCAGCTTGCGGCAGATCTCAACCTCTCGCAGTGCCCAGCTGACAAAGGCGCCGGTCGCGCAGATCGTGATGATCTGCCAAAGTCCGCCTTCCATCAGCGGCGCCAGTCCCAGACCGTAGGAAATGTCCGGCGGCGCGATATTGATCAGCCATGGATTGAAGGTGCCCTGTTGCGAGGCCCCCCAGAAAATTAAGAGAGTCCCGAGCAGCGCAAAGAACGCCGTCGTTACGCCAAAGAAGCCGACGTAGAAGGGTCCGATCCAGAAATCGAACAGATCGCCGCCAATCAATGTACCGCCGCGTACGCGGTACTTTCTTTCAAAACTCAGAAGCGCCATCTTGCTAGCTCCCCCGCCGCGCTGCGATGATACGGGCGGCCACTGTTGTTATGTAATTGTCGTGGGCGGACGGATGGTCCGCCCACAACTTTCGTCGGGAATCGGTTCAAACCCGACCCAAAAGGCAGGCGGCGTCAGCCACCAGCCTTCTGAGCGGCAATCTCGAACCAGTTGAAGTGGTCCGTGCTGAGCAGGACGAGGTGAATCATCGCCGCCAGCAAGAAAAGGAACACACCCTGCGCCACGAAAACGCGACGCGGATCAAAGATCAGCCAGATCTTGTAGAACTTGCTCATTCTCTGTTCCCCCTCAGAACCAGGGACGCCAGATGAACACCGCTACATGAGCAAGAATCGCCATGGCTACGAATAGCCACAGACCGCCCATGTAGACCGAATGCACTTCTTGCGCCTGGTCGTCTGTAAGACCTGTGAAAGAAAGGCCAGAATTATCAGCCATAAAACTTTCCTCCGGATTGTCAGACTGACGCCGCACCACCCTGCGGCTGGGCCCGTCCGGCGACATGCCGACCGGGGATTTCCAACGCCCTTGTCCCGGGGGACGGAGGCGCCGAGCTTTAATCTCCGCTTAGACGGAGAAGATCTGAGGCGTGATCCGCCACGCCATTGCGTAGGCCGCGCCAAAAACTGATCGGGGGATTTCGCCCTTCTCGCCGGGCACGAAAAGGCGCGCCATCCAATGCAACAGCGCTGCAGGCAGCACGACCGCGTAGATCACTGCAAAATACAGCCAGAATTCCCGGCCTATATGCGGTGTCCGCTTCATTTCTTCAGTGCGCATTTAACGATCCTCCCATGGTTCGTTTCACGTGTTCGGTGCAAGGTGGGCCAGGTTTCCCGTGCTCACCTTGTCGTCCCCGGCGGCCAAAGCCGCGGATTCTGCCGCATCCCTCAGCGATTTCGCCGCAGAGATGCGTGTCAGAACCGGGTGCGTTTCGATAATTTCGTCCAGTAGCGCCTGCGCTTCCGGATCCCACGGCAGATCGCGTTTCAGCGTAGTGGGCGTGGCGGCGGCGCTGTCCATTTCCGACCCAAGTGGCAGGATATGGAACAGGGCGTCAAACAGGCTGTTGCACACTTCCTGCACCAGATACGTCGCGCCGGCGTAGCCCATGAAAGGCGTGCCCGTTGCGCGGCGGATCGCTGCGCCGGGGAAGCTGGCGGGAATGAAGGTCGGTTTGGGGCCGTGGCCCGAAGACATCTCAGCCAGATACATCTTTTCGTTGATGGACCCGAGGACGACCAGCGGGCGCTTGGAATGCATGTTCGCGCGCACTTCGTCGTTGTTGGTCTTCTTGCCCGCCAGTCGGGGCGTGGCGAAAGCGCAGGGCAGACCCAGCTCATTTTCAAGGAAATGGCGGATACCGCGCGTATAAGTTTCGTTTGCCACGATGGCGAAGCTGGCCGTCGCAAAGAAATCCTGCGTGACGGACCGCCAAAGATCCCAGACCGGTTTCAACGTGGAATGTTTTTCCTGCTCTATGAACGGTTCAGGATCCAGATCCAGCATCTCGCCCAGCTTGCGCAGGAACAGCGTCGTACTTTCAACGCCGATGGGCGCTTGCAGATACGGCTTGCCAAGTTTCTCGGCGAGGTTGCGGCCAAATTCGCGGTACATCACCACGTTGGCCTCGCAATTCACCAGATTGCGCATCTGGTGCAGATGCGCGCCCAGCGGCATGACCATGTTGACCTCGGCGCCGATGCCTTCGATCAGGCGGCGGATTTCAGCAAGGTCGGATGGCATGTTGAACGTGCCGTACATCGGGCCAAGGATATTGACGCGGGGCTTCTGCCCTTCCGCCAATGGTTTCGTTCTTGGAATGCGGCCTTTGGTGCAGCCAAACTCGTCAAAGATCCACGACATTGCTCGATCAGCGGCCTCCCACTGATCTTCGTCGATCGTGCGGGGCAGAAAACGCTGGATGTTCGTGCCAGCAGGCGTCACGCCCCCGCCGATCATCTCGGAAATCGACCCGGTTACGACCACTGCCGGAAGGGCGGGATCAAGTGTTTGCCAGGCGCGGCGCATTGCGCCTTCAGTGCCGTCGCGGCCAAGCTCTTCTTCGCCAAGGCCCGTGACAACAATCGGTAATTCGTGCGGCGGCAGCGCGTCAGTGTAGTGCAGAACAGACGTAACAGGCAGGTTTTCACAGCCCACCGGGCCGTCGATCACGACTTGGAGGCCTTTGACGGCGCAGAACGCGTATACAGCGCCCCAGTAACCGCCTGCGCGGTCATGATCCTGCACCAGCATCAGATCATCTCCTGCGCTTTGGCGGCACGGGCGGCTTTGTCGAGCTTCTTCTGACGAACCGCCTTGAAATCAGGCTGCAGGTTCGGCGCGCCTTCCCAAACGCCCGCAGTGTCACCCGCGCCAACGCCTTCAAAGAAGAATTTCATCTTGCCCATGCGATCCTTGTTGCCCATTGCGGCGTTGATCACCGGCGCAAGGCCCCCTGCCCCGGCTGGCCCCATCAAAGGCCGCGCTGAGATCAGGTTGGTAAAGTAAAGCGACGGAATGCCCAGCTGTTTGCCTTTCTGGACAACCGGCGTAGTGCCAATGGCGAGATCTGGTTTGATCGCCTCCATCGCCGCGCAGTCATCCTCCAGACTGGCGCGAAATTTCACCTTCACGCCTTTCGCTTCCAGCCATTCGCAATCGGCGGCGGACATCGGCGTTTTCTGGCAGGCGGTGCCAACATAAGGGATGTCTGCGCCAGCCTCGATCAGCAGGCGGGCGACGATCAGTTCTGATCCTTCATAGCCCGACAGGGTGATAGTGCCTTTGACCGGGTTCGCGGCCAGCGCGCTCTTGATCGCGGGCAGGAACGCGTTCTGCGCCTCGGCTACTTTGTCGGCAGGCAGATTGAAAGCGTCGCCTATACCCGACAGCCAGGCCGCTGTGCCGTCGTGGCCTACAGGGGCGGACCCAACGATGGGCCGGCCTGCGGCGTCGAATTCCCGCATCGCAGCGGAATAGAACGGGTGGATCGCAGCGACAGCGCCGCAATCGAGCGCGGAATACATCTCACGCCATTCGCGGCAGGGTACGACCGGGCCTGCAGCAAGGCCCATAGGCGCTAGCATTGCGCCGATCATGACGGGATCAGCCGGGAACATCTCGCCAAGCATGGTCACGGTCGGGCGGTCTGATTTGCCGCCAACCGGCGCAGGCACCGGGCCCGCCTTTACTTCTTCGCGGGCATAGGCGAGCATTGCGCCGGCCAGCACATCTTTCGCCTCAGCATGGGTTGGAATGCCGAACCCAGGCACGTCGATCCCGATGATGCGCACGCCGTCGATTTCCTTCGGCAACAGCCGCAGTGGCACGCCAGACGCGGTTGGCACGCACAGGTTCGTCACGACAATGGCGTCATACCGCTCATGGTCAGCCATGTCATAGACGCTGTCGCGGATGTCCTCGAACAGTTTGCCAGTGACCAGCGATTCCGAATTGAACGGCACATATCCCACCGACCGGCGGGCGCCATAAAAATGGCTGACGAATGTCAGGCCATAGACGCAGCAGGCCGATCCGGACAAAACCGTCGCCACTCGGCGCATGCGCAGCCCGACGCGAAGCGAACCAAAGGCCGGGCACATCGATTGCGGTTTGTCATGCGGTCCCACCGGATAATCCTTCGCGAACTGATCGAGGATTTCCGATTTGCCTGCTTTGCGCGCTGCGTCCTGCATGGCGTCAGCCCCAGCATGACAGCCGCCATTAGCCATCTCAGGCTCTTCACCATTAGGGGCTTCGTATGCCTGATCAGCAGTCACTCGTCTTCATCATCCGCTGGCGCGGGGGCCGGAGCGGTTTCTTCCAGACGGCACAATTCAGCTTCAAAAGCTGCGAGAGCTTCAAGATCAAACATCGTCGTAGACCACTTCCAGAGATTCCTTGGGTTTCGCGTTTTTGCCGCGCATGTCGGCGTCCGTCGCCGGCGTAAGCTGGAAATCCGCGCCCGTCTCATCGGCGGAAAAGAGACCCAGCAAGCCGTCCTGACTTAGGGGGGTTGGATGGCCCGGCGGCGCTGCGGCGACTTCCTCGCCGAGACCCGCGAACAGGCTGCCCCATTCGGATTCCATCGTGCCGACGATCTGGTAATTCGCCGATTTGCGGCGCAAATCTTCGTTCTGCGGGATCGCGGCTAGGATCGGGATGCCGACCTCTTCCGCAAAGGCGGCCGCTTCGCCGGTGCCGTCATCCTTGTTGATGACCAGCCCCGCGACGCCGACATTGCCGCCCATCTTGCGGAAATATTCAACCGCAGAGCAAACATTGTTCGCCACATAAAGCGACTGAAGATCGTTCGATGCGACCAGGATCACCTTTTGCGCCATATCGCGGGCGATTGGCAGGCCGAACCCGCCGCAGACCACGTCGCCCAGGAAATCCAGCAGGACATAGTCAAAGTCCCAATCATGAAAGCCCAGCTTTTCCAGCAGCTCAAAGCCATGTATGATACCTCGCCCGCCGCAGCCGCGACCAACCTCTGGCCCGCCAAGCTCCATCGCGAACACGCCGCCGCGCTTGAAGCAAACATCGCCAATGGCGACATCTTCGCCCGCCAGTTTCCTGCGGGTGGACGTCTCAATGATTGTCGGGCACGCCTTGCCGCCAAACAGCAGCGACGTGGTGTCTGATTTCGGGTCGCAGCCGATCAGCAGTACACGCTTGCCCTGCTCAGCCATCATATGGCTCAGATTGGCCAGCGTAAACGATTTGCCGATGCCGCCTTTGCCGTAGATCGCGATGATCTGGGTCTTTTTGGTCGGCTCAGCGTGGGGGATTTCAAGCGTCGGCTCTTCCGCCGCTTCGTCCCGCAGACGTGTGTCATAGTCGTCTTTAAGGTTTGGTGCATCGAGGCTCACGAAGCGCTCCAATCAAGATACATCTTAAGGCATTTCGGGTCTTCAAAGGCGATGCGATACGCGTCTTCCGCCTGATTGGCCGACATCGCATGAGTGATTAGTCCGTCCAGCGACAGCGCGCCGGTTTCGATCAGCTGACGTGTCGCCGACAGGTCATCCGGCGTCCATTCAGCGGCGACACGGATGCGCGCCTCTTTCACGAAAGCAGGGGGGAAAGCGAAGCTGACCGGATCGGGATAGAACCCCGCCAGTACAATTTCGCCGCCCTTGATCAGGCGCATGATCAACTGGTTCAGAAGGGATGCGTCGCCGGTTGCATCATATATGCAGTGATAGTCGCGGCGTTCATCCGAGTCCGGCGTCAAAACTTCATAGCCCACTGCGCCAGCCATGCGGACAGGGTTCACTTCCCAGACCGTCGGGGCGGGCGCGCCGGACAGGATCGTCAACCGGGCCAGCAGACGGCCCAAGACGCCATGGCCCACAATCAGATCAGGCGGCGTATTGCCAAGACCGGCAATGGCGTGGCGGGCGGTAGAGGCCAGCGCCAGCAGCGCGCCATCTATGCCGACACCGCGGTCGATCTTCGCCAGGCGGGCGCCTTGCGTGACCAAACGACGAGCTGAGCCGCCAAAGAGGCCCTTTGCCTCTTCATAACAGGATGCGCCGGGCGCAAAGACAAAGTCGCCAGGGCGGAACCCTGTGGCGGGCTTGGCGTCCACCACTTCGCCAACAGCCTCATATCCCGGAACCAGCGGATACCCCATGCCCGGGAAAGGCGGCATTTTCCCGCTCCAAAACAGTTTTTCAGTGCCGGTTGAAATGCCAGACGCCGCAACATCGATCACAACATCGCCGTCTCCGGGTTCGGTGAGGGTCAGCGTTTCAAGGCCAACTTCGCACCTTCCTTTGAGAATTACGGCTTCTGTCTGCATTGAAAACGCTCTTCCTGTTGGGCCGGGGTGCGCGGACTTACGCACTCCATATATGTAAACTGAAACTTACAGTTAATGTTGTCAATAAAAATGTACTGACTGAAGGTAGTAAAGGTCCTCAGACCTTCAATCCGGTGACGACTGACGTTACGAAAGCCCGGCGCGTGCGCGGGGCGCGGATACGGGTGAACCCGGCATCCTCCATCATCGCACTGATCTGATCGACCGACCGGACCCGGCCTGTCCGCATCGCCAGACAATAAAGCGCGAAATAGACGTCGCCGTACCGATGCGGCGCGTCGCCCCCGCCCATAGGCTCTGACACGATCAGGCGCCCGCCGGGGGGCAGAGCTTCGTAGGCGCGGGTCAGAAGGGCGCGCACCGTGTCATCCTCATGATCATAAAGCACGCGGATAAGGCTGATCGCATCGGCGCCCGTATCCGGCAACGCCTCGCGAAAACTGCCAAGGCGCACGGCGGCGCGGCCCGCAAGACCGGCGGCGGCGAATCGGCCCTGCGCCGCTTCGGCGACAGCGGGCAGGTCGAACAGCGTCAGGCGCAGGTCAGGCCAGCGCTGACCCGCCGCGATCAGGAAGGTGCCGACCCCGCCGCCGACATCCATCAGGTGGCGAACGTCGAACAGGGACAGGGCGGCCAGCGTATCTTCGGCCACCATGGCCTGGCTGCGGGTCATCAGTTCGGAATAGGTCTGCGCCGTCGCGTTGTCCTGCGCCGCATCAGCCCCAAACACATAGGGCCAGTAGGCCGCCAGTCGCGTCTCCCCCTCACCCGCCAGCACATCCTTCGGATCGGCAAGGTCGAGGTATAGTTCCCGGTGGTGCAGCACCAGATCGGTCAGTCCCGGCGCACCTGCGAATGCTGCGCCCAGCCGCGTCAGGCCGTAGCCGCCGCGCCAGCGTTCCACCAACCCCAGCGCCTCGCCGCCTTTCAGCAGCACCTCGGCCCGGTCAGTTGGCAAGTCCGCCGCAAAGGCCAGCGCATCCAGCGGCTGCGCGCCGTCTTTCATCGCGCCGATCAGCCCGGTTTCGGTCAGGGCGTACAGGGTTTGGGTATAGGTAAAGCCCGCAATCAGATCGAACAGCTTTTCGCCATCCTTGCGCGCCAGCGTCCGCGCGCCCGGCGTTTTCTGCGCGAACGACTGAAATTTAGGTGAGCTGACAAGCCGGTTGCGAAACCGCCGCCATGCATCCAAAGGATTGGCGAGGGTCGGCGGCAAGGCGGCGTTTGTCACGCCCTGATCGCCACCCGAGCTGTGGGTGTGACGGGGGTCAGTTTTTCAGCGGTGTAGCGAACCAGTTCGCACAGCGCCCCCTCACCTGGGCAAGACGGGATAGAGGTGATGGCGCTTTCCAGCGCATCCTCTAGATGTTTGATCGCGCCTTCAACACCGCGCTCAGTCACCGCATTCGGGCGGCCATGCACTTCGTCCTGGCCGACAGGTTTGCCAAGGGTCTCTTCCGTCTGCAGCACGTCCGCCAGATCATCCGCGATCTGGAAAGCCTGTCCGATGCGGGCGCCCATTTCGACCCAGTCTTCCGGCTCATGCCCTGCCGCCGCAGCGCCCATGCAGGTGGCAGCGATGAACAGGGCGCCGGTCTTGGCTCGGTGATAGGCGTCAATGTCGATCATCGGCTCACCCTCCCACGCCTGTCCAGCGCAAATGCCATCGGGCGATCCTGTCGCGCGCGTCAGGATTTCCAGCAGTTTGATGGCGCGGACGGCATCGACTGCTGCGGCCCGTGTCAGCGTCTGAAACGCAAGGACAATCAGTGAATCGCCCGTCAGCAGCGCCAACTCTTCCGAGAACGCCTTATGTACAGTCGGCTTGCCTCGGCGGAAATCCGCATCGTCAAAACAGGGCATGTCGTCGTGGACCAGACTGGCGCAATGGATCAGCTCAAGCGATGCGGCGGCGGCGTCCGCCATCGCCGGGGCGTCATCACCGCAGGCCATGGCCACAGAGAGCAGGATCGTCGGCCTGATGCGAGCACCGCCGGGTTTGACTGCATAGGTCAGCGCCGATTTCAGCTGCGGCGGCGCACTACGGTCAGGTGATTTCTGTGCGGCGTCCATGGCGGCGTCGATGCTTTTCTCAATTCGCGTCTTCATGGCTTGCCGCTCCTGTTGAGGATGTCTATTCTGATTGACGATACAACTGTAAACTATAATGTACAGTCATATGTTAACTGTCAACGAAAGCATGACCTTGTGAAGGATGGCGTTTTTACCGATCCGCCAACCGTCGTGGTCGTCGGCGCTGGCGTGGCTGGCCTTGCCGCCGCGATGACGCTGGCAAGCATGGGCGCGCGGGTCACTTTGCTGGAACGGGCGGCCACAACAGGCGGTAAGATCCGCACAGTCCCAAGCGCAACCGGGCCTGTGGACGCCGGACCGACAGTCATCACCATGCGCCATGTCTTCGAAAACCTGTTCCGCCGCACAGGTTCGCCGCTGCAGGATCATGTTGAGCTGGTGGAGGAGCCTTTGCTGGCCCGCCATTGGTGGCCAGGCGGCGGCAGTCTCGACCTTTTCGCCGATCGTGGGCGCAGCATCGACGCGATCCGCGCCTTCAGCGACGCGCGGTCAGCTCTCGAATTTGAACGATTCGCGAAAGAGTCGGAAACCCTGTTCAAAGCTTTCCAGCGCCCGATCATCGAAGCGGCTGAACCGTCCTATAGCGCCATGATCCGTCACGTCGCGATGCGCCCCTGGCTTGCGCCAATGATCGGCCCGCATCAGACGCTGCGCCAGCGGCTGAAGAAACGCTTCTCCGACCCGCGCCTTGCGCAATTGTTCGGGCGCTACGCCACCTATGTCGGTGGAAGCCCCCTCTCCTCCCCTGCGATCCTCTCGCTGATCTGGCATACGGAGGCTTCGGGAGTCTGGATCGTGAAAGGCGGCGTCACAGCGCTGGCCAAAGCGATGACACAACAGGCGGCGGCTATGGGTGTCGACATCATCTGCGACACCGATGTTGCACGCATCGCAGTGGGTGAGGTCGAAGATGTGTCAGGCAGGATCTGGTTCGGTGACGCCGTCCTTTATGCGGGCGACCCCGCCGCCCTACGGGCCGGGTTGCTGGGCGACTGGCCGAAAGGCGCCGTCGCCGATGACGCCGTCAACCAGCGCAGCTTGTCCGCCTATGTCTGGACCTTTGCAGCCACGCCAGACGGCCCGGCTGGCGATGAGCCCCTTGCCCATCACAACGTCTTTTTCGGGCGGAATGCGGAGGCTGAATTTCGCGATCTGGCTGCAGGCCGCCCCCCCGCCGATCCAACCCTTTACATCTGCGCGCAGGATCGCGGGCCGGGGCAAAGCCCGACGAGCGCTGAACGTTTTGAGATCATCATGAACGGCCCGGACGCGCCCCTTGGCGCCAGACCGACAGTGGAGGAACAGGAAACATGTCAAACGCGGACCTTCGAAACACTGACCGATTTCGGCCTGACCTTTTCGCCTCAGCCCGGAAGAGCGGCGCTGACCACACCAGCGGACTTCGGCGCCCTCTTTCCCGGATCGGGGGGATCCCTTTACGGGCTGAGCCCACAGGGGCTGGACGCGACATTCCGGCGCCCAACAGCCCGGTCAAAACTGGCGGGCCTGTATCTGGCGGGGGGCGGAGTTCATCCGGGGGCTGGGGCGCCGATGGCGACGCTCTCAGGCTTGCGCGCGGCCGAAGCGATCGCGACGGACCTTGCTTTGACCTCTCGATCCCGCCAAACGGCTATGCATGGTGGTATGTAGACGGCGTATCCGACGACGGAAAACGCGCGATCAGCATCATCGCCTTCATCGGATCGGTCTTTTCCCCCTGGTATCGCTGGTCAGGTCGTCAGAACCCGCAAAACCACTGCTGTTTGAATGTGGTGACCTATGGCCCTGGCGGGCGCTGGTCGATGACCGACAGGGGGGAAGAGGCGCTAACGCTTAGCCGGAATACGATACAGATTGGCCCCAGCCAAATGCAATGGACCGGGGATGAACTGGTAATCTCCTTTCGCGAACGCACTACGCCTCATATCGGCGTCCTTGAAGGCGAGATTCGGATCACCCCCTCAGCCATCACACAGGTAGAGGCGGCGCTTAGCCCCGATGGCGCACATGTTTGGCGACCTTTCGCGCCAGTGGCGCGGATCGACGTGGCGATTGATCGGCCCGGCTGGAACTGGTCAGGGCACGGCTATTTCGACGCCAATTTTGGCGTACGCGCGCTTGAAGCGGACTTCAGCTACTGGACATGGGGCCGCTTCCCGACAACGGACGGGGCGACATGCTTCTACGATTCAACTATGCGGGACGGATCGCAGGACACCCTCGCCGTCGCCTTTGACGACGAAGGCGCAGTCCGCCGGGTTGATCCGCCACCACGCGCAAAAGTAGCGAGATCCCCCTGGACCGTGCGGCGAGAAACGCGGGCCGATCCCGGGTACAAACCAAAGCAGGTTTTGGCGATGCTGGATGCGCCCTTCTACAATCGCGCTGTCTTGCGCACACAGATCGATGGGCTGGAGACTGATGGCGTATGCGAAGCGGTTGATCTGGACCGATTCCGAGGTCCATGGCTGATGCCAATGCTGGCGGTCAGGGTGCCCCGGCGCCGGCGGTGGCCAGGGTAAGCCCATCGAAGGCGCGCTCTCTGTGGGTTTCGCACCACCAAAAACGTAAACAATACGTTAACTTCTCATGAAACCAGCAACATACCGATGTTTTCACGTGTGAAACGCTGGATCGTTTCATACCTGATCAGGTTGCATAGTCCGGATTCAACCGCATGAAGCTGAAGTTCAGCAACCCAGCGAAAGAGACCCAGACCAAATAGGGGATCAGGATCATCCCCGCTATAGGGTCCAGCTGCCAGAACGACCAGATCGTCCCGGCTACAGCCAGCCATAGTGCGCCAAGGACAATCAGCGCCGCCTTCATCCGGCGAAGGCCGAAATAGACCGGCGTCCACACCGCGTTCAGCGCATTCTGCGTCGCCCACAGGCCAATCGCCACGCCCGCGCCTGGCATGTTCGCGACCCGCGACGCGGCGTAGGCGATCACGACGTAGAGGACCGACCAAGCGATTGGGAACAACCAGTTCGGCGGTATGAACCCCGGCTGATTGAGATCGTCATACCAGGGGCCTGGCGGAAACATCGCCCCGGTTGAGGCGGCGGCGCAGCAGGCGGCCAGAAAAACGATAAAGGTGTACCAATCCATATCAGGTTATGTGACGCCTGATGCATCGTTTAGCAACCCGGACTGGCGAGCGCGGCGCGAGGCCTCAAGCTGGGCAAGCGCTTCGACTAGCGCATCGGCCCGGGTCTGCAGCGCCCCGGCAGGCTGTTCGCGTGTGGCGGCCTCAACCAGAAACGCGCAGGATTGATGCGGCTTGCGATACAGGACGGCGCTTTGCGGCAGAGTGAACTGCAAGCCTACCCGTCCCGTCGCCGCCAACAGCAGCCCCAGCTTGCGCCGCCTGGACGTACGCGCACGCCGGGTGATGCTGTCATATTCGGCCTTCGTGATCTCGCCGCCGATGGCGCGATAGATCAGAAGCGCTGACATGATCCCAATCCGGCAGGATGCAGGCAAGACGCTGATCCCGGCGACGGCGCTGGCGTAACGGTCATCGGCCCTGCGCAGCAGGCGCCGGGTCAATGCGCGCGTCGCCTCAGTTGGCTGGGGGTCGCTGTGAAACCTGTTGATGTCGATCCCAGCTTCGTCCATCCATTCAAGCGGCAGGTACAGTCGCCCTTCATGGGCGTCCTCGCCGATATCCCGGGCGATGTTCGTCATCTGCATCGCCAAGCCCAGATCGGTGGCCCGCGCCAGCGCATCTGCGCCCCGCGCCTTCATCAGAACACACATCATCGCGCCAACAGCCGAGGCGACGCGGGCGCAGTAATCCATCAGATCATCGAACGTCTCATATCGTCGCCCCATCGCATCCCAGGCGAGGCCTTCCAGCAGCGCGTCCGGCAAGGCGCGCGGCATCTCTTCCGCTTCGATCATCACCGCAAATGCCCGGTCGACCGGTGTATTGCGGGGCTGACCCCGATAAGCGGCCTCCAGCCTGTCGCGCAGGCTGAGAACGGCTGTGGTCTTATCCTGTTGCAGGTCCACGGCGTCATCCGCCAGACGGCAAAAGGCGTAAAGCACCAGCGCCGGATCGCGTACCCGCTGAGGCAGAAGCAGCGATGCTGTGTGGAAGGACAGCGACCCGGTGCGGATCGCGGCCCGGCAATGTTCCAGATCGGCGTTCACTGTGAAACCCTTTCTGGATCAGGGACAATCTGCGCCATCACATCGGCTGAGGCGACAACACCCGGCAGCCCGGCGCCTGGATGCGTGCCGGCGCCGCAAAGGAACAGGCCCGGGAGTTCCTCGGACACGTTATGCGGGCGGAACCAGGCACTTTGCAGAATGCGCGGCTCAATTGAGAACCCTGCGCCATAAGGCGAAAGGTAGCGGCTTTCGAAGTCGAGGGGGGTGAACACTTCCTCAACCCCAATGTGATCCCCAAGGCCGGGCAGCAGGCGGTCTTCCAGCACTTTCAAGACAGCCTGTTTGTAAGGTTCGGCATGTTCGCGCCAATCGACACCGCCATGGCCCAAATGCGGGACCGGGGACAGGACGTAGAAGGTATCGTCCCCCTCCGGCGCGGCGCCCGTGTCGGTGACTGTGGGGCGGTGGACATAGAGGCTCATATCCTCAGCCAGCTTGCCCTTGATGAAAATATCGTTGACCAAACCCTGATAGCGCGGCCCGGAAAGGATCGTGTGGTGGCCGACGTCGGCCCATTTATCGCGCGTACCCTTGGATCCGAAATACCAGACGAACAGCCCCATCGACCAGCGGCGCTTGGCGAGTTTCTTTTCGCTCCACCGTCGTTTCCTGCGATCCCTGAGAAGGTGGTCATAGGTATGTCCAGGGTCGGCGTTAGAGACGATGATATCGGCGCTGACTTGCTCACCGCCCTCCAGCGTCACGCCTGTCGCGCGGCCATCTTCCACCGTGATCTCATCAACCGTTTCGCCCAGCAGAATGCGCCCACCCTGATCGCGCACGACATTCGCCATAGCCTCGGCAATCGCAGCAACACCGCCCATGGCGTAGTGGACGCCGTAGGTCTTCTCCAGATAGCTGACCAGGATGTAAATCGACGTGACGTTGAATGGATCACCGCCGATGAAGAGAGGGTGAAAGGACAGGGCCATACGCAGGCGTTCATCCTCTACCCGTTTTGATGCGTGCGCATAGACCGACCTGTCGGCGCGCAGCGCGGCGAAGCGCGGCAGCACCTTGATCAGATCCCACAGCTTATCCATCGGCGCCCGGCCGAGCTGTTCAAAGCCAAACTCGTACCGCGCCTGACTGTCGGCCAGGAATTTATCGTAGCCCTTCAGGTCGCGGGGCGACAGGCGGCGCACCTCGTCCCGCATCCGGTCCGTGTCGCCGCTGGCGGTAAAACACGATCCATCGGGAAAGCGGATTTCGTAGAACGGGTCCATCGGGACCAGCGAGACATCTTCGTCGAAGTTTCGCCCGCACGCAGTCCAGAGACTGCGAAATTCCTGCGGCGCGGTGACGATGGTCGGGCCAAGATCAAACCGGTGCCCGTCTTTGTGGATGGCCGATCCGCGCCCGCCCGGCATATCCAGCCGATCGATCACTGTGACGCGATAGCCTTTCGCGCCCAGCCGCATTGCGGCGGAAAGGCCGCCGACGCCAGCGCCGATGACAATCGCTTCGGCGCGCGGGTCGCCGGATATGGTCTTGGTCAGAAATTCTGGTTGGGTCAGCATATTCGCATCTTAGACCTGTAAGGATAGATTTACAATTTCCGATATTGCAAGCGTCCAAAACAGTTTACTGACTTTTCTTTCCCGAATTGACCTGTAAGATCAAATGGACAATGCAGGAGGGCGGGCCATTCAGGTCGTAACGATCAGTTTTTTCCGGTTTGGCGGCGTAATGGCGCGAATCTGGGCCTTTACGCAGATGGGCTTCGCGCGCATCGCACTGGCCCGTGCAGTCGGCCTACAGTTCTGGAAACTTTGCGGCAGCGGCGTAGGCGAAGGGTTCACCCCGCTACCCAATACCGGCGTCTACGCGATTCTCGCGACATGGGACGATCAGCGCACAGCGAAAGACCAGATCTCTCAGCTAAGCATATACAAAGCCTATCGAAAATGGGCGAACGAACACTGGACGGTCTTTCTGGCCCCTGCGTCTGCGCGCGGCCACTGGTCGGGCGTTGAGCCGTTTCAGGCCTGGGCAGACACCGCAGGCGCCCCCATGGCTGCGCTGACACGGGCCTCAATCCGACCCCGCGCGGTGACCCGGTTCTGGGGGAAAGAACCCCCGATCAGCCAAGCGATTGGGGACAACGAAAGTGTTCTGTTCAAGATCGGAATTGGCGAGGCGCCGCTGGTCCGCCAGGTGACGTTTTCCATCTGGCCCGACGCCAGCGCCATGGCCGCCTTCGCCCGCAGCGGCCCGCACGCCGAAGCGATCCGCGCGGTGCGCGAGGGTGACTGGTTTTCCGAAGAATTATACGCCCGTTTCCGCGTTGTCGGCGACGACGGCGCATGGGGCGGGCGCAGCCCATTGAAGGATGCAGCATGAGCCGACAAGCCTTTCCGTTTTCCGCCATCGTCGGTCAGGAAGAAATGAAGCGCGCGCTGATCTGGACGGCGATTGACCCGACCATTGGCGGCGTTCTGATCTTTGGCGACCGGGGCACTGGAAAATCTACTGCAATCCGTGCGCTCGCAGCGTTGTTGCCTGTGATTACGGCTGTTGAAGGATGTCCCTGCAACTCCGCCAAACCCGCAGATGTGCCGGACTGGGTCGATACAGCGGGCGCTAAGAGGGTTGCGATCCCGACGCCGGTGGTCGATTTACCCCTCGGCGCGACCGAAGAACGGGTCGTCGGCGCACTGGATATCGAGCGCGCGATGCTGAAGGGCGAGACGCGCTTTCAGCCCGGCCTGCTGGCGCGGGCCAATCGCGGATACCTCTACATCGATGAGGTGAACCTACTGGATGATCACATTGTCGACCTGCTGCTGGACGTCGCCCAAACCGGCGAGAACGTGGTGGAAAGAGACGGCCTGTCGCTGCGCCATCCGGCGCGGTTCATTCTGGTCGGCTCTGGCAACCCCGAAGAGGGCGAGCTGCGCCCGCAGCTGCTGGATCGGTTTGGCCTGTCGGTCGACGTCGCCTCCCCCACCGATATTGACGCGCGGATTGAGGTTGTGAAGCGGCGCGACGCCTTTGATCGCAATCCGGCGAAGTTTCTGAAGAAATGGGCTAGGGAAGACGCTGATCTGCGCGATGCGGTCGTCACCGCGAAGGCGAAAGTGAACAAAGTGAAAGCGTCCAAATCAGCCCTGGGCGATTGCGCGGCGCTGTGTCTGCATCTTGGCTCTGACGGGTTACGCGGAGAGTTGACCTTGCTGCGCGCTGCGCGGGCCGAGGCGGCGTTCACCGGCGCCTCCTCCGTCACGCGAAAGCATATCAGCGCCGCCGCCGCGCCCGCCCTTCGCCACCGCCTGCGCCGGGATCCGCTGGATGACACCGGCGCTGCGACGCGGGTTGAGCGTGCGGTTTCTGAGGTCTTCGGCTGAACCGATGGATGACACCCCTGATCCACTTGATGACGCCCGCCTTGCGCTGGCGCTGGTCGCCGCAGACCCGTCGCTGGGCGGCGTCTGGCTGAAGGCCCGGGTTGGTCCGGCGTTGAATACGGTGATGGACGCAGCGGACCTGCCCGCCCCGGTGCGGCGCATTCATCCGTCTATCACTGACGAACAGCTTTTCGGTGGTATCGATCTTGAGGCCGCATTGGCGACTGGCGCCCTACGCCAGCGCGAGGGCGTAATCGCCAGGGCTGGCTCCATCATCCTGACAATGGCGGAACGATGTGAGGCCGGGCTGGCTGCGCGATTGGCAGGCGCCATCTCTGCCCCTGATGCTCCGCCACTGATAGCAATTGACGAAGCGGCGGACCCGGGCGAAGGACCGCCTGAAAGCCTGACAGAATGTCTGGCGTTTCACGTCGATCTGACCGGGGTCGCAGGACGTGAACTGGAGCCGACCGAAGCCGCCACTGCCGTGGCGACGGCATCTGGCGAAGACATCGAAACGCTTGTGAAAATTGCAGCGGTGCTGGGCGTGAATTCTCTGCGCGCGCCAACTTTCGCCGTTCGGGCGGCTGCGGCTGCGGCAGGTTTGGCGGGGCGAACGGCGGTTGCAGAAGATGATATCGCCCTTGCAGTTCGCCTTGCCCTTGCCCCCCGTGCAACCCGCACGCCTGTGGTGGAGGAGGAAACGGCGGAAAAACCTGACACCCCGCCCCCACCGCAGGATCAGGAACCGGGCGATAGCGAAACTGCGCAAACTTCGGACCAAACCGCCGACGCCGAAAGCCTGACAGAGGCTGAAGCGGCCCTTTTGCCCGACGACCTTCTGGCGTTGATGGCCGGGCGGCGCCTGCGCGGAACATTGACAGGCGCAGGCGTCGGGCAAAAGCAGGTCAGCGGACAGCGTGGCAGACCCCTGCCATCACGCCCCGGTAGACCGGGCGCTGCGGGGCGGCTGGACATGCTGGCGACCTTACGCGCAGCGGCGCCGATGCAACGGCTGCGAGGGGGCGGCGATGGCGGGGGTGGGCTGAAATTCCGCAAAGAAGACCTGCGCCTGCGCCGCTATCAAAACCGGCGCGAACGGTTGGTAATTTTTGCGGTGGATCTTTCAGGCTCCGCCGCCCGCGCGCGGTTGGCGGAGGCGAAGGGCGCAGTCGAACTGATGCTCAGCCGCGCCTACGAAGATCGCGATCAGATCGCTTTGGTCGGGTTTCGCGGAAAAACGGCTGAGGTTTTGCTGCCGCCGACCCGCAGTCTGGTGATGACTAAAAAGCGCCTAGCTGAAGCGATGGGCGGGGGTGGCACGCCGTTGGCCAGCGGTCTTGCGGCGGCGTTTGGCGTGGCGGAGCGGGCAAAGGGCGCGGGCATGACGCCACAGATCGTGACGCTGACCGATGGCCGCGCGAATGTGGCACTGGACGGCGCCGGCGACCGTACGCGGGCTGCTGAAGATGCATTGAAGCTGGCGAGAGCCATCGGTGCATCTGGGTATGGCGGCTGTGTCATTGATACGGGAAGGCGGCCAGAACCAAAGCTCACTGATCTTGCCGCCGCGATGGATGCGGCTTACGCGCCTCTGCCTCACGCCTCACCCAACGCTGTGTCCGCCGCGGTGACAGCTGCGCTGGCGGGCTGAGAATGGCGAACCTGATCGCCAGCCCACCGCATCGTTGGCGGGTTCTGGATGAAGGCGCAGGCCCGTGCATTCTGCTGCTTCATGGCGCCGGCGCTTCCGCTGAAAGCTGGGCGGGGGTGATGCCCCTGCTCGCTTCAGATTTCCGCGTTCTTGCCATCGACTTGCCGGGTCAGGGGGAAACGCGGTTAGCTACGCGCATGCGGTCAGGCCTGAACATGATGGCTGAGGATATCTCAACCCTCATGACCACGCTGGACGCGCATCCCTCTTACTTGGTCGGCCATTCCGCCGGGGCGGCCATTGCGCTTCGAATGGCTGAGACGACTTTTCAGAATACGCCGGTGATCGGGTTCAATGCCGCGCTAGCGGAGTTTCCCGGTCTCGCCGCTGTGCTGTTTCCTGCGCTGGCAAACCTTTTGGCGCTCAGCCCCGGCGCTGGCGACCTGATTGCGCTGGCCGCATCAAAGCGATCCTCGACCGAGCGCCTCCTGAAGACAACGGGCGGGCCGATCACAGAGGAAATGGTGACGCGCTATCATAGGCTGATCACCAAACCGGCTCATGTGAAGGCGACGCTGGCGATGATGGCGCAATGGCGCATTCAGCCGATCCGGCGCGCCTTGCCAAACATCACCGCCCGCACCCGGCTGGTCGTCGGCATGGAAGATACTACCGTGCCGCCGCAGACATCACGCGACGCCGCGAAGATGTTGCCGAATGCAGACATGCTTGAATGGTCAGATCTGGGCCATCTCGCACATGAGCAGGACCCGGTCTGGGCGGCGAAGGTCATTCAGACTTTCGCCGGCAATCAGGCTGCTGATTAGGCGACAGCTCGCGACAGAGCGCACTGGCTCCACAACGCTGACAGCGCGCTGACCAGATGCTCAATATCCGCATCCGTGTGCATTGGGCCGGGGGTAAAACGCAGACGCTCGGTCCCTTTTGGCACGGTCGGGAAGTTGATCGGCTGAACGTAGATGCCGTAATCATCCATCAGAATGTCCGAGATCTCACGACATTTCACCGGATCCTTGATCATCACCGGGATAATATGGCTCGGGTTATCGATATGCGGGATGCCTTCGCGATCCAGCGCCGCTCGCAGCTTCGCGACCTGCCGCCGCTGCTTGGCGCGCTCAATCTCTGACTGTTTCAGATGCTGGATCGAACTGGTGGCCGCCGCTGCGACCGCTGGCGGCAACGCCGTGGTGAAGATGAACCCGGATGCGAAAGACCGAATAAAATCGCACATCGCGGCGGACCCGGTGACATAGCCGCCGACGACGCCGAACGCCTTGCCAAGCGTACCTTCAATCAGCGTCACGCGGTCCATCAGACCCTCGCGTTCCGCCACGCCGCCACCATGCGGGCCGTACATGCCGACAGCGTGTACTTCATCTAGGTAGGTCATCGCGCCGTGTTTGTCGGCGACATCGCAAATCTCTTTGATGGGGGCGATGTCACCGTCCATCGAGTAGACGCTTTCAAAGGCGACGATCTTTGAAGACCCGTCAGGACACTCAGAGAGAACCCTGTCGAGATCTTCGACATCATTGTGCTTCCAGATTTTCTTCTGGGCTTTCGAGTGGCGAATACCTTCGATAATCGACGCATGGTTCAGGCTGTCGCTGAGGATCACCGCATTCGGCAGCCGCGCGCCCAGTGTCGAAAGCGACGCCCAGTTTGACACGTAGCCGGATGTGAACAGAAGCGCCGCTTCCTTGTTGTGCAGATCCGCAAGCTCCTGCTCAAGCAGCAGATGGTGATGCGCGGTACCTGAAATGTTTCGCGTGCCGCCGGCGCCTGCGCCGCAACTTGCCGCGGTTTGCTGCATCGCCTCGATCACATCCTTGTTGTGGCCCATGCCAAGATAGTCATTGGAGCACCAGATGGTCACATCCCGGGCCGCGCCTTTCTGACGGTTCGTCGCCAGAGGAAACTCACCCGTTCGTCGTTCAAGATTCGCAAAGATCCGGTAGTTGCCTTCATCGCGCAGCGCATCCAACTGCGCCGTAAATTCTTTCTCAAAGTCCATCCTGGGCCTGCTTGGTTTTGGTTGAAAGGGAGGCGTCTGGCAGAAGCCAGCGCCAAAGCCGGTCATCTGGCAATCGTGACATCATCATCCAATGCTCCACCAGAGCGAGGATTGTTAGGGCGCCCAACATGGCGAACCCGGCCACGAGGCCCGGATCGTCATAGTGCAGCGCCCGCTCCACCCAGCAGCCAGCGGCCAGCGTCAGCAACGAGATGGAGAGGGGGAAAAGCATATTCATGCGCGCAATACGGAAATGGCTGGCCATATGCGCCAAACGATCGGGCAGGAAATCCGTGTTCACCTGACTGACGCCTAGAAACAGGTTCAGCTGCGCGCTGATCCGGGCGAACAGAAGGACAGCGAATGTCCAGAACGCAAATTGGTTCGGCAGATGCCATGACGCGATGCCCATCGCGATCAGAACGCCTGCCAGCAGCATGTCGTGATAGGCGATGGCGCCCCAGGCGCGCAGGAAACGCTCCCACGCCGGGCGTCCTTCGGGCAGCGGGGATCGGTTTGGCCCGCAGATCACGCCGGTCAGAAAGGCGAACTCCACCCATCCCCAGATCAGGATGGCTGAAATGCACGCGCCATAAATTGAGGTTATCCCTACATCGCCGGTTGTTCCCCAGAACAGCCAGCCGCCAAAGATGGCGACAGGAAGCGCGAAGATCACGGCGCGTGTCTGAGCGGCATGGCTGTGCCGTTCCATCCGTTTGGCGCCCCACAGGATCGCGCCGGTGGAAAACCACCAGATGAAGAGCGTGAGCCCGATTGCGATCCAGGGAGAGCTTGGCATTACCAGACTGGTTCCAGACGCGGGTCTTCAGGACACTCAACCTTTTTCGACGGGATCGTATAGAGGTTGATAAAGGTCAGGAGAGCGCGGGTTCCGGCCCGCATCTTGCCGATGGCGCCCATGACCCCGCCGCGTTTCTTGGCTTTGTCCATGTCCTGAAACGCTTTGTTCATCGACCGCAGGCCCCGGTCCCAGCGCGGGTTTTTCATATCCAGCGCAATGGGGAAGACCTGCTGCGAAATCTCGGACGTCAGGTTCAGCACCTTGTGGTCATATTCGTCGATGTCGATGCCAAGCGCGTCATGGAACCGCTGGCGCGCATGATCACGGACCCACATTGTCGAAAAGACGGCGACAAGGAAGAACTTGATCCAGTAGATGTTCCGGCCCTGGGTCAGCTTGGGGTCTGTTTTCATCAACAGGGCGAACGCCTCACCATGGCTGAATTCATCATTGCACCATTCCTTGAACCACTTGAATATCGGGTGGATCCGATGTTCTGGGTGCTTTTCCAGATGGCGAAAAATCGTGATGTAGCGGGCGTAGCCGATCTTTTCCGACAGATAGGTGGCGTAGTAGATGAACTTGGGGCGGAAGTAGGTGTACTTCTTTTCTTTGGTCAAAAATCCAAGGTTCACCGCGATGCCGGATTCACGTAGCGCGTCATTGATAAACCCGGCATGACGGGCCTCATCGCGAGACATCAGGCCGAACAGCTCACATATGTCCTTGTTCGCGCCACGGCGGCGCATTTCCTTGTAGAGGACGCAGCCAGAGAATTCGGCGGTGAGCGATGAGATCAGGAAATCGATGAGTTCCTTCTTCAGCTCAGGCTCCATCCCGTCCCAATCGACTTCGTCCCAGTCTTCGTTCTTTTTGAAGTGGCCCTTGCGAGGATCGGCGCGCATTTCACCCACCAGCTTGTCCCATGCGGGACGAACGGATGAGACGTCGATCGCGTCCAGCTCATCAAAGTCGGTGGTGTAGAACCGCGGGTTCAGAAGGGTCGTCTCAAGCGCGGCCTCAGTCGCGGCGTTGAGCTTGTCGCTCTTGGCAATATCAGTCTGCATGTTCATAGCGTGGCCTCCTCAGAAAACGAAAATTCACAGAGCTCCATAAATTCCAGATCGCCGGTGGTCTTGGTCCAAAGGCGCTCGACCGCAGAGGCCCGTTTGATCGTCGCCATCCGGTCCTCGCTGACAACTTCGCCATAGGCGGCCATGACTGGCGCGCCGTGCACCAGCACGCTGTCGCCGGGGCCAACCGTGGCGCCGTTGTTGAACCGCACATGGGCGTGCAGGCTGTCGAAGACGTGGCTTACCTCGACAGTGCACGGAGCACTTTCTTTTGTTTTGGTGAACAAGCCCATCTCAGATCTCCGTCAGTGAAGCAGTTTTGCGAAAGCAGCGGTATTGTCGCGACCAAAGCCGATCAATTCCGCGCGCCAGTCAGTGTGGGGGTCGGTCAGCGCCAGACGGCCGCTTTCAAAGCGGATGAGCCTGACGGGAAGCTCATGTGGCAGGCCTTGCTGTGTGCGGACCCGCGCCAGCACGCGCTCCATTCCCGCGATGAAACCGCCCGCGTCTGGCGCCAGACGCGTGATCACGGCGCCGTGCTGATCCAGCACCGTGGCGCGGCCATTCATTTCGCCATGCAGGATGATCAGGCGCTCCGCCGCTATCGGCGCATTCATATCCGGCAACGCGGACAGTGGCGCGTCGGTCAGCCGCGCGGTTGTCACCAGCGCGAGAGAGGCCAGCATCAGACCCAGCGTCAGGAACAGCAGCTTGCGCGGGACAAGTTCCTTGTCGTGGGACGGGGACGCGGGGGTCATGTTCATCGATCTCTCCTCATTCCGCCGGGACAGCGGCTGCTGTCGCGTTTGGCGCAAGGCTCAGTTCTGGCTCGCTGACCCGCATCTCAGCAGCTTGCGACAGGATGTGCGCAACAGCGGCCGCGTTCGGGACCGAACGCAGCGCAGGCTCCGTCCGCGACATGCGCCAGGGCCGAACATGGGGCCAGCACACAAGATAGGAAATCCGCGCGCCTGGCTTCATTTGCAGGGCGATGGTCCCGGTGCCGTCTTTCGACAGACCCAGCGAGGCGTTTTCCAGCTGACGAAACGGTAGGTTCAGCGTGATCGTTAGCGCCGCCCCGATGCGCAGGGCAACGCGGCGGTTGGTGATCGTGTAGATCGTCGCGCGGGACTGGATCAGAGCCGCCAGCCACAGCAGACCGCAGGCGACCGCGCCCAGACCAGCCATCCAGAGAACTGCAATCGCAATGTCGCCGCTGGATCCGAACTCAGCCACAACAGCAGCGCGCCAGATCGCCAACAAGACGAAATACCCCGCCACCCAGCGGATCGAGAATGCATCCCGCGCCAGCGCCCAGACATCGGGCTTTCCCTGCCAAAGGATCTCTTCCCCTTCGGGCGGAATCCCTGGCAGGCCGGGGATCGGTTCAACGGCGAAATCATCGTGGCTCATGCTTGCGACCCTTTCTCAGATCAAAGCAGCGACTCTTGCCGGTCCGCCGCATAAAGCGTGCCGCCAGCATAGTAACCGCAGATTTTGTCTTCTTCGAGCTTGGTGATCTGATTGCCTGCCGCAGTCTGCGGCACGCCATCGAACTGCTCAGCGTATAGCGACTTGATCTTGACCTTACCGGACCAGATCCGCGCCATCGTCATCGGCGCAATGCGCACGCCGCCCGAGGCCAGTTCAACTGTAAGATAACGAATCATCTGTTCCGGCACGTCGACCCAGATGTCGCCGACAACACCAACTTCAGCGCCATCGCCCGACACCACAGGCAGGCCGCGAGGGTCCTGCCCGGCTGAGATCAGAAATTCCAGCAATTCGGACATCGGGCGGATTTTCACGTGGCCATGGGCGTCAAGCTCAGGCTCATCCTTGCGCGGTGCCCAAGACGCGGGGCCGACGCCATCGGCAATCGGATCGCCTGTCGGCTCCAACGGATAGCCGTTGCCGGGGCCGATCATCTCCAGCGCCACATCGCGGGTCTCGCGTTTGCCGTCAGGCACTGTCACTTCGCCCCGACCACCAGGCAGGCGGAAGGTTTTCGGGCTGGGCACCGGAAACGGCCCCTGGTTTGGCGCGATGGAGCAATCGTCCGCTTCCATCGGATAGCCTTCGCGCATGTTCTCTGTCTGAAGGTAGTAGATCAGCAACGCGAAAAAGATCCAGAATAGCCACAGCGCCAGCGAGGCCAGATCAAAAGTGCCGTAGAATGGTTCAGTCATGACTATGAACCCCCTCTTCTAGGTTAGCCCGGAAATTCCGCCAGCCCAATCGGGGCTGAGGCGGAACCTTTGGGGCGAGAATAGCGGGCGCCTGCGCGCACCAGCGGCCCAAGCGCCGCAAGCGTCACGAACAGAAGCCCGATTTCGATGTGATAGACGACCATGTAGCCGGCCGCCGGTGATAACAGCGCGGCGGCTGGATCAGAACCGACGAGCTGGTTGGTGAAGTCCCGGACGCCACCGCCGATTGCAATAGACAGGCCAGCGCCCGTCGCCTGCGCGGCGCCCCAGGCGCCCAGCGCCAGACCACGGCTTGCGACGCCTTCGACCGGCATGACCATGGCGGCTATCAGCGTCGCGACTGCGAAAAGTCCGCCGCCAAATCCGATCCCGGTCGCTCCAATGAACAGCAGCGCAGGCGATTGTAGGGGAGAGGCGAAAATGATGATCGAGAACGCGGCGACGCCGGCCAGCAAACCGCGCGAGGCGATCAGATAGGGGTTGAACCCCGTCGCCAGCCACCGACCCGCCGCCGCAAAGCCGATCAGCGCGCCAATCGCCCAGACGGCGGTCAGCAGCGTGGTCGCTGCAACCGGCAGGCCAAGAACCTCGCCGCCGAACGGCTCAAGCAGAACATCCTGCATGTTAAAGGCCATCGCGCCAAGGAAGACCAGCACCAGCAGACGACCGGCCTGCCCGCCTTTTGAATAATCAGCCCATGCGTCGCGGAACAGAGGGCGCGGTTTGGCGCGTTCTTCGCGGCTCATGGGGCGGATGCTTTCCTGCCGCCAAAGGGCGATGATGTTCAGGATCAGCGTCAGCGCCGCCGCGCCCTGCACTACCTGGATCAGACGCATGTCTGAAAAGGGCGTCAGCAGCCAGCCGATGATGATGGACGAAATCGCCATGCCCAGCAGGAACATGACATAAAGCAGGGTGACGACGCGGGGCCGGGTTTCATCATCGGCCTTGTCGGCGGCCAGCGCCAACCCGGCGGTCTGCGTCATATGCAGGCCTAGACCGGTAAACAGGAACGCGACCGCCGCAATCGCTTCGCCTGCCCAGGCGGGGCCGTGAAACTGATCGCCAGACAGAAGGATCAGCGCGAACGGCATCACCGCCAGCCCGCCCATCTGCCAGAGAGAGCCGAACCAGAGGTATGGCGCGCGCCGCCAGCCGATTGCGGATTTGTAGGTGTCAGACCGAAAGCCCAGCAGCGCCCGGAACGGCGCGATCAGGACCGGCAGCGCGATCATCACGGCGACGATAGTCGTCGTAACGCCAAGCTCTACAATCATCACGCGGTTCAGGGTGCCCAGCAGCAGAACCGCAGCCATCCCGACCGAGACCTGAAACAGAGACAGACGCAACAACTGGCCAAGCGGCAGGCCCGGCGAGGCCGCATCCGAGAACGGAAGCAGCCGAACCGAAATCCGCTTAACCTGTTTGACGCCTATGATCATGCGGCAAGCTCCATCGCCTGTGAGATGTAAAAGCCCCGGCTGACCCGCCGCACACGGCCGAGCGTGAAGCGGGTCAACGCGGGATCCGATTGCACAGTTGTTTGAAGGCTGCGGTCGGAATGGGGAATGATCTGGGGGGACCGGTCAGAGCGGGGAAAGACCTGCCCCGCCATCCAGAAAGCTTTCAGAAATGCGGTCGACGGCGCAATGGTAAAGACCATGGACTTATCGCAGCGCGCACCCAGTTTGGCCAGCGCGGCGCCGATATCGCCAATCTTGTAGTGGATCAGGCTGTCCATCGCGACGATATGGTCGAAATGGCCCAGGCTTTCGTCCAGCATGTCGCCGGGGCGAAACTCAATCTGGCTATGCAGGGCTGCAGGAATGCGCCGCTGCGCGACGTCCAGCAGCGAAGGCGAAATGTCCGCGGCGACGACCGTCGCGCCGCGCATCGCCAATGCCTCGGTCATCTGACCTGCGCCCGCGCCGGCGTCCAGCACCCGCGCTCCGGTCAGGTCATCAGGCAGACTGCTTAGCATCGCCATCCGCATCTCGTCCCGGCCTTCACGGACGGTCTGGCGGATTTTTGAGACGGGCGCGTCCGATGTCAGCGCCTCCCAAGTCTTGGCGGCGGTGCGGTCGAAATAGGTTTCCAACCGTTCACGGGTTTCAGCGTAACTGGACATCAGTCGAACCCCAGCAGTTCAAAAATCTCGCGATCGGGCAATGGGTCCGGGGCCAGCGGTTCTGTCCCGTTCCAGAGGGTTTCCGCAAGGCGGATGTATTCCTTCTGGACAGCGACGATATCCTCTTCCGGGTCCATCTCGAAGAGCGTCTTCTTCTTCAGACGGCTGCGGCGGATGGCGTCAAGGTCAGGCAGATGCGCAATGCGGTTAAAGCCAACCTCGCGGCAATACCGATCCACTTCATTCGTCTCACGGCTGCGGTTCGCAATGCAGCCTGCAAGGCGCACGTTGTAGTTTTTCGATTTCGCCTGAACCGCCGCGATGATCCGGTTCATCGCGTAGATGCTGTCGAAGTCGTTCGCCGTCACGATCACGGCGCGGTCCGCGTGTTGCAGAGGGGCTGCGAAACCGCCGCAGACGACGTCGCCAAGGACGTCGAAGATCACAACATCGGTGTCTTCCAGCAGGTGATGCTGTTTCAGCAATTTCACGGTCTGGCCAACAACATAGCCGCCACAGCCGGTGCCAGCGGGTGGGCCGCCAGCCTCAACGCACTGGACGCCGTTGTAGCCATTGAAGACGAAATCTTCGGCGCGCAGTTCTTCGGGGTGAAAGTCGACCTCTTTCAGGATGTCGATCACTGTCGGCACCAGTCTGCCCGTCAGCGTAAACGTGCTGTCATGCTTGGGATCACAGCCGATCTGCAGCACACGTTTTCCCAGTTTGGAGAACGCGACAGACAGGTTCGACGAGGTTGTCGATTTCCCGATTCCACCCTTGCCGTACACGGCAAAGACCTTTGCACCTTCGATCTTGGCAGTCGGATCCTGATGGACTTGAACCGATCCTTCACCGTCTTCACCATTCAAGATTGGCGCTTTGTCTAGTGGGCTCATTTCGCCCTCCGTTTCATAAAACAATTCATTCCGCCGCCATCATCGGCGCGTTCACCACGCCCTCGACAATGTCTTCCAGTTCGTTTGCACTATCGCGCAGGGCGTCCAAGGTTTCTTCGTCCGGCGCCCAGTAATCCCGCTCTGTCGCTTCCAACAGGCGGTTCGCCATGCGTGAAGATGCGACCGGGTTCAGCGCCGCCAAACGGGCGCGCATTTCGGGGTCAAGAACCAGATTTTCGGCGATCTTTTGATAAACCCAGGGTTCAACCTGACCGGTCGTCGCAGACCAGCCAAAAGTGTTTGTCACATGCGCCTCAATCTGACGCACGCCTTCGTGGCCGTGGCTAAGGAGCGCTTCGTAGAATTTGGGGTTCAAAGCGCGTGTCCGGGTTTCCAGCGCGACCTGATCTTTCAGCGTGCGAACCTTGCCAACGCCTGTGGTCTGATCCGAGATGTAAATCGCCGCCTCGGATCCCTTGGCGCGTTTTATTGCGCGGCTGATGCCGCCAAGCGTGTCGAAGTAGTGATCGACCGTCGTTACGCCCACTTCAGCGCTTTCAAGATTCTGATAGGCTACGTCGACGTTCTTCAGGGCTTCTTGCAAAAGCGCCGCATTCTTCGCGACCTTGCCACTAGCGTCGTAAGAGAAGCATTTCCGCGCCTCATAAGCATCGGCCAGCTCATCTTCCTCACCCCATACGGCGCTATCGATCAGATGGTTGACGTTTGAGCCGTAAGCGCCTGCAGCGTTTGAGAACACACGCAAACTCGCCTCTTCCAGGCTGACGCCCATCTTTTCTGCGTAATCAAGCGCATGAGCGCGAATGAAATTCTGGTCCAGCGGCTCATCCGCAAGGGCGGCAAGCTGGGCTGCTTCCGCCAGCAGACGCGACTGAAGCGGCAGGAGATCGCGGAAAATCCCGGACAGCGTGATGATGACATCAATACGGGGACGGGTCATTTCTCTGAGAGGAATAAGGTCAGCGCCCGCCAGACGTCCAAAGTTGTCGAACCTGGGCCGCGCACCAATCAGCGCCAGCGCCTGCGCGATGGGGCCTCCATCGGATTTGATATTATCCGATCCCCAGAGAACCAGCGCCACAGTGCGCGGCGGCGTTGGATGCGCAGCCAGCAAACGTTCCGCCTGTGCTGTTCCATCCGCCATCGCAAAGGCGGTTGGCATCCGGAACGGATCGAATGCGTGAATGTTACGACCGGTCGGCAGGATCGAAGGATTGCGGATCAGATCGCCGCCTGGTGTCGGCGCAATGTACTTCGCGCTAAGCGCGCGCATGATGCCGTCCAGCTCGTATTCTCCGGCAAGGCATTCAGCGGCGCGGGCGCGGGTTTCATCATCGGTTTCGTCAATTGAGGACAGGTAAGTCGCCTGATCTTCTGCCGTCAGTTTGCGGCCAACAATGTGGAGACCGGACGGGATCAAAGTCTCTTCCGCCTCCATCAACTTCAGCCACAGTGTCTCAGGTTCACCAACCATATCAATCGCTTCGGCCTGGGCTGAGATCATCTCCTCAAGACTGCTACGGGCCGGATCTTCATTTGCCATGCTGCGCCAGCGGCCAAGGCTGTCCTTCAAGTCGGCTAAGCCACGGTACAGGCCAGAAGCCGCCAGCGGCGGCGTCAGGTGCGTCACCGTCACGGCATTCGACCGGCGTTTGGCCAATGTGGCCTCAGACGGATTGTTTGCAGCGTAAAGATAGACGTTCGGCATCGCCCCGATCAGCCGATCAGGCCAGTCGTCGTGGTTCAGACCGCATTGACGACCCGGCATGAATTCCAGCGCGCCATGCATCCCGAAATGGAGCAAGACATCTGCGCCAAAATCGTTTTCAAGCCAGCGGTAAAAAGCGGAAAAGGCATGTGTCGGCGCGAAGCCTTTCTCGAAGAGCAAGCGCATGGGATCGCCCTCGTACCCGAACCCGGGCTGGACGACGACAGCGACATCACCGAACTGGGCCCCAAGAATAAAGACGCCTTTACCATTTGTCTGTACTTTGCCCGGCGCAGGGCCCCAGGTTGCCTCGATCTCGGACAACCACGGGGTATCACTGACAATCTGGTCGGTCGTTACTTGCGTCAGAACATTCGCGTCCATCCCGAACTGTTCGGCATTGCCTTTGAGGACAGCGGCGCGCAAATCATCCACGGTTTCAGGTGGGGTGACATTGTACCCTTCCGCCTTCATCCGGTGGAGCGTATTGTGAAGGCTTTCGAAAACAGAAAGGTAAGCGGCGGTGCCTGCGGCGCCGGCATTGGGCGGGAACCCAAACAGAACGATACCCACTTTGCGCTTCTTAGGTTTTGACGCATGCAGGCGGGCCATATTCGCAACCCTATCAGCAAGACGATCAATTCTGCCGTAGCAGGGCGACATCGCCCGCCCATGCGAACCAGCGCATTCACGATCGCAGCCCTTGCAGCCATATTCTTCATGCCGCCCAGCGAAGACGATCGGATTAGACGCGCCGTCTATCTCTGGAAGCGCCACCAGCATGGTCGCTTCAATTGCGCCAAGGCCCTGATCACTTTGCGACCATTGCTGAAGTGTTTGAAACTCCAGCGGTTGAGCGCAGATGTAGGGCACGTCGAGATCGGATAGCGCCTCAACAGCCGCATGGCTATCATTGTATGCAGGTCCGCCCACAAGCGAAAAACCCGTCAGCGACAAGACAAGATCAACGCCCTCTTTCTTAAAATAGGCGTCAATGGCTGGCCGTCCATCAAGACCGCCCGCAAACGCCGGCAGAACACGCAGTCCTTTAGCTTCAAGGGCTTCGATTACCGTGTCGTAATGTCTGCAATCTGACGCCAGCACATAGGACCGCATCATAAGAATGCCGACTGTCGCCGTTGGCTTTTTGATTTTGGGCAGATCCGCGATCTTCGTTGTGATCCGACCTTTCAGACGAGGATGATATAGGCCGACATCCGGATACTCGATTGGCGAAGCCGCCTTGGCGCCCGCTGGAATGACTTTCATTGGGTCCGCATAGCGCCCCAGCAAAAAACGTAGCATCGCTTCGACATTGTCGTCGGACCCGCCCAACCAATATTGCATGGTTAAGAACCATGCGCGCAGGTCCTGCGCCTTGCCTGGAAAGAACTTTAGGATCTTCGGCAAGCGCCGCAGCATCTTCATCTGCTTCTGTCCGCTGTCGGACGAAGGCTTCTTTTCGGCGCGCAATTTCTTCAGAACTTTCATGAGGCCCGAGGCGGGCTTGCTCATGTCCAGATCGCCCATCTTGGTCAACTCGACGATCTGGCGATCGGCGATGATGCCGATCATTGCATCGCAATGAGGGCGTCGCGCCTGCAGATCGGGAAGAACAGCGCGGATATGCTCTTCTATGAAAAGAAGGTTTGCGATGATGATATCTGCGTTGGCGATCGCTTCGCGTGCGCGATCCAGCGTTTCAGGTGTTTCGCCCCATTCAGCTGCTGCATGAATCTCAACAATCAGGCCAGGAAAATCTTCGGCCAGCTTGTCAGATACACGCTCAGCTGGGCCAGCCGCATGGGCGTCCATGGTGATGATAATGACCCGATAACCGGGGATATGACCGCTATCGCGCATAATGCGCCTTCGCTTCATAAAGCGTTTCAACCGAGATTTCGGCGACGCCGTGATCCGTGGCGAATTTTTCCGTGTTCCGGCGCGCCTTGCCGCGCACGAAGAATGGGATCTTTTTCAGTTCTTTTTCCGCATCCGCCAGCCAGATGGCATTGCCGTCGCCATACGCTGCGATCTGTGCAGGCTCAACAACTTCAGTAGCGGGCGCTGCAGGCGCAGATGAATGTCCGTGATGCGACGGACCCGCCGCATCGTGGAATTCGAAGTCCTCGCGGAACATGTGCAGAAGATGCTCTTCCAGCCCCATGACCAGCGGATGAACCCAGGTGTCGAAAAGGACATTCGCGCCTTCGAAACCCATCTGCGGGCTGTACCTCGCCGGGAAATCCTGCACGTGTACGGGCGCAGAGACAACGGCGCAGGGAATGCCGAGGCGTTTGCCGATATGACGCTCCATCTGCGTGCCGAGGATCATTTCCGGCTGGGCTTCGGAAATCGCTTCCTCAACTTCCAGATAATCGTCGGTGATCAGCGCCGTCAGGCCCAGTTCGCTGGCCGCTGCGCGCACCGGGCGCGCCATTTCGCGGTTAAAGCAACCGATGCCGCAGACATCAAAACCCATCTCATCTTTTGCGACGCGGGCGGCGGCGAGGGCGTGTGAGCCGTCGCCAAAGATAAAAACGCGCTTGCCGGTCAGATAGTTTGAATCAACCGACTGCGACCACCACGGCATACGCAGATGGCTGTCATCCGCCGCAGCGATGACGCCTGTCAGACCGTTCACTTCGTCGATGAAGGCGCGTGTGGCGCCGACGCCAATCGGCATCGTCCTGGTGAAGGGCTGGCCAAGGTTCTTTTCCATCCAGCGCGCGGCGGCTTCGCCGGTTTCAGGGTAGAGAAGCACGTTGAAATGCGCCCGGCCCATACTGGCGATATCCGCCGGTGAGGCGCCCAGCGGGGCGACTGTGTTCACTGTTGCGCCGAGATCAGCCAGCAGGCGCTTTACCTCAACCACATCGTCGCGGTGGCGAAAACCCAGACCGGTTGGCCCAAGGATGTTGCAGGACGGCGCGTCTGTCCGATCCATCGGCTTGGCCAATGTACGCACCAGCTGAAAGAACGTCTCGTCCGCGCCGAAGTTTTCCTTGCGCTGATAAGAAGGCAGCTCCAGCGCAACGACGGGCACAGGCAGGCCAAGCGCCTCAGCCAGACCGCCGGGATCATCCTGGATCAGCTCAGCCGTGCAGGACGCGCTGACCAGCAGCGCCTCTGGCTTGAACCGCTCATAAGCTTCAAGGCAGGCGTCTTTGAACAGGCTCGCTGTGTCAGACCCCAGATCGCGGGCCTGAAAAGTCGTGAAGGTGACCGGCGGACGATGATCGCGGCGCTCAATCATGGTGAACAGAAGGTCCGCATAGGTGTCACCCTGCGGGGCGTGCAGCACCAGATGCGTGTTCTTCATGCCCGTGACGACGCGCATCGCGCCGACATGGGGCGGGCCCTCATATGTCCAGACCGACAGCTTCATGACGCCAGCCCTGCGATACGGGCGCGGCGGTCCAGCGGGCGGGCGAACAATCCAGCCAGATCGCCCGCTTGCTCGTAAAGATGAACCGGCGTGAAGATCAGCTCAATCGACCACTTGGTGGCCAGTCCTTCAGCCTCTAGCGGGTTGGCGAGGCCCATGCCGCAGACCGTCAGATCAGGCCGCGCCGCGCGCACGCGATCCAGCTGGCGTTCCACATCCTGCCCTTCCGACAGAACCGGGCCGGACGGGATCATGGCGAGGTCGGGGCCAGCGATGCCGCGATGCAGGAACGGCGTGCCTATTTCCAGTGGCGTCATTCCGCATTCGCGCGACAGGAAGCGGGCCAGCGAAGGCTCCAACTGACTGTCCGGCAGAAAGAAGACCGACTTGCCCTGCAGCCGTTCGGCCTTTGCAGCGACAGCCTTTCGGGCGCGGGCGCGCGGGGCCGCGGTGACGCGCTCAAACACTTCGTCCGAGACGCCAAACTCATCAGCGATGGCGCGCAGCCAGGCGGTTGTGCCCTCTTCTCCGAATGGCATGGGGGCTGCGATCATCTCCGCCCCGCGACGTTCCAGCGCCAGCGCCGTATCGCCGAGGAAAGGCTGCAGAAGGGCGAATCGCGAGCCAGCGCCGATTGCCGGTGCGTCCTCAACCCGGCGGGCGGGCAACGTGCGCACGGGTGTGATGCCCATTTCAGCGATCAGCGACAGCGCCTGGTCTTCGACAACGTCAGGCAGCGAGCCAACCAGCAAAAGCTGGCGTTCGTCACCGGCGGGCAGCACCTCGGTCATCGCCGCAAGGCAGGCGTCCTCGCCCTGCGTGAACGTCGTTTCAATGCCTGAGCCAGAATAGTTCACGACCTGAATATGCGGCGCATGCGCTTTGGTCAGCCGCTCAGCCGCGCGGCTCAGGTCCAGCTTGATCACTTCGGACGGGCAGGACCCGACCAGAAATAGACGTCTGATGTCGGGGCGGCGGGACAACAGGTGCGCAACCTCCCGATCCAGTTCGTCATGCGCGTCTGCCATGCCCGCTAGATCCTGTTCTTCCAGAATAGCAGTGCCGAAACGCGGCTCCGCGAAAATCATGACGCCAGCGGCGGACTGCAGAAGATGTGCGCAGGTGCGGCTGCCGACGACAAGAAAGAAGGCGTCCGGCATTTTGCGGTGCAGCCAGATGATGCTGGTCAGGCCGCAGAAAACTTCGTGCTGGCCCCGCTCTTTCAGGACCGGGCTGTCGGCGCAGCTGGCGCCTTCGAATGTGGGGACCGGACGGTTCATGTCGTCTGATCCAAACGCGCGTGGCGCAGTTTCAGCAGGAACTGGGTCGCGTTGACCGCGTAGGCCGCATAGGCGGCCAGAGCGATCGCCATCTGGTGATCGACGGTGTAGCCGCCGCTGAACAGCGCCCAGAGGTACCAGCTGTGCAGCGCAATTACGACGAAGGAGAAGACATCCTCCCAGAAGAACGCCGGTGCGAACAGGAACTGTCCGAAGACGACTTTCTCCCACACCGCGCCGGTGATCATGATGGCGTAGAGGAACCCGGTCTTGATCACGATTGAGGTTGTGGCGGCTTCAAGCCCAACCCTGGTCGTCACGAAGCGAACAACCAGAATCAGAGAGATCAGAAAAACGGCGAACTGGAGCGGCGCGAGAACTCCCTGAACCACTGTCCACATGGACGCATCGCGCCGGGCGCGTTCATCCGTTGTATATAGTGGTCGGTGCGGGGGGCGATTTCGGCCGGAATCGCTCATCAGCCTGTCTCCTTGCTTGCCAAATGACGTTAAGCCCGCCAGGTCGAAACTGTCAATTCTAATTTACACTATCGCAAGAATTGAATGTTATTTCTGATTGTCAGTCCTGATGTGCAAACCATTTTCTGACAATTAGTTATTAAAAACCAACAGGTTCAGAGCAGCCTCTGCCAGGGCGCATGGATAAAGATGGACTCCGTTGATAAATAAAGGCAACTTGACACAGTTAGCGCGCGCAAATCCTGCTCGCGCATTGCTGGGGAACCTTCGATGACCTCCAAAAGTTCAAAAAAGGCCTTAGCGCGCAACGGCGATGACCCCTTATGCGGATTTGCGACTGCTGCGCTGAAGCAAGTGGCGGCTGATCGCCTTTCCGGGACTAATTCGCGAGCGAATATTGACGTGCTTCCGTATTTCCGGTCTCTAGTTGGCGCTCGCGACTATGATGGACCAGACCAGACAATGGTGGCGCTGGCGGAGGCGAAGATTGCGCCGGAAACCGTCCTTGAAATACTGATTCCTGAACTGGCCACCCAGATCGGCGGTCAATGGCTGTCAGACGATATGTCATGGTCGACCGTTACCATCATCTCTTCGCGGCTACAGACCCTTGCCTGGCGCTATATTGATCCGATGATGGTTGAGATGTCCGCCAACAGCGATGCGCCATCTGTCCTGATGGTCGTACCGGAGGGAGAGACGCACACACTAAGCGGTGTTCTCGCTGTTGGCACGCTGATCCGAAATGGGGTCAACGTCATCGGTTTGTTCGGAGAACCGGACGATCGCGTGTTCAGTATCGCTGGCGATGGCGCTTTCGATACGATCGGCGTGTCGACATCCGGTGTAGGCGGTAGGGACCGGCTTGCATCGCTGATCAGTGGGCTGCAAGCCTGCGCCAAAGATGCAGCCTTAGCCATTGGTGGTCCGATTTCAGAATGTAATCCACAAATGGTGCAGCAACTTCTTGGAATTTCACACAAAGTGAACAATGAAAGCCTAACAGCATTGTTACCAAACCAGTTAAACAATGGCAGAACATCCGCCCTCACAGTATAGAAGGCCGCCCTTACTACGGTTCGGCAGCTTAGAAGGTACACTTGGGATGAGTGCAGACGGCACTGACAAATCTGGCGTCGACCTTAGTCTTATGCTCGGACAGGCTGAAGTTGAAACTGCCCTAACTCTGGCCAGCGATCTGATCCTAGTGATTTCATCGACAGGTATCATCGAATCTGTTCGCGTGAATCCGGGCCTTCGCATACCTCAGAATCAGATCAACGACTGGGTTGGCCGCGATGTGCGTGATACGCTGACGGTGGAAAGTGTCGCGAAGCTAGACGCGCGTGTGTTTAAGACCAAAGCGCCGATCATTGAGGCGATAGAGCTGAACCATGGCGACGGCCAGCATCGTGACTATCCAATCAGATACGCGTGCAGTCGGATTGCGGATGAAAAGACACTCATGCTTGGCCGCGATCTGCACACAATTGCTGAAATCCAGCAGGATCTCACGGGTATGCAGCTTGAATTAGAGCGTGAAAGACAACGCCAACGTCAATTCGAGACGAAGTATCGCCTGTTGATGCATTATGGCCGTGATCCGCTGATGCTGGTCGACGCGGACAGCGGTCATGTCGTCGATGTGAATGTCGCAATTCTGAAACTTCTCGAAGAAGAAAAAACCTCTTTGATCGGCAAGCGCCTGCAGCAGTTGTTTGACGTCGGCAAAGACAGCGATGGCGAAGACGCACTAGCCGTGCTGCTTTCCGGCGGCGCGTCCGCGCCGGTGCAGCTGTCTCGCAAGGGTTCGAACCGCCATGTCATCGCAACAGGCACGATCCATCGGGTCGTCAATGACCGGTTCCTTCTGTGCCAGATTACGAATCAGGAAACCAGAAACCCTGCGGATCGCGATCTGACCGAAGCCATGAACTCGTTCTTCGTCGATAGCGATGAGAGTATCGTCATCACACACATAGACGGCATGTTCATCACCGCCAATGAAAGCTTCCTGAGGCTGACCAACGTTTCGGATATGGTACGTCTAAAAGATCAAAAACTTGATCAGTATTTGGGGCGCGGATCGGTCGATCTGAAAATCGTCCTCAAGACGCTTGAAGCTAATAACCACATCAAACGATATCAGACTTCGCTGCGTGATGAATTTGGCGCTGAATCGCGCATCGACATATCCGCTACTAAAGTAGAAATGCGCGATCGCAGCTGTATCGTTTTCCTGCTTCGTGAAACACGCGGACCTGCGCCTCCGCCTCGGTCCTCAGACTATCTGACGGATGACGCAACCCAAAGCATTGCAGAGCTGATCGGCGGGGTCGATCTCAAAAGCATTGTTGCAGACACGACCGAAGTTATTGAGCGCATGTGTATCGATATCGCGCTTGAAATGACCAACAACAATCGCGTCGCCGCCGCAAACATGCTGGGCCTATCGAGACAAAGTCTCTATGTGAAGATCAGAAAATATGGCCTTTGAAATTGATCTGATACCGCCACCGCCTACAAAAAATATGATCGGCGGGCAGGTTCTGGGCGGATGGCTATCCCAGATAGCTGAGAACGGAAAAATACATGATCCGCTGTGACGCTGAACTACTTGTCCACCAAGAGAACCCAACTTCGAGACCATGAACATCGTATGCGTTTGAATGCCAGCCATGATCTATGGGTTTGACCTCACAACCAAGGCGTCGTTCCAAGCAACCGCCTGAAAGATATGCAGAATAACAAGCTAATGAAAAAAGCACTCGGAACATGTATCTTCGCCGCCAGCACTTTTCTGGCCTCCAGCGTCTATGCAGATGGCCATGTCGCCGAAGGCGAAAAGCTGGCGGCCAAGCGGTGCAAAGCCTGTCACATGATTTCGGATGGTGACAATGTCATTTTGAAGGGCGGCAAAGTTGGCCCGAACTTGTGGGGCTTTGTTGGCCGGACTTGAAGTGGTCCTATCTTTTCGGACAGTTTTTCAGCGTTTCCAAGGTGTATCGGGTTTAGGTTTCATGCTGTTTTTTGCTCTTCTGAGCTCGCCCAATATGCGTCGTCTGGCGTCTGCCGATCAAGCGCGGAATGGGGCCGCTCGGTGTTGTAGAATACCATCCAGTTCTTGATGACAGACCGGGCTTGGAAGCCGTCGCTGATCTCTTCGAGGTAGATCGCCTCCTGCTTCAGTGACCCCCAAAGGCGTTCGATGAAGATGTTGTCCAGATAGCGTCCGCGCCCATCCATTGAGATGCGCACCCCGGCTTCGGTCAGCGTGGTGATCCAGGCCGACCCGGTGAACTGGCTGCCCTGATCCGTGTTCATGATCTCGGGCGGGCCGTGTTTGGCGACGGCCTCGCTCAGGGCGTCCACACAGAAGTCCGCGTGCATTGTGTTTGACAGCCGCCAACTAAGCACCTTGCGTGTGGCCCAATCCATAATGGCGACCAGATACAAGAACCCGTACCACATCGGCACGAAAGTGATGTCGGCGCACCAGACCTGGTTGGGTCGGTCGATCTGCATCTTTCTCAACAGATACGGGAAGACTGGGTGCTGGGGATGCGGCTGGCTGGTTCTGGGGCGTTTGTAGATCGCCTCCAGGCCCATCTTGGCCATCAATCGCCTGACGCGATGACGCCCTACAACCGTGCTGTCTCTTCGTAGATAAGCCGCGATCTGACGGCTGCAGAAGAACGGATATTTGGTGAAGACCCGGTCGATCTCTTTCATCATTGCCAGCGTGTCAGTGTCGATCCTGACCGGCGTGTAGTAGAACGCCGACCGCGACAGCCGCACCAATTTGCATTGCTGACTGATACTCAGGTCGGGGTGATCCCGCGGGATCATCGACCGCTTCTTTGCCGGGCTCACCTTTTGAGCCCTTCCGACAAAAAATCATTCTCCACCGCCAGCCTCCCGATCTTGGCGTGCAATTCCTTGACCTCTGCTTCAGTCGGGCCGCTCTGCCTTCCGCCCGAGAAAACATCGGCCATCCCGTCGACGGCTTGCCGCTTCCATGTGCTGACCTGGTTCGGGTGCAACTGATGTTTCGCGGCAATCTCTTGCACGGTCTTGTCACCGCGCAGCGCTTCCAACGCCACTTTGGCCTTAAACTGATCTGTAAAATTCCGGCGCTTTGCCATTATCGTATCCCTTCAGAGGTTTGGGATACACCTTATCTAGTCGCCTGTGATTTTCGCATAAGCCTATGGAACCGCGCAGATAATTCAATTTTTCAAGTATAGAGATTTGCAAGGTTTGGCCGGGGGTCAGCTCAAAAGCTTGCGATTTCTTACGCACGTGCACGCGAGGGATTCCTTTGCTGACTCCGATGTGGTTCGATCCCATTGTTGAGATTGAACATTGAGGTTCGTGATGCGCCCGCAAAAGCTAGAAACACCAAACGACGACCTGTTCCGCAGTGCCCTTGAGGCGATTATCGATCCGGGGCATGAGC
>CALKOT010000051.1 GCA_938092015.1 uncultured Paracoccaceae bacterium
CGTGAAGGTCTTTGACCTCTGCCTCGCTCGGGCCGCTCTGCTTGCCGCCAGAGAACACATCCGCCATCCCTTCGATGGCCTGACGCTTCCACGTGCTAACCTGGTTCGGATGCAATTGATGCTTCGCTGCAATCTCCTGCAAGGTTTTGTCACTACGCAGCGCTTCCAACGCCACCTTGGCCTTAAAATGATCTGTAAAGTTCCGGCGCTTCGCCATCTTCGTATCCCTTCAAACGTTTGGAATACACCTTAGGTGACTGTCAGGTTTTCTAGGACCACTTCACACGGCCGACATTGCAGACGCCAATGTCACGTTGAACAAACTCGCGACAGACAGCGTAACCACCAACAAGATCGTTAATGGCCAGGTCCTCACGGCCGACATTGCAGACGCCAATGTCACATTGAACAAACTTGCGACGGACAGCGTAACCACCAACAAGATCCTCGATGGCACAATCCAGACCGTCGATATTGCTGACAGCGCCGTTACTAACGTCAAAATCGGTGGAGATGCGGTTACGACTAACAAAATCCTCGATGGAACGATCCAAACCGTCGATCTTGCCGACAGCGCCGTCACAAACGCCAAAATTGGCGCCGACGCGGTTATGACTAACAAAATCCTCGATGGGACGGTACAGACCGTCGATCTTGCAAATAGCGCTGTAACGACAGGCAAAGTCGCTGCTGCTGCGATCACAACGACAAAGATCACCGATACCGCCGTGACAACCGCCAAAATTTCGAACAGCGCGGTCACGACTGCCAAGATCAACAATCTTGCTGTCACTACGGCAAAAATTCGCGATCAAGCAGTGACAACCGCGAAGTTGTCGGACCAGGCTGTGACAACAAGCAAAATCGCAGCCAGCGCCATGACAACCGGAAAAATTGCTGCTGGAGCAGTCACTACATCTCGCATCGCCAACAATGCGATCACTCAACAAAAGATCGCTAACAACGCCGTTGGCTTCAATAACCTGACACAGAACCTGCAGAACCGTGTCGAAGGTATTGAAAGCGACGTTGAAGACAACACCGCTGGTATCTCGATGGCGATTGCCATGGGCAACATTCCGTCGACTTTGGCGCCTGGCAAAAGCTACAACTTGGGCGTCGGCTTTGGTCACTACAAAGGCGAAAGTTCCATCGCTGCAGGGATCACTGCTCAGATGACGGACACGTTCCAGGGCCGCGCCAGCATCGCTGGCAACGACAAGGGCGTCGGCTTTGGTCTTGGCGTCGCAGTCCAGTGGTGACCTGACAGCGCCTATTCGGTTACAGTGCGGCTATCTCTCAGGGGGTAGCCGTTTTTCTTGGTAAGTTGTGGAGATGCTGGAATGTTCAGAAAAATTGGATTAGCTGCTCTGATCATTGTCGCCGTGACGGCAGGTGCGAGATCGCAAACGCAAGCTCAGGCGCCCGAAATCAATGTTCAGTCCCTACTCAGCAGTGGGTTTGCAATCGTGGCGATGCAGTATCTGGCGCAGTCGATGGTTTTCACCCTGCAGCGACACTCAGTCGCCTACGTTTGTGACACCACCCTGAACGGTGAAACCAAGATCTGCATTCGTTTAAAATGATGCGCTGCCTTCTTCCGCTATTCATCCTCATTTCCCTGACGCCTCACATCGGTAGTGCTCAGCAGGACTGGTCTCGCCTGAATCAATGGCAAGTCGCCTGTACCACCTAAAACAACTGTCAGATGACTTACGAGAACAGGCTCGGTGGCGCTATTCAGTCCAAGATTCTGATATACCGCGTCGGCGACGCCATTATCCTAGAATACACCATCCCGCTGGGCATTGATGTCCGGCGAGGCGTCAGTCTTGAGGTTGATAGCACGTAAAGCTTCCCAACCGACATTTTGACTTGCCGCATCACGGGCTGTGTTGGTTTTCAGGTGATCAACAACCGCATCCTGCAAACGCTGGCAGCAGGCGGCAATCTGGATGTCGTCTATGTTGACGTCGATACAAATCGCGAATTGCGCCAGGCATTCAGTCTTGTTGGATTCAAGCGTAGTTATCAGTCTTTCAACAGATGAAAATGTCGTTGGCGGAGCAAGTCAACCAGCTGATCGCTGAAGGTCGTCACCGTGACGCACTTTCTGTAATGGCGAAATTTGGCGATCCGTCAGGTAATGCACCGCTTTTAGAGAATATCGGCGTCTGCCATTATCGTTTAGGAAATCACGCATCGGCGCTAGATTACCTGCGGCGTGCCGACCTTGCCTCACCGAACAACGAGCAGATCATCAACAACATCGCTTTGATCTCCTCTGAGATCGGCCCTGTTGAAGTTATAGATGAGACAGCGTTGACGCCCTCGACCCTCAACGACATTGGCTTAAACGCCTATTTCAGAGGTGATTTCATCGAAGCAAGGCGACGGCTTGAGGCGACCATTGCGTTGAAGGCGGATCACTATGCTGCTTATCACAATCTGGCGGACCTAATAGAACCAGATGAAGCGTTGGAATGGCTAGACCGCATTAACGACCTCACACCTGATACACCTGAAGATCAAGCTGCGTTCGGTTACCTGAAAGCTCATCTTCTGGATCAGCGGTCAGACCACGAAGGCGCGATTGCTGCTTGGGCCCAAGCGGCTGAGGCGAAACGTTCGTCATTTGCCAAACCGTTTGACGTAGACCGCCACGATGCGCTGATTGATGGCGTCATCGCTGCATTCTCATCTGAACGATTGAGACAGCTGCAGACTGGTTCTGTCGATGAGCGACGGTTTAACTTCATTGTAGGATTGCCTCGGAGTGGCTCTACCCTAACGGGACGGTTGATCGGCGGTGATCCTGCTCTAATTGATCTTGGAGGGCGCCGCACATTGGCGAGTGAAGTCGTGCGATAGTTAAATATTATTGGAGGACCGCACGGTTCGGCCTTCGCAAAAATTGACCGGTCAGGTGCAGCTGCAATTTTTTGGGCCTATTCCAGCGAACTTCCGGAAGGCGGTGTTTTTCTCGATAAATATCTCGAAAACACTTTCTTCTTAGGCCTGATTTGGGCCGCCTTCCCAAATGCCCAGATTATCCATACAAAACGCGACCGTTTCGATTGCCTGTTCTCTTGCTACACTAAGAATTTCGCGATGGGTAATGAATGGTCATACTGTCTGGAAGACTTGGCTGCCTACGCTGAAGCGTCTGACCGCCTTATGGATCATTGGCGACACGTTCTGCCGCCTGCGATGCTTATAGACAGTGAATACGAAACAATGACCCAAGCTCCTGACCTTGCTCGGCGCCGCCTCAGCCTGCACGCAGGTCTTGACCCAGATACTGCAGCGGCACGAGGGCATCAAACTGGCGGTATTGTCAGAACCGCTAGCGCAAAACAGATCAGAGATGCCGTCAAACCCCGCGATATTTCGCCTTACCAAGCGTACAAAAGCCTGATCCAGCTCTGAATGCTTTACAAAGGCACGGGCAATTCACATGCTTAGCGAATGAGCAACGCTCCAAGTTTTGACATCGACATGGTCGCGTTTCATCGCGACCCCTACCCTATTCTGGCTGAGATGCGCGAAACTGCGCCAATAGCCTACGTGCCTGCCCTAGATGCGACGCTGTTCACCAAGCGCGATGACATCTTCATGTTTGAGAAAATGATTGAGGTTTTCTCCTCTGTACAGCCGGGCGGCCTTATGACTCGACTGATGGGAGAAAACATGATGCGCAAGGACGGTGATGCGCATTTGCAAGAACGAAAGCAGATGTTTCCGACTGTCTCTCCGCGCACCGTTCGCGATGTCTGGACGAACGAGTTTAGGAACGCGGCCATCGAGGTTCTTGAAGATCTGCGCCCGAAAGGCCGCGCTGACCTGGTTACAGAATACGCATTGCCTGTTTCAGCCGCCGCTTTACGGGCAATGACAGGTCTGCGGCACATGACCTTCACAGAGCTTGATAGCTCAAGCCAGGCAATGATCGATGGCATCGCCAACCATGCGGGTGACCCGGCAATTGAGGCGCGCTGCAACGAAGGAACCACCCTCATAGATCAGCATCTCGACATGATGATTGAAGAAAAGCGTGCCGATGCCGACCATTCTATTCTATCTGTTCTTTTGCAGGCTGGTCAGCCAGTTGCCCAAATCCGCGCCAACATCAAACTCGCGATATCGGGCGGCCAAAATGAGCCACGCGATGCCATATCAGGTTGTATCTGGGCGTTACTTACCCACCCAGATCAGTTGAAGCCTGTTTCCCATGGGAACATCCCATGGCTGCAGGTCTTTGAAGAGTATGCCCGCTGGACCTCGCCTATTGGCATGTCGCCCCGCCGGATCGCCAAAGATCATGCCATTGGTGACATTCAGCTGAAAGCTGATGATCGCGCATTCCTGATGTTTGGGGCCGCCAATCGTGATGAAGAACATTTTCATAACCCCGACCAGTTCGATTTGACCAGAGACGCCTCAAACCACATTGCCTTTGGCGCTGGCCCTCACTTTTGCGCAGGGGCATGGGCATCGAAGGCGCTCGTAGCGGAAGTCGCCCTCCCCCTTGCTTTCGAGCTCTTGCCCAACTTGCGACTTGATGGTGATGAACCACGGATGCGGGGCTGGGCGTTTCGTGGGCTAGAAAACTTGCCTGTCGCTTGGGATGCGTGACTTTGGGTCCGCCCACCACCATATTTGAACTATGATAAAGCTAATCCTCCCAATTGTGCTGGCGATGGGCTGGGCTTATGCAATGTATCGCATGAGTATGACCAAACTCACCTCCGATCTCGACCGCAACTCACGCCCTATCGACGATCCGGAGCTTGAGGCATTGGTCCGTCGGATAGGACGGCAAGTTGAGATTGAGCATCTGCAGGCCCATACCTATCAGATGGACGCAATCAACGGCCTGGCCGCGCCTGACGGGCGAATTTTCATCACTACCGGATTGTTGGAACGATACCAAAGAGGTGAAGTTACAGCGGCTGAGGTTACTTCAGTGATCGTTCACGAACTCGGACATGTCGCACTTGGACACCATAAAAGGCGTATGATCGACTGGACCGGGCAAAATGCGGCGCGGATGGCGTTGGGCATGGTGCTAAGTCGCATCATTCCTTTCATTGGGTTCTACATTGCCAATCTGGTATCCAGTTTGCTGATGGCCAAGCTGAGCCGGCGCGACGAGTTTGAGGCAGACGAGTATGCCACAGCCCTAATGGTTTCGGCTGGTCTCGGGACGGGCCCCCAAATCTCAATGTTTGAAAAGTTGGGACGGCTAAGCCCCTCTGGCAAAGGCGTAGCATGGTTGATGAGCCACCCTGCGACCAGCGAACGTATTCAGGCGATCAAAGATCGTTCTGACAAATGGGCTGAAAAACTGGACGCTTAACCGGAGTCCAGTTCCCAAGCTTTTCCCAATCGCGGCAAGTTTCCACGTTTTAGGAACGTTCGAAAGGATAGGCCTTTAACTGCTGCAGCATCAGCCAAAGGCACTAACGCTGATTGCAATCGTTGCCTGTCGCGCAAGAAAGCGTTTCGCAGGAATTCATCAGGATGGATGCAATATAGACCGTAAGGGGCCAAGCAACACTTGGGAAAATCACGCAGATTGAAGGTGATAATGCCATCTGCTTGACCTGCACGCGCAGCTGCAATGACATGAGCGTCATCTGGGTCAGGCGACGTTACTTCATCCTGCAAACGTTCCCAATCAGTGGCCAAAGAGTTTGGAAAGTGAGCGCCTAACAAAGCGCGGTCGCCAGCGGCCATGATACTGTCTTCTTCCGACAGTTTCGCCTCGGCTGCGAGACGCCATTCCTCTAAAATTCGATCAGACCAGATCGGTGTAAATCCCCCTGCCTTGGAATAGTTCAACAAGATTTCGCGGGTCGCGACGGGGAACAAAACGCAAGTATCGAGGATCATACGCATGGCGACACAAAACGCCATTTTCCTCGGAAAAGACAGGGCAGGCCGCAACTGGCCCGCACAATCGCCTGCTTGGATCAGCCTTGTGTTACGGCTGCTGTTGCAGTGGCGCGCGTTGCGAACAGGTTCACAATGCCAGCGCGAAGAGCGACAGCCAAACGACGCATTTCCTGGGCGCGAGCTTGGTTGGCGGCGGCCATAATCTGGCTCAGTTCAGCTTCTTCGACGGTGCGATTGGTATTGTTTTGCATGATTTCGTTCCTCTTTTATGTGCGGTGCTGCACTGCACAAGAGATAGTAAGGAGCGCAAATTGCACCAGCCCTTGCCGTCGCAAATCAGCTATGCAAGCTACGCATAACGTTGCGATCTTTGGTTGTGTAACGAAGGGGTAGTTTGAATGGCTGGACGCAGAAAAAAAGCTGACTTGGAACTTTAAGCGTTTATCGATGAAGTAAATTCATCAACTACCATGCGGATAGCTGGAAGAGAGATCGTTGTCGCCGAAATCGGCGACGCTCAGGTGCTGTTTTCGGTCAGGCAGCCCAACGACTTTATCCAGCGCTACCATAGGGCTGGCCGCTTCTATGAAGAGAGCGAACGATCGGTACTACGAGATGTTCTTCCTAAAAATGCCGTCTACGTTGATATCGGCGCCAATATTGGCAATCACGCCTTGTACGTCGCCAAGTTCCTCGAACCAGCAAAGATAATCCCATTTGAACCAAACCGCCCTGCGATCCGAATATTAATCGAAAACATCTGCCTAAACGGGCTATTGCCGATGTATGATCTGGCACATTTAGGGCTAGGCCTATCAGATAAAGACGCTGAAGGATTTCGCATGGGAACACCGCTGGCGACCAATCTGGGTATGACCCATATGGTTGAAGGCGGCGGCAACATCCCGCTAATGACCGTTGATACGGCGCTGGCGGACGAGCTACGTATCGATCTGATAAAGATAGACATTGAGGGGATGGAGATGCTGGCGCTAGCCGGTCTTACCGAAACCCTGATCCGAACACGTCCGATTGTCTTGATTGAAATCGACCACGGCAACCGGCCAAGATTCGACGCCTGGCTGAATGATGCTGGCTATCAAGTGAGCCAGACTTTCCCCAAAATGGCCGCCAATCAGAACTTCCTGACTGAACCTGCCTGAAATCTGGCCCGCCTGCTGGTCAAAAAGACCAACTACAGGCATAACCCGGGTTCAACTTTGACCTTGGTGAAGAGATAACCAAATGCACGACATACGAATGATCCGCGAAAATCCCGCTGCTTTCGACGCCGCCCTGGGCCGCCGGGGATTATCCGCGATGTCGTCTGAGATTCTGGCCATCGACACCGCCAGACGCGCAAAGATCACAGCGGCTGAGGATGCTCTGGCTACTCGCAATGCTGCGTCCAAGGATGTAGGCAAAGCCAAAGCATCAGGTGATGAGGTGGAATTTGAACGCCTTCGCAAACTGGTTGGCGATAAAAAGGCTGAACTTGCTGCGCTTGAAGAAGAAGCTAAAGCAGAAGATGAGCGCCTGACAGAATTGCTGATGGGCATCGATAACCTGCCCCATGACGACGTTCCGGACGGCGCGGATGAGGCTGACAATGTCGAAATCAAGCGTTGGGGTACGCCGCGCGACTACAGTTTCACAGTGAAAGAACACTATGAAATTGGCGAAGCGATGGGGCAAATGGACTTTGAAGTTGCCGCCAAACTTAGCGGTAGCCGGTTCATGGTTCTATCCGGCGCGCTTATTCGGCTGCACCGGGCGCTGGCGCAGTTCATGCTGGACACCCATGTCGATCAGAACGGCCTGACCGAAACCTGGACACCAGTACTTGTGCGTGACGAAGCGATGGTTGGCACCGGGCAGTTGCCGAAATTCTCCGAAGAAAGCTACCAGACGACAAATGGCTGGTGGTTGATCCCGACGGCTGAGGTCACACTGACGAACCTTAGCGCGGGCGAGATCATCGATGAGGCCGCCCTGCCCCGTCGTTACACAGCGCACACCCAATGCTTCAGATCAGAGGCTGGCAGCGCGGGCCGCGACACGGCGGGAATGTTGCGTCAGCACCAGTTCGAAAAGGTTGAGATGGTCTCGGTGACGAAACCAGAAGATAGCGCAGCTGAGTTGGAGCGGATGCGAGGTTGCGCCGAGGGTATTCTTGAGGCGCTGGAAATCCCCTACCGTACAGTTGTTCTCTGCACCGGTGATATGGGATTTGGCAGTCGCAAGACCTACGACCTTGAAGTCTGGCTGCCCGGTCAGAACACGTACCGCGAGATCAGCTCATGCTCCGTTTGCGGCGATTTCCAGGCCCGGCGGATGAACACCCGCTATCGGCCTGAGGGTGAGAAGAAAAAGCTGGAATTTGTTCATACCCTCAACGGATCCGGCCTTGCCGTTGGACGCGCCCTGATCGCTGTAATGGAAACATATCAGGAGGAAGATGGCGGCGTCGCTATCCCTGCTGTTCTGCAGCCTTACATGAAGGACGCGACGCGGATTACGGCGACAGGGAAACTAGCCTAAGGTCGGGCCAAGAAATGCCTGCTCATCTGCCCATCACACTAATCATTGTTTCGGACTATGAACCGGGCCCCAAGACTTGGGCTGATGAGGACGCTGCGGTTCGCGCCTACACGAATGATCCTGCTGGTGCGCCGGCTGAGATTATCGTTGCTGCTGCGACGCAGGATGAGGCCACGCCGCATCCCGACTGGACCGGCCTGAATGTCAGGATGGTTTTCATCGACGCCGAAGCCTCAGCCTCGATGAAGAACGCCGCTACGCCTGACGCAAGCTACGACCTGATCGCCGTCATAGAGGCCGATTGTGTTTGTGAACCGGGCTGGCTTGCCGCGTTGCATCAGGAAATGATCGACAAACCGCATCTCGGCGCTGTTTCCGGCACAACGATGTACCGGCCTACAACTGCGCTGCGTAGGGCGGCGTCACTGATCGACCGAGGGTTTATCCGGGCGCAGCTTGCCAATGGCGATTATTATCACGTCTCAAACAACGGCGCGCTGTACAGGGCGGCGTTGCTGAAGGCGAACCCATATCCAGAGGCTGTCAGTCCTTTTGTCAGTGCAGAGCGGCGGAACCAAAGGATGAAGCGAGATGGTGCGAAGTTTGGATATGCCAGCGCTGCGATCCAGTACCACGAGTTTGGCGGCTGGCCCTTCTGCAGATGTCCGGCGGAACGAAGGTCACCAACACTATCTGACAGCATTCTCAGGCAAAGCGCCTGTTGGCGGGTGGCTTCGCACGATGATCCGCTGCATCAGGGGTGATTTGGCATCCACTGTGAAATCCTATTTTGCCTATTGCAGATTGACAGATTTGCCAATCCTTCTGGCGCTGCTCGTCTATGCACGACCGTTCGAATGGCAAGGCGCTACAATGGCCAAGAACGGGATGAAGCTGGTGGAAGGCACATCATACCGCTAGGATTTCACGCGTGAAACCCTGCATAACATATTGTTTTTAGTTGATATTAATATTCTGTTATTCGTTTCACGCGCACTTTCGAACTAGCCGCGTTTTGCGAGGGCATCAGTATAACTTGGGTTCAACTCCAGCAATCGGGCCGTCACATCTTCAACCCCGTCAAAGCGGCGCTAGGCGCGGCTTAATCAAAAAGCGCCTGACAAATGGCATCGTTGATGCCAACGCGACCGCTTTGCCAAATCTGAGCGTAGAACGCCTAAGACAGGCAAAGTCAGCCAGGGCGTGGTTTGCATAGGTTTCAACGTCGTTCATTGGGTCCTCGGCAAGGCCGCGTTGCCACCACTAACTCGTCCTTGGTGTAACTTCGATTTCCGCCTGGTAATCGGACTGCCCTACAGTGAACGGAAATCCTCTCAATGCTGTGACCGGCAAAGCAGCGCGGCTTTCGGTTAGGACGTTCAAGCCAAACCAACCATCATGCATCCAGACCGTGCCGTCAGGCACCTGATCGGTGACTTTGGCAACGGCATCAAAGGCGCCTTTTCCATTTTGTAGCCGGATCTGCCCGCGATCTTCTACGCCACGATCCGCTGCATCCGAAGGTGAGATCCAAAGCTCTGGCTCAGGATCACGTTCAGCCAATGTCGGCAAAGCCCGGCCATGATTGTAAAAAGCATGAAAGTGGGTCCATGCCCGCCCATGCGCCAAATACAGCGAATTGGCGCGTTTTGGCGCGTCGCCCGGGACAGGCAGCGTAGGTAGACCCATCTTGGCAGCCTTATCCGAGAGGAACTCGATCTTGCCCGATGGCGTATCGAACTTCAGGTCGTCATAGGCTGAGGCGGACACGTTCAGCGCCACCCTGCCCTTATTTTCCCGCATCTTAGCAACAGTAGCGTTGCCCATGGATGGGTTGTTGATGACTGCATTGATCGCCTCTTCGTGGTTGTCCCATGGATAGACGTCTGCAACGCCGACTTGCCCTGCGATCTCCGGGATCACGCGGTATAGCGGGCGCGCCTCGCCCGCTGGCGACAGGGCCGTGTCGGACAAATGAATGTGGCCGCCGGTCGCTTTGCAGCCAAGCTCCTCCAACCAAATGGTGCTTGGCAGGATGATATCTGCGTGGGTGCGGCCAGTTTCGTTTAGGAAGATATCGAAGGTGGTGAAAAGGTCAGTTTTCACCAGCGCCGCCTCTGTGCGTCCGGCATCCGCGAATGACGATAGCATGTTGGAGCCAAACGTGAGCATGACTTTGACGCGCCGATCCTCCATCGCGCTTAGAACAGCCTCCATATCGTCAGGCACCCACGGGCCATCACCAGTGCGCGGCGGAACGACCGAATTTAGCTGACGCCCATGGCTGTGTACCCCGTGCCGAACACCCATGCCGCCGCCGGGCTGACCATAGGCGCCGGTTAACCCGGGCAGACAAGCGATGGCGCGGGCGGCTTTCCAGGCATTGCCGGATTTGTGCATGGATGAGCCACCGGCGACGATAGTTGCTGCTTTGGTCGCGGCGAACCGACGGGCGAGCGCGGTGATTACCTCCGCATCCAATCCTGTTTCACCCGCCGCCCAATCAGGCGTGTACTGGGCGACATGATCGACAAGCTCATCATAGCCAACTGTGTGCGCGGCGATGAACGCCTCATCCCCAAGACCTTCCGTGATAATCACATTCATCATCGCCAATGCGAGAGCTGCGTCAGAACCCGGCTTAACGATCAGCGTCTCATTTGCAAAAGCGCTGATATCGGCCCGGCGGATGTCGATGTTCACCACATGCGCGCCGCGTTTTTTGGCCGCCATCATCGGTTTTACCGTGTTGGCCTGAGAGGCGGAATTCGTGCCCCACATGATGATCAGTTCTGCATTCGCCTCCATGTCCGCCAAGGTGGAAGTGTTGATCGCGCCGGTTATGCCAAACCCGAAACCGCCAAGGCCCCAGCAGATCATTGGCCCACCCCAGATCTGAGCCCCATAAAGATGCGCAAAACGGGCCATGATCTGACCTTTGACGCTGACGCCATAATCATTCACCGCAAGTCCATGACCGCCCCAAAACGCGACCTCATGGGGTTTAACTGCGCCCATGGCCGCAGTGATGCGGGCGTAAGCCTCGTCCCACGTCGCTTCACGCAACTCTCCGCCACGTTTGTCCCGCATCAGAGGAACGGTGAGGCGCTTGTCATTGCCAACGATCTCATGCGCTGCCTGCCCACGCATGCAGAGCGCGCCTTTACTGTCCGGATGCGTTGCATCGCCTTTGATGCCGACAAACTTGTCACCCTCCACCGTAACCTCCATCCCGCATAGAGTTGGGTGGCAGTTCATTGGGCACATTGTTTTCAGGGTTCGCGTGGCTGGGGCGTTCATTGGGCGGCTCCTTAGCTGATAGCGACACGATAACGCGCCAGGTGCGACCCTGCGAGGGTAGGTTTCGTCAGGTTCTTCGCAGCCTTCACTGTGGACGGCGCGCGGCCTGTTCTCTATGTGTTTGCCAAACGAAAAACGGTGAGGCGGGCTATGAGAATTCTGATTGTAAACGATGATGGCATTAACGCGCCCGGCCTGACTGTGGCTGAGGAAATCGCCGCAGAAGTTGGCGGCGCGGGCGCAGAGATTTGGGTCGTTGCGCCCGCAGTCGAAAAATCCGGCGCGTCGCACTGCGTTTCCTACACAGTGCCCATGCGCGTGATTGAGATGGGAGAGCGTCGCTTTGCGATCGAAGGCTACCCAGCTGATTGCGCCATCGCAGGCATTCGCGACCTGATGCCAGCACGTCCCGATCTTTTGCTGTCTGGGGTGAACAGGGGGCACAACGTGGCTGAGGATGCAGTCTATTCCGGCACAGTTGCCGGGGCCAAAGAAGGTTCAATCCAAGGCATCAAATCGATCTCACTCAGCCAGTACTTTTCTGCGCGTGAAGGTGACCTATTTGACGCCGCCCGTGTGCACGGCGCCGAAGCCGTGCGCAAGGCGATGGCGCTGCCTTGGAAAGCTGACACCTTCTACAACATCAACTTCCCACCCTGTGTCGCATCTGAAACCAAAGGTTTTAAGCTGGCCCCCCAAGGCACGCGTGGCGGTGCATTCCGCGTTGAAGCGCAAGTTTCCCCCAACAATCGCAAGTACCTGTGGCTCGCCCATTCCGGCGGCAATATGGGCGATGCAGGGCCAGATGCAGATTGCGCGCTGTGCGCTGAAGGTTGGGTTGCGATGACGCCAATGCGGCCCGACCTTACCGATCACGCGCTTCTGGCCGAAGCACAAGCTGCATTTGGGGCGGCTGAGTGATGATCACCGAAGATCAGCGCGCTGAAGGCACGATGCGGTTGATCTATACGCTCCGCTCAAACGGGGTGACGGATAGCCGTATCCTTGATGCGATTGAACGCACGCCGCGCGAGTTCTTTTTGGACCGCGCGTTTCAGGATCGCGCGTTCGACGACATCCCCCTGCCGATCGCATGCGGTCAGACGATTTCGCAGCCATCTATCGTCGCATTAATGACTCAGGCATTAGAGGTTACCCCGCGCTGCAAAGTTCTGGAAGTGGGCTGTGGATCCGGCTATCAGGCGGCGATCCTAGCCCGGCTCGCCCGCAGGGTCTATGCCATGGAACGCCATCGCCCACTGGTCAGACAGGCCCGTGCGCGGATCGAGGCGCTAGCGCTGTCAAACATCCAGATTCTGACCGCCGACGGATCGCGCGGTTGGTCAGATCAGGCCCCGTTCGATCGCATTCTTTTGACTGCTGCAGCGGAAGATCCGCCCAAGGAACTGATCGCACAGCTGAAAACTGGTGGTATAATGGTATTGCCAGTTGGCCAGTCTGATGAGATGCAGCAACTAATCAAGATCGTGAAGACACCGCAGGGCATTGAGTATCAGGAATTGATCGATGTGCGCTTTGTTCCCTTGCTGCCCAATGTCGCCGAAGACGTAGGAGATTAGATTATGACCCGGTTTCTGATCCTCGCCGCAGGCGCCCTTGTCGTCGGGGCTTGCGCCGACGGGCGCGATCAACCCGCTGCGCCTGTTGTCTATCAAGGTTCACAACCCAGCTCACAGACAACCGCCCGGCCGGCGCCTTCAGGCGCCCCCGCGAAGGCGCCAGCGCCAGCGACGTCGTCGTCTGAAGCTTCGGCGGAGCCAACGTCATCACCGCAACCGGTCGCGGCCGCACCCTCATCAGGCCAGACCGACGGGCGCGGCGTGACGTTCTATGACGGCTATCAAACCGTCACTGCGCGACAAGGCGATACGGTCGACACCATGGCCCGCAGGGTTGGCATCGATGGAGCCGAACTTGCCGCCTATAATGGTCTTTCAACGCTTTACACCCCGTTGCCAGGGGACGAACTGGTTTTGCCTGCACGTGCGGGGGGCTACAGAGGCGCAACCAGCGTCGCGGCGGCCCTTGCGCCGCAACCCGTCGCAGCGCCAGCCACAGCGCCTGCACAATCAACCGGATCCGGCTGGTCGCCAGCGTTGGTCACGGCGGCGATCGAAGGCAGCGATACACCCGCGGCGACGCCAGAGCCCGCGCCTCAGCTCAAACCTCAGCCGGTGCCAGCAGAACAAGCGGCAGTGTTGGATTCTGCTGTCGCGAACGAACCACAACCGGCCCCAGCGTTGGCGCCAACTGTCGCTGCGCCAGAGCCTCAGCCTGAACCTGTTCTGACGACTACCGCACCACGGCCTAACCCTGCCCCAGCCGTGCAGCAACCGGTCGCTCAGGCATCAACGCAGCAAGCCGCCCTTGCCCCGACACAGGCGCTAGCGGTTGAAAGCGGAAAATTCATTCGCCCAGTCAATGCGCCGATCTCACGTCCGTTTTCAAAACGGGCCGGGCTTGACAGAAATGATGGCGTTGATTTCGCCAGCCCTGCCGGCGCACCCGTCGCAGCCGCAGATGGTGGAACGGTAGTCTTGGTATCTCGTTCGCTGGGTGGCCTTGGTACAATCGTACTGATCAGGCACGAAAATGAGTTCCTGACAGTCTACGGCCGAATTGATGATGTCGTCGTTCGCAAAGGCGACAGAGTTGAACGTGGTCAGGTAATCGCAAAGGTTGCGGACCTAAAACCGCCACGCACCTCTGCACTGCACTTCGAAATCAGGCGTGGGCCCGAAAGTGTCGATCCTGAAAAGTTCATCTGAATTCTGAACAAGAAAAAGGGCGCTGGAGAAATCTCCAGCGCCCTTTTTCCAAGATATCGCGAAATGCTTATTCTGCTTCAGTAGCCGCCGGCGCAGCTGGCGCTGCTTCTTCAACGGGCGCTGCCTCAGCCTTTGGCTTTGGACGCGGCCGGCGTGGCCTAGATGGGGCCTTTGGCGCATTTTCTGGCGTCTCAACAATTTCGGGCGCGGAGCCATGCGCAGCATCGATTGCCGCCAAACCATCCGCAAGCGGTTGATCCGCAGATGGCGCACTTTGCACTGACGTCTCTACAGGCTGGGGCTGCTGGCCGCCATTCTGCTGTGGACGCCCATTGTTTTGACCATCGTTCTGACCGGCCTGTTGTGGTTGCTGACCGCCGCCCTGGTTCTGATGTGGTTGGTTGGCTTGCTGTTGGGCCTGCCGTTCTGCTTGTGCTTCCTGAGCAGCCACCAGAATACGAGTGTAGTGTTCTGAGTGCTGGAGGAAATTCTCAGCCATCACCCGATCGCCTGACAGCTGGTAGTCCCGCGCAAGCGCCTGATACTTATCAATGATTTGCTGCGGCGTGCCGCGCACTTTGCCTTCCGGCCCTGCGCTTTCATATACGCGATTAGGCGAGTGGCTGTCGCGATTGTTGTTTTTGTTGCGATTGTTGTTGTTTTTACCGCGCCCGCGCCCGGATTTCTGCGATGATCTCATCATTCAATCTCAGTAGAGTTTCGATGTTTCTGGCGCATCAAGCGCGCTTTGGTCTTGTGATGGCTTCACCATCGACCGTGGTCCTGTCTCTTGTCAGGGTCTTGAATGTCCACGCAATTCTTCTGCGTTTTAGACTACTTATCTTTACCCGTACGACCATGAGGCGACAACCCCTAATTATTCGTAACGATTTCAGGTCTTAAACAGTGAATGCCAGACATCTATCTCGACCATCAAAGTCCTTCAGAACTTCGGGCTTGGCCCAGTCAAATTCAGCAAAGATATCAGCAACAGCTTTGGCCTGCGTTGGTCCGATTTCAAAAAGCGCAGTCCCGCCGGTCGCCATAACGCGTCGCAGCGTTGGTGCTATCGCACGATAAGAAGCCAAACCATCGCCCCCCGGCGACAATGCCATGTGAGGTTCGTACAGGCGTACCTCTGGTGAAAGGCCGGACATCTCATCTTCTGCAATGTAGGGAGGGTTACAAAGAACTAGGTCAAAGCTGTCCGTAATGCCCGCAAGCCAGTCGCCCTTTTGTAAATTTCCCCTTTCACTGACACCTAGAAATTCCAGGTTTCGCCGCGCGACGGATAACGCAGCATCTGAGATATCAATGCCCAAGCCTATCGCGCCGGGTCGTTCCGCCAGAACCGTACCGAGGATACAGCCCGATCCCACGCCAAGTTCAAGCACTCTTTTCGGACGCGGCAGAACCAAGGCACGGACAATCATGATCTCAGATTCAGGTCGCGGGTCCAGCACATCGGATGTCACTTCAAACCAACGTCCCCAAAACAATCTACCGCCTATGATCTGAGAAACAGGCTGACGCCCTACCCGTTTATCAAGTGCAGTTTTAAACTTGGCCAGAACAGTCCCAGGCGCATCTTCACGCAGCCTCATCGTCAATTGAACAGCGTCAATTTCAGCCGCCCATAACATAAGCGCCCGCGCGTCGCCCACCGCGCTATCGATCCGGGCTGCCTTCAGTGCAGCTGCGCCGCGCCTTAGTGCAGCGTCGAAAGTCTCGCTCACGTCTCTATCGCCGCCAGTTTTGCAGCCTGATCCGCAGCTGTTAGCGCCGCAACGATGTCATCGAGATCCCCCTGCATGACCTGATCCAGCTTATAGAGCGTCAGGTTGATCCGATGATCGGTCATCCGACCTTGAGGAAAATTATAAGTACGGATGCGTTCGGACCGATCACCTGAACCGACCTGATCCTTCCGGTCCGCAGCGCGCGCATCATCCGCCTCACGCCTTGCGTTATCATAAAGGCGGGCGCGCAGCACCTCCATCGCCCTTGCCCGGTTCTGATGCTGAGACTTTTCAGAACTGGTGACGACGATACCTGTTGGAATATGGGTGATGCGAACCGCTGAATCAGTCGTGTTCACATGCTGACCACCAGCGCCTGAGGCCCGCATAGTATCAATGCGGATATCTTGATCAGGGATATCAATATCGATTTCAGCTGCTTCCGGCAGCACTGCGACGGTTGCAGCGGATGTATGTATGCGCCCGCCGCTTTCGGTTTCGGGGACACGTTGAACCCGGTGAACGCCGCTTTCAAATTTCAGCGCTGCAAAGACGCCATCACCCTTGATGACGGCAGTGAGTTCTTTCAGGCCGCCAAGTTCGGATTCAGAATATTCAAGGATCTCGGCCTTCCATCCCCGGGCTTCGGCAAACTTGGTGTACATTCGCCAGAGATCACCTGCGAACAATGCTGCTTCGTCACCGCCCGTGCCGGGTCGAATTTCCAGAATAGCAGGCCGGGCGTCAGCGGCGTCCTTGGGGATGAGGGCAAGTTGCAGTCGCACCTCCATCTCAGGCAGCGCTTGCTCAATTTCATCAATTTCGTCTTGCGCCAGTCCCGACATTTCTGGGTCGCTCAACATCGTTTGCGCCGCCTCCCGGTCGCTGAGCATCGTCAGATAGGCCCGCGCTTCTTCGGCAACCGGTTTCAAGTCGGCATATTCTTTTGAAAGGCGAGCCAGCTCAGACGGGTCAGCCCCTGAGGACAGCTTGGCTTCGAGAAACTCAAAGTGTTGAACGATTTGGCGGATTTTATTTGTCGCGATCATGCAGCTGGTTTCGCTGCTATATCTGGCTAGGTCAAGCGGCGCTAAGATACGCGACTGGCGAAATTTGTTGCAGTACGGCGAAAGAGGCGTAGGCTGGCTAAATGAAAAAGATCAGCGTCATCGCGGCGTTTGTCGCCGCCGCCATCGCCGGGCCCGCTGCAGCGGACTCAATCTTTTTTCCGCCGAAAGCCAAAGAAGGCCATAGCTATCCCGACTGCTATTGCACCAATCGGGGTCAGCGGGTGGAAATGGGCAAGATAAGTTGCCTGCGCATCGGATCGCAAGAATTCACAGCGCGCTGCGGCATGTCACTGAACAATCCTGCATGGCGGGATATGACACCTGGCTGCACCCAACCGATGAGCCAGGCTGAGCCCGGATCAGAGTTTCTTGAGCCAGCTTAGAATTCGCTTCTTGTTCAGGCCGCCATCAGAATAGCCAAAGCGCGATCGTGAATTGATAAAGAGGGCGGAGCCGCCTTCGACATCAACCGCTTTCACTGAGATGTAGTCTGGGTACTGCATCAGCTTTGTACGCTGGACGAATGTAGCGAATCCATCGCGTTCCCCCAGTAACACCGTATCAGGCTGCTCCAGCGCCATCTTCTGGAAGTTAGTCATCAATTCGGCCGCTGACATTTCGAAAACCGGCGACTTGTGAACCTTGTCATCGCCTTCTGGCGACACCTTGAAATTGTTAGGTTCACCAGTCCAGGCGGTGCCTTCAGGATCAATGTGCCACACTTTTGGGTCATCGTTGGCGTTTCGGATGTAAACCATGCCAATGACAGCAACCGCGATGAGCATAACGATGATCCAGACGAACATGCGCAGCACCTTTTTCACAATGAATTATTCCGCAGACTGATTGGCGGCGGCTTCGTTGGCCTTTTCCGCTTCAATCCGCTCAGCGCGTTCTTCGACAAGATCTACGATATGTTCAACCATATCTTCGTTCGATTGCTTGTGGTCTTGCTTGCCTGCCATGTAGATCATGCCGGACCCGGCACCGCCGCCTGTAAAGCCGATATCAGTCATCAGCGCCTCACCAGGGCCATTAACCACGCATCCGATGATTGAAAGAGACATAGGTGTCTGAATATGGGCGAGCCGTTCTTCCAGTGTCGCCACCGTACGGATCACATCAAACCCCTGCCGCGCACAGCTTGGGCACGATATGATCGTTACCCCCTTATGTCGCAAACCAAGGGATTTAAGGATTTCGAAGCCGACTTTTACTTCTTCCTCAGGCTCTGCGGACAGGCTGACCCGCAGTGTGTCTCCGATCCCTGCCCAAAGAAGATTACCAAGACCAATCGCGGATTTGACCGAACCTGACACAAAGCCGCCAGCCTCAGTCACCCCAAGATGCAGCGGTGCGTCCGTGGCTTCTGCAAGCCCCAAATAGGCAGCTGATGTCAGGAAAACGTCTGACGCTTTAACACTGATTTTGTACTCGTGAAAATCATTGTCTTCCAGCAAACGGATATGTTCCAAACCGCTTTCAACCATCGCCTCGGGGCAAGGTTCGCCGAATTTTTCAAGAAGGTGTTTTTCAAGGCTGCCGGCATTAACGCCAATGCGCATTGAACACCCATTGTCTTTGGCGGCCTTTACGACCTCCGCAACGCGCTCAGCTGAACCAATATTGCCGGGATTGATGCGCAGGCAAGCAGCGCCGGCTTCGGCTGCCTCGATACCCCGCTTGTAGTGAAAATGGATGTCAGCGACCAAAGGAACTGGACTTTCAGCGGCGATCTCTTTGAATGCTTTTGAAGACGCTTCATCCGGGACAGAAACACGTACGATATCAGCGCCTGCTGCGGCGCATCGCTGGATCTGTTCGATCGTCGCCTTTGCATCCGTCGTCAGCGTATTGGTCATAGTCTGGACTGAGATTGGCGCATCACCGCCAACTTCCACATCACCAACACGGATCTTGCGTGACACGCGGCGTTCTACATCTCTCCACGGGCGAGGGTTCATGTGGGCTTTGTCCTTAAAACTGTCGCCTAAAGATAGTCAGCGTTAGATCAGCCGTCCATGACGCTGGGTGTGTCAAATGGTAAGGGGTGAAAGCGCAGCCAACTCAGGCCTGTTAGTCACTCTAGCGGCAGCTGAGCCAGTTCCTGCGAAAGAGGCGCCTCAACGGCGGCGTTTTCTTGCTCAGCCGCGCCGATATCGACACCAATCGCGGCAGGATACGTTGCTTTGACGGCGTCGGCGGTCAGAAGAACATTCTTGGCAACTACAGGACCATTGCCCAGTGGACCAAAGGCTACGCCTCCAATTACGATGTAGACAGCGCCAGCATTGCCTGCCCTCAGGACGGGTGCAGTCGCCTCTTCCGGGAGTTCAAACCGGTCGCCAGCTGCAAGGGTGCCTGTAAAGAGGACGCGTTTGCTTTCATCACGCACCCGAACCCAGGCCGTCTCGGTAGCGAGGATTTTAAGGCCAGTGCTCTGCGCAAACTCCAACTGCCCTGCCGACATGGCGTCGGCGGCCTCGCCCACACGATCGCGCGCGGCCAGCGCCTGTGTGACGGCGTCTACGGGTGGCTCATCATCAATCACTACCAACTCAATTGGCGGCTCTATCGGCGAAGGTGGTGCAAACACGCCCGCTTGCATCGGGTCGATCGAAGAGATGGGCCCATCGCGCGGCGTCAATTCGGGCGCGGTTATCTCCTGCTCAGCATACAGCGTCGCAAGAGAAATTCGCGGTGTATCAAGCGGCGCATCATCAATTTCAGCAGTTTCGATGACTTGGTCAGGCGTAAAGATGTCAGGGGCGGTCGCCAGAACCTCAGGCGCATTTGGAAGTGGCGTAAAGCCAACCCGCTGAAGGTTCTGCAACACTGTCCAGCCACCAAACCCCAAGCCGACCACTAAGGCGGCCAGTACACCAATCGAAGCCAAGCCGCGAAGCCCAGCGCCAAGGTCAAGGCGCGCCTCACGTGCATTGGAAGTGGCGAACCTGTTGTTGACAACAAGGTCATCTACGGTTTTTTTCGCGGTTACTGCAGTCGGTGCTCCAGCGCCGAGCGTCGGCTCAACTGTGCCCAGGCTGACGCCTTCAAAGCCAGATTCTTCGCAGAAGCGGCGGTAAACATCATCAGGGTCGATATCGAGGTAACGAGCGTAGGAGCGTACGTAGCCAGCTGCGAAGCCCGCAAACGGAAAGGCCGAGGCGTCAGAATTTTCGATGGCGTCGATGTAGTCAGCGCGAATTCTCAGGTCCCGCTGGACATCCAGCAGAGATTTGCCCTTTGAGGCGCGTTCCCCACGTAACTCATCCCCGAGGGTCAACTCATACGAGTCGAAACCTTTCATTTCGGGATGATTCTCTTTTCCAATCACCGTATCGGCGTCCATTTAAAAGACGCTCCCTTTCTATGGGTTATCCACAGCGTTCGCAACATAATGAGCTCTGGAATAAGTTACGTTTTCGCCAATAAGAAGGCCAATTTCGGGGCCATGGCGCATTTTCCCGCCCTATCGACTGCTCAATTGCCTTTTTTGTTCTCGCTTCTTCGGCGACTTGGGCACCTCATTGGTGCATCTTGCTGTGGTGAGTCGCAACTCACAATTTTAGTCAATTCGCCGACGCCAGTGAACGTACCCCATCTTTTTTGCCAAAGACGGTCATTTGGATGGCGCGTCGTTAAAATCAAGATGCAGTTGAAACAGATGAGTTTTACTGGATCGAAAAAAAATCCAACCGGACTGCGCTGCTTGCAAACAAGTTATGGGTTCAGACAATTCCACGAAAAATGAAGCTTGAATCTGAGCTTGATCGGGCCATCCTAACCTAACGAATGACGTAAATACTCGCCAATAGGAAATGCTCGATGGCGGACTTCTCGATATACCTGCATGCGCTGGCCCTTAGCGGCGCTGTTTTCCTTGCCCTCTGGCCTGTCAGCTTAGCACTACGCGATGTTGGCGTTGTGGATGCTTGGTGGGGGCCAGGGTTTGGCGCGGCGGCGATTGCTGTTTGGTGGGTTGCAGGCGGGCCTGACAATGCCCGGGCGCTACTCCTTTTGGCGCTGATCCTGATATGGTCGCTTAGGCTTGGTGTCGTCATGGTTCGCCGCTGGTTCTGTCACAAGGAAGAGGATCGTCGCTATCGGATGATCCGCCGGGCTTGGGGCGCATCGTTCTGGTGGAAGAGCCTCTTTATCGTCTTTATCCTGCAGGGCGTTCTGCAATGGTTGGTCGTTCTTGGCCCATTGAGTGGAATGATAGCCGCCCCTGTCTCGCCTGGCCCGCTCGTCGTTGTTGGTGGCCTGATCGCGTTGTCTGGTCTAACATTAGAGACGGTTGCTGATGCGCAGTTAGATACGTTCAAACGGAATGCACCGGATGAAGCTTTGATGACGACTGGGCTACGGAGCTTTGTGCGACACCCCAACTATTCTGGCGAAATCCTTTTCTGGTGGGGCATCTGGCTAATCGCAGCTCCGGTTGCACCATGGTGGGCGGTGCTATCGCCGATATTGTTGACCGTCTTGTTGGCAAAGGTATCTGGCGCACCCATTCTGGCCGAAACATTGGGCAAGTCTCGGAGTGGATTTGCGGGTTATGCCGAGCGGACACCTGCTTTCATTCCCCGGCTGTTCAGCCGAAAGGTCAAGCGCCCTGCTTCCTGAAAACTTTCGGCAAGGTCTCCGGCAAGTCTTCGGCAATCAAGCCAGGGCCGAATTCGCGAGCGCATTCCTGATGTAACCACGCACCGGTCTCTGCAGCTGACTTTGGTGGATACCCGCGCGCCAAAAGCCCACCGATGAAACCAGCCAGAACATCACCTGATCCTGCTGTCCCCAGCCAGGGGCAGGATCGTTCATACGCTGCTGAAACGACCGAAGCCCCACCATTTTGATCTCCGATCACTGTATCAGGTCCTTTGATCAGCACCGTGCAACCGGCTCGCGTCGCAGCTTCGCGAGCTGCATCAACTTTGGAAAATGCCGGACCGTCTGTCGGGGTTTTGGACAGGGTTTCAGCAATATCCGGAAACAGACGAGCGAACTCCCCCATATGCGGGGTAAAGACGGCCTTCTTTCCCCTTGTGAGTGCAAGCAACTCTTCTGGACCATCCGCAAAAGCAGACAAAGCATCTGCATCGAGAACCACAGCTCGATCCCCAGCTAATGCAACGCAAACAAGTTCGCGCGTGGCTTCAGTCGTGCCTAAGCCGGGCCCAATAACGATGGCATTTATCCGCTCATCCTTCAGGACATCAGTTAAACCGTCGGCGCCGTCCATCCTGGCAATCATAATCGCATTCAATTGAGAAGCGTTTTCAATGAGCGCAGAAGGAGGTGCGGCAACGCTCACTAGACCAGCGCCAATACGAAGTGCGCCTCTGGCTGCAAGTCGCGCAGCGCCGCCTCTTCCAACGCCGCCTGAGATCGCTAGGCAGTGACCGTAGGAGAATTTGTGCAAGCCATCTTTGCACCAGACTGGAGCAGGCGTAGATGGCATCATGGAACCACCGCGCCGCAAGTCTTCGACCGTGTCAGAGTTTGTTACCAAATAGGTATCGGCCCGACGTATCGATCTGCCATCGGGCCTCAGTTCACGCCAGCGACGCACACCTAACGGCTTCACGACCACGGCTCCGCAACGATCTGGGCCATCACGCAGGACATGACCCACTTTGAGGGAATCGAATGTCACAGTTAGTCCCGCGCGAGGTGAAGGTTTCTTCCATTCCCGCTCATCAGCGCCAAGGACAGCGCCACTATCCAGACAAAGACCGCTGGGCGCATCAATGGATACAAATGCTGATGCTGTGTCATCTCCGGCTTTGACACTGTAACTTCGCAAGACTTCGGCGAGCGCCCCCTCAGTCGGACGAGACAGACCCGAACCAAGAATTGCATCAATGATCAAGTTGGCGTGGTCAGCTTTTGGGCCTAGCGGGGGAAACTTTGCTATGTCACCAACTTCCCGCCAGCGCCGACAGTTCTCGGCGGCATCCGGGGGCAGCTTCGCCTCAACGCCATAGAGAAAAAGCTCGATCTCCCACCCTTGCCCGTGCAACAGCCGCGCCACGACAAACCCGTCCCCGCCATTGTTCCCTGGCCCGCACAGAACCACGGCCCGTCCAGGCGACGCGGCCAGCTCAGGACGCCATTCAAAGATCGCTTCGACAACGCCACGGCCCGCCCTCTCCATCAGTTCAAGGCCGGTGACCTCTCCGCTATCGATGGCGGCTTGCTCAATCGCCCGCATCTGAGCGGCGGTCAGCAGTTCCATAATCGCTATCTCCTATTGCGCGCCAAACTGGCGCCCTGCCCATTTTTTGTGCATAGTTGCGGAATTCTGAGTCAGCTAGGCCCGCGTTCCCGATCCAATTATTGAAACCACAGCGCTTGAATGGTTCCAAGCGTTCATACACAGCGTACGGGGATGCGCCCCCTGCCTATGGGAGACAACGAGATGAAAAAGATCGAGGCGATCATCAAGCCTTTCAAACTCGACGAAGTTAAGGAAGCGCTGCAGGAAATGGGCATTCAGGGCCTGTCCGTGATCGAAGCCAAAGGGTTCGGCCGCCAGAAAGGCCACACCGAACTGTATCGCGGCGCAGAATATGTCGTCGACTTTCTGCCGAAAGTGAAAATTGAACTCGTCGTCGCCGATGACGTCGCCGAAGACGCAATCGCTGCGATCGTAGACGCCGCCAAAACCGGAAAGATCGGCGATGGCAAGATCTTCGTCAGTTCAATTGAACAGGCGATCCGCATCCGCACCGGCGAAGACGGCGTCGACGCGCTTTAACGCAAATCAAGACACTCCAACGATAGTAAAAGAGGGACATTCATGACCGACGCGTCTGATCTCGTAAAAAAAATCGCCGATGAAGACATCGCGTATGTCGACATTCGCTTCACCGACCCGCGCGGCAAGCTGCAGCATGTCACTGTCATCAACGATGAAATCGACGAAGACTTTCTAGCTGAAGGGTTCATGTTCGACGGCTCCTCCATCGCTGGGTGGAAGTCTATCGACAAGTCCGACATGAAGCTGATGCCTGATCTCAGCACGACCTATATGGATCCGTTCTACGCCGAAAAGACGCTCTGCATTCATTGCGACGTGTTGGAGCCTGACACGAATGAGCCTTACGACCGCGACCCGCGCGGCACGGCGAAGAAGGCAGAAGCTTACCTCCAGTCTTCCGGCATTGGCGATCAGTCGTTCTGGGGGCCAGAGGCTGAGTTCTTCCTGTTCGACGATGTTCGGTTCTCGAATACGATGAACAAAGTGTCATTCGAGGTCGACGCGATTGACGCGTCCTGGAACACCGACACCGAATATGAAATGGGCAACATGGGCCACCGCCCTGGCGTCAAAGGTGGCTACTTCCCTGTCGGCCCTGTTGATCACGCACAGGACATCCGGTCCGAGATGCTGTCGACGATGAAGGCCATCGGCATGAAAGTCGACAAGCACCACCATGAGGTTGCGTCTTGCCAGCATGAGCTGGGTCTCGTGTTCGGCACGCTGACCTCGCAGGCTGATGATCTGCTGAAATACAAGTACGTTATCCAGCAGGTCGCAAACGCATATGGCAAATCGGCTACCTTCATGCCGAAGCCTATCGCAGGCGACAACGGCACCGGCATGCACGTCAACCAGTCGATCTGGAAAGACGGCAAGCCCCTGTTCGCAGGTGACCAGTATGCAGATCTGTCGAACGAAGCCCTTTGGTACATCGGCGGCGTTCTGAAACACGCCAAAGCGCTGAACGCATTCACCAATGCCTCGACCAACAGCTACAAGCGCCTGATCCCAGGCTTTGAAGCCCCCGTTCTGCTGGCCTATTCCGCCCGCAACCGGTCTGCTTCGGTCCGTATTCCGTGGACGGAAAGCCCGAAAGCGAAGCGCGTTGAAACACGTTTCCCTGATCCCGCGTCGAACCCGTATCTCTGCTTCTCAGCTCTTCTGATGGCTGGCCTTGATGGCATCAAGAACAAGATCCATCCGGGTGAAGCGGCTGACAAGGACCTCTACGATCTGCCGCCGGAAGAGCTGGCTGGCATCCCAACGGTCTGTGGCTCGCTCCGCGAGGCGCTGAACTCTCTGGGAGCAGATAACAGCTTCCTGACCGCTGGCGGCGTCTTCACGGAAAGCCAGATCGAAGGGTACATGGAGCTGAAGTGGGAAGAAGTTTACAACTTCGAGCACACCCCACACCCGGTCGAATACCAGATGTACTACTCGCTTTAAGCAACCGCTTTTTGAAGTTGCGACAGGGGTCCCTTCGGGGGCTCCTTTTTAGTTCGGGCGTCGGATTGTGAACGGCCTCCGCCCCTGTCTTTGAAACCTTTCACATGTGAAAGTAGAGCTAAGTCTTTGATATCAATCACGACCGTCTTCCCTCGCCACAATTCGTTCATGAAATTCCCCCAAATCAAGCTTCAAAAACCGGCCACTGCGCCTGAATCCAGCGCCTCAGTGAATTCAACTGGAAGTCGGCGTCCCGTCGAATTAGAGCGAAGGTTGAAGACTGAGGGGGCCGATGGTCAGATATCAAAATCACCTGATCCTGTTGGGCCTGCCGCTCATCATATTCGCCCCTTCCTTTTGGCTGGGGCACATTCCCGGCGATTCAAGTAAATACAATGTTGCCTGGCTGGCTGAATTTTCGGACCAACTGTTCAGCGGCGTGATCTACCCTCGCTGGCTGCCGGGGATGAATGCGGGTCTTGGCGGCGCTGATTTCTACTTTTACGGCCCAATGCCATACTACATTGGCGCGCCTTTCACGCTGATCGCTTCAGAAAAGATGGCGGTGGTTCTGCTCAGCTGGTGCATGTGTCTTTTGTCGGGGCTGGCGATGTACAGGTTCGCCCGCACCCATGTCGGCCTGCACGGAGGTACGCTAGCGGCTATTCTGTACATGGTGGCCCCTTATCATCTGATACTGGCGATAATGACCCGCAATGTGATCGGCGAACAGGCGGCCTTTGTCTTTATCCCTCTGGCTTTGGCGTTTGCGGACAGTTGGGAAAGTCGCCGCGGGCGATGATATGGCTGGCCTTGGCTTTCGCAGGGCTTGCCTACAGCCATCTTACGACCACACTGCTCTTTTCACCCCTGCTTGTGATTTACTGTCTGCGCCGTGATGTTCAGGCAAAAGGCGCCCGCATCTTGGCTGAGGCTGTTTGCGCTGGCATTCTTGGCGTTCTTCTGACTGCGGCCTACGTTCTGCCTGCGCTAACGCTGGACGAGATGATCTTTCCCTCGCTCTGGGATACGTTGAAGCCGGCTGAGAATTTCCTGTTTTCCAAAGGTGGCAAGCTAAGCGATCGCGTACCTAACTTCCGTTTGATCCTTCGTTTGGCCGCTGGCGCGCTTCTGGTAATCACAGTCTCGATCATCCTGTTTCTGGCCATCACAGGGCGCCAGCGCCATCTTCGGTTCTGGGGCGTCGTCGCAGCCTGCTACATCCTTCTGAACTTTGAAATCAGCGCGCCTCTTTGGAATGCAGTCGGCCTGTTCGACCGCATCCAGTTTCCATGGCGCAGCCTGTCTATAGTTGAGCTTTGCGCCGCGATGCTTGCAGCCTACGCAATTGGGCCGTTTTCGCGCCGCCTGACCGTACTGATCGGCACGCTTGTGCTGGTGACCTCTACCGGACTTTTGACATTTGGGGTGGTTACCTACGACAGGGTGCAGATCATGGCGTATTCAGAAGAAGTAGAAGAGTTTGCAATCACCAAGCGTTGGGGGCCACAGGAATACCGGCCATCCTGCATCGCGCAATCCCAGTTAAAGGCCGTGAATGACAACATTCTGCAAAGATCGGCGACACAAGATGACCAGGCGAAATTCGCCTTTGAATTTCTGGTAGGCGCTGATGGGCAGGCTCTGGAGTGCGATCCGCAAACTGGATTGATAGAGAACTATGACGCCGTAAAGCCGGTCGGCGTACACCGACCATCAGTTGAGGTTTGGGACAATACGCTGACGCTGCTCGCCCTCGCAATCAGCCTTGCAGGGCTGATCATCCTGCGCATCAGGCGGACTTAAAGCGCCCGAAGCGCCTCAATTGCTGCATGATGATGCGACAGGCCGCCATGGTAGACCTGCATGTCCTCACCCGTTCCGCGCAACGCATCGATCAGGCCGGTTTGCTGATCCCGCGTCAGCGCCTCAATCGGCGTCAGGCAGGTCTTGATCGTGAAAACCACAGCGCCTGAATGCGGTAGGCGCATCAGGCTTTGACGCTCTGTCCGCAGCCAGAACTTGTCTGATGGCGCCTTTTCCCATTTCGCTTTCGCTTCTTCTGTCAGGGGCTGATGCAATTCGGGCGATGTGTGGACCAGCCAGTTGGCGCGCACCAAAGGTTGATCAGGGCGGAGGGCGTCGAACAAGCGCTGGACGCGTTTCGCGATGCCATCATCATAGTTCGGAACGGGTTCGTGGATGCCGATCATCGGCCTGCCAAATTTTTCCGACAGCAACCAGCGCGAAGGAAAACACAGGATCGCGCCAATCAGGCTGTGCTCATCACTGTCTTCGGGCCTCCACAAGATGCAAAAATCCTCTTGCGTCATACGTGCCAGCAGCGCGAGAGGGTGATCGCCAACCAAAGGGACGGCTACGCCATCGGGGCGGGTCATAGTGTCTTTTGTGACCTCATGATCAGGCGTTTCTGCAAGGGTGGTTTTGACGAGATTGAGCAATTCGCCCGCAGGGCCTGCCACCTCTGGCGTTTCTGCGAAGACTACATCGCGGTGGGTTTTCACCAACTTGTCGCGATAAGCCATCTGTTCAGCGTACGCTTCGTCGCGGTGCAGCCAATCGGCCATCTCCATCGGACTGATGCCTGGCAGCGTCTTTGTCGGCCCAATCATGAAGGGCGTGAACGGGGCATAGGTCAGATCCATCACGACATGCCTTCAGAATAGTGCAACAGGTTAAAGCCCGTCAGCGCCTCATCGACTGGTGCCCACAACGATGAAAACGCGATCCAGTCGAGACCGCGCATCTGGGCGATCTGACCAAGTTGCAGTCCGCCATCGGCCAGTGCAATCAGCGCCCCTGCCCGTTTTGGAACTTCGATCGTGACTTTCTGGCCGTTGCTTTCGATCTTCACTTCACCGCGCTTTTCGATCTGCCGCCCCAGCGCCGCCGCTGGCAGGTCGCCCAAGCGCGGCCTTGCGGTTTGGGTAAACTTCGTCTGGCTGCGCGCCTGATCCTTGCGGACAGCATAAAAACAGTGGGTTTTCATGTCGCCTGCCAAACGCTCCGCCAATCCAGCGCGGGTAATGGCGTCCAGGCTTTCAAGGCGTGGCCACAGCGGCACCGGCAAATAGCGACGTGGATCATAACGGCCCGGCTCATGAAAGCTGACCAAAGAAAGGCCCGCGACATCAAGCGTTTCAGCAATCTCCTCAACGGTGTAGGGCCTGTCACTAGAATGGAGGAGGAGGTCATAAAGACCTGCATCTGAAACCTTATGGTCGCCGACAAACTCGTTCTTGGGAAACCAGTTCGACGATGGCAGCCCCTTCAGAACATCCTTTGCAGCTGCGACCTGCACCTCGGGCGCTTCGCCCGCCGTCAGCGTATTCAGCGCCTCTTGCAGGGGGTAGACGCCGGTTCTGCCATAGGGGGCGTAGACCATGCATCCGAACCCTCCGCCCGGGGCGATTGCTTTGGCCAATGCGTTAAAGCCCGCTTGCGGGTCCGGCAGATGGTGGAGGACGCCAGTACTGTCGATATAGTCAAATTCGCCATGATCAGGCGCGGTCATGAGATCGCCGGTGATGAAGGTGATGTTGGTCAGGCCGCGCGCTTTCGCCCGCGCCTCCGCCACCTTTCGGCTGGCTGTGGACATGTCGAGATAGGTGATTTCAGCGGGGCATTTCGCACTAGAGAGCTTCTGCGCCATCATGATCAGCGCATCACCCGTGCCACCCCCAGCAAAGAGCGCGCGAAACGGCTTTTTCCAATTGCGTTTGCCGCCAAAGATCATGTGATCAACCTCAACCGGATTTGAGGGGGACCCAACGACCAACCGCTTTGCCTCGTCCACCGGGTCCCGGGCGGGATAGGGGTAGGCTTCGTATTGTTGCTGCACTTTATCCATGCGTCTTCCCTAGCCCGGCAGGTCGAAACCGACAATCCCACGCCGCATTTCTACATGCCGCACCAGATTTGCTCGCTCAGAGTGGCGCAACGGGGAGAAGCCAATGAACAAGCACCAGACGTATAGCCACATCCGCAAAATCACGCCGGGTATGAAACCGGACAATACACCCGATGAGAATGACCGGGTTGAGATTGGGCCAACGCCCCTAGCCTATCGCGAATGGGAAGAGGCCGGTCTGGAATGCCCCGATCTGCCTGCAATGCGCAGTTTCCGGCTGGAGCGGATCAAAGCATCCCTCGCCGCGCGCGACTATGGCGGAGTTTTGCTGACCGACCCGCTGAACATCCGCTATGCGACGGATACGTCGAACATGCAGCTCTGGAACACCCACAACCCGTTCCGCGCCTGTCTGGTGATGGCGGACGGGCACATGGTGGTGTGGGAATACAAAGGCCTCGATTTCCTCACCTCGTTCAATCCACTGGTCAAAGAAACACGCAACGGCGCTGCGATGTTCTACTTCTCCGCAGGCGACAAGGCCGAAGAGGTTGCAGCAGATTTTGCTGGTAGTGTGGATGAACTGATGCGCGCCCATGCAGGCGGCAACCGCAGGATCGCTGTTGACAAAATCATGCTGCACGGCGCCCATGCGCTGAAAAACATCGGCCTTGAGATCTTTGATGGTGAAGAGATCATGGAAAAGACCCGCGCAATCAAAGGCCCCGATGAAGTTCTGGCCCTACGCTGCGCCCAGGTCGCCTGCGAGAATGCACTTGCGGAAATGCGCCGGCAGACCGAACCGGGCATGACAGAGAATGACGTTTGGGCCGTTCTACACGCCGAAAACATCAAGCGTGGTGGTGAATGGATTGAGACGCGGCTGCTGGCGAGCGGCCAGCGGACCAACCCTTGGTTCCAGGAATGCGGACCACGTATTCTGCAGAACAACGAAATCCTCAGCTGGGACACCGACCTGATCGGCGCCTATGGCATGTGCGTCGACATCTCGCGCAGCTGGTTCATCGGGGATGGAGAGCCGACAGCTGAGATGAAGCGCCTGCACAAAGAGGCCTATCAGCAGATCACCGAAAACTGGCAGATGCTGAAACCGGGCATGATGCTGAAAGAGGTGTCAGAAGCGTGCCGTGACATGCCCGATGAGTTCAATGATCTGAAATACGGCTGCGTCATGCACGGCGTCGGCCTGTGTGATGAGTGGCCTTTGGTCAAATACAAGGACCGCTGGATCGAAGGTGATTTTGATTATCCACTGGAGCCGGGAATGTTCCTCTGCTCAGAAGCGTATATCGGCACTGTTGGCGGCGAGTTTGGGATCAAGCTGGAAGATCAGGTGATGATTACGGAAGACGGGGTCGAAAACCTGACACGCTGTCCGTTTGATGAGAAACTGATGGACGGCATGCCCGCCTGGTTTGAGGCCTGACCAGCTTTTCAAGCCTGACGACGTCATGTAGGCTTGCCCTATTGAGTTAAGTAAGGATTGTTATGACTGTTTCAGGCCCTTGGGGCGATGCGCCCCGAGGATTCATGCCGTCAAGTTTGACGATAACCCGGACGATTTGGAAAAAGTCGTCCTGAACCATGGCGCCATCAGTGTTCTGACGGTTGGGTTCTACCGGTTCTGGATGAAGACTTGGTTGCGCAAGCTAATCTGGTCGAAAATCTCGGTCGACGGAGATGCGCTGGAATATACCGGCACTGCGGTTGAACTGCTGCTGGGCACACTGATTGCAGTTATCATACTTGGCGGCTATCTGATGTGCTTTAACCTTGCCATCAGCGTCGGTGGCCTCGCGTTCTGGCAAAGCGGCGTATTCAACGTCTCACTGGTTCTGTCCTTCGTCGCCAGCCTTCCGCTTTTGCAGTTCGCGATCTATCGCGCCCGTCGATACCGGCTGCTGCGCACCAGATGGCGAGGGATCCGATTTGGGATGGACGGATCGGCATTTCGCTTTGTAGGCATCTGGGTTGGGTGGGCCACAATCACGCTGATCACCCTAGGCCTCGCTTACCCTTGGCTGAGGATGGCCCGCGAACGGTATATGACCGAACACATGATGTTCGGCGACACCAGGTTCGGCTTTGAAGCGAATGCCAAAACGTTGATGTCTGGCTATCTGCCGTTTTGGTTCGCTGGCGTTGCGCCACTGTTCGTCATCACCCTTGGTATGGCCAGCCAAGTGATCTTTGGTAGCTTTTCCATGGGCGCCTGGGGCTTGCTGATCCCAGTCTATCTATACGTCGTAGTCTGGCTTTACTGCCGCTATCGCGCAGCGGAATACCGGGCCATTTTTGAGGCGCGCACACTGCGTGAGGTTCGCACAAGATGTGCCTTCGAAGCGGACGGACTTATCAACCCAGCATGGGCCTATGTTGGTCGTAGCATCATTCCCGGCACGATTCCCGTAGGTTTGGTCATATCCGTATTGACTGCGGCGGCGATCTACCTCGCAGCGTTAAACGGGGGCGGCGATGCAAGTTTTACCTGGAGCTTGGAGAATGTGATATTCGCCAACTATGAAGGCATTGTCGCCAAGACCTTTTTGATGGCGGCTTTCTGGATCAACTATGGCCTGACAATTCTATTGCTTCTTTGGCTTTGGACAGTCGTTTATTATCGCAGGTTCCTGAAATATCTCTGCGCATCGATGAGAGTTTCAGGCCTTGAAAGCCTGTCCGATGTTCGGCAGCGAACGACTGATGATCAAATCGACAGCGAAGGCTTTGCTGATGCCTTGGACGTTGGGGGATTTTGATCCCACTCCTGCCCCTTGGTCTGCCTTGATGACTGGGGGGTCGGGCCATAGTTTGCCGACATGCCCCAGATCCAATCTCAGTTCATTGAGGCGAACGGCCTCTCATTCCATTGCCTGACAGCAGGCGATCCGTCTCGCCCGCTCCTCCTCATGCTGCACGGCTTTCCGGAATACTCCAGTGGGTGGGAAGAGATGTTGGAACGCCTGTCGGACGATTACTTCTGCGTCGCGCCCGACCAGCGCGGTTACAACACATCATCAAAGCCTGAAGGCGTCATCGAATACACTGGTGGTAAGCTTGCTCGCGACGCTGCCGCGATCCTTACCCATTTCGCCCCCCACGCGCGCGCAGTGATTGGCCACGACTGGGGTGCATCGGTCGCCTACGCGCTGACCTTCGCGCGGCCGGATCTGATGGACAAACTGATCATTCTGAACGGCGCCCACCCCCTGCCCTTTCAACGAGCGTTGGCGACGGGCGGGCCGCAGGCTGAAGCGTCACAATACATCGATTACCTACGCTCACCAAAGGCTGAGGCGCGACTATCGGCGGATGATTTTTCAAAGCTCGCCGCGCTATTTGCCGACGGCATGGACATGTCGTGGCTATCAGGAAGGCGGCTTGAAAAATACCTCGACGCATGGGGCCAGCCCGGCGCGTTGACAGGCATGCTCAACTGGTATCGCGCGACGCCAATGCAAGTTGCAAAACCGGGTCAGTCGATTCCGCCCGATGAGATCAAGGTGCTTGATCCTGCAAAGCTGCGCGTAAAGCCGCCGCACCTGCTGATATGGGGCAAGAACGACACTGCGCTGAAAATGTCAGCGCATGAAGGGCTTGGCGATCTTTGCGATGACCTGACTATCCGTTACTTCGATGATGCAGATCACTGGATCATCCATCAGCAGCCGGATGCCGTGGCAGCCGTCATTCGGGATTATCTTTCTGTCTGAGGCCCGCCCACCCGCAGTTCGCGCTGCGATCATGATGATCATTTGCTGCGCTCTGATCGCGGCGTCGACATTCGGCGCCAAAGTATTGGGGCGCGGTGAAGTGGGCGCGCCAATGCACGCCTTTCAAATCACCTTCGGGCGCTATTTCTTTGCCCTGTGCGTCCTGACGACGGCGGCATTTTTCCTGCCCGTCGGACGGCCAAAAGTATCTCTGCCGCTCTACGCCGCCCGTACATTCTGCGGATGGGCGGGGGTTTCGGGCCTGTTCGCAGCCGCCGCGCTGATCCCGCTGGCGGACGCAACCGCGATCAGCTTTCTTTCGCCGGTCTTCGCTATGTTGCTGGCCGTGATGTTTCTTGGCGAAACAGTGGGACGGTTCCGCTGGGGCGCGGCGCTGGTCGCTTTGGCGGGCGGGATGATCCTGCTGCGGCCGGGCGACGGCGCGTTAGAACCCGGCGCCGCAATCGCATTTGGCGCGGCAGTGATCCTGGCAATTGAGATCACCTTGATCAAACGCATCACGCGGGTTGAGCCTGTGCTGCGTTTTCTTCTTATCACCAACATCATGGGTGCCCTGATGGCCAGCGCCGCCGCATTGCCCGTCTGGCGGCCACCCAGTCTGGACGAATGGGCGATCATGGCCTTTGTCGGCTTTTCAATGGTCTCAGCGCAGATCCTGTTCACCGCGTCGATGCGCATCGCGGACGCCAGTTTTATCGCGCCCTTCTTCTATGCCACGCTGATATTTGCGGCCCTCTACGACGCCATCTGGTTTGGCGTGATCCCCGGCTCAGTTTCAATTACCGGCGCGGCATTGATCCTTTGCGGCGCAATGGTGCTTGCCTGGCGTGAGGCCCGTCAGAACAAACCTTCGTCCTGATAATCGCCCCAATCTGGCCGCTTGATGGATAGGAGAACAAAGGCGATACTAGCCTGAACAATTGAGCAGATTCGGAAGAGCCCAATGGCCGCCGCAAAAGACCTATTCACCGGCGACGCCGCCGCTGACGACTATGACGCCTCCTCCATCGAAGTGTTGGAGGGGTTGGAGCCTGTTCGCAAACGCCCCGGCATGTATATCGGCGGCACTGATGAGCGCGCTTTGCATCATCTGGTCGCCGAAGTCCTCGACAACTCAATGGATGAGGCCGTCGCAGGCCATGCCAACCGGATTGAGATTGAACTGATGGCCGATGGGTCGTGCAAGATCGCCGACAATGGCCGCGGCATTCCGATCGATCCACATCCCCGGTTTCCAGACAAGTCAGCGCTTGAAGTAATTCTTTGCACGCTTCACGCGGGCGGCAAGTTTTCCGGCAAGGCGTATGAGACTTCTGGCGGCCTGCATGGCGTTGGCATCTCAGTCGTTAATGCGCTTTCCGACAGTGTTATCGTTGAAGTCGCGCGGTCGAAAAAACTGTTTCGTCAGAGCTTTTCACGCGGCCTGCCATTGGGCGGCGTTGAGGATGCAGGCGCGGCGCCAAACCGGCGTGGCACGACGGTCATCTTCCATCCCGATGCAGAGATTTTTGGCGAAAAGTTACGTCTGAAACCTGCCCGCCTTCACAAAATGGCCCGTTCCAAGGCCTATCTGTTCCGCGGCGTCGAAATCCGCTGGAAATGTGCGCCCGAACTGATCGGCGACAAGGACGAAACGCCGACAGAAGATCTGTTCCATTTCCCCGGCGGGTTGGCTGATTACCTGAACGCGACCTTGAAGGGCGTGATGACCTATACAGACGCGCCCTTTGCCGGGAAGGTCGATTTTTCTGAAAAATTCGGCGCTCACACCGCCGGATCAGTTGAATGGGCTGTGACCTGGACCCCGATGCGCGATCCGTTCACGTCAAGCTATTGCAACACCGTTCCAACCCCCGAGGGCGGCACGCACGAGGCCGGGTTCCGCGCCGCGCTGACCAAAGGTATCCGGGCGTATGGTGAACTGATCGGCAACAAGAAAGCCGCGCAAATCACTGGCGATGATGTGTTTTCCGGCGGCTGTTCAATGATTTCGGCCTTCATCCGGGACCCTGATTTTGTTGGCCAGACCAAAGACCGGCTTTCAACGACCGAAGCGTCGCGGCTGGTCGAAGGCGCCGTTCGCGACCATTTTGATAACTGGTTGGCGGCTGATCCAAAACAGTCTGGCACGGTGCTAGAATTTTTCATCGACCGGGCTGAAGAGCGCCTTCGCCGCCGCAAGGAAAAAGAAACGCAGCGCAAATCGGCGACCAAGAAACTGCGCCTTCCAGGCAAATTGGTCGACTGTTCAACCGGCTCCCGTGACGGGACTGAGATCTTTCTTGTCGAAGGCGACAGTGCGGGCGGATCAGCGAAGATGGCGCGTGATCGCAAGACGCAGGCGCTGCTGCCCCTACGGGGAAAAATCCTGAATGTGTTGGGCGCTGCGGCTGCTAAGATGTCTTCAAATCAGGAAATCAACGATCTTTGTCAGGCGCTTGGCGTAGGCTTGGGATCTAAGTATCGCGAAGATGATTTGCGGTATGAAAAGGTCATTATCATGACCGACGCCGATGTAGATGGCGCCCATATCGCCGCCCTTTTGATGACATTTTTCTTCACTCAGATGCGTCCATTGGTAGATGGCGGACATCTCTACCTTGCCTGTCCGCCGCTTTATCGCCTGACGCAGGGTGGAAAATCGGTCTACGCCAAGGATGATTTGGCCAAGGATGAACTGATGAAATCTGCCTTCACTGGTCGGGGTAGGATTGATGTCAGCAGGTTCAAGGGCCTGGGTGAGATGGACGCCCGGGATCTGAAAGATACGACGATGAACCCGGCAACCCGTCAGTTGATCCGCGTTTCGATTGATGATGACGAACCCGGTGAAACAGCAAGCCTCGTTGAGCAATTGATGGGCAAAAAGCCCGAGCTTCGTTTCGACTACATCCAGGAAAATGCCCGCTTTGCCGAAGATCTGGACGTGTAACGCAGATCACACGGCTTGATCGCCTCAGATCACGAACCTGCGTGCGCCCCGGTTTTTTCGGGCGCTATGTGTTATATGATAGTGCGAACCACTGTTTCAGGAGGGTTCGATGAAACCGATTGCGATACTCGCCGCTGCACTTGCCATGGGGGCTTGCGCCAATTCGACGGCCAGCTTTGGCGAAACGATCCATAGCACCGACATCTATCCGAAGTATTCGTTTCAGGATGCCAGCATTTTTGCAGGCGCTGGAGGCGCGATAGAAGTTTATGGCCCCCCCCCCAGGACGGGGCGAGCGCAGAGGCCGTGGCTGATGCAATCCGTCTTCCGATCTATCTTAGCCCAAGTTCCGCAAAAGCGGTGGAACCAGGCTTGGACGGTCACCGCATCGCTATTGTATTTGCGCCAAAATCGGACCTGAGCGGAGAGAGCGTGTGCAAGGGCAAAGCCAAGGGCAATCAGGCCAGATCGCACACAAAAGTCTTGGCCGTATTTTGTCGGGGTGAGACTGCAACCCTTAGTGAATCAAGGCTGGAAACATCTAACGCCTTTGTTCCGGGGCAACAGGGGTTTCGGATCGGCATGAACCGATTGCTTCGGGAAATATTGCCCCTCAGGTCGCCATTCTTTCAAGGCGGGCGCGGCTGCCGTCGCGGCGGTTGCTAAACAAAAAGGCCGCGCCCCGTGAAGGACCGGCTCTTTGTTGCCTGGTTAAGGACTAAATCAGTCAGGCCATTGCAGGGCTAGGCATCGCCGCCGTTGCGCCGATCGGATCACGCAGAACGTATCCCCGCCCCCAAACCGTTTCGATATAATTGTCGCCGCCTGTCGCCGTGCTCAGCTTTTTACGCAATTTGCAGATGAACACATCGATGATCTTCAGCTCAGGCTCATCCACGCCGCCGTAAAGATGGTTAAGGAACATTTCTTTAGGCCGTGTGGACGAATTGACTCACCCAGTCTGACAAGGATTCCCACCAGCTTTTCTTGATGATTCATAGGAGGTCGACGAATTTTCAGGGAGCTGTCGATGTCCACGAAGATGAACGCAGCAGATTGGGATCTGGCTCTGGAGGCGTTTCGCGCCTGCTTGCCCGCGCGCGGCGCTAAGGCGAAGGACGACCGGCTATTCCTCGAAGCCCTGCATCATTTCACCGTCCACAACATCACTTGGCGGGCACTGCCGGAACGATACGGCCACTGGAATAGCGTCTGGAAGCGGTTCGACAGGCTCGGCAAGGCTGGAGTGTTCGAGGACTATTTCGCGATGCTGGCTGGACTGAGCGAGACGGCGCATCTGGTGCAGATGTTCGATAGCACCGTGATCCGCGCGCATGTTTCCGCCGCTGGGGCAAAAGGGGGCAGGAAGGACAGGCGCTCGGGCGGTCGCGGGGCGGGTTCAGCACGAAAATCCATTTAAAAACAGACCATGACGGCCTTCCTATCGCGTTTGAACTGACTGGAGGCGAGGCCTCTGACAGCCCTCTGTTCGAGATGCTGATCGACGCAGGCCCGGACGAAGCGCCTCGCGCCGTCGTCTGCGACAAGGGCTACGACAGCGACACCAACCGGGCGATGGCGCGCGAACGCGGAGCAATACCTGTAATCCCGCACCGCTCAAATCGGAAGGCGATCCCAGCCCACTTCGCGAAAGCCCTCTACCGAGGCCGCGCCCGCATCGAGCAGATGATGGGAAAGCTCAAACGCTTCAAGCGCGTAGCCCTACGCTGCGAGAAAACTGCAAGAAACTTCAGGTCCATCGTCGCTCTCGCCGCGACCTTCATCTTGCTCAAATCCGTCCACACGGCCTAGTCAAAGTTGTGCCCTTGCGAAGGCTCAGCAGCTCTAACATCTGATATTCCTTGCCGGTCAAGTGTACTGGCGCGCCGCCAACTTCTACGGTTTTGGCGTCGAGGTTGACCGCAACTTTGCCGGTTTCAATGATCGACTGCGCATGGCCTTTTGACCGCCGTACGATGGCGTGGATACGCGCGATCAATTCGTCCCGGTTGAATGGTTTGGTCAGATAGTCGTCCGCGCCAAACCCAAACCCCTTAATTTTGTCATCAGCCTCAGACAGGCCGGACAGGATCAGGATCGGCGTGTCGATCTTAGATACCCGCAGGTTTCGCAAAACTTCATACCCGCTCATATCCGGCAGGTTCAGATCAAGAAGGATCAAATCGTAATCATATAGTTTTGCGAGATCGCCCCCCTCTTCGCCCAGATCTGTCGCGTAGACGTTCAGATTTGCTTTCGCCAGCATCATCTCAATACTGCGCGATGTGCTCGGGTCATCTTCGATCAACAACACCCGCATTACGTGTCTTTCCTTGACGCACTCTCAATATGATTGATTGTACGTTAAGCAGCGAAGGGTAAACATAAAATTACCCTTCGCTCACTTTCTTCATAATTTTTAGCTTTTGTTAGCCGTCTTTATATAGCTGAGCGCGTGTTGCACGAAGACCGCCAGCCCTCTGTTTTTGCAATGAATTCATTCATTGTCCCAGCTCTTCCTCGCTGATGCCGTAGGTCCGCTCGACATCTGCTTTGCTGATTACTTCGGCCTTAACCGCCGCAACCACAGCTGCTTTTCGGCTGGCGACCCAGCGCTTTGTCTCTACCGGCAGCAAAGACGCCTTGATTTGCGCTGCGCGTCGGATTGCACGTGCAAACCGCGCCCGATCGGCGGTCAATCCAATGATGTCAGACATATTGATAGCTCCCGTTTTACATACACCACTATTCACCCAAGGCTGTTTATGACGCTCGGCCCCTAATTTTCGGTGAACGCCTTGCCGGATAGGGTTCAGAGGGTTAGATCGCGCGCATGGATGCTTCAGTGAACAGCCTCGGCTTCGCCAAAGCCCCCGCAGATACGCGGGTCGTCGTCGCCATGTCTGGGGGCGTCGACAGTTCTGTCGTGGCCGCACAGCTGGCATCGGAAGGCTATGATGTCGTCGGCGTCACGCTGCAGCTATATGACCACAGCGCAGCGCTGGCCAAAAAGGGCGCATGTTGCGCCGGTCAAGACATCCACGATGCGCGGCGTGTGAGTGAGGAGATGGGCTTTCCTCACTATGTCCTCGACTATGAAAGCAAGTTCCGCAAAGCGGTAATTGATGAGTTTGCCGACCAGTATCTGGCAGGCGCGACGCCGATACCGTGCGTGCGTTGCAATCAGACTGTCAAGTTCCGCGATTTACTGGCGACGGCAAAGGATTTGGATGCCGACTGTCTTGCGACCGGTCACTACATCCAGCGCAAAGAAGGTCCGACTGGCGCAGAACTCCATCGCGCAGCAGACGCTAATCGCGATCAAAGTTACTTCCTGTTCGCCACGACACAGGAGCAGCTGGATTTCCTGCGCTTTCCCCTAGGCCACCTGCCATCCAAAGATGACACGCGGGCGCTAGCAGCCAAGTATGGCCTGCCGGTTGCAGACAAGCCTGACAGCCAGGACATCTGCTTTGTGCCGAACGGTAACTACGCAGACGTGATCCAGAAGATCCGGCCAGACAGCGCACAGCCCGGCGAGATCGTGCATCTCGACGGCCGTGTGCTGGGCGAACATCCGGGCGTCATTCATTACACCATTGGCCAGCGCCGAGGTCTGGGTATTGGCGGCGGCGTCACCGATGGCGACCCATTGTTTGTGGTAAAGATCGATGCCGACGCCAAACAGGTCATCGTCGGCCCGCATGAAGCACTGGCGACGCGCCGCATTCCAGTCGCTGAGATCAACTGGATCGGTGCAACAGCGTTTACCGATGCACCTGAAGGTGGCTGGGATGTGCTTGTAAAAGTCCGCTCAACCCGTCCTCCGATTGAAGCATCGGTCTTCCCAACTAAAGACGGCGCGGTGGTTGAGTTGCGATCGGATGAGATTGGCGTCTCACCCGGTCAGGCCTGCGTATTCTACGCGCCTGAAGGCGGACGTGTGCTCGGTGGCGGGTGGATTCAGCGCGACTGAACCGCCCTACCCCCGAAGATCGATCCAATCAGCGCAGGCGCGATACAAAGCGCAGTGGCAAAACCAACCATGTCCAGGCCATGTTCCTTGAACACCCCCGCAAAGCCAGCGGTGCCACCGAACATCGCTAGGTATGACAGGGCGGAATACAGCCCCATAATCGCCCCGCGTTGCGCCGGGTCGACTGAGGTCAGTTTAACCACCAAAAGGTTCAGTCCGAGGTGATTGAACGCCCCCCAAACGAAACACGCGCCCAGCAGCATCACAGCGTAGTCTGACACAGTTCCAAGGATCAAATAACAGCAGAACAGCGCCGCAAAAACGAAGGGAGCCACGCGATCTGGGCCCGCCCGATCGATCATCCCGGCGATGAGAGAGGCTGAACCAAAGCCAACGCCATAGATCAGCGGCGCTAGCCCTGCTGCGGCGGCGGAGAACCCGAAAGCCTCTCTCAGGTGCGTGCCGACATAGGCGTAAAAGCCGAAAAAGGCCGTCATGTAGACGAATACGAACATCAGCAATAGCGGCAGCCCCGGCAGGAAAAGCGCCCGAAACGGGGACGAGGGCGGCGCAGGCGTCCGCGTCCGACGCCCCACGGCCCGCATCAAAAGCAGCGTCACAACCAACGCGCCGACCGCCATTACGCCATAGACCGCGCGCCAGTGGGTGAATTCGGAGAACGCGGCAGAGAAAGCGACGCCGATCACCAGACTGATCGTCCAGCCCGCCAGCACCTTGCCCATCGTCTCGCTCTCATGGCCAGGCTCCGCCACCTCAGCAGCCAACCCATAGGCAGCAGGCAGCGCTACACCCGCCGCCGCACCCGCAAGCGCCTGTGCGCCGCTGAGCATATAGACATGTGTTGCGCCCGCGCTGATCGTCAGCCCCAAGGTCAATGCAACAAGCGAGAGGAACAGCGCCCGATCAAGCCCCAAACGGTCAGCCTGCGGTGCGATGAACAACGCGCCCAGCGCCGTGCCGATGCCATAGACTGATGAGGCCACCAGCACATCCGCAGGGCCCACGCCAAAGCTGACCGCGACATCCGGCGCAATCGGGCTAAGGACAAAAGTGTTGGTCCCGACGACAGCGACCGCCAGCATCAGGAGCCGGATCAGAGACATTATGCGCCTTTGGGTATGCGGCTAGTGAGGACGCGATTACGGCGGCGTCGAGTCTTTGTCTAGCGATGCTGTGGGGGAAGGCTTGGCGGCGGCTGGGACGTGCTGGTGAAAGTGCGCTTGACCAGGCCGCCGATTGAGGGGGCGGTGTTTCCGGATGGCGATTGGGCTATGGTGGAGCTGCGGTCGGATGAGATCGGCGTGGCACCAAGGACAGGCTTGTGTGTTTTACGCGCCTGAGGGTGGGCGTGTGTTGGGTGGCGGGTGGATTCAGCAGGGGTAGCTTCGCGAGATAGCGATAATGACATCGTTCAAAAGGCCGCCTAGACTAGGAGGATGAACTCAATCGATTGGACCAATCAGCAAAACGACGCGATCGTCGCTGACTACTTTGAAATGATCCAGTCGGAACTATCAAAAACCAAGTACAATAAGGCTGCCCACAACCGAATATTGCAGCAAAAGATTGGCCGCAGCAAAGGTTCGATTGAGTTCAAACATCAAAATGTAAGTGCTGTCTTGAAAGGCTTGGGTGAAGTTTGGATAAATGGCTACAAACCAGCATTCAACTACCAAGCATCTCTAGTTGAAGCAGTAGACCGGTGGATGCATCTGCATCCTGAATGGATGATAAGAGCGCCCGCAACTGAAGCCGGATTCAATGAGGCATCTTCGCTCTTTTTGGAACCTCCTCCAACTTTACGGAATGCTCCTCCCCCTAGCGAATTAGAGCAAACGCTTGCCGTTGCTCGAAAGTTTGACGCTGCCGGTAGAGATGAGCGGAACCGAGCATTGGGTAGTGCGGGCGAAGCGCGTGTATTCGAAAGTGAACGGCTTCATCTTAGACAACAGGGACGAGCGGATCTAGCTGGACAAGTAGAATGGACTTCAAAAACCCAAGGAGACGGTGCTGGTTTTGACATCTCCAGTTTTGAGACCAACGGAAAGCGCAGACTAATTGAAGTGAAAACTACAAACGGATGGGAACGCACTCCATTTTACATTTCGCGCAACGAATTGGCTGTAGCTGATCAGCAAAGAGACGAGTGGAAACTCGTACGTGTGTGGAACTTCTCAAGGTCTCCTCGAACGTTTGAAATTAGCCCGCCACTTGATCAACACGTTTCATTGACTGCCACCAGCTTCCAAGCAAACTTTCACTAGTAGTTTGCCGTGGCCATCTAGCCCGGAATCAAGGGCGAAGCCCGCCGGGCCAGCGTCAGGCCGTCCCTGGGCCTGACGCTTCTGCAACGGAGCGCCTACTTCAGAGGTTGAGTGTGTTTGGCCGCCATAAAGTGCATCGAACAGCCGATGTGGCTTCAGCCCCCGGCCTGTCGCTGGCCGGGCTACCGCTGGTGTTTGTTGATGGGGTGGAAGGTGGGCCATAGGCTCACTCTACGAGGCTTTGGTTGTTGGAGCGGATACGGTGGGTCTGGAGACCCACCCTTCGGGTCAGCTCTTGTTCAGTAGCTTCTCAATATCCCGCCGCACTTTCCCGCGATTAGGCCGATCACTCGACGAATACCCCGCCACGAACTCCCCGTCCGCATTCAGCAGGACCTTGTAGAAATTCCAACGCGGTTTGAAACGATGCTCCGCCTTCAGCCACTGGTAAAATGGGTGAGCGTCGTCTTCGCGGACGCCTGTGACCTCGGTCATTGGAACCGTAAGCCCGTAGTTCACCTCGCAGAAATCTTTCACCTCGGCGTTCGAGTCATATTCCTGATTGAAGTCATCGGACGGCACCGCCAGCACGGTCAGGCCCTTGGGGCCAAGCTCATCCTGCACCTTCTGCAACCCCTCATACTGGTAAGTATAGCCACACATGGAGGCCGTGTTGACGACCAGCACTGGTCCGCCGCGATAGTCGGAAAGGTTGATCTCTCCACCTTCAATGGACTTGAAGGTGAAGTCTTCGGCGCTAGCAGCGCCTGCGGTGATGGCCATTGCGAAGATCGCTTTCAGGATGATGTGTTTCATGACCCATAACATAGGTGCTTCCGCGTCATCAGCAAATGTGTTGGCTCACATATGGACAGCGACCTCAGCGGCGGGCATCGTCGGCCCAAACATCCAACAGAGGTTCCTATGTCCCACCTAGACGCCGTTCTTTCCCATCTTGACGCTGACCGCGACGCCGCGCAAGCGCGCCTTTTTGAGTTTCTGCGCATGGAAAGTATTTCAACCGACAGCGCCTACAAGGACGAATGCCGAAAGGCGGCGGAATGGTTGTGCGCGGATCTGAACTCAATCGGGTTCGACGCGAGCGTCCGCGACACGCCAGGCCACCCGATGGTCGTAGCGCATCATGATGGGGATGGCCCGCATATGCTGTTCTATGGTCACTATGATGTGCAGCCGGTTGATCCGCTGGATTTGTGGAACGCTTCACCGTTTGATCCTCATATCGCGGAAGGCTCGCAAGGCCCGGAAATTCGTGCGCGTGGGGCTGCGGACGACAAGGGGCAGTTGATGACGTTTGTTGAGGCGTTTCGCGCCTACAAAGAGGTCACAGGAACCCTGCCCGGCAAGCTGACGCTGTTCTTTGAAGGCGAAGAAGAAAGCGGCTCCGCTTCCCTCATCCCATTCTTGAACGAGCATAAGGATGAGCTGAAGGCCGACTTCGCCTGCGTGTGTGACACAGGCATGTTCAACGCCGAAACCCCGTCAATCTCAACCATGTTGCGCGGCATGATGCAGGAAGAGGTCGTGATCAAGGCCGCTGACCGCGACCTGCATTCCGGCATGTATGGCGGACCAGCCCAGAACCCAATCCGGGTGTTGTCAAAAATCCTGGCATCCCTGCATGACGAGACGGGCACGGTCACCCTTCCCGGCTTTTACGACGGCGTTGCGCCGATTTCGAACGAGCTAAAGGCGCAGTGGGAGAATTTGGGTTTCGACGCCAAAGGCTTTCTCGGCGAAGTGAACCTGTCCGTCCCCGCTGGCGAACAGGGTTTTTCAGCGCTTGAACAGATTTGGGCGCGCCCAACGTTGGAGTTCAATGGCATCGACGGCGGCTATACCGGCGAAGGCTTCAAAACTGTGCTGCCTGCGCAGGCAAGCACCAAAATCTCAGCCCGTCTGGTCGGCGACCAGGATCCTGCAAAGATCAATCAGGCGCTACGGGACCGGGTTCTGGAAATGCTGCCTGCAGACTGCGAAGCGGAATTTCTGATGGGCCGCCACGGGTCTGGCGGAATCGTGCTGCCGGTAGATGATCCGATCTTCCAAAAGGCCCGCAAGGCGTTGAGCGATGAATGGCCGCGCGAAGCGGCGTTTGTTGGCTGCGGCGGCTCTATTCCCGTCGTTGGACATTTTCAGGAAATTTTGGACATGGACAGCCTGATGATCGGTTTTGGCCTGGATGATGACCGCATCCACTCACCCAATGAAAAATACTCTCTGACGAGTTTCCAGAAAGGCGCACGTAGCTGGGCCCGCGTAATCGACGCGCTTACAAGCTGATGAAAACCGCTCTGATCATTGGCGCGTCAGGAATTATCGGGCGCGCTCATATCCGTAATCTGGCTGGGCGTGAGGATGTACGGATCATAGCCGCCTCTCGCACGCCTGAAGCAAACCTGCCCGATAACGCAGTCGCCTATCCCGCCGATCTGACAACTGGCAATTTCGATCCTGCGCCGCTGAAAGACGTTACGCATGCACTCTATTGCGCATACGTCAACGCCCATGGGTTCGAAGCCGACCGCGTTCCAAATGTGGCACTGATGAACGGCGCGTTAGACTTGTGCGAAGCGTGCCCAAACCTGACCCACATCACCCTGATGCAAGGGAACAAGGCCTACGGGTCGCATCTAGGCCCCTTCAAAACGCCTGCAAAAGAAAGCGACCCGCGCATCCAAGGCGGTCACTTTTACGATGACCAACTAGATGCGTTAACCGCCCGTGCGGACAAACGTGGTTGGTCATGGTCCGTGCTTCGCCCGCACGTTGTCATCGGGCCTGCGCTGAAATCGCCTATGAACCTGATGGCGGTCCTTGGCGCCTATGGCACGCTACAGAAAGCCAAAGGCAAACCGTTCGCGTTTCCCGGCCCAGCGGCCGCGTTCACCCCGATCTATCAGGCCACTGACAGTGATATCCTGTCCCGCGCCATCGACTGGTGTGGCATTGCAGAAAAGGCGCATGGTGAGATTTTCAACATCACCAATGGCGACTATTTCCGTTGGACCAATGTGTGGGAAACCGTCGCCAATTTCTTTGATCTACACGCAGCCCCGCCACAGAATATCAAACTAGCGGAAACAATGGGCAACGATGGCCCTCTGTGGGCAAGGCTTGCAGACGAGCACAATCTGCTTGAGCGAGATCTCGATGCGATGGTTTCCTGGGGATTCGGTGACTATGTCTTTGGAACGACCTGGGACGTCATGTCAGACGCAACCAAAATACGAAAGTTCGGTTTTTGGGACTTTGTTGATACAGAAGTCATGTTAATTGACCGTTTGGAGCAGTTGAGAACGCTAAAAATCATCCCCTAGCGTAGATTTTACCGCCCAAAACTGAACCTGTGACAAGAAAAGTATCCAACTGCACTATTCTGGGTTGCAAATGAGACGCGCAACAATGCATGCATGATGGGTCGTTAGAAGTTTTCCGCCCCACGGACTCTGACGACACTGTGGTGATTACGCCTGTTCTGAGTTGTGTGGAGTTCTGACTCATCAGGAGTGAACAGGTGCTTACCCAGAGGCCCTTTGCAATTATTGCGAGGGGCCTCGTTCATTTCAGATATGGCTACTAGATGATCTGCGCGATAGCGTGACACGCGTTTCATCAAAAAGGCCGATACCCGTGAACACCACCGCACCCCGCCCCGTGATCGTCGCAAACCACTATCAGAACGAAAACTGCCACCCCGATGGGAAAATCAAGGTCGGCATTGGCCAAGATAGCGCCTGGCGGTGGGAACGTCTGGAAAACGCCAAAAGGCTTTTTGCAGCGGCGCGAGCGCATGGCGTGTCGATCGTTCATGTTCGACTTGCTGTCGATCCTGACTTTAAAGGCGTCGTTGCAAACACGGATCTTATCCGCGAATGGATAGAGCTGGGTGCCTGGCGAGAAGGCACCTGGGGCGTTGAGTTTATAGACGGCCTGACGCCAGAAGCTGGCGAACACGTCGTCACCCATACCCGCAATTCCGCATTTCACAACTCAACGCTGGAAGAGGTTTTGTTTTCGCTTAATGCTCGCCAGCTGATTTGCTGTGGCGTATCGACTGCCTACACCGTGGAGGGAACCGTAAGACACGCAACGGATTACGGATACGAAGTGACCGTAGCCGCAGACGCATGTTCAACCACCACCCAAGAGCAGCACAACAACGCACTCTCAGCGATGCAGCCTATAGCGAACATCCGAACGGTTGATGAACTGGTGAAGAGTTTCGCGACTTGAGCAGGCCTACGAGACGTTCAAACACCCCTTACCAATCCTAAATCTGCAATTGACGGACTGAAAACCGCCCCATCTGCACCGTGCACTTTCACAATTACCTCGATAAATGGGCAATTATTTCTACCTTATGGTAAAATTATGAGGTATAAATAGTCCGAATGTAGTAAATCGTGGGTGCGTTATGCGTAGGATTGTATTGATTGCTGCTGCGTTGGTGGCTGGTGCGGCAGTGCTGGCTCAAAGCGACCAGTACACGTCTCAGCGAAACAATATTTGGCTAAGCGAGACTGGGTTTGATGACCTCAAAGGCTACAAGAACGCCATCATCCTGGACACCAATCCCCAAATGATCCTCGCCAAAAAACAAGGTGAAGCCAGGCTGTGTCCAATGCCGGCCAGCCCGGGCGGCGGATGGCCACCTTGCTGGGTCGCAGCTGACTGAAGATGCGCGCCACGTTTGGCGGTGTCCGATCCAAGACAGGAACGCTACGCCAAAAATGTTTGACGCGTTTGGTGTCTTTGCATGCAATCGTGCTGGCGGCTGAAACGTTTGCTTTTAACTACCCAGACTTGGCAGCCACAGGGCGATGCCGGGGAACAGGATCAGCAAGAACACCAGTAGAATAGCACAAGCCATGAACGGCATTGCGGCGACATAGATATCGCGCATTGTCGTCCCGGGGGATGAGACGCCTTTCATAACGAACAACAGCAGACCGAAGGGCGGCGTCGTAAAACTGATCTCCAACGCAAGCAGCACAATGACCCCAAACCAGATCAGGTCAAAACCAAGCGTGTTCGCCAGCGGAAAGAAAATCGGCACAGTCAGAAGCATCATCGACAGCTGATCCATGAACATGCCAAGCACCAGCAGGATGCCAAACATGATCAACAACATGGTCGTCGGGTCCAAATCAAACCCTGTCGCCCAGTTGATCAAACCAGATGAGGCCCCGGAAAACGCCAACAGGGCCGAGAATGTGGCTGACCCGAAGATGATCAGCAGCGCCATGGTAGTGACCTTGAGGGCGCCAGAGACTGACTTCACCATCCCGTCCCAAGTCAGGCAGCGATAGACCGCCGCAAGCAGGATCACGCCGAGGCAGCCGAAAGCGGCGCTTTCAGATGGTGTAGCAATGCCGTACATGATGCAGAGGATGACGCCGATGACGATGCCAACCATAGGGATGATGTCGACTGCCATAAGGCGAAGCTTCTGAACCAGCGTGACGTCTTCCACCTCATAGGAAGGCGCTGCATCGGGGTCGATCAGCGCCATGCCAAGGATCAGGATCACATAGAGGCAAGCCAACATCAGCCCGGGGATGACGCCTGCGACCAGAAGATCGCCGATATCCAACTCAGCCAGCGTCGCCAGCAACACCGCGAGGGCTGAGGGCGGGATCAGCATCGCCAAACCGCCTGTCCCAAGGATTGGGCCAATAGCCATGTGTTTCTTGTACCCACGCTTCTCCATCTCAGGCACCATCAGACTGCCCAGAAGCGCAGTGGAACCCATAGAAGAGCCGGAAAGCGTCGCAAACGCCGTGCCCCCTGCTACAGTTACAAATGAAAGGCGTGCAGGCAGTCGACCCATCAGCTTATCGACGGCGGAGAACATTCGGTTCGCGAGGCCGGTGAAGAAGAATATCTCCCCCATCAGCAAGAACATCGGCACCGGCATCAGGTTGAAACTCGTCACAGTTGGAATGGCGTTGTTTGCCAGCTGCCCAATCCCGCGCGACATTTGGGTGAAGATGTCCCCGTTTCCACCCATAAAATAGGCGGCGCCAATCATGTTCGCGGCAAGGAACGCCAGTGCCACCGGCACGCCAATGAACATGAAGAACAGGATCATGCCCAGAAGGAAGAAGAGCGCCTCAAACCATTCCATCGCTCAGCCCCTAAGCCGCTAAAATTAGAAAATAGACGGTCAGGCCGATACAAGCGAAGACCGCCTGTATCAAAGCCCTCCTCAGATCGAATTTCTTACCGCTGGCTCTTGCGATCACCCAGTAAAGACCAAAGGTGATGAGGATCATAATGACGTAAGTCATCCAGTATTGAACGATCATTCGTGAACCCCTGCTTCACCGGAATGCAATGTTTCGCGACCAAAGACGAACCGACCGAATTGCACCGCCATAAGCGCAAAACAGATCGGCATCGCGCCGAGAAGCAGAAACTTTGGCATATCCAGCGATCGCATCTCAGCATCGCCGTATTGGTAGGCTTTCGCCGTCGCGCCCCATGTGTACCAGACCAGCATGACGCAAATGACGATGCAGATGGCTGACACTGCGCGGCTAAGCGGCGCCTGCACCGTTTTCGGCACAGCGGCGGTCAGTAGTTCTATAAAGACATGGCCCTTTTCTTTCACCAGCCAAGGCGATGCCGCCATGACGATGTAGAGAAGGCCAAATTCTGCGAAAGTGAAGATATGAGATGACCCCGAAAACCCAAAGGTCCGCGCCAAAGCATTGAACACGATCCCCAGCATGATCACGACCAGATAGATCCCGGCCAGCACAGCCAAAAACTCGCACAGTCGGTCAATGATTTTCATTAGACACCCCGCATGGAAAATGGGGAGGGGTCAGCCCCTCCCCACCTAATTTTTGTCAGATTACTCGCCGGCGTAGTGCTTGCGCAGCTCACCATACACGGGATCGTCGCCAACACGCTCTTTCATGCGCGCCCAAGCGGCGTCTTCTGCGATCTGGACATAGGCCTCGGCAGCGCCTGGAGCGTGCTCAATGAACTTCATGCCACGACGCTGAAGTTCGTTCGCATCCGTGACCCGGTCCTGCTGGCGGTCGCTGTAAGATTTCGCTTCCCAATCGATCACAGTCTGGCTGATGATTTCTTTTGAAGCGTCCGACAAGCCATTCCAGCTGTCGAGGTTCATGATCACACCAAGGTCGGTGTTGTAGAACTCCGGATCGACCCGGTACTTCATGAACTCGTCCCATTTCAGCTGCATCAGACCGATTTCAGTCCATGCCGCTGAATCTACGACGCCTTTTTCCAACGCAGCGTAGACTTCAGTCGCGGGCATGGATGCTGTTGTGGCGTTCAGCGCTTCGAAGAATGCGTGATAAATCGGATTGTCGCGCAATTTCACGCCGGTCAGGTCGAGGATACCGTTGTCGTCGAACTTCGGCTCTTCATCCATGAAGATATGGAAGTTCACGCCGCCGTCGATCCAGCCAAGATGCGTGACGTTGAACCGTTTGCGGTGCGCTGCGTCCATGATCGCCGCGCCGCCATTGGCCCGCGCTTCCATCGGTGTAACGCGTGAAGCGACCATCGCGTCGATCTCGGGTACGTTCTTGCCGTAGAAGCTGCCGGGCGTGTGGACGATATCCACGACGCCGTCGCGTACAGCCGCTGGCTGCTGGAACATCCCAATCGCTTCTGGGCCACCGCGCACGGTAATCTCAACTACGCCTTCGCCGCGCTTGTTGATGTCTTCAACCATCGCCAGGAACGTCTTGGTATAGACGAGGAATGGCGGAAAGGCATGAACAGCCGTCAGTTTGTCGACGGCCAGAGCTGGCGAAGCCAACAAAGCTGCGCCCATCGCAGCAGCCGAGGCAAGCCCGGCGAGTTTCTTGAATGCAAGCATATCATTTTCCCTGTTGTTCGGCCGCTTACCCGCGCCCTTGCCTCACAGTAGAACCCGATTAAGCGTTGGCAATCAATGAAAGACGTTGCTTTACGTCTAAAACATTGTTTCCCGACGTCACAGCGCTAGGAATAAAGTCAGGGATAAGCAACGATAAGATTATGAAACAAACCCTCGCTCAGAAACTCATCGCCCGTTCGACTGGCGCAGCCGCCATCGTCGGCGAGGTCGTGACCGCAAATGTCGACCTCGCGATGATCCACGACAGCGGCGGGCCGCGCCGGGTCGAACCCTTGCTGCAGGAATGGGGCGTTGGCCTGTGGGACACATCCAAAGTTGTCCTCATTTCTGATCATTTTGTACCGGGAGATACAGAAGAAGGCGCCCGTATCCTTACCCTCACCCGGCAATGGGCGCGTGAAAAAAGCGTCACATTCCATGATGGCGAAGGCATCTGCCACGTCGTCTTGCCCGAAAAAGGCCACCTCACGCCCGGCATGTTCGTTGTCGGTGGAGACAGTCATTCCCCAACCGGCGGCGCGTTCGGCTGCTACATGTTCGGCGTCGGCGCCACCGAAATGGCGGGTGTGCTCGCGACAGGTGAAATCTGGGTCAAGGTCCCCGGTACTATCCTGATCGAATGGACCGGCCGCCTGAACCCCGGCGTCGTCGCCAAGGACATGATGCTGCAGGTCTGCGGAGAGATTGGCATGGACGGCGGTCAGTATCAGGCCATCGAGTATGCTGGAGAAGCGGTTCGCGCCCTGTCGATGCAGGAACGTATGACCATGTCCAATATGGCGGCTGAGCTTGGCGGACAGGTTGGCCTGATCGCACCAGATGAAACGACTGCCGCATTCCTTGCAAATGCTGGCGCGCCGGAAGCCGACTGGTCCGATCTGCATACAGACGAAGGCGCAGACCTGCTTGCCCATCATAAGTTCAACGCCAGTACGCTGCCCCCGCAGGTCGCCGCCCCCCATTCCCCAGCGAACGCCATGCCCGCAACCGAAGCATCTTCAGACGTTGACGTCGCTTATATCGGCGCCTGCACCGGCGCGAAATATGAAGACCTCGCCGCCGCCGCCGCCATCCTGAAGGGTCAGAAGATTGCCCCCGGCGTTTCAATCGCCGTCGCGCCATCGTCAGCCCAGGATCAGCAGCGCGCCACCAACGAAGGCATCATGAAAATTTTCGAAGACGCAGGCGCCCGCATTTTGCCCAACGCTTGTGGCATCTGCGCAGGCTATGGAACTGATCGGCTTGGGGCAGACGTCACCTGCATCTCCTCCACCGCGCGCAACTTCAAAGGTCGGATGGGCGACCCAACCTCGCAGGTCTGGCTAGCTTCTCCCTACACCGTCGCAGCATCAGCCATTGCAGGACGGATCACGGACCCGAGGGAGTTTCTCTGATGCCCCGCATCTTCCTGTTTGGTGACAATATAGACACCGACCAAATGGCGCCTGGCCAGCACATGAAGGGCGGGATAGAGGCACTAGCCGCCCATTGCCTAGAAGGCGTCCGCTCTGAGTTTTCCAGCACTGTAAAACGGGGCGACATTGTTGTCGGCGGCAAGAATTTCGGCGTCGGATCATCACGCGAACAGGCCGCAGAGGCCCTAAAACATCTCGGCGTTTCCTGCGTCATCGCAACAAGCTTTGCGGGCATCTTCTATCGTAATGCTCTCAATCTCGGCCTACCCGCAATGGTCGCAAGTACGTTGGACGGCATCGAAGACGGCGCCGAAGCAAGCATCGACCAACGCGCCGGTACTCTCATCACCAACGGTCGCACGATAGCGCTGGAGCCTATTCCGGAAAACATCGCGCCGATGCTGGCCGCCGGGGGTCTTGTCCCCTTTCTCAAACAACGATTTCAGGGGGCCGCATGAGCCTGAAGACACGCATTGGCGAAGGCTTCCTTCTCGCCCCCGGCGTCTATGACGCGCTGTCCGCCCTTCTCGCTCAACGCGGGAATGCTGAGGCCGTATACCTGTCTGGCGCCTCTATCGCCTACACACGCTTCGGTCGCCCCGACATTGGCCTCGTCACAATGACCGAAGTGGCTGAGGTGATCGCCGCCATCGCCGACCGTATCGACATCCCTATGATCGTCGACGCCGACAACGGGTTTGGCAATGCGCTCAACGTCCAGCGTACTGTCCGCACATTCGAACGCGTCGGCGCAGCGGCCCTGCAGCTGGAAGACCAGACCATGCCAAAACGCTGTGGTCATCTGGCCGGGAAAACGCTGATCCCAACCGATGAAATGGTTGGCAAAATACGAGCAGCCTGTGACGCGCGCACAACCGAAGACACCCTGATCGTCGCCCGCACAGACGCCATTGCAGTCGAGGGATTTGAACGCGCACTGGCGCGCGCAGAAAGCTATCTGGAAGCGGGCGCCGACGTTTTGTTCATCGAGGCACCACGAACCCTCAATGAAATGCAGACCATCACCACACAGTTTGGCCGTCGCATCCCCCTTCTGGCGAACATGGTCGAGGGCGGTCACACGCCAGTACTCAACGCCAAAGAGCTGGAAGAGATTGGCTACACCATCGCGATCTTCCCGGGCGGCGCGGTCCGCTTCCTCGCCGCCGCGGCCGCCGAATACTACGAAAGCCTTGTCTCAACCGGTTCGAACGCCGCAATGGCGAACCGGATGCATGACTTTGGTTCCCTGAACGACGTCATCGGCACCGATGACATGCTCGCCCTGGGCAAGACCTACGAAGGAACATCATGAGCCTCGATTCCGTCACCCTCGCCGTCCTTAAGGGCCGGTTTGAGCAGATCGCAGATGAGATGGACGCGACCCTGTTCCGTTCCGCGTTCAACCCGATTATCGCGGAAGCGCACGACGCTTCACACGGCATCTATGACGCTGAAACAGGCGAAACGCTGGTGCAAGGCAAGTCAGGCTTGCCGATTTTCGTCGGTGTCATGGCGTTCGGCGTTAAAGCAGTGATCGACAAAGCGGCAGGTAATGTCAGCGAAGGCGACTGCTGGATCTTCAACGATCCTTATGATGGCGGAACACATCTGTCTGATTTTCGGCTGGTGAAACCTGTAATGCGCGACGGCAAGGTGTTCTGCTGGCTCGCCTCGGTTGGTCATTGGCACGATGTCGGCGGGAATGTTCCCGGCAACTACAACCCGGCTGCGACCGAATGCTTTCAGGAAGGCATGCTGATCCCGCCCGTGAAACTGTTCGACAGGGGCGAATACAAGCAGGACGTCGTCGATATCCTTTCCGCTAACTCTCGCCTGCCTTTGTCGCTATACGGCGACCTCAACGGTCAGATCAACGCCCTCGATCTGGGCTTTCAGCGGATGGAGAGCATACTTGCCGAATATGGCGACGACGTGATTCACGAGGCGCTGATGGCCCTTAAGGCCCGCGCCGCGACTCTGATGTGCGCCGAAATCAGCGACCTGCCAGACGGCACAGTGTCCGCCGAAGACTGGCTGGATAACGACGGCATCAAGGACGAGCCCCTGAAAATCGCGCTGGACCTGACCATCGACGGCGACCGGATGGTGATGGACTTTTCTCGCTCCTCTCCTGCTTGCGCCGGACCGGTCAACATTTCCCGCTCCACTACAATCGCGGCCTGTTACGTTGCGCTGAAGCACGTCTTCAACGACGTCCCAGCGAATGCGGGCGTGTTGGAACCGGTGGAATTCAGGATCGACCCAGACAGCCTCCTTAGCGCTACAGCGCCCAAGCCGGTTGGCGGCTACACTGAGACGATCCTGCGCATGATTGACGTTGTCTTTCAGGCTGTCGCGCAGCTTGCGCCAGAACAAGCGATGGCCTGCGCTTATGGCACGATTAACGCGCTGTCGTTGGCGGGCCACCGGGCGAATGGCCAGCGGTGGGTCATGTTTTCTTTTTTTGGCGGCGGCCACGGCGCCCACGGCGCGGGCGATGGGTTGAACCATGGTAATGCGCCGATCTCGACAGCTACGATTCCGCCTCTCGAAATTCTCGAAGCCGCCTACCCCGTCCGCTTCACCCAGTGGGCGCTGCGCCCTGACAGCGGTGGTGACGGCGAGTATCGTGGCGGCCTTGGTGCGGTTTATGAGATCGAGTTGCTGGAGCAGGAGGCCCGCGTCGCCCTGTTTGGTGAGCGTGGCCGCTACGCCCCCCAGGGCGTTGTCGGGGGCGATGAAGGCGCAAAAAACCACTTTGCGTTTGAGCAAGATCATGGGTGGGAAGAGCCGCCGATGTCTTCAAAAATGGTCGGCATCCAAATAACCAAAGGCCAACGCGTGCGACTAGAGACACCCGGGGGTGGCGGCTATGGCCAAGCCAAGCAACGATCTAAAGCGGCTATAGAGGCCGACCGCCAGAAGGGCTACATCTCATGAGCCGCTATGTCATTGGCGTCGATGTCGGCGGCACATTCACTGATGTCTTTTTCCTTGATCAGGAAACCGGCGAGGTTCTGACCGCCAAATCGCCCTCCACCCGCGGCGACCAGTCCAAAGGGTTTCTCACTGGCATCGGGATGGGCGTTGAGGATTTCACTCAAATCGGCACGATCATTCACGGCACCACCGTCGGCACCAATGCCCTTTTGGAACGTAAAGGCGCCCGCGCCGGGATCATCACGACCGAGGGGTTTCGCGACGTCCTGGAAATGCGCCGCCGGGATCGCCCCACCACATGGGGCCTGCGCGGGTCGTTCGAACCCGTTGTTGATCGCCCTGACCGCCGCGAGGTGCCGGAAAGGGTGTTAGCCGACGGCACAATCCACACACGCATCGATCTCGAAGCGGTGACGGCGGAAGCAAAGGCGCTGGCGGACAGCGGCTGCGAAAGCGTTTGTGTCTTTTTCATCAATGGCTACGCCAACGCGGAAAACGAGGCGAAGGCGGTTGAAGCCGTGCGCTCCATCTGGCCTAACGACCACGTCACAGCGGCCACCGAAATTCTGCCAGAAATTCGCGAGTTTGAGCGCCTGTCGACCGCCACCTTGAACGCCTATCTGCAGCCAGTCGTCTCGTCCTACCTTGAACGCCTGCAAGATGGACTTGCAACGAAATCCTTTGGCGGGCAGGTCCTGATCGTGCAATCCAATGGCGGCGTGATGACCGTAGACACGGCAAAGGCGATGCCAGTACGCACCGCGCTATCCGGCCCCGCCGCTGGTGTCATCGCGGCCAGCGAGATCGCCAAGGCGGCCGGGTTCCCGAACATCATCACCTGTGACATGGGCGGGACCAGTTTCGACGTCTCACTGGTCGCCGAAGGCGAAGCCGCACTCACCGCGCAGACCGCCATCGATTTTGGCATGGTCGTGCGCACACCGATGATTGAGATCACGACGATAGGCGCAGGCGGCGGCTCTATCGCCTGGCTCGACAAATCCGGCCTTCTGCAAGTCGGTCCGGAAAGCGCCGGTTCAGATCCTGGCCCTGTCTGCTATGGTCTTGGCGCCACGCGGCCCACGGTTACGGACGCAAATCTGGTCCTCGGCCGCATCAACGCCGACCGCCCCATCGGCGGCGCGCTCGATCGCCTCGATACGGACGCTGCTCGCGCAGCAATTCAACGCGATATCGGCGAAGGACTGGGCCTTTCCGCTGAGGACGCCGCGGAAGCCATCCTGCGCGTGGCCAACGCCAAAATGGCTGGTGCAATCCGATTGGTGAGCATCGAACGCGGCCACGAGCCAGCCCGTTTTGCGGCGATGCCCTTTGGCGGCGGCGGCGCGCTGCACACCGGCGCGCTGATCCGCGACGTTGGTCTCGGCTCAGCCATTGTACCGCGTTTCCCGGGCGTGACGTCTGCGCTGGGTTGCGTTGTCGCTGATATGCGCCATGACCGGGTGCAGACCGTGAACCGCCTGCTAACAGATCTCGACGCCGCCGCAACTGGCGCGGAGATGACCGCCAAAGCCGACGAGATGGAGACGCTGCTAGACGAAGCGGGCGTTCCTTTCGCGGGCATCGAACGACGGTTTGAGTTCGACATGCTGTACCTCGGCCAGACCCACACGGTTTCCGCCATGATCGAATGGAACGGCGATCTCACACAAGACGCGATCAAAACCGCCTTCGAAGCCGCCTACAAAACCACGTATGGCCGCCTTCTGGATGGCATCCCGATACGCGTGATGAACTACCGCGTCGCCGTCACGGGCAAGCGCCCCGCCCTCGACATGGCCGTCTTCGCCCCACCTACCGGCGAGGACCCGCAGGAGGCAACACGCCCCGTCTACGTCAACGGCGGCTGGCAGGACGCTCGCGTCCTGCAACGCCTTGCTCTGCCGGAGGGCGCGTCAATCCCCGGCCCTGCGGTGCTGGAACAACCCGACACCACCATCTTCATTGACCCGGGCCTGACGGGACGCGTCGACAAATTCGGCAACCTGATCATCGAGGAAGTGTAATGGACATCACCAAGACCGCCCTCGTCATTGTCGATTTGCAGAACGACTTCCTGCACCCGGACGGCGCCTATGGCCGCGCAAACCAGAAATCTGAGGCCATCGCCGCCCTGCCTGCCCGCGTTCTGCCGATAGCAAAGAAACTCAGGGAAAAGGGCGGCTGGGTCGTCTCGACCCAGTTTACGCTCGTGCCAGGCAAAGGCGGAGAGCCGTTCATCTCACCCCACCTTGCGAAACTTCGCCCCTTCCTAACGAAGGGCGACTTTCAGCCCAGCGCTTGGGGCCACCAGCTGGTGGACGAACTGCAACCTGCCGACCTGAACATCGAAAAAATCGCCTATTCCGCCTTTCATCAGACCCGCATGGAATGGGTGCTGAGGAAGGCTGGGATCGACACTCTTATCTTCGCTGGCATCGTCACAAACGGAGGCGTCGCATCAACCCTTCGGGCGGCTCATGTGCGTGATTTCCATACAATTCTACTCAGCGATGGTTGCGCTGCGTTCCGTCAAGACGTGCATGATGGAGCAATCGCTGACATGGGTACGATTTCGGACGTAATGACCTGCGAAGACGCCCTCGCTATCCTATGACGCCGACCGTCATCAATGGCCCGCCACCGCATACGGACGCCTCAGTAGAAGCACTGATCATTGGCGCGGGCGCCTGTGGGTTAACTGCCGCCCTCCGCGCTCATCATGCGGGCCGCGAAGTGCTGATATTGGAGCGTGACGAGACGCCGTCTGGCTCCACCTCCCTCTCTTCCGGTTTTGTCCCTGCCCCCGGCACACGGTTTCAAAAGGCGATCAACGTTGAGGACACGTCTGACCTGTTCTGCGCTGACCTCATGGCGAAATCGCACGATACATCTGACCAGACGTTGGCCCGCATTGCGGCTGATAATATTGCCCCTGCCATCGAATGGCTGGCGGATCATGCGGGAATTGAATGGATCGTGCTGGACGACTTTCTCTACCCCGGCCATTCGCGTTACCGGATGCACGCAGTGCCAGAAAAGACAGGCTCAGCGTTACAGGCCCGCCTTTTAACTGCCGCCGCCGACATTCCTATCGCCACCAACGCCCTTGCAACGACGCTTTACCGCGAAGGACACTGCATCACCGCAGTCGGCGTCGATCGGGGCGAGACGACAGAGATTATCGCCTGCGAAGCTCTTGTCTTCGCCTGCAACGGTTATGGTGGGAACCCAGATCTGGTTGCAAAGTATATCCCCGAAATCGCTGACGGTCCTTACTTTGGCCACGCAGGCAATACCGGTGACGCTGTATTGTGGGGAGAGGCCATGGGCGCCGACCTCCTCCACTTGTCTGGTTATCAGGGCCACGGATCGGTCGCGCATCCACATGGCATCCTCATCACTTGGGCCTTGATGATGGAAGGCGGAGTGCAGTTGAACGTGGATGGTCGCCGGTTCTCAAACGAGCATCTTGGGTATTCTGAGCAAGGTCCTCATGTGCTGGCTCAGCCTGGGCGAATTGCGTGGGATGTCTATGACGCCACGATCCACGAATTCGCGATGAACGGCTTTCCCGACTATCGCGATGCCCATTCGGCAGGCGCTGTGAAAGTGGCGGATACCGCGACCGATCTCGCCAGTTTGATCGGCGCACCGGTATCTGAAGTCGAAAAAACCTTGGCCCACTGCGCCGCGCTACCCGACGCCGCTGCCGATCCTTTTGGTCGCGACTTCAGCAAAGGCCGCGCGCTTACCCCCCCTTATTATGCCATCAAAGTCACTGGCGCATTGTTCCACACACAAGGTGGTTTGCGGATCAATAAGGAGGCACGAGTAATGACCCCCGATGGCCCGTTAGCAAACCTCTATGCAGGTGGCGGCGCAGCCTGCGGCGTGTCTGGGCCAGATGTCTCTGGCTACCTCTCTGGCAACGGTCTGCTAACAGCGCTGGCGTTCGGATATCTGGCCGGCGGGTACGACCCAATAGCTTGATGTGGATCAAGGAAGGACTGCGCTCTAAGTCTAAAATCAGCTGTATCGAACCACAGCAACACCGGAGACAAGCGCATGTACAACAACATCCTCGCACCCATCATCCTTGACGGAGAGCACGACACCGACGCCTCTTTCAGCGCAGCCAGGACGCTCGCCAGCCCTGAGGCTGCATTCACCGTCCTCCACGTGATGGAAGCGATCCAGACTTATGCCCGCGCCGAGGTTCCCGGCAACATTCTGGCAGACAAGCAGCAGGAAATGGCCCATGCTTTGACCGAAGCCGCCAAAGGTCTGGCAGGTTCAAAAGCGCAGCTAATCTCGGGACATTCAGGCCAAGCGATCCTCAACTACGCTGAAGCGAATGACATCGACTGCATCATCATCGCATCCCATCGGCCAGGGCTGGAGGACTATTTCTTAGGGTCGACCGCATCGCGCGTGGTGCGGCATGCGACCTGTGCAGTGCATGTGATGCGATGAAAGGCATGGTTTCAAATGTGAAACCGTGCCTCTAAAACAGCAGATCCGGTAGAAACAACGTCAACGATGGAACGGCTACCAGAAGCGCCAGACGGAACAGATCTGACACCCAGAACGGTGTCACACCGCGGAAGATCGTTCCCGTCGTTACGTCTGGCACCACGCCTTTCAGTACGAAGACATTTAGCCCTACCGGAGGGGTGATCAGGCTGATCTCTGTTACAACCACCACAACAATCCCGAACCATACCGGATCATATCCAAGCCCCGTCACGAGTGGGAAGAAGATCGGTACGGTGAGGAGGAGCATGGAGAGAGATTCGAAAACGCAGCCAAGCGCCAGATAGACCAGAATGATCATCAGCATGACCACGGCTGGCGACACAGAATATGCCTGCACCAGATCTCTCAACGCTTCAGGCAAACCAGCGAGATTTACAAAGTTCGAAAACACCCAGGCGCCTATCAGAACTGCGAACAGGCTGGCGGCGGTATAAGCCGTTTCCTTCAGCACTTCGAAGGTCTCGCGGAAGGTCAAGGAACCTCGGAACAGGGCGATCAGGAATGCGCCGGTTGCGCCCATACCGGCCGCTTCAGTCGGACTGAAGGTCAAATTGATCGGGTAGACATTTAGCGCGCCGTAGAGGCCGCCTATGACTAAGAAGAACAATAGGACGACAGCCCAGACGCCCTTCAGCGCCTTCAACCGGTCGCCCCAGCTTGTCCGCTCTCCTGCAGGTCCGGCATCTGGCTTGCGGCTGACAGTCCACCGGACGGCGCCAAGGTAGAACAAGACGCCGATCAGGCCGGGGATGACGCCTGCCAGGAACAGTTTGCCGATAGAGGTTTCGGTCAACAGGCCGTAGATCACAAGGATCACTGATGGTGGGATCAGGATGCCCAGCGTGCCGCCCGCAGCGATGGAGGCGGTCGAAAGGCTGTCATCGTAGCCATATTTCCGCATCTGTGGCATGGCCACTTTCGACATCGTCGCCGCTGTCGCCAGTGATGATCCGCAGATCGCAGAGAAACCGGCGCAGGCGCAGATCGTCGCCATCGCCAGGCCACCGCGAAGGTGGCCGAGAAAGGCGTAGGAAACTTGGTACAGCTCTCGGCTCAGCCCGCCCTTGTTGACGAAAAGGCCCATCAAGATGAACAGCGGAACCACAGAAAGCCCATAGTCCTGAGCCGTGTCGATGATCAGCCGTCCAACCATCGAAACAGCGCCCTGGAACGAGTTCAGGTACATGTACCCGACCATGCCAACCAGCCCCATCGCAAAGGCGATAGGCATGCGCAGGAGAACGAGAGCGAGGACCGCTGCGAAACCGATTAGCGCCTCAGTCATTGTTATTCTCCAGCGCCTGAGGGGCGAAAATCAGGATCAGACCGCGCCCGACCAGGGCGGCGGCAGTCAGGTAAGTAAAGACGGCGATAAACCAGCCGATGTAGAACTGAGGGATCTCAAGATATTCGGTCAAGTCGCCGTAATCACGGGCGCGTTCGGCCAGAACGACGACCCGTTCGGCAGGCAGCCACAGGATCGCGCCGCAGGCAAGCGAGACGATTGCGTCGCGCCAGCGGGCCATCCAGGCGGGGAAGATCGGGTCGAGAAGGTCGACCGTGATATGCTCTGCCCGGCCTGAAACCATCGGCAGGGCGGAAAAGACGACGATGGCCATCATGATCCGCGTAAGCTCTGTCGCGGCTTCAATCGGGTCGTTGAGCGCGGATCGCATAACGACGTCGGCGAAGGTCATAGCCATCATCAGAAATAGGGCGGTGACAGCCAGCATCAGCGGGGCCATGGCAGCGTATCTGGCAAGGCGGATCAACTGGGTCATTTGGCTGGGTCGCTGCAAATATCAGCGAAAAACTGGTGTGAAACGGCATAAGGTTTCACGCGTGAAACCAGTCCTAAACTGCTGATTTTATAGTAAATTAAGGTTTCGCTAATCATTGTACGTTGTGAAACCTTCGTTGTGATTAGTCCGGGCGCAAACCGGAAAACTTGGCGCTGTAGCCCACATTCAGGCCCGTCGTACGACATCTCAGGCGCTACATGACTGAATAAAAACCTTGAGGCAGGTGCGGCGCGCCCCATTGGGACGCGCCTGTTTAAAGCGATCAGTTCGCAGCCATTTCGGCTTTAACCATCTCGTAAGCAGCGGCGCTATCAACGCCCTTTGCAGCAATCTCAGCCAGCACTTTGGTGCGGATGCCTTCAGCGATGGCGCCAAACGCGGCGACATCAGCGGCGGATGCATCGTTGATCGCGTTGTCGGAAGCAGCCTCGGTCACTTCGCGGCCCGCCACATCAATCGCATCCCAGACCTGACCGGCCATGCGGGACGCCGCCTCGCCAAACACCTTGCTGTCGAGCGCTGCCTGAGCATCTGCTGGAAGCGCATCAAACGCCTCCTGGCTCATGATCAAGGCGAACGAGCCACGGTAAAGGCCGCCCGGCATGTGATAGACGTTTTGCGCAACCTCAGTCAGCTTAAAGCCTTTGCGCGCTTCCATTGGCATGACAACGCCGTCAGCTGCATTGGACGCGAGCGTCTCGTACACTTTTGGTGCCGGAACTTTGATGCCCGTTGCGCCCAGCGCTGCGCCGACATCGCCGCCAACACCGCCAGGAACGCGGACTTTCATGCCTTTGACGTCAGCCAAAGATGTGACCGCTTTGGCCGAATGCACCTGTGCTGGGCCGTGCGTCATCATCGCGATGACTTTGACGCCCTTATGCTCGTTCAACGCGGCGAGGTGCTTTTCGTAAACGCGCCAGTAGGCGACAGAGGCTGCTTCAGCGCTGCCTTCATACCCCGGCAGCTCGATCAGTTTAGTGCCGACAAAACGGCCTGCGTTATAGCCGTGGAAAATCCAGGTCATGTCGGCAGCGCCGTCCTGAACAAGATCCATCTGTGCAGGTGGCGGCGCGAGGCGATACTTGATCTCAGCGGAAACTTTGCCGCCCGTCGCATCTTCCATCATCTTCACGAGGTTCGGCCACATCGTGGCGTTCATCCCATGGCTTGGCGGCGCCCAGCTAGAGATCGTCAGCGTCGTTTCAGCGGCATAAGCAGCCGTGCTCATCATTGCAGCGACGGCCCCAGCCACCACGGTTTTCATGAAAGTCATGTCTCGCCTCCCAGCAGATCAATTCCGGCCCCAGGGTGATTTCCTTGGGGCGATGATGTGCAGTCTGATCAGTTTCGTTGCTTTTGCAACAGTATTATTTTAAGCCCAAAGCATCGGGCGTCTGATCGCGACCGCCTGGCAATTTGATGAAAGGCCCGCCGCCAAATGTCAAACGCCTTGGAGGTGACTTTGATTTCAGCGATAGTCCACCTCGAATGAATTTCCGGCCGCACCTGATGGTGCTAACGGCTGAAGCCATTGGCCTTATCGACGATCGCGGTCATCTGACTGCAAGATCGTCGCCGTCGATCCCCAGCACGCAACAATACGATTTGCGCTTTCGCTGATATCCCGACAATCTTGCATTAGCAGGCGTAGCAAGGACGACTGATGGGCGACTACAAAGATGATCTGGCGACGCGTGGCCTGGATGCCTTTGCGCCCTATCTGATGAACCGCATCATGCGCCGCTACAATCAGACGCTGCAATCACGCATGGCCGACTATGACCTGAGCGCCCCCAAGATGCGCGCGCTAGCGTCTTTGGCTGTGCGGGATGGACTAACGGTGAATGAGTTGGCGGTCTATTCGATGGCGGAACAGCCAACGATGAGCCGAACACTGGATCAGTTGGAGCGGGATGGCTTCATTACGAGGACTGTTTCTAAAACGGACAGCCGGGTTCGCCACTGTTCCCTTACCGATGCGGGACGTGAGATGTATCAGCTGACCTGGCCAGAGATGGACGCTGCAGAGCGGGCGATGTTTGAAGGTGTCAGCGATGAAGATCGGGCGCATCTGTTGGCGACGCTGCGGCGGATGCTGGAGAACATCAAGCAGAATGATTTTTGAGGGCGTTTTTGGGGGCT
>CALKOT010000052.1 GCA_938092015.1 uncultured Paracoccaceae bacterium
GTTCTTAACAAGCTTGTCAGCTGAGGCTTTGCTGGTTCCGGGTTTCTTGTTCATCTTTACTCCATGAAGGTTGCGATGAACCAGAAATCCTCCGTTACGAAAACCTCAAATCTGTCCCAAAGGTGCCGACGTCAGACAGCGAGTCCAACGTTCGGAATTTCGACATCGACAGTTTTACAGTGTCCGTCGGGGCCCAGTTTAACTTTTGACGCCTGATCGGATCGTCGAAGGGCTGACGCCGAACGCGCTACTATAGGCTCTTGAAAAATGGGGCATCGCGGCAAAGCCCGTAGCCTCAGCCACCTCGCTGAGGGACAGTGGCGTTTGGGACAATAATCTTCTTGCACGTTCCAACCGCAGATCACGATAGAACGCCATGGTGCTGCGCGATAGTTTGCCTTGAAACATCCGGTTCAACTGGCGGGGGCTAACGCCAGTTATCTCGGCGATCTGCTTCATGGAAAGGGGATCAGCGATGTGCGTTTCCATCATCTCGATGGCATCGAGAAGCGGCCGGCTCGTAACACCGAACCGTTCTTGCAGACCGGCGCGCTGGGGGTCTCCTGCTAGTCTGACATCTGTGTGCAAAAACCAGTCGCTGACTTCTCGCGCAAAAGCAGCGCCATGATGTTGTGCGACAAGGTTGTGCATCAAATCGGTTGGCGCCGTCCCGCCCGCACAGGTAACGCGATCGCGGTCGATGACAAACAGATTGCGTTCGATCAACAGTTCAGGCTGCAATTCTGAAAGCGCAGGGGCGTGTTCCCAGTGCACCGTCATGCGGCGTCCCGCCATCAGCCCTGCACGGGCCAGGATTACCGGGCCTCCAGAAACGCCGCCCAATGTGATCCCGGCAGCGTCAAGCCGATGAAGCTGATCCATTAGGTCTTGAGCCTCAACAGCGAAAGGATCGCCACCTGCAACGACCAGCGCAAGATCAGGCGACGCTTGCCCCCCTTCCCTTCGAATGATCGCACTGCCCGAACTTTTCGCCTCTTCCCCGCTGACCGGAATGGTCTGGATGTCGTAAAGTGTCCGCCCCGCCAGCAAGTTCGCCGCGCGTAAAGGTTCGGCCACAGACGCAAATGACATCAATGCAAAACCGTCGATCAGGTAGACGGCGATTGTTTGGGGCGTTTTGTCCATTTCAGATACGTTCACGACCTAAATGGTCATGTCAACTGAAGGCTCACACTCAGATACTTTGCGCCAAGTGACAGGAGCCGAAACACGATGCGCTATTCCGCCTTGAAAATCTTCACCGAAGGCCTGACCGGCAACAAAGGCTGGAAGCCTGTTTGGCGAGAACCTGAGCCAAAGAAGGAATACGACGTCATCATCGTTGGCGGCGGCGGTCACGGATTGGCGACGGCCTATTACCTGTCAAACAAGTTCGGCGTGAAGAACGTAGCAGTTCTTGAAAAAGGCTGGATCGGATCGGGCAATGTCGGGCGGAACACGACGATCATCCGCTCAAACTACATGCTTCCGGGCAATGAGCCTTTTTATGAGCTGTCTATGAAGCTGTGGGAAGGGTTGGAGCAGGACTTCAACTACAACGCCATGGTATCCCAGCGCGGCATCTTGAATCTCTATCACACAGACCCTCAGCGCGACGCTTATGTTCGGCGCGGGAACGCAATGCTGATGGCCGGCGCGGATGCCGTTCTGCTGGATCAGGATCAGCTACGCGAAGAATGTCCTTTCCTCGACTTTGACAATGCCCGCTTCCCGATCAAGGGCGGTCTTGCGCAGCGGCGCGGTGGCACCGTGCGCCATGACGCCGTTGCGTGGGGCTATGCACGCGGCGCCGATGCCAAAGGTGTCGATATCATCCAGAACTGCGAAGTGACCGGATTTGATATTGAGAACGGTGTTTGCCGAGGCGTCGAAACCTCAAAAGGGTCGATCAAAGCCAAGAAGATTGCAGTCTGTGTCGCAGGGTCCTCTTCCCGTGTCATGGCCAAAGCGGGAATGCGCCTGCCCATCGAAAGCCACGTTCTGCAAGCCTTCGTCTCAGAGGGCCTTAAACCCGTCATCCCGGGCGTCATCACCTTTGGCGCTGGCCATTTCTATGTCAGCCAGTCTGATAAAGGCGGTCTCGTGTTTGGCGGTGATATCGATGGCTACAACACCTATGCGCAACGCGGAAACCTGCCCGTTGTCGAAGACGTCTGCGAAGGCGGTATGGCGATCATGCCAATGATCGGTCGTGCGCGGCTGCTCCGCTCATGGGGCGGGATTATGGACATGTCGATGGATGGCTCGCCTTTCATCGACAAGACCCATATCGAAGGCCTGCATTTCAACGGCGGCTGGTGTTACGGCGGCTTCAAAGCGACGCCAGCGTCTGGCTATTGCTACGCGCATTTGCTGGCTAAAGGCGAACCGCATGAGGTTGCGACTGAAATGCGCCTCGATCGGTTTGAGCGCGGCGCCATGATCGATGAAAAAGGCGTCGGCTCTCAGCCGAACCTGCACTGAGGAGGATTAGCAATGATTATCAACCACCCCCTCCTCGGCCCCCGCGACGCCGCTGAGTTCTATGTCATGGGCGACGCCGACTTGATTAACCGCCCCGACCCCGATGCCGAAGGCGCAGCGGAAGCGTTCTACGAATACGCATACCTTCGCGACAACCCGGCAGGTGAGCATCGTGAGCTTTGGTATCACGAACAGGGCGACCGCAGCTGGCTGGTCGTTACGCGCAGCACCCTCACGCACGAGATCATGAATGTAGAGATGGCCCGCGATGTTGCGCTGGCTAAAGGGAGGGGCCAATGACCCAGTCCAACCGCATTGCAGGCGGTCTTGTCGACCGCTCAAAGCAACTTAGTTTTACTTTCAACAACAAGTCGATGACTGGGTACGAAGGCGATACGCTTGCCTCTGCCTTGCTTGCGAATGGTCAACGCTTAGTTGGCCGGTCGTTTAAATATCACCGTCCTCGCGGCATCTTTTCGGCTGGCTCAGAAGAACCCAACGCAATGGTCCATTTACGCCGAGGCGCGGCGCAAGAGCCGAACACCCGCGCCACAGTCGCTGAGCTATTCAATGGACTTGAAGCGACCAGCCAGAACCACCGCGGTAGTCTTGAGTTTGACCTGATGTCGGTGACTGATCTTGCGTCGCCGTTCCTCAGCGCCGGGTTCTATTACAAGACATTCATGTGGCCGAAGAAGTTCTGGGAAAAGCTGTACGAGCCCGCTATCCGCGCCTCAGCTGGCCTTGGCCGTCTGTCGATGCAGGAAGACCCTGACAGCTATGACAAAGGCTTTCTGCATTGCGATATGTTGATTATCGGCGCCGGGCCTGCTGGCCTGATGGCGGCGCTGACGGCAGGTCGTGCTGGCGCCAGAGTGATCCTCGCTGACGAAGATCACCTGATGGGCGGCCGTCTGAATGCCGAGACACTTTCAGTCGATGATCAGGAAGGTAGCGCATGGGCCGCCGCCGCCGCTGCTGAACTGGACGCAATGCCAAACGTTCGCCTGATGACGCGCACCAGCGTCTATGGCGCCTATGATCATGGCGTCTATGGCGCGCTAGAACGGATGACAGATCACGTGCCCACTTCAGGCGGCAAACCCCGTCAGGTGCTGTGGCGGATCTATACAAAGCGAGCAATTCTGACGGCGGGCGCAACCGAGCGTTCAATCGCGTTCCCGATGAACGACCGGCCTGGCGTAATGCTGGCTGGATCGGTCAGGACTTATGTAAACCGTTATGGCGTCGCCCCGGGCAAAAAAGTCGCCGTTTTCACTAACAACGATGACGGTTGGCGCACCGCGACTGATCTGCATGCTGCGGGTGTTTCAATCGCCGCTGTGATCGACAGTCGAGAGATTACGCCTTTGGCTGCAATACCGGGCGCACTGATCCTGATGGGCGCCTCGGTCGCCTCAACGTCGGGCTATCTGGGCCTTAAAAGCATCGCCACCAGTTCAGGCGTCAAAATTGAAACAGATTGCTTGGCAGTCTCAGGGGGGTGGAGCCCGAATGTCCACCTCACCTGCCATCAACGCGGTCGCCCAACTTGGCGTGATGATATTGGTGCATTCGTGCCGGGCGGAGACTTGCCAATTGGCATGCATGTCGCTGGCGCAGGAAATGGTTCACTGGCGCTTGCGTCTTCGTTGAAGGAAGGCGCGAACGTATCGGCCAGCGTGGCTTCGGACCTTGGTTTCGCCGCCACTGCGGCTTTCCCAAGTGCAGAAGATCAATCCACCGACATCACGCCGTTCTGGCACGTTGAGGGCAAAGGCCGCGCTTGGATCGACCTGCAGAACGATGTCACCGTCAAAGACGTCAAGCAAAGCCAGGCTGAAGGCTTCCGATCTGTTGAGCATCTGAAACGCTATACAACGCTTGGCATGGCCACGGATCAAGGCAAGACGTCGAACGTCCTCGGCCTCGCGATCATGGCCGAAGCTACAGGCAAATCGATCCCAGAAACCGGCACTACAATTTTCCGCCCGCCCTACTCACCCGTACCTATTGGCGCTTTGGCAGGCCGGGCGCGGGGCAAGGATTTCCGCCCATTCCGCCTGACGCCCTCCCACAAATGGGCCGAAACTCACGGCGCGGACTTCGTCGAAGCTGGCGCATGGCTGCGCGCGCAGTGGTTTCGCAAAGGCAGCGAAAAAGGCTGGCGCGACAGCGTTGACCGCGAAGTCGAAGCGACACGAGGATCCGTTGGCATCTGTGACGTCACCACGCTGGGCAAGATCGACATTCAGGGCCGCGACGCAGCCGCTTTCCTGAACAAGGTCTACGCCAACGGCTTTGCCAAACTTGCAGTCGGCAAGGTTCGCTATGGTCTGATGATGCGCGAAGATGGCATCGTTATGGATGATGGCACCACGGCGCGTTTGCGCGAAAACCACTTTATCATGACAACGACCACGGCCAATGCAGGCCCGGTCTTCCGCCACATGGAATTCGCACGCCAATGCCTCTGGCCCGGTATGGACGTCCACCTGATCTCAACCACGGATGGCTGGGCGCAGTTTGCGGTCGCAGGGCCCAACGCCCGGAACCTTTTGTCCAAGATCGTCGACATGGACATCTCGAACGAAGCTTTCCCGTTCATGGCATGCGCTGAAACAACCGTTTGCGGTGGTACGCCAGCACGCCTGTTCCGCATCTCGTTCTCAGGCGAGTTGGCGTTTGAGATCGCTGTTCCAGCCCGCTACGGCGATGCGATGATGACGAAACTTATGGAGGCTGGCGAAGAATTTGACGCCACTCCGTACGGGACCGAGGCGCTTGGTGTCATGCGTATCGAAAAGGGTCACGCCGCAGGGAACGAGCTGACTGGCCAGACTACTGCGAACAACCTTGGCCTCGGTAAGATGGTTTCGAAGAAAAAGGACAGCATCGGTAATAAGTTGTCCGAACGTCCCGAGATGAACAGGGAAGATGATCTTAGGCTTGTCGGCTTCAAACCGGTCGATACATCCAAGCCTTTGGCCGCTGGCGCGCACTTTGTCGATAACGGTAAAGAGGCTGTGACCAAAAATGACTTGGGCTGGATGACGTCCGTTGCTTACTCGCCTGAACTTGGCCATTCAATCGGCCTTGGCTTCCTCAAAAAGGGCGATCAACGCAAGGGCGACAAGTTACGCGCTGTTGATCTCCTGCGCGGCGGCGAAGTCAAGGTTGAAGTCGTCTCACCCCATATGATCGATCCGGAAGGGGAACGCCTCCGTGCCTGATATGCTGACTGCTGAGCCCTTTCTGGGCGGATATACCCTCGACCTCGGCGATGTCGCCGTGGCTGAGGTTACCGATATTTCTATTGTTTCCATAGCAATGCCTTTGGGCGGCGGTGATGCGCTGGCTAACGCCGTTCAAGCGGCGTGGGGCTGTGCCCTGCCCGCCCCACGTGGAACATCCGTTTCATCGGATGGATCGGTGACGCTGATCTTCTCAACGCCTGATCAAACGCTAGCTATTCTTCCAGGGGTCGATGGTTTGGCAGTGACCGATGTCGCCGCCAAACTGGGTGACGTTGGATATTATACCGAACAGACCGACAACTGGGTCGGCCTGCGCGCCTCTGGCGCTAAATCTATTTCAGCGTTGGAGCGAATCTGCCCCCTAGATCTGGCGTCCATGTCCGTCGGCGGCGCAGAGCGGACTGTGATGGAACATCTCGGCGTCTTCATCATGCGTGAGGATGATGAACGCTTCCTCCTCCTATCCGGGTCATCATCAGCAAAATCGTTCCTGCACGCGGTCGAGCTTTCGATGCGCAACGTCACGTAGAACGCGGCTGGCGCGCCACCCGCGCCAGTGCTTAACTGCTGTCCTTATCAATTGCGCGATTTCAGCGTTTCAAAGAGGACAGATTGATGCCAGCACATTTATTCGACCTAACAGGCCGTGTCGCCATCATGACCGGCGGCGCAACGGGCTTGGGCCTTGGCATGGCGGAGGCCCTTATCAGCATGGGTTGCACAGTAGAGATTTGGGGGCGACGCCCCAAGATAGTAGAAGAGGCCGCTGAAAAGATCGGCGCCAGTTTCCAGATTTGCGATGTTGCCGACAAATCAGCTGTTGATGCAGCGTTCGCCAAATCGCTGGCTACCCACAAAGCCGTCCATGGCATGTTTGCCAATGCAGGCATTGCAGACCCCCGCGCGACGTCTCTAGACCGTGATGAGGACGCGTGGCGTCGCGTGTTGGCCGTCAATGTCGAAGGCGTGGCTTACTGTTTCAGAGCCGCTGCCGTTCACATGCGCGAACGTGCCAAGAATGGCGATCCGTTCGGGCGCCTAATCGGAACCTCATCAGTCGCTTCGATTATGGGTGCCGCGTATAACGAACATTACGGGGCTTCCAAAGGCGCTGTGAACAGCATGGTTCGGGCGTTAGCAGTCGAATACGGACGCTACGGCGTCACAGTAAACGCCATCCTTCCCGGTTTTGCCCGCAGCGAAATGACAGAAGGCATCTTTGAGGATGAAAAGATGATGGGCGCCGTTCTGCCCCGCGTGCCAATGCGCCGTCTTGGGGAGCCAGAGGATTATGGCGGGATCGCCGCCTATCTAATGACTGATGTCGCCGGTTATCACACTGGACAGTGCTTCACGATCGATGGCGGGTATTCGATCTTTTGATCCGGTTGGGTGCGCTTAGTGCGCACCCATCAACTTGCCGCCTTTAACCTCATAATCGACAGCTAGCCCATAGTCCGGATCATCATCAGCGGCGACGATCAACTGGCCTGCGTTGCTTAGTAGCTTGTGACAATCCCGCGAAAGGTGACGCAGCTGCAGCGTTTTCCCCTGTGCCGTGTACAACGCCGCAATATCCTCAATCGCCTGAAGTGCGCTCACATCAACCACTCGGCTGGCGGCGAAGTCGATAATCACAGCGTCTGGATCTGTCTTCGGTTGAAACAGTGCCTTGAAGCCGGCTGTTGAGCCAAAGAAGAGCGGCCCTTCGATTTTGTAAACCTTTGCGCCATCATCCGCTTCGGCAGTAACTGCATGAATGCGTCGCGCATTGTTCCATGCATAAACCAGCGCCGAAACGATAACACCGACGATCACTGCAATGGCGAGGTCTTCAGCAACCGTCACAGCAGTCACCAAGATCATCACCAACGAATCTGACAGTGGAATACGGCGCAGGATCATCAAGCTGCGCCAGGCGAAGGTGCCAATGACGACCATGAACATTACGCCGATCAGCGCGGCCAATGGGATCTGCTCAATCAGCCCAGAGGCAACGAAAATGAACGCCAACAAGAACAGCGCTGCCGCCACGCCAGCCAGTCGCGTACGACCGCCCGATTTCACGTTGATCATCGACTGACCGATCATGGCGCAGCCGCCCATGCCGCCAAAGAATCCAGTGATCAGGTTCGCGCCGCCCTGGGCCAGGCATTCCTTGCTGGCGCCGCCGCGTTTGCCGGTGATTTCCCCTACAAGGTTCAGTGTCAGCAAGCTTTCGATCAACCCAATCGCCGCCAGAATGAAGGCGTAAGGCAGAATGATTTTGAGCGATTCAAATGTCAGCGGCAATTCAGGGATATGGAACATCGGAAGACCGCCCTCGATGGACGCCAGATCGCCGACACGGGGCGAATCCAGCCCAAACGCGATCACCAATGCTGCAACAAACAGAATGGCCGCCAATGGCGCGGGAAACGCGGTTGTGATTTTGGGGACCAACCAGATCACTACCATCGTCAGACCGACAAGACCGAGCATGGTATAAAGCTGCAGGCCCTGCATCCATTCCAACGCGCCATCAGGTCCCGCAACCTTGAACTGGCGAAGCTGAGCCAGGAAGATCACGATGGCGAGGCCGTTCACAAAGCCCAGCATCACCGGATGCGGCACTAGTCGGATGAACCGGCCCAGATGGAACAGCCCAGCGGCAATCTGGATGATCCCCATCAGGACAACGGTTGCAAACAGATATTCAACGCCGTGCTGCGCGACAAACGAGACCATAACGACCGCGAGCGCCCCAGTGGCGCCCGATATCATGCCCGGCCGCCCGCCAAACAGCGCCGTAACCAGCCCAACGATGAAGGCGGCATATAGGCCGACCAGCGGGGGCACGCCTGCAACGAACGTAAAGGCGACCGCCTCAGGCACAAGCGCCAGCGCAACTGTCAGACCGGACAGCAATTCGGTTTTGATCCGCGAGGGCGTCATTGAGACGTCTGATACAGCAATACGGTCGACAAACGCCGATAGCTCTGAACGCATGATCACCAATCCATTGAGGAATGCGGCGGGGACGAGCAAGGCGCTCACGCCACTTGTGCGCCGCAACAAGTTTAACGTTGCGGCCCGTCTATTAGAATTAGACTTACATCGTCAACTCTTTCGAAACTCTAAAACATAGCTCATCGGCATCCCGATGCCCGATGCTTCGACATTATACCACGTGTTTGAGATGTGATCGGGCAATTCTTCGAAATGCTGAATGGCCATGCCAACGCCCAATCCGGCCATGATCACATCTGACATCTTGTGAATGAAGCTGTTGTTCGGCGTCGCATCGTAAGTCTCGCCGCCGTAGTAATCTAATCCATTTGCGTCGACGTAGGCCGTCTCATCGAAATACGATATTTCAAACTTAACCGGATCATCTTTGCCGCCCGGTTCCATCATCTCAATCACAGGATGTTGTTCGTGGATCAACAGCAAGCCACCCGGGCGCAGCAGGCCAGCGGCAATCTCAAAGAATCGAACGAGTTCAGGCATCCAGCTGAGAACGCCGATGGTGACCAGCGCAATGTCGAATTTTTCCTGATATCGATCAGGCAGTTCATAGATGTTCGAAGCGATAAATTCGGCCTCAATCCCGGCTGCGGCGGCCAACTCGCGTCCTTGAACGACAAAGCCTTCGGTTCCATCGATACCGACAAGGCGCTTGGCGCCTAGTTCTTTGGTCGACAGCAGCTCTTGCCCATTATTGCAACAGATCTGCACTATGTCGGCGCCGTCTATGCCATTGGCCTGCAGACGTTCGATTGCGATCTTTCCGAGCGCAGAAAAACCGCCTTTGGAAAACGCCTCGATCAACCGCGCCTGATTGTGCCGCGTGTGGATTGGCGCAACCTCCTCCCAGGCTTTCAGATTGTCTTCGACATACTTTTTTGCTGATCGGTCATATGCACCTCTATCATTTTTTGTCGCCGCGGCTAACCGTTGATCCAGAAATGTCCGTCGCGCAGCGGTATTCTAATGGAAGAGACATCTATCCTGCCCCAGAGGCAAGATCAGGTGTCAGCACGTCGCGTAGCAGCGCCAAAGGGTGCGTGCGCAGGGTCAGGCGCGTGGCGACATAATCCTCAACCACTTCTTCACCTTCAGTCATTGCAGGCAGTTCTACCGCATCTTCCACGATCCCCTCGCCTTCCAGAAGGTCCGCGAACAAAGGTAAGGGTTTGCGGCTTTTCACAGCTTCGGTCTTCCACAGCGCCTCACGCCGTTCCAACCCCAGCCCGCGAAACGCATCCGCCTCAGCTAACGCCTTCAGCGTGCGAGGGGACGCGCCGGCCTTACGCCAGACGTCTTCCACATCCGCATACCCATTCCCCCGCGCGGCGGCGATCCAACGCCCCTCTTCCTCATGGATCGCCTTGATCTGACGGAACCCAAGACGCAGGGCCAGATCACCCGCGCCCGTCCGCTCCATCACATTATCCCAGTAGGAGGCGTTGATGCAGACGGGCCGTACCTCCACCTCATGCTCGCGCGCATCGCGAACGATCTGGGCGGGGGCGTAAAAACCCATAGGCTGCGCATTCAGTAAAGCGCATGAAAAAATGCCGGGATGCCAGCGTTTTAGCCAAGCAGAAGCATAGACGAGCAACGCAAAACTCGCTGCGTGGCTTTCAGGGAAACCGTATTCGCCGAAGCCTTCGATTTGGCTGAAACACCGCTCAGCAAAATCCAGCTCATACCCGTTTCCCAGCATGCCATCGATGAACCGCTCACGGAATGTGTGGATCGTGCCAGACTTGCGGAACGTCGCCAGCGCCCGCCTCAACCGGTCCGCCTCTAGCGGGGAAAACCCGGCCCCGATGATGGCGATCTGCATCGCCTGTTCCTGAAACAGCGGCACGCCGAGGGTTTTGCCCAGAACCTCGCCGAGTTCATCCGAGGGGAAGGTCACAACCTCTTCCCCTCTCCTCCGACGAATATAGGGGTGTACCATGTCACCCTGGATCGGGCCGGGGCGAACAATCGCAACCTCGATCACCAAGTCGTAGAAAGTCCGGGGCCGCATCCGGGGTAGGAAATTCATCTGCGCCCGGCTTTCCACCTGAAACACGCCCAGACTGTCCGCATTGCACAGCATGTCATACACAGCCGGGTCTTCAGGCGGCAGAGTGGCGAGGTCGTAGCGGGCGCCATGGTGCTGCTCAATCAGATGGAACGCCTTGCGGATGCACGTCAGCATGCCCAGTGACAGTACATCGACCTTCAGAATACCCAGTGTGTCGATGTCATCCTTATCCCACTCAATGACCGTCCGATCCTCCATCGAGGCGTTTTCTATTGGACACAGCTCATCCAAGCGGCCCTTGGTCATGATGAAACCGCCAACATGCTGGGAAAGGTGCCGAGGAAAGCCCATGATCTGATTGACCAGACCCAACGTCTGCGCCAGCCGTCGGTCGTTGATATCAAGGCCCACCTCGGCCAATCGCTCCGCCGCGATACTTTCGGTCGACCAGCCCCAGATCTGGCTGGTGATGGCGCCAACTGTATCGGCGCTTAGCCCCATCACTTTGCCAACCTCACGGATGGCCCGGCGGGCGCGGTAGTGGATTACGGTTGCGCACAGGCCAGCGCGTTCCCGGCCATAGCGTTCATAAATGTGTTGGATCACCTCTTCGCGCCGTTCGTGTTCAAAATCGACGTCGATATCAGGCGGCTCATCGCGCGCCTCTGACACAAAGCGCTCAAACACCATAGACGCGATCTCTGGTCCGATCGCTGTTACTTTCAAGGCGTAACAGACGACTGAGTTCGCCGCCGACCCCCTGCCCTGACACAGGATCCCCCGCCCCTGCGCAAAATCCACAACATCGCGCACGGTCAGGAAATAGCGCGCATAATCCAGCTTGCCGATCAGGTCGATCTCATGATCCGCCATTTTGCGCACCCGGTCAGGTACGCCTTCGGGATAACGGTCCGCCAATCCCTCATCCGTCAGGCGGATGAGGCGCTGCTGCGGGTCTTCGCCATCAGCAACTTCTTCGGGGTATTCGTATTTCAGCTCATCCAAGGAAAATGTGCAGTCTGTGGCGATTTTCTGCGCGTTCTCAAGTGCTTCAGGATGGTTTCTGAACAAGCGCTCCATCTCTTTAGGACTACGCAGGCGCTGTTCGGCGTTGGCCTGCGCATGTCGGCCGATGGCATCAATCGTCCGGCTTTCGCGCACACAGGTCAGTACATCCGCCAACTGCCGCCGTGATCCATGATGCATTAGCGGCCTTGCCGTCGCGACCAACGGCGCACTTGCTACCCCAGCCATTTCGGCCAGTGCAGCAAATCGTTCTTCATCCCGTCCGTCATATAGTGGGGATGCCGCAAGCCCGGCCAATGGGCGCCGCATAAGTGCTTTGAGAACATTCGTCGTGCCGCCCCTTTGCATAAGAGGACAAGGCGCATGCAGCAACAACCACATCCCCTCTCGCCATTCCTCCACATCCTTCATGTCTAGATAGCACTGTCCTTTCGGCGCCCGCCGCTTGCCGATGGTCAGCAGTCGCATCAACCGCCCCCACGCAGGCCGGTCCGAGGGCAAAGCCGTCATTTCAACCCCGTCCTGCAACACGAGCCGCGCGCCAGGGATTAACTGAGGGAGGGAGCGGAGGGTTATTGGCGCCTCCACCTCCGGATTCCCAAGCGCTTTCTCAGGTTTGGTGGGGCCGTCAATCGCATGCACATCGCCATTCCGCTCAGCCGATTTTGCTTCGCGCAACGCTGCGCTGTCATCGCGTGGATCGCGGTTGCGCCCCAGGTTCTGGGCCAGCGTTCTGGCCCGGCTGATCACATCGTAATAATCGACATTATCGCTTGCTCTGATCGTTGCGACGCCCTCACGCCCTAATTCCCGCAACGCCGAATGCGCACGAACCACGCCAGCAACAGAGTTACGATCAGCAATGGCGATATGGCTTAACCCCAGCTCCGCCGCGCGGCGGGCCATTTCCTCAGCATGGCTGGCTCCAGTCAGGAAAGTGAAGTTGGTCATTGCTGATAGCTCAGGGATCATTTCGTCATTATATTCCCGTTTTGTTCTCATTTGGAGTCGAAAATATCTAGTGAGATGTCAGCCCATCAAACGTGTGCTAAGTGCACTATCAAATATTCTTAAACATCCATGACTGAATTACCTGCGCCAAGGGACCTACGTTACTCCCCAACATAATTTCATTATGAGCAGCAGAAACCTGATGAACCGCTAAATCGTCTGGCCAACAGGCTCTCCATCGATCAGCGCTACGCTGAGCGTATCCACCCTGACCCTGAACATACAGGACACGCCCTTTATTCAGCGGTAGTGGCAAGTATTGTTGGAAATTCTGCAGGCGTCGGCTCAACATCGTTTTGGGGCGGGCCAGATTCGCCCTGTAAAGAGCGTTGCGCAACAATGAACGCGTACCTTTGAAATCTCTTTGTTTAATGCTGTGTCTGGTGTTCGCTGCAACATCACGCCAGCCACGCCAAAGTAGCAGCGGATCAATCATGATGAGGTCGGGAACGCCCTGCTCAACTGACGACATACGCTTGACAACTTCCAACGCCAAAGGCGCACCAAAGCTGAATCCCATTATCGTCATATGGGCAGGGTCGCCCGCCACAGGGCCAATCCGGGCCAGGAATTCTTCCGCCAAGTCCGAATAGTTTTTCAAGCTATCCAGATTGCCACCACTGGGTGGCGCATGCGCACCGATGATACGCACGCTACAGTCAATTTGATGAACAAGCTCCATAAACGGGGCAAGGTCACCGTCCACGCAGTACGTCAATACAAGCGTATGGCCGCCGTCGCCTTCCTGTAGGACAACATGAGACGGAACGGACGGAGCTGTCACACGGGCCGCAATCGACGCGATGGATGCGCCGTCCAAAATGAAACCATCCAGTGGCAATCGCCGACCAAACTGCTTTTCCAGCTGAATGATCAGATGGGTCGCCTGCAGGCTGTCACCGCCAAGGTCGAAAAAATCATCATCTTTCCGTAACCCTGTCTGCCCAAGTGTTTCCTCAAATATCGCGCAAACGGCCTGCTCATCTGTTGTCATGAATTCAGGTTTTGCCGATGACGCGGTCGCTGCGAATGGATCCGGCAAATCCAAGCGACGCACTTTACCCGTCCCTGTGCGAGGAAAAGCTTCCAACTGCATCCACAACCCGGGAACCATATAATTGGGCAGCGTCTTTTCCAGTTCCGCCTTCATGGCTTTAGGGTCGGCATCGCCAATGAAATGACAAGCAAGGCGGGCTATACCCGAAGGCGTCTGAAATGACCCAACGGTGGCGTCTTCTACCCCTGGCAAGCGTTTGATGACGATTTCGATCTCAGACGGACGAACATTGTAACCGCGTACCTTTGTTTGCCCGTCACGCCGGCCGGCAGTGTGGTAAGCGCCGGCATAGTCACGATAAGCAAAGTCCCCAGTCATCATCATGGTCGCGCCATCGCTGGTCAGGCCAAACTTGCCGGTATCAGCTTCTTCATTACCCAAATAGCCTGCGATGACATGCGGAGAAACAATCTGAATCTCTCCGGCTTCGCCATCCACCGCCTCACGACCTTAATCCGTGATGAGATGAAGAACGCCTGCTTGTACCTCGTGACCCAATAGGATCATTTCGAAATTGATGGGGTCTTTGGCCTGTCGCTTAAAAGCCGTGATGTACGAAAACTCCATCGTACCAAAAATATTAACTAACCATGCATCTGGCGCAGAGCATCGCGCATGTGCTTCGGCATCTGCGTGGGTCGTAGGTTCACCAATCAAGATGATCCTTCGAAGGTCCGGAAGCTGGCGTTCAGATGCCATAATTTCACGGAAAATAGCCGGGTATGTCATGGTTGATGTCGCAGACACGTCTATCAACCATTCAGCCAGACCTGCGCCGCCCAATCTGGGGGTGTCATAGCAAACAATACTTGCCCCAGCGGCAAATCCCGTAAGGATCGTAGGGGCCCACAAGTTCCCGAGCAGCGCAACGGTATCGTCCTGCGTGAGGTTCTGCAGTTTTATTCCATGCCGGATGAAATTCGCAAGCGAAGCGCGGTTGCGTCGCATACCTTTGGGCAAACCGGTAGAACCCGAAGTGAAACTGATAAATGAAGGCGCCTCTAGCGGAAGGTCACGAGTTGCCGGACGTCCATGATCAACCGTATCTGTCGTGAAGGGTATCGTGGCTTTAGCCGCCATCTTTTCGGCAAGGTCTTCAAAGCTCTGCTCAAACATCAAGACTTTCGGTTGAATCAAATGCGAGAACTGAACGGTATAACTTTCACCCATCTGCAAGATGGACGAACAGAAGCAGTACCCAGCCTTTATACAAGCTAATAGAAAGATCAGCCGCTGCGCCCCTGCCCCACCAAGAAAACAGACATCATCGCTGATCGACGCGCTTGCTTGCGCAAGCTCATAACAAAGATTGTCGGACAGAATGTCGACTTCGCGAAAGGACAGTCGCCAAGATCCCTCAGACACACATGGTTTGTCTGGTAACGCCAGTACAGTCGTTGCGAAGTTTGGCAAAATATCAACCATGCATATTACCCCGCATAGCGCTGACAGACACGCTTTCACCGATACTCAACACAATTATCTTCCCCACCTTTTACCCACACAATGGGCAACTTCAAATACACGCCTGTTTGCGTAGGAACATCAAAATTCTGTCCTAGAAACTCAAACAAACACTAAGATAATCTTAGCAGAATGTAGAAGCAACTGCATCAAACGACCTATTCCAATCTGATGCATTCAGGTTGGCTATGTGCTGCCAAAATCATTTGCCAGATCATTTCAACCGACGCCCACGGAACCCTGAACCAAAGATGACAAGCGACGACCTGTGGTGCCATAATCAATGCAGACAACATACGCTCATCCGGAGGAGCGAATGAAAGATGGGTTAGGGAACAAAACAATGACAAACGAACCTGTGAGCTATTGGAGCGACGCTGATCAAGGCCTGCGCGCAGTTGAATTGCGTGCGGCCGGGTTTGAGCCAACAGAGGCGGCGAAAACCAATGCCGTCGTCACCATTGCCAACGCATATACCAACGCCCATCGCTGCAATAATCGCGTCCGTCGTATCGCAGATTTGCTGGTTGAAGCTGTTGCAGCGAAAGGCGGGCAAGGCTTGCTGGTCGGCGCCCCTGCCGTGTCGGATGCGCTGACACAGGGCACAGACAATGCCGGGTACAGCCTTGTATCCCGCGATCTGATGGCCGATTGCATGGAAACGGGCCACTATGCCCATCACGGCAACGCAATGATCGTCGTGTCCGGTTGCGACAAGACAGGCGCCGCCGCCCTGATGCCACTGGCGCGAACGAACGCTTTTGGTTTGGTAGTCTATCCTGGCACCAGTTCTCCAGGTCGGGTCGATTTTGAACCTTGGGCGAGCAAAGGCAACAACCTGACCATCATGGACTATGTCGAAGGATCGGCAGCGCGCGAAGCGGGACGAATTACCGAAGACAAGTTGCTTAGCCTGCAGCGCTGCGTGATGCCCGGCAGCGGCACCTGTGGCGCGATGTTCACTGCCAATACGATGAGCACGATTGCAGAGGCGATCGGCATGATCCTGCCGCGCGGCGCCTCGCACCCCGCTGACTATGACGCGGACAGTGATATCCATGATGATGTGAAGCATCAGGCGCACGCCAGCGTGGATGCATTGTATAATCTGACGAAACTGGGCATCCGGCCCCGCGATATCATGGTGAGAGAGGCGTTTGAGAATGCCGTCGTCACCGCCTATGCGACGGGCGGATCTACTAACCTCTACCTTCATATCCTCGCCATCGCGCGTGAGGCTGACGTGCCATTCACCATCGAAGATATTCAACGTATTGGCGAAGGCGTTCCCCTGATTGCAAACCTGCAACCACATGGGGCGTACGCAATGGTATCGCTCCATAATATAGGCGGTGTGCCAGTGGTGATGAAGGCGTTGCTAGAGGCAGGTTACCTGCATGGCGACGTCATGACTGTGACGGGCAAGACGCTTGCTGAAAATCTGGCGAATGTCCCACTGCCGCAAGACATACCCAATCAGGACGTTGTCTTCCCCGTCGCGCAGCCACTGGCGGCGGCCGGAAATCACATCAGCCTGCTCACCGGATCATTGGCGCCGGAAAGCGGCGTTCTGAAACTATCTGGCAAAACGCTGGAGGCAGGTGAGTTTCGAGGCACTGCCAGGGTCTTTGAAAACGAAGCTGACGCGATGGCTGCCATCCGTGGCGACAAAATCGTCGCTGGCGATGTCATTGTAGTGCGAAATGTCGGGCCAGTTGGCGCCCCAGGCATGCCTGAGATGATCCAACTGACCATTCAGCTACAGGGACGCGGCCTAGGCAAGGATGTCGCGCTGATCACTGATGGTCGGTTTTCTGGCGTCTCGCATGGCATTCTCGTGGGCCATATCAGTCCCGAGGCAGCAAAAGGCGGCCCGATAGGCGCCGTGCGTGATGGCGACACGATCGTCATCAACCCGATTAGTCGGCGCCTCGATATCGATATCCCGATCGAGGAGCTTGCAACGCGTATGAAAACACCGACGACGCCAGACCTGAGCGCTCTTCCGGCCGGGTCAGTGCTGAACAAATATCGGCGGCTGGTTTCAAGCGCTCACTATGGGTGCGTGGTTTAGCAAACGAGACGCGGACACCTGATAAGCGGTGTCCGCGCATGCCGCTCCTAGAAGATGAAATCACTTTCATCAAACGCCCCCGCGTTGTCGGTCACAACCCGAACTTGCCTTGCGCCAAAGCCGATTAGGACATCACGGCCATCCTGTTCAATGTCGAGCCCTTCAAAGGTCCGCACGCCGTTCTGGATCTGGATCTTGTCCTGACCCTGACGGAAATCAGCGATGGTATCATTGCGATCTGACGTGCGGAACTGGAACACATCCGCCCCGCCATTGCCTTTCAGCGTGTCGTCGCCGCCTTTGCCTGTGATTGTGTCGTTGCCGCCCCCGCCATTCAGCCTGTCCGCGCCGCCGCCGCCATTGATCACATCAGCGCCGCCGCCGCCCTTAACATTATCATCGCCGCTACCGGCCTTGATGGTGTCATCGCCACCATTCCCCCGGATCACATCATCGCCGCCATTTCCTTTGATGTTATAGTCACCGCCGCCGCCTTTCAGCGTATCATCGCCGCCATTGCCCCTAAGGCGGTCATCGCCTGCAGCCCCTTTGATATTGTCATTACCGCCGCCGCCGATGAGGAGGTCATCGCCAGCCAGGCCAGAGATGGTGTCGTTCCCCGCGAGCGCATTGAGAATGTCGTTGAGCGGCGTGCCGATCAGCGTGTCGTCGCCATTGGTCGGTCCGGTTGGCGCCGGAGGGTCTACTGGATCAACCGGATCGACAGGGTCCACCGGGTCTACTGGGTCCACAGGCTCACCAATCGGGTTCACCGTGATGGTCGCCGTGGCCGTGTCGGACAGCGTTCCGTCGCTCGCCCAGAAAGTAAACTGTCGGTTCCGCTGTAATCGGCGTCCGGGGTGAACTGGAACGAACCGTTTACGTTGATCATCAAGGCGCCGTTTGCGGGGCCAGAAACCTCAGTAAAGGTCAGAGTGTCCCCATCTGGGTCTGAGGCAGTCAGTGCGCCCAAAATCACTGTATCTATGTCGCCTGAGGCAGCTGCGGCGTTGGCGACCGGGGCTTCATTCACGTCGGTGATGGTGATGGTCAGGTTGTCGAAGCTGACGCCGCCGCTTTCATCCTTCGCGGCGACGCGCAACTCAAACCTGTTGTCGCCGTTCGCGTCAGTCGGGTTCTCAAAGTCAGGCTCGGCTGACAGGCCGAGGACACCGGTTGTGGCGTTGATTGAGACTTTGCCCGCATCCGGCCCGCTAAAGATCTCGAAGCGGTCCGCTGTCAGATCTGTCGCGGTGACGGGGAAAAAGCTGAAGCCAGCGCTTGCCCCCTCCGCCAGTGAAATCGCCAGATTTCTGGTGATGACGGGGAAGGTGAAGTCTTCGTCGATTTGCAGCTCATACGCACCAAGGTCAGAGGTTCCGCCATTGTCGACGCCGATCAGGTCCACGCCCCGCGTCTCACCGCGTGCATCGACGAGGCCCGCGATGGTTGTGGTGTCCAGTGCGGGGTTGTCCAGCCCATCCCGCAGCGCGATGGTCTGGATGGGCGCGCCATTGTCGTCCAGAAGGCCAGCGACGACGCCATTGTTGGCGCGGGTCACGGTGAAAACCGAAGCGGCGTCGGCGGTGATCGCCGACCCGGACCCGGTGGTTGGCGCAGTGACGTCGAAGGCTGCGCCGTTAGCGCCGATGATGTTCGCGCCGGTCAGCTCTATCAGGCCGTCATTGTCAGCGAAAAAGCCAACCTGTTCAAATATCTCCACCTGTTCATCGTGATCGGCCTGCTGTGCGACATTGCCCAAAATGATGTTGTTTTCGACGATCAACTCACTGTCCAGAGCATAAACGCCGCCACCAGCCGCGTTGACGCCAAGCGTGCTGTTGCCGCTGATCGTGCTGTTCAGAGTTCGGATGTCTGCAAGGTATCCGTAGACGCCACCGCCACGTGCGCTGCTACCCTCGGTCATGTTGCCGCTGATCGTGCTATTCTCAATCGTCGCAGATCCGCGAACATGCAAGCCGCCACCATCAGAAGAGCCGGTGGTCTTGTTTCCGCTGATTGTACTGTTTGTAATCGTTGCGATAATTGTATTGATCCCGCCGCCGTCTGCGACCGAGCCATAGGTGCTGTTGTTGCTGATCGTGCTGTTTTCAACGATCACTTCGAACGACTTATCCCACCGCCATAGCCGTTATTGCCAAAGGTGCTGTTGCCGCTGACGGTACTGTTTTGGATTAATGTGGTCGCGTTTGAGTATATCCCGCCGCCTTTGAAGGCTATCCCTGACGTGCTGTTCCCGGCGATCAGGCTGTCAATCAGGGTGAGGTCGCCGTTGGCTTCAACGCCCCCGCCGCGCTGGTCGTTACCCTCAGTCCGCCCGCCTGTAACTGTCAGGCCCGTCAGCGTAAGATCCGCCGTGGCGTCGAAGACCCTTGAGTTATCGCCCAGCGTGTTGCTATCCACCGATTGCGCAACATCGGTGACGCCGCCGGAGGAAGAGGCAAGGTTGCCATTTGCGTCCAGATCATCCGCGCCTGCGTCGCCGGTGATGGTCACCAAGCCGCCGCCCTCAATGGTCAGTTCATCGGTGATACCGATCTCGCCCCGCGTCAGCCGGATCAGGCCCTGACCGCTTGGGGCGAAGGTGATGGTGTCGGGGCCGTCCTTGTAGTTGGCGTAGGCGACCGCTTCGCGGAGGGAGGTTTGGTTGTCCGTGGGATCAAAGCTGTCATCCGTCGTGGTGACGACCAGCGAGGGGATCTCGCCGCCCGACGCCTGTACGGCCAGCTCAAAAGCGCCCAGATCGGACAGGCCGCCATTGTCGATGAAGGTCTGATCAAAGCCCCGTTCCTCCCCGCGCGCGTCCGTTCCCGTGGCGGTCGAGGCGTCGAGGGCGGGGTTCGCGACATCATCGCTCAGCACGATGGTCCGCACTGGCCCGCCATTGTCGCCAGCGACGCCGCTGGTTTGGTTTCCGTTTGAGGTTGTTATGGCGAAGACGGTTTCCGGGTCTGCGTTGATGACGTTTTCGCCATAGCCTGAAGTGTCAAACGCTGCCGCGTTGGCGCCGATGATGTTTTGGTCGGTGACGGCCGGTGCGTCGCCAAGAAAGTTAATCTCATTGCCTTCGACTAAGGCGTTGTTCCCAAGTACGATGCTGTTAACAATTTCAAAGTCGGCAATGGGGGTTCTTTCATTTATCCCGCCGCCGTTATTCTTGGCCTGATTGCCTGTAATCGTGCTGTTCGTCATCCTGATGAGGGTGTAACTCGAATCGATCGCTCCGCCATCCGAAAAGTCGCCAAAAGCGGAGTTCCCGGCGAACGACGATTACTGATGGTCAGTCTGCTATAAAGCGTTGAGACCCCGCCGCCACCGTCTCCAGCGCGGTTCTCGCTGATATCGCTATTCGTTATCGTGATATCGGCGAATTCGCCAGAAATTGCGGCGCCGTCACGGCCCGCAGCCGTACTATTCCCGGCTATTGTGCTGTTGTTGATCGTAACGCTGGCACTGTCTGCCGCATTTCTTTCATCGGTGACCCTGATCGCGCCACTGTCATTATCACCTTCATTCGCCCGCCCGCCCGCCTGTCAGCGTCAGGCCGTCAATGACCACATCGCCGCCATCTGAGATGTTGAAGATCCACGTGTTGCCCGCCAGCTGCGCCTCATAGGCTGCGGCGGCGTTCGTCACCTCGCCGGAAAAGCCTGCGCCAGTAACAGCGTATCATTTTCATCCGCATCGCCGCTGACCGTGATGCGGTTCTCACCCTCGATCCTCAGATCGCTGGTGATCGCGATCTCTGCCCCCTGCGTTAGCTTGATCGTGCCACTCAGCCCGGCGGCGAAGGTGATCGTGTCCTCCTCCTCCGTGGCGTTCGCCAGCGCGATTGCTTCGCGGAGGGAGATGGCGGGGCCGATGGGGACAACGATTGGAAAGAAAGCCGTGCCAATATTGATTTCTGCGCCGTAGTCAGCCTCATCGACAAGCGTATTGACTTCAAACGTGGCCATAGCGGCGTCCCTTCAGACAGAATGGGGCTATGGCGATTGGATCTTACGTCACTTCGTGCGGCGTTTTGAAAACCGAAAAAGCGTTTGCATCGGCAAACGTGGTCGGATTTCGAAACGCCACAACGTTTGATCAAAACGCTTCTACGCCCCGGCAAGCAGGACCACACGCGCATGGAAGGGGGCGGACTTCTATATCCCATATGGGATATTGACAGCGTTTTTCGCGCTTAATTTCCCTGTGATTTTAACTCTAAGTGCAAATCAGCACAGTGCCCACCGCTGGGCGTGTCTCAGCGCTGCAAGTACGGCTCCACCACGTCGAAAACGTCGCTCGTGTACTGGAAAAACAGCCACTGGCCTGCATCGGGGTAGATGTGGAACTCGATCCAGGGATAGTCCACCTGGCTTTCCGCCAGCGTATCGGGATGCACTGATGGGTCCATCTGCCCGTTCATCGAATGATAGGGCACTTCGCCCTCGATCCGTGGGAAGAGGGTCAGCTGCTCCTCCGAATGGTACATCAGGCACTGGCGGATGAACGCCTCATGCCCGCTGTGATGGTCTGACAGCGCGACCTCGCTGCCCTCAATCACCGCGTCCCTTATGTCGGGGTTTTCGAACAATTTTAGGTCCGCGGGGGACTTGGCGAACATCGTCTCCACCATCTTCTGCTTGCCCATCTTGCGCACGAACTTGAAGCTGGCCTTGGCGACAAAGGGCAGGAGTTTGGGGAAGTACCGCGCGGTTGAGTGAACCAGCCGATACAGGGGCTGTTGCCGCGATGCTTGCTCATCATTCAGAAAGGGAGAGCAGCCGCTGGTTGCGATGATCGCAGTGACCGATCCTGGGCGGATAAGATGCATTCTTGCAGCGAAACTGTTGTCGGCGGCCATTGAGATGACGAGGAGGGTTTTGATCCCCTCATGGTCCATCACAGTCAGCAGATCCTGCGCGACCTGATCGCCAAAGTTGTCGCCGTCTGGCACGGGCGCAGATTGCCCGAACCCCGCGCGAATGGGGGATATGACGCAAATGTCGCGCTTCTTCCTCTATGAATATAGGCAGGCGTGACAGGCCAAGCTCAGTCTGCAGGTAGAATACCGGCGCGCCGTTTGGATCGCCCAGGATCAGGTATTCCAGCTTGCGCCCGTCAGGCCCGGTTACAAAACGCTGCTCGGCTGGGGGCAGTTTACCGGTTGTCCCCTGCCCGTTTTCGTCGCCGGTCGTAGAGACGACCATGATCGACATGATTAGGCGCACCAGTTCGATCTGACTGCGCGATCCGGTTTTGGCGAAGATGCTTTTGATTTGGTTGCGAACGGTGCCAACAGTACTACCACGTGCAACAGCGATGTCAGCGACACTTTTGCAATCGACGATCAGGCGAATGATAAAGCTTTCGGCGCTGGACAGGCCAAAGGCATTGCCAAGCAATTCGGTGTAGTTTTCGGGCCACTGAATGTCAGATGAGATCGCAGCGACATAGGTCTCGCCGGATTTGGTGCGCAGGGGTCGAAGTTGAAACACGATCAACCGCTCGCTCGTCTCACGGCGCACCCGAACCAGCGCCTGCGTGGAGTCATGTTGCTGTAGCAAAGCGCGGTTGTGGTTCAGAAACGAATCCAGATCGGCCTTTATGATCGGCAGGTTGGCGACGCTATCGCCAACTTTTGCAGATAGAAGCTGGGCGCCAATCTCGTTCGTCGCAGCGATATGAAGATTGTGGTCAAAGATTAAGGCAGCAGCCGATCCGATATCTTCCACATACCGTGCGATTTCAGGGATCTCAGCATCTTCGGGATGGGTGCTGATGCGATCAAGGATCTTTTCCGCCCTAAGGATATGGGCCGAAACCCGGTTTTCCAGTTCGGCTGCACCGCCTGCTGCAATCTGCGGCCACAACCGGTCAGCCCAGGCATCCGACAAATCATCATATCGCTCAGGGTCCAGCGCGACATCATAGATCACATCCAGAACGTCGACCGATCCCTCAGTGTTTGATAGGTCGTCAGTTATCTGCACAAGCCGAGGATCCCCAAAATACCGCGAAGCGCCGTTCAGTCACTGTGAAGCAGCGCGGAAATTTATAAAAGGTGTTTTCCACGACGGATTTATGGCCGGTATCTGGGGTGTAGTTTGACGTCCGCCTAGGTTCTGAATGTCAGTTGGATTTTGGCTTCTGATATGTGAAACGCAGGTGCTGGCCAAGATTAACTAGACATTAATACCATTATATAACAGTAAGTTACCTATGGTTTCACGCGTGAAACCTTTGCGATTTAGCCGGTTTTTCGCTGGTACGGCGTTTCCCCGTAACGGACGCGGTAGCATTTTGAGAAATGCGATGGCGACGTGAACCCGCACGCCATGGCCACGTTGATCACACTCATATCGGTTTGGCGCAGCAGATGCCGGGCCCGGGCCAATCGCGCCTCCATCCGGTACTTCTTGGGCGAACAGTTCAGGTAGCGCCCTGTCAGACGTTCCAGTTGCCGCGTGGAAAGACCAACCTCAGCCGCGATATCCGAGGTGCGCAAAGGCTCATCCAGCTGCGTTTCCATCAGCTCCACCGCTTTGGCGAGCTTAGGATTGCGGATACCGATCCGACCGTTCAGCGAGAACCGCTGGCCATCATGCTCAGTCCGTACCGAAGCATAGACCAGCCCCTCAGCCGCCTGTCGGGCCAGTTCCTCGCCATGGTCATCTTCGATGATCGACAGCGCCAGGTCAGTCGCCGCCGCCCCGCCAGAGGCTGAGAAATACCTGCCATCCTTCACAAAGACCGATGGTTTCAGGTCGACTTCAGGATGATCCTCCATGAACGCATCATGGTATTCCCAGTGGATCGCACAGGATTTGCCGCCGAGTAGACCAGCTTCAGCCAACACATAGGCCCCGCAACAAATAGCGCCAATTTTTCCTCGTGTGTGGGTGTCATGCCAGCGTAGCCAACGTTTGATCGCCGGCGTCGCGTGGCGTTTGGCGTCGAGACCAGCGACAACGATGATATCGCTATCAGTCAGGCGGTCATCCAACCCGATATCAACCTTGGTCGACGTCCCGTTTGAACTGTTGGCATGGTCCCCGCCTTCACAAGCCAATTGCCAGCGGTACAGTTCTTTCTCTGCGGCAAGATTGGCTATGCGAAACGCCTCAATCGCACACGAGAATGGCATGTGAGAGAAATTCTCAGTCAGCAGGAAGGTATAAGTTTTTATTTTCTGGCTCATCAGTCTTTTCGCGTTGGTGTTCGCTCCCACTTACCCACGTCAGTAACTGACGTATACCAAACTACGACGCCGATGTCGCTTTTACGCCATTGCACGCGTGAAACTTAAAGCAACGTTTCCACATGCTTCGCAATCGCAAGGCTTGATGTAAGGCCAGGGCTTTCAATACCAAACAGGCCAACATAGCCGCTCACGCCATGTTCAGCAGGGCCGATGATCCGGAAATCACCATCTGGTTCGCCCTTGGGAACAATCTTGGGGCGAACGCCAGCATAGTCCGGCGTTAGCGCGCCATCTTTCAGGTCAGGCCAGTATTTGCGAACTGCCGCGTAGAACTTGTCGCCCCGCTCAGCCGGAACGTCGTAGCTTTCCTCATCGACCCAATCGACGTCTGGCCCAAACTTGGCTTGACCGGCGATGTCCAATGTCAGGTGAACGCCTAATCCGCCCTGAACTGGCGCTGGGTATATTAGTGTCTGAAAAGGCGATCTTCCAGCGTGGCTGAAGTAGCAACCCTTTGCGTAGAAAAGATCCGGCTTGTAGGCGTCGTCTACGCCTTCAGTCAGTTTAGCCAGTGCATTGGCGCCCAATCCGGCAGAGTTGATCACTTCCTTTGCGCCCAGCGTCATTGGCGCATCACCGCCAACTTCAACCACATGCGGGTCACCCAGTTTGATCGAGGTTACAGGTGCATTGAGCGCAAGCATGGCGCCGCGATCCTCTGCCTCGCCCAGCAAAGACGCCATCAAACCGTGACTATCGACAACACCAGTAGAAGGCGACCACATCGCACCAGTGCAACTCAGCGAAGGTTCACGCGCCAGTGCTTCTTCGCGGCTGATTAAAACAGTATCTATAACCCCATTGTCGTGAGCCTTCTTCAGAATTGCACCCATCGTTTGCAATTCATCCTCGGTAGTCGCGACAACCAGTTTGCCACAGCGTTTCACAGCGACTTTATGGCTTTCGCAATAGTTATAGAGCATGTGCTTGCCTTCAACGCAGAACCGCGCCTTCAGGCTGTCTTTGCGATAATACAGCCCAGCATGAATGACTTCAGAGTTCCGGGACGACACGCCAGAACCGTATAGATCTTCCTTCTCTACAATAACCACTTCGCGCCCTGACCGGGCTAATGCCCGCGCAATGGCAAGGCCTACAACGCCTCCGCCGATGACGAGTGTTTCGACCGTTTCCATCAGGTGATGACCTTCAGAAAGGCGTCCACCTCTTCGCCAGTAGTTTGGGCTGAACAGACAAGGCGGCAGGCCAACATCTCATCATCAGGGCCATCGAGATCGCCAATCAGGGCGTATGCAGCACCTTTGGCGCGGGCAGATTTATGGATTCTGCGAGGCAGCTCAACAAACATCAAGTTTGCTTCTACGGGATGTATCAAATTGGCGTGCGATAGCTTTGATAGTCCATCCGCCAATCTGCCGGCGGTCGCATTCGCGCGCCCCGCCAGTTCCAACCAAAGATCGTCAGTCATCATTGCTTCGAACTGTGCAGCGAGAAAACGCATCTTCGAAAACAAGTGCCCTGCTCTCTTGCGCCGCAACTCAAATTCCCAAGCCAGCTTTGGGTCAAACAGAATGACTGCTTCAGCCGCGATGGCGCCATTTTTCGTGGCGCCTAGGCAAAGGATATCAACGCCAGCTTTCCAGCTAAGCTCTGCAGGCGTGCAGCCAAGTGCTGCAACGGCGTATGCAAAGCGGGTGCCGTCCATATGAACGCTGACATCTGCCTTCATTGCGACGGCGCTTAGCGCATCAACTGCGGAAGGATCATAGAGTGTACCAGCTTCGGTCGCATTCGTAATGCTGAGCGGCCCTCGTTGAGCGCCGTGGACGTCGCCTTGAGCAGTCCTGTCCAGCCGGGCCTGCAAACCTTCGGGCAGCATGCGCCCATGTTCCCCCGGGATCAGGGCCAGCTTGGCGCCGCCGGAAAAGAACTCGGGCCCATTACACTCATCTTCTTCAATATGCGCGGATTGATGGCAGTAGATCGCATTCCAAGGCTCTGCCAGACAGGCGAGCGCCAGTGAATTAGCTGCCGTTCCCGTAGCAACAAAATAGACTGCGGCTTCAGGCGCTTCAAACCGATCGCGGATCATATCCGCAGCGCGCGATGTGCCTTCATCATTGCCGTAAGCCATTGCCCAGCCGGGCGCGGCGTTAGTCATGGCCAGTAGAACCTCAGGCGCAACGCCTGCTGCGTTGTCAGAGCTGAACCACATCAGCGAAACCCTTCCATAATCCGATCTTCATAGTCTTCTTCATCAACTTCGTATTCAGGAACAGTCAGGCCGCGTACTGAAATTCCCGCTTCCTCCACACTGTCGGCACGACCACTGACAAGTGGATGCCACGGCTTCAAGTCCTTCCCTTCCGCCAACAAACGATAAGCGCAGGTTGAAGGCATCCATTCCTTGTCTTCATCGATGCTTTCAGGTGTTAGCAGCACGCACCCCTTCACCAATTGACGGCGCAGAGCATAGTTTCCACATCGACAGGTATCTGGGTCAAAAAGGCGGCAATGAACATCGGTATAGGCGATCTCACCCGTATCTTCGTCTTCTAGCTTAAGAACACAGCAACGGCCGCAACCATCGCACAACGCTTCCCATTCCTGCCGGGACATGTCTTCCAGTGGTTTTTCCCGCCAGAATCCGGGTGTAAGAGCCTTGTCCATCAGTTTTCCGTGACCATACCTTGTTCTGCCTCGCTTCGGTCGCATTAGGGCGCACAGAACTGACGGGAAGACAAGAGTTTAAGGAGCCTGCCCCATGCGCATCTTCACCCTCACCGCCGCTTTGATGTTGGCGCACCCTGTCACCGCTTTTGAGCCTGAGACAAATGGCGTTTTCAGTCAGCGCGTGATTTCAATTGTTGAACAAGTAACAGCGCCCGAAACAGTTCTGGATCAGCCTGGCGGGGCGCGGACCAGTCTGGCTGATTACAAAGGCAAGGTATCTGTCGTCACGCTTTGGGCGACATGGTGTCATGTATGCGAGATTGAAATGCCAATCGTAGATCGTTTGGCTGCAGAAAACGCCAATGACAAAATCGCCTATTTGCCTGTATCTGTGGATGAATCACCGGCGCTGGCGCTGGTAGAAAAGCACTACAAAACCCACAACTTCAAAAACCTACCGATCCTGATTGACCGCCATCATGCACTTGCAGGTCGTGTTGGCCTACGAGGAACGCCAACCACTATTATTGTGGATAAATTTAGCCAGGTCGTCGCAGCGTTCGAAGGACAAGCGCCTTGGCACGATGCTGAAACGATTGAGTACTTGGACGCGCTGGCGTCGGCAGCGAGCGCCGAGCAATCTCGCGAAATCCTCGCGGTGCTGAACTGACGCCCTAGCCTTCCTGCGCTTTGGCTTTGCGATGAACTATGTAAGCGGCGACAAATCCGGTGAGACCGACGAGCGCGAACATCATTTCGCGTGGGACGCCAGCCATGCCAACCAGCAGCAAAACAATAATGGCGGACGTTACCATGCAGAGTGCGTCAATTACGTTCGAACAAGCGACAAATCTGCCTTTTTCCGCTTCAGGCGCTTTAACCTGATACTCGACATTAAACGGCGTAACGTAGAGGCCTGCAAACATCGCGATAAACACGAGCGTACCAAGGACAGCCCAAGCATCGGCTCGGGCGAGAAATTCGCCTACCGACAATAGTGGCGCATCGGCTGTAAGATCGGATCCATAGGCTGTGACCACGAAGTAAAACGCGATAGCCCCAACGCCCATGCCGCACGCCCCCCATGGCGCGGTCTTTAAGGTGACTTTGCCTTTGACAATCACAGCATACATGACTGCGCCTATCGCGACGCCGATTGAGAAAGCAGTTAACATGATCAGCGCTGCATCCTCGGACGCATTCAGAGAGTAGCGGGCAAGCGGGAAGATCAACGACATGAACGTTGCGCCCGCGAACCAGAACCAACCTAGCGAGAGCATAGCGAACATTGCGGGTTTTGCTGACCAGCAATCACCTATGATCTTGAACATATCCCAAGGCATGCGGATTAGGGATGTTACTGAGACAGCCGGCGTTATCTTGACCCGCGTTTCAGGTGCCAGCACCGGTGCCGCAGGCGCTGCGAAACTTGCGAACCAACCGACGATGGCGATGGCAACGACTGCTATTGAAACCAACTCAACGCCGCCTTCGGTCAGAACCAATTTAGCGCCAAATATCTGCCCAAGCAGAATTGCGATGAAGGTCGCCCCTTGAATCAAGCCATTCGCAGGCGGCATCTCATCGGTCTTCATATACTGAGGCAGAATTCCGTATTTGATTGGTGCGAAGAACGCTGACTGCGCGCCCATCAGGAACATTAGGATCATCAAAACAGTTAGGTTTTGAGTAAGATAGGAATACGCCGCGATGCACATCAACACGATCTCAGCGAATTTCACCCATCGCATCATGACCGCCTTGTCGATGGCGTCCGAAATCTTGCCAGCAAGAGGCGCGCACAATGCAAATGGCAGGATATATAGAGCGGCGGACATTTGGATGAATTGATCAACATCGCCTTCCGTCATTGCTAAACTGTCGGCAAGCCGGAAAGTTAGAAGGGCGACAAAAGCGTTCTTGAACGTCTGGTCATTGAAGACCCCAAGGAACTGAACCGAAAACAGAGGCCAGAACCGGCGCGATTTGAACAACGCGAATTGGTTTGACGCGGCAGCGCTTGGCGCGCCCGAGGCGGTTTGATCGGTCATAGCTGCCCAACTCCCATCGCGCCTGATGCGCTGTTTCAGCCAAGTTGCGGCGGCGGCGCGTGAGGGTCAAGCGTGTATGGTCACGTGACTTGTCGTTGCGGTCATCTAACCAACGCTTCACCGACAGGCCCACGACTGCTGCAAAGCAGAACGACACAACCAGAAACGCAATCCGTAGATGTTGGGCGACAGGTAGCGCACCGATGGCGATGATCCCGAAAATTGACAGAAGGATCGCGATCAAAGCTCCAATCCGTTCGCGTTCTCACGAACCCGCATCGCCTTCAGACAACCGCGCAAGGGCGTCTTTGATACGTTTTCGGCGCTCTGGTTCGCGCCCTGACATCTCAGCTATTTGAAGCTTTGCGAGCGTAACGATCTTCGGCCAGCGCCAGTTCTTCACCTGTCGCGTGCTGGCGGATAAGGGCCATCGTCTCTCTTTCAATCATCTCTTCGATTGTGGCCATGAATTCCTCTTTCCCCAACCCAGGCTGGATTGGTTCGAGATACTTGATCGCGCCAGTATGCCCAGTCTTCTTGGTCCATTGTCGTTTCGGCCAGATCGCACCTAAAGATTGGGCAACCGGTACAACCGGTGCGTTTACAACTTCGTAGATGTTGTAAACTCCTGATTTGTAGCGTTCCTTGGCGCCAAGCGCCATCAGCTCACCTTCAGGATAAATCAGAATTGGCAGGCTTTGATCAAAGTATTTCTTCGATCCCTCGCGTATCAACTCTGTCCGTCCCTGTGGCCCGCCTTCTACAGAGACAGTGATTAGGTCCAGCGTTTCGATAAGCTTGCCCAGAAAAGGCATATTCGCCAGCTGTTGCATCACCACGGCGCCGCAATTGGAATGCTCGCCAAATATCACCGCTACATCCAATTCAGATTGGTGCTTAGGCGCAATAATGTACGTGCCTTCTTTCGGTATATTCTCTTGGCCCAGCTTCAGAATGCGTGAGCCGAGGACAACCTTCACCCACCATTGGGTCCAGCGACACCATCGAGCGATCATAGCGCGGATCGTCTCACCGCTTCTGAAATAGCAGTTCACAGCAATATACATCGCCCAAAAGAACGTCACCGCGTAAAAGACAACGTTAAAGAACGCAACTCTGATAGCAGTCATACTTAGGCCCCTACCTGGAACTCTGACAAAATCTTCCGCGCTTGCGCCTGGTCTGTATCCATCTGTGTGATGAGTGTATCGAGGCCATCAAACTTTAGCTCTGGACGTTGGTATTCGACCAATCCAACCGAAATGCGGGCGCCATAAAGATCACCCGAGAAATCAAAGATGAAGGTTTCAAAATTCGGTTTATTCACACCAAACATCGGCCGAACACCTAAGCTGGCGACGCCTTGATACTTCCCGGCATGAGCGCCGTCCTTGACCGTAACTTCGACAGCATAGACGCCAAACTTTGGTGGCATCAGACCATCGAGAGACAGGTTCGCGGTGGGATAGCCAAGTTCCCTCCCACGTTTTTCGCCATGCTCAACAACGCCTTCAATGCGGTGAAGGTGGCCAAGCATTCGCGTTGCATCGGCTACGCGTCCATCAGTCAGTGCCGATCGGATTGCGGTGGAGGACACTTCTTCAGACGCGTCGCTCACCAAATCAGCTATAGTGACATCAAAGCCCAAGCGTGTGCCTGCCTCTGTGAGATAGGCCCTATCCCCTGCCCTTTTCGCGCCAAATCGGAAGTCATCGCCAACAACAACATGCGTTAGGCCCAACTGTCCTGCAATTACGTCAGCGCAAAACTGCTCAGCGGTCAGGGATGAGAATTCTTTGGTAAAGTCGATCACAAACAAGCGCTGGACACCCAGGTCCGCCAGCCTGTCTGCTCTTGCCTCTAGTCGCATAAGCCGAAAAGGTGGCGCATCTGGCGCAAATACTTCTCGGGGATGCGGCTCAAACGTAACCACACCCAAAGGTGCATCTCTGCGTGCTAGATCCAGAACTGCTTGGTGGCCGCGATGCACGCCATCGAAATTGCCAATCACGGCAGAGGCGCCTCTGTCCTCAGCCGTTATTGCTTCCAACCCGGATATGATCTTCATGCGCGTCCGCCGTACCTCGCGGCGTATCGGCCGCAACATTTACTGGACGTTCGTATCGCTTAGCTGCCGTCTGCAATCAAGCCGTGACGCCGGATCAGTCGAATTTCGCTGACGGCGCAAGGACCATGGCTTCGCCCTTGAGTACAACAACATCGCCGACCTCACATTTGCAGGCCAGGATGACACGACGCTTGGCGTAGTCCATATCGGCCACAGTAACGGTGGCCTCAACCATATCGCCGGGACGAACTGGGGCGAGGAAAGTCAGCGACTGCTTCATGTAGATCGTGCCGTGACCCGGTAGCTGTTCGCCAATAACGGCAGAGATCAAGCCAGCCGTCAGCATCCCATGCGCGATGCGTCCGCCAAAAATCGTATCGCGGGCATATTCGTCATCAAAGTGAACTGGATTGCGATCTGTCGAGACGCGACCAAACAATTCGATGTCACTGTCGTCGATCACCTTTCGAAGGTTCCTCGACATGCCGATTTCGATATCTTCGATGCAGATTGTTCCGACCTCGATGTCGTCGATACCGTTAGAATCATACATGGCTTGCGTCCTTTGCTGCACAAGCGAAGAAATACCGCCATGCACCGCTCCACGCAATATATGATTGTAAGAAATTTACAATATTTTGCTGCATATAGTAATTTTGTTACCCAAATTTTCCAGCAGCACTTTTCAACGCAAGCGTCCAATGGTGTAGCGAGGGGAAAGCTGATGAGCCGCTAGGTACTTATCCAGCAACTCCGCATCAGGGTTTTCAACATCTGGCCCACAATCCTCTGCAGCTAATCCACCAGATACAAACAAACAATCCAGGCCTTCGCCAATTGCGCCCTTCACGTCTGTAAGGATGCCATCACCGATGCAAAGTATGCGATCATCCGAAACGGCTTTGCCGGAGGTATTGGTAATCACTTGTTTCGCATAGTCGTAGATTTGCGGATGCGGCTTGCCGTACTCAGTCACATCGCCGCCCTTTTCGCGATAGAGCATTGCTAAAGAGCCCGCACAATACAGCCGCTGATCGTCGACATCGACTACGAGGTCAGGATTGGCGCAGAGAAACTTAAAACGCCGCAGCGCTGCTTCAGCCAACTCGTCATTGTAGTCGGCGGGTGTTTCGCTGCGATCGTCTCTTAGACCGGTGCAGACGATACTATCCGCATCCTCCATCCGCACTTTTTCTACGCCAGCACCCTCGAAAAAGGCGTCATCCCGGCCTGGCGTTCCAATATGATAGACCTTTTTACCCCAGTCGCCATTTCGAACAGAGGCACGCGCTGCGCCGCCTGATGAAGCGATGGCGTCCCATGCATCCTCATCTGCGTTCATGGCGCGAAGCTGCTTGCGAACTGCTTCCTCTGGTCGTGGGGCATTCGTGAGAAGAACTGCGCAGCCACCAGACGCGCGAAAGGCTTTCAACGCGTCTACGGCCGCTTGATAGGGCCGGACGCCATTGTGGAAACAGCCCCAAACATCGCACAGAACCGCGTCATATCGGTCAGATACATCCGCTAGAGATGAGATGATTTCAGACATCCTAGGCCTCCTTTGATCTATGTCGCCGTTGTCGCTGTCTTCCTTTAGCAACGCGATGTGGCGCAAAGACCTATGCAATCGGGTGGGCTTGCTTATCAAGGCGCTATTAGGGTGCGCTGTTCCATCCACTTCCCCAAACGCTAAAACAAAGCTTTTTTAAGGATACGCCTGCTTGACACCGTCATTCCAGTTTCTTATCTCCATTTCGTTATCACTCATGGGAGGTGAGTGCTAACAGCACGACCTCCCCAATCGGAAACCGCAAATAGGAGCGTATTCCATGTCTTTCACTCCCCTGCACGACCGCGTGCTCGTTCGTCGCCTTGAAGGCGAAGAGAAAACTGCCGGCGGCCTGATCATTCCAGACAGCGCCAAAGAAAAACCACAGGAAGGCGAAGTCGTATCCGTTGGCGCCGGCGCGCGCGACGAAGACGGCGACCGGATCGCAATGGACGTCAAAGCTGGCGACAAGATCCTGTTCGGCAAATGGTCCGGCACAGAGATCAAGCTGGACGGCGAAGATCTGCTGATCATGAAAGAAAGCGACATCCTGGGCGTAATGGCTTGAGGCCAGCTTTCGGATCTCGACCAAAACTCTTGAATAAGGAGCATCCATCATGGCTGCTAAAGACGTAAAATTCAGCACGGACGCACGCGATCGCATGCTGAACGGCGTGAACACCCTCGCCAACGCTGTAAAAGTCACGCTCGGCCCTAAAGGCCGTAACGTTGTTCTTGACAAATCTTTCGGCGCCCCGCGCATCACGAAAGACGGCGTCTCTGTCGCTAAAGAGATCGAACTGGAAGACAAGTTCGAAAATATGGGCGCACAGATGGTTCGTGAAGTTGCTTCACGCACAAATGACGAAGCTGGCGACGGCACCACCACTGCGACGGTTTTGGCCCAGGCCATCGTCAAAGAAGGCATGAAATCGGTTGCCGCTGGCATGAACCCAATGGACCTGAAGCGCGGCATCGATAGTGCTGTTGCAACCGTTGTTACTGGCATCCAGGGCATGTCCCGTGAAGTCAAAGACTCCGCTGAAGTTGCTCAGGTTGGCGGCATATCCGCGAACGGTGAGATGGAAATTGGCCAACAGATCGCTGACGCGATGCAGAAAGTCGGCAACGAAGGCGTCATCACTGTTGAGGAAAACAAAGGCCTCGATACTGAAACTGACGTCGTCGAAGGCATGCAGTTCGACCGCGGCTACCTGTCACCATACTTCGTCACCAACCCGGACAAAATGACGACCGAGCTGGAAGATTGTCTGATCCTCCTCCACGAGAAGAAACTCTCGTCGCTTCAACCAATGGTTCCGCTGCTAGAAACTGTTATCCAGTCCGGCAAACCGCTGATGATCATCGCAGAAGACGTAGAAGGCGAAGCACTTGCGACCCTCGTCGTCAACAAACTACGTGGTGGCCTGAAAATTGCTGCTGTCAAAGCACCTGGTTTCGGCGATCGCCGCAAAGCCATGCTGCAGGACATCGCGATCCTCACCGGCGGTCAGGTCATCTCTGAAGATCTCGGCATGAAACTTGAAAGCGTCGGCATGGACATGCTCGGGACGGCTAAGAAAGTCTCCATCACCAAAGACGACACCACTGTCATCGATGGAGCTGGCGAGAAAGCAGAGATCGAAGCACGCGTTGCTCAGATCCGCGCTCAGATCGAAGAGACCTCTTCTGACTACGACCGTGAGAAACTGCAGGAACGTCTGGCCAAACTGGCTGGCGGTGTTGCCGTGATCCGCGTTGGCGGCTCTTCCGAAGTCGAAGTGAAAGAGCGTAAAGACCGCGTCGACGACGCACTGAACGCGACCCGCGCTGCGGTTCAGGAAGGCGTTGTCCCAGGCGGCGGCGTTGCTCTGGTCCACGCTGGTAAAGCACTGAACGGCATGGAAGGCGACAACGCTGACCAGACCGCAGGCATGAAGATCGTTGCACGCGCCATTCAGGCCCCGCTTCGTCAGATTGCTGAAAACGCAGGCGTCGACGGCGCTGTTGTTGCTGGCAAGATCGTCGAAAACGGCGACAACGGCTTTGGCTTCAACGCTCAGACCGAAGAGTATGGCGACATGATCGGCATGGGCATCATCGACCCTGCTAAAGTTGTCCGTCACGCTTTGGAAGATGCAGCGTCTGTTGCAGCCCTTCTGATCACGACCGAAGCCATGGTCGCTGACAAGCCGGCCAAAGAAGGCGCAGCCGGTGGCGGCATGCCTGACATGGGCGGCATGGGCGGCATGGGCGGCATGATGTAAGTCAGCCGACTTAGCCAAAGCCTAAGCCTAAAGATTGGGGCCGCCTCCGGAAGGAAGCGGCCCTTCTCTTTCTCTGACGCCTTCATCGCGGTTCTACAAAAGCTTTCACATATGAAAGACTAGGTAAGCTGTTGTTATATAACGCCTACACTACGAGTTGCCTTATTCCGTTCCCCATATACCCTCAGGCAGCACCGGCCTATTTCTTTCCGCCAAGTGCAAATGTCGGCCCCTTTCTCATGTGCTAATCACTATGGTTGGCAACTCTTGAACTGATGAAATTAGGGCTATCACGGGTGACGCGGTGGTGGCCAATATTTCGGCCTCAGAGTTCCAACCACAAACCCAATCTGCGCCCTTTCCTGCCTTACATTGCGCTTACTACGATTTGAGTTAGCGCGCGATGATATGGGTCTGGTACTTTCGCAAAAGGTAGTGGAAACGGGGTATGAAGGCGAATTACCAACAGCGTCTTGCTGTCGTATGACCAACAATAGACTGGCTTTGACGGTCTTTTAGGGTTGTTGCCGCCGGGGACCTCTTCAAAATTTGCTGTCGCTGGGCATGACTGGGTCCGACAGACCGTCGCGAATCTGAATGCTGATTTCAAAGCGATCTTCACCCACAACACCAACGCTCTGTTCGAGCGAGCCTAAGAGGAATTGTCATGAAAGATCTTGAAGGACGCATTGCGCTTGTAACCGGTTCTGGCACCGGGCTTGGGCGTTCAATGGCTGTGAAGTTGGCGGAACGCGGGGCAGAAGTGATCGTCAACTATTCCAGATCATCGGCCGAGGCTGAAGAAGCCGCGGATCTCTGCCGGGCCGCAGGTGCACAGGCTGAGGTCGTGAAGGCCGATGTCTCAACTGCAGAAGGTTGCGCTCTCATGGCAGAAGCGGCTGGCCGTCGCGGACGGTTGGATATTCTGATCAACAACGCAGGCATCACCCGTCATGCGCGCGACCATGGTAATCTGGACGCGCTAAACAAAGACGACTTCATGGATGTTTATGCTGTGAATGTAGCCGGGCCGTTTCTGGCCCTGCAGGCAATGAAACCCTTGTTGGTCGCCGCTTACGAACAATCCGGCAGGGCCAGCGCTGTACTGAACACGTCGTCTATCGCAGGTGTCATAGGCATCGGATCCTCTGTCGCTTACATCGCTTCAAAAGGCGCACTGAATTCTATGACCTTGGCGTTGGCGCGAGGGCTGGCGCCGCAAATCAGGGTCAATTCGGTTTGTCCGGGCTTTATTGGCACCCGTTGGTTCAAAGACGCAATGGACGAAGAAGCATATGAAAAGCAAGTGAGTGCGGTTGAAGCTTCGACGCCCCTTGAGGTCGCCAGCGGCCCGGATGACATCGCCGATGCGGCGCTGTTTCTCGTATCAGACGCCTCTCGGCATGTGACTGGAGAACTTTTGAAGGTTGACGCGGGCGTCCACCTCGGCAAATCACCCTTACGAAAGTAACCACCGTTTAGGGGATGGGCCATGCAAGAGATCCTGGATCAAATCGCGGCCAAGACACGTCCTTTGGCGGCGGAGGGGGCCGTTGCAAAGTACATCCCCGCCTTCGCCCGTGTGGACCCAACTTAATTCGCCATCGCTGTGGTTACGGCTGATGGTCAGGAGTTCACGACCGGCGACGCGGATGAGCCATTCTCGATCCAGTCGATTTCAAAGTTGTTTACACTGGCGCTTGCGATGGAATGGGCGGCGGATGGCTTGTGGGACCGCGTCAAACGTGAACCTTCGGGGATGCGCTTTAACTCGCTTATTCTTCTCGAACAGGAACGCGGCGTTCCCCGAAACCCATTTATCAATGCAGGTGCGATTATCATTGCCGATGCGCTGTTGCACGCAAGGCCCCAGATTGGTGCTTATTTTCGTAACCAGATGCGGCTTTTATCGGCCAGCGACGGTCCAATTTACGACGATGAGGTTCTCCGTTCCGAAATGGAAACGGGCGACCTGAATCGCGCAATCGCTTTTGCCCTCAAATCATACGGCAATCTACGTGAAAATCCGATGAAGGTCGCTGACACCTATTTCCAGTTCTGCGCGTTAGCGATGAGCGCGCGAGAATTGGCGCGAGCGGCGATGTTCCTTGTGTCGCCTCGCCCCGGAGAAGCAACCTGCGCCGAAGGTAAGCATATGGTCAGGTTGCGCGCGATCATGCAGACCTGCGGACTGTATGATCAGTCTGGCGAGTTTGCGTTTCAGGTTGGCATGCCTGCCAAATCAGGCGTAGGCGGCGGTATTCTGGCGGTGCACCCTGGCAAATTTGCAGTTTGCGCGTGGTCGCCCCCGCTGGACAAGTTCGGCAATTCAGTGGCTGCGACAGGCGCATTGTCTGAATTGGTCGAACACTTTCCGTTCGAATGATCGACCAGTTCAAACCGCTGCTAAAGCAAATCGCGGTCTTCGGCACTGCGGGCGTGATCGCGACGTTGGTGCATGTTGTTGTCGGCGTATCCCTGAACAGCCTGTTCGGGTTTTCACCGCTGTGGGCGAACCTGATCGCCATTCCGATTGCGACTTGTGTGACGTTGTTCAGCAATTCGCGGATTACGTTCCGGGGCATCGCGGCGGGAAGACCAGCTTTGCTAAAGGTTTAATTACCGTTCTGTTCGGCTTGGGCCTGAACCAGTTTATCGTTCTGATCGTTACCGATTACGCAGAGCTTCCGTATGAAGCGGCGCTTGTCGTCGTCATCGCAATTGTGCCCGCGGTTACGTTCCTACTTTTCAAGTTCTGGGCGTTTCGCAGCTGACACATCACGGCGCAGCTCTACGCCCTGCACGTCACGCGCGAGATAGAGCGGCCTTTGCTTTACCTCTGTAAAGACCCTGCTGAGGTATTCGCCGATGATGCCGAGGCCCATCAGGATCAGCCCGTTCATAAATAGAACAACCGTGATCAGCGATGCATAACCGGGAACATCGATGCCAAAGATCAGGGCGTTCAGGATTATGAACATGCCATAAAGCGCAGACATGATCGCAGTGAACAGCCCGATCACCGACCAAATTCTAAGTGGCGCGACGGAGAATGAAATGACGCCTTCCAAGGCAAGGCTCAACAGCGACCGGATGCGCTGACTGGGGGCGCCGACTGTTCTTGCAGGACGCTCATACGTCACTTCGGCTTGCTCAAATCCAAGAAGCGCAAACATACCCTTCATGAACCGGGTCCGTTCTGGAAACTGGGCAAGACCATCCAGGGCTTTGCGGTCCAACAATCTGAAATCACCGACATTTTCAGGGATCGGCGTAAAGCCGATGAATTTCAGCAGGCGACAGAAACCCGCCGCCGTAAAGCGCTTGAAGTACGTGTCGTCATTGCGACTGATGCGCCGCGCCAACACAATATCAGCGCCTGCGCGCCATTTTGCCATCATCTCAGGGATCAGTTCCGGTGGATCTTGCAGATCAACATCCATCGGCACCGCCGCTGCGCCCGCGGCGCAGTCCAGCCCGGCAGTCAGGGCGACCTCTTTTCCGTAATTACGGCTGAGGCGCAGCAGTTTGACCCGATCATCAGTAGCCCGGCGGTCGAGGATTTTCTGTGTCGTGCCATCTGATGATCCATCGTCGACGAAAATGACCTCAAAACTTTCAGTCGCTGCGGGAAGCACTTCGTTCAGACGATCAAGAAAAGGATCGATCGCCTCTACCTCGTTCAGGACTGGTGCGATGATAGATAACTCGATCACTGCTGGCTTAACTCCAGAACTAAGGCGTGATCAACAGCATAGGCAATTTTCAGGCCTTCTCCAGCTAGTTCGTAAGGTTCGTCGGGTTTGTAGGTCACGAAATACGCTGCGTTCGTCGCTTTAAGCAACGCTGCGATCGAGGCCGCGTTGTGCCGATAGCCATTAGCCACGGTCCAAAGCCGTGCGCCTGCCCAGCCGCCGGTTTTAGGCAGATCCTCGAAGCGTGGCGTAATCAGTTCGTGTCTCTCACGGCTCAGCATGATCTGGTCGGCTTGGGCCATCGAGACAGCGCGAAAATCAACCCAGACCGGGCGCTGCGCCAATTCTCTGATATCGGCAATGAATGGCGGCGCAATGAACATGGCGTCCTTAGGCGTCTCTTCGCGCGCCCATTCGTAGAATGCCTTCATGCGCAGGTCGCGATCCAGTGGTGCGCTGGCAGTGCTTGCGCTGACAATCATCGCCGTGGCGCCTGTTGCAGCCAGAATGGCTGGGATTGTTGAGGCATGGGCCGTGGCAAGGAAGATCGCAAACAGACTGACGGCTAATGCGACAACAGCAATCAACCCGTCTGGGAAATTCACCACGAGGATCAAAGCAACTACGATCCCAATCAGATATGCCGATATTCGATCACCACTTCGCCACGCTATTTCGGACGCCGCTGCTGCCAGGGCCGACGAAAGGACCCAAAGAAGTGGGGAGGAGCGGGAAAATCCAGCACATAGGGCAACGTGGACGCCATCTGTAAGCCGAATGTGTTTGTGTAAAACACCCAACAAAGGGCGCCCGTCATAGCCAGACCAAAGATGAGGCCGCCGCCCTGCCCCAACCGCCGAACCGCCGAACCGCAAGAAAGCCTAACGTGCCGTAGAGGCCAAGTAGCAGATAGTGATGCACTGTCAGCTGGTAGTGATGATCCGCCCGCCAGAGATATCCATCGCGAATGACCCGTCCAACACCTTCGACAGCACCAAACTCCAGATCCAGTAGAGTTAAGAGAGCGGGCGCCGCGGCTATCATGCTGGTCACCGCGACCATCAACAATTGAGCAACGCCATCCTTGCCCCGGGCCAACAACAGGCAACCAACAGCCAAGGCGGCATGAAACGCCAGAACCGGCTGGGCCAAAGCCGCTAACCCCAAGGCGACACCAGCCCAAATCCACCGGGCGCACAATACAGCAAGAAAGGCCAGTAAGCTAAATACAATGGCGAGTGACTGCAGGTGGAAATGATCGCCGAACGCCCCGCCATAGGCGCCCCTGCCAATGCCGCGAACCTCGACCACATTGGCGACTAGAAAGGCGAGAGGAATCAGCCAGCCCGCAGCGCCGACTGCACGGGCGATCCACAACATAGTCAGACCGACCAGCACCGTCAGGCCAATGGTTAACGCAAGATGCGCAGGCACAACGCCAATAGTCGCGTCTGCAGCCCGCAATATCAGACCATAAAGCCAGGCATGGTTTTCGAAACTGCGTAGCTGATCGTCACCAATGTATAGTGTCTCGTCTGCCGCCAGGCGGGCTAACGGGCCACATACCATGTCGTCGCCATACGGATACAGATGCAAACCCAACGTCAAACGGCCCAAGCCGATAACGCAAATCAGAACGGCAATCAGGCGCCAATCGGGTCTAGCTTATTGCGCATTCATATTCATGCGGCGGACCCTAGCCAAGCGATCTTCGCCTGTCACGGGGCGACCTATGTCGTTTTTCGCCAAATAGCGACGCGTCCACATCTTGGCGACTTTCACCATCTCTGTTAGGTGGTCCTTGACGACGCCTACGGGCTGAACGGGATCGGTTTGCGGTTGACCCAACCAGGGGATTGCAAACTGGGTTGTCGAGGGACGGATACTTCCGCCCAGTGCTTTGCGGCGTCGCAGTGTTTAAATTTGCGAGGACCGTCATGCGCCTAGCCATCTTTTTCCTTCTTGCCTCAGCCAGCACAGCTGCTGCTGACCCCGGACATATTTCCGAGGTCGCAGGCCATGCGCATTGGATCGGCCTTGCCGCTGCGGGCGGCGCTGCTGTGATCGCGGGCTGGCTTGCCGAAAAACTGGGCGAAAGCGAAACAGAAGAAGAAAAAGAAACAGAGGAGCAGGAAGCATGACAAAGACAGGTGTAATGATCTGCGGGCATGGATCCCGATCCCAAGCTGCAGTCGATGAGTTCGCCAAACTGGCTCAGCGACTGCCCGAGTTTCTGCCAAACGACTGGCCCGTGGAATACGGCTATCTGGAATTTGCCAACCCCGTCATTCGCGTCGGCTTGAACAAGCTGCGTGATCAGGGCTGCGACGAAATCCTCGCCGTGCCGGGCATGCTGTTTTCCGCGATGCACACCAAGAATGACATCCCTACAGTTCTGAACAAGTATCAGGCCGAAACCGGCGTCAAAACCATGTATGGCCGCGAACTTGGCGTTGCGCCCAAGATGATCGCCGCCGCTGGGGGCCGCGTACAGGAAGCTATCGACAAGGCGAACGCTGAACTAGGCGAATTGCCGCTGGAAGAAACCGCACTGGTCGTTATCGGTCGCGGCGCATCGGACCCGGATGCAAATTCCAACGTCTCAAAAATCGCGCGGATGCTTTGGGAAGGGTTTGGGTTCGGCTGGTGCGAAGTCGGCTATTCAGGCGTCACCTTCCCATTGGTGGAACCTTGCCTCGAACACGTCACGCGCCTTGGCTATAAGCGCGTCATCGTCTTACCGTATTTCCTGTTCACCGGCATTCTGATCGATCGGATTTATGGCTTCACTGACAAGGTGGCCGAGGCGCATCCTGACATCCAGTTCGTCAAAGCAAGCTATTTGAACGACCATGATCAGGTCATCGCGCAGTTCGCTGAGCGGGTGATGGAGATCAAGGATGGTCAGGTCCCCGATAACTGCGCCCTCTGCAAATATCGCGAGCAGGTGCTGGGGTTCGAAGGTGAAGTTGGCATGGTACAGGAAAGTCATCACCACCATGTGGAGGGGCAAGGCGCCGCCGCACCCGGATCGAATGTCGCTGATTGCAAACTGTGCGATACGTTCTGCACGGGCGAATGCCGGTTGGAGATGGGGCACCATCACCACCACGCTCATGATCACTCACATGACCATGGCCATTCCCACGATCACCACCATCATGACCACGCCCATCCGGAATATCCCCACGCGAAACATCCGCTGGGGCCGGAGAGTGTGCGCAAGAAGTGACCGCATCCGCCACCCTCTTTGACACACACGTCATCGTCGACTGGTCTGCCAGATCAGCGCCCTCGCCCGCCAAGCCGTCGAAAGACGCGATCTGGATTGGCGTAGCGCGCGATGGCGGCGTCGAGACGACGTATCTGCGCACCCGCGCAGCGGCTGAGGCGTGGCTGATTGATTTCTTCGCCGCTGAAACTGCGGCGGGACGGCGTGCGCTAGTCGGGTTCGACTTTCCGTTCGGTTATCCGGCAGGCGTAGCCGAAACCGTCAGTGGCGAAGCATCAGCGCTGGCTCTTTGGAACTGGTTCGCCACCCATGTCGACGATAGCGAAGACAACGCCAATAACCGTTATGACGTCGCCGCCAAGATCAACCGTCTTTACCCCGGCATAGGCCCGTTCTGGGGAACGCCGGGGGCGCAGGAGATCGCAGATGTTCCGGCACGCGGCAATGACCGGACCGGCGACCACCCGCCCGAACGTCGCGCCAGCGAAGGCGTCGCCAAAGGCGCCAAGACCGTTTGGCAGTTGGCTGGCGCCGGGGCGGTCGGATCTCAAGTCATCATGGGCCTTGCGTCGTTGCAACGTGTGCGAACGGCCGTTTCCGACGTGTCGATCTGGCCATTTCAAACCGGTTGGACAGCGCCTGAAACTGACCACTTGATTGCAGAGATTTATCCTTCTCTTTTCGCCGTACCGTCAGATGCAATAGACGGCGAAATCGGCGACGAACGGCAGGTTCGCGTAACCGCAGAGGCCTATCGCAGTTTTGATGAGGCCGGCGACCTGACCGCCATGCTTCGCGGCCCAGCAGCACTGGACGCAGAAACACGGGCGGTGGTGGAACGGGAAGAAGCGTGGATACTAGGTCTGGGCCACCCCGCCATTAGACAACGTTCTGCCCCGCGTCTGCTGACATATGAGCGTGACCCAAAGGCGATCTACGCCGCCAGTTTTGCGACGGTTCGGGCAGAGGCTAAACTGGACCATCTGCCCGAAGACCTGCGCGATATCGCGATTCGGTTGGTGCACTCCTGCGGCATGACAGACGTACCGAACCGGCTTGCATGGTCGGACGATGTCGCCACCTCCGCCCGCGCTGCGCTGCAAACCAACGGACGCATATATTGCGATTGTGAGATGGTCGGATCCGGCATCATCCGCCGCCTCTTGCCCGCTGACTGCGATGTACGCGTCACCCTGAATGATCCGCGCACACCCGATCTTGCGAAGGACATCGGCAACACCCGCTCCGCCGCCGCAGTTGAGCTGTGGCGCGATGAGGTTGAAGGCGCGGTCGTTGTGATCGGAAATGCGCCGACAACACTGTTTCACTTGTTGGAACTGATCGACGAAGGTTGGCCCAAACCTGCCGCCATCCTCGGCTTTCCAGTCGGCTTCATCGGCGCAGCGGAATCCAAAGCCGAACTCGCCGCCCGCCCTCGCGGTGTGCCGTTCCTGACACTGCGCGGCCGGCGGGGCGGATCGGCGATGGCTTCGGCTGCGCTGAATGCAATTGCGGGAGGGCTCGGATGACCTGGCTCCACATCATCGGCATCGGCGAAGACGGGATGGATGGTCTGACGGCTGACGCCCGCGCTCTCGTGGAAAGCGCCGAGGTCATCATCGGCGGGGACCGGCATCACAAGCTCAGCCCGAATGTCACGGCTGAGCGGCTGAAATGGCCTTCCCCGTTCGACGCGATGATCAACGAGATCAAGCGACACAAAGGACGGCGGCTGGTGATCCTCGTCACTGGCGATCCGCTTTGGTATTCGGTTGGCGCACGCATTCTTCGGGCTACTCCGGCCGATGAGATCACGTTCCACCCGCAGCTTTCCGCCTTTCAGTGGGCATCGACCCGCATGGGGTGGTCGCTTGCTGACACTGAGACCCTCACCGTTCATGGCCGTCCCGCTGAACAAGTAATCCCTTATCTGGCTCCGTGTGCACGGCTGCTGCTGCTAACCAAGAACGAAGGCACTCCCGCCGACATCGCACGTATTCTGACTTCGCAAGGCTATGGAGCTAGCCAGCTGACAGTTCTGGGCGCCCTAGGTGGGCCGAATGAATCCCGTATCGACGGGACGGCTGCAGATTGGGAAGCTGAGGCGCCTGCCTTCCACCTGCTTGCTGTTGAAGTGCTGGCCGATGATGACGCCACGCTTATCCCGCGTGGCCCTGGCCTGCCTGACGACGCTTTTGCTCATGACGGCAAAATGACGAAACAAGAGGTCCGCGCCGCGACGCTGGCCAAGCTGTGGCCCCGCCGCAAAGCGATGCTCTGGGACATCGGGTCAGGCTGCGGATCGGTCGCGATCGAATGGATGCGCGCCGCCCGTGACGCCGAAGCGATTGGGCTGGAACCCAACGCCAAACGCCGTGCACTGGCCCAAGAGAACGCGCTGAAGCTGGGCGCGCCGCGTCTGAAGCTGATTGACGCCCAGGCGCCGGAAGGTCTGGCCGACTTGCCAACCCCGGATGCCATCTTCATCGGCGGCGGCCTCAGCCCCGCCGTCATCGCCGCCTCTATCGCCGCCCTGCACCGCCACGGCCGTCTTGTCGCCAACGCGGTAACGCTGGAAAGCGAAGCCATCCTGATCGCAGCCCAAGCGGAGCATGGCGGCGAGCTGACGCGCATCGCAATAAGCCGCGCCGAACCCGTCGGACCATTTCGTGGCTGGCGTCCCCTGATGACCGTCACGCAGTGGAGTCTTGTGACATGACCGGAACCCTTTACGGCGTCGGCCTCGGCCCGGGCGATCCTGACCTGATGACGCTGAAAGCCCATCGCCTGATCGCGGGCGCTGACGTCATCGCCTACCCCGCGCCTGCGGGCGGCGACAGCTTTGCGCGCTCAATCGCCGCCGGTGCGATCCGCGAGGACGCCACAGAGATTATCATCCCGATCCCGATGGCGATTGAGCGTTTTCCCGCACAGGACATTTACGACAAGGCTGTCGCCGACATCCGCCCGCATCTGGACGCAGGCCGCAATGTCGTGACGCTGTGTGAGGGCGATCCGTTCTTTTACGGCAGCTTCATGTATCTCTTCGCCCGGCTAGCGGACGATTATCCGACCGAGATTGTCCCCGGCGTCGCCTCCATGACCGCCTGCGCCGCCGTCGCCGCGACGCCACTTTGTGCGCGGAATGAAGTGCTGACCGTGATTCCAGGCCCGCTTGAGGAAGACGAACTGAAGGCCCGTCTATCCGCCTCCGGTGCAGCTGCGATCATGAAGGTTGGGCGGTATCTACCGAAGTTGCGCACTGTGATCGACGACCTCGGCCTCACATCCCGCGCCACCTATATCGAACGCGCCACACTGCCGAATGAAAAGCGTATGATGCTGGCCGATGCGCCGGAAAAAGCGCCGTATTTCTCCATGATCCTCATCGCAGGAAGCGACCCTTATGCCAGCCATTAAGCCCGCCATACTTTGGTTCGTCGCCTCTGCTGAAGCCGCTGCTCGCAAGGCGGCAGAAGTTCTGGACGGCGACTTGATTGGACCTAACCAAATCGACGGGGTCGCCGACACCCTCCGCGCCCTGTTCGCGGCGGGCCGTCCTATTGTCGGTGTCTGCTCGGCAGGCATTCTGATCCGCTCACTGGCGCCTTTGTTGAATGACAAGCATGCAGAACCGCCAATCATCGCGCTGTCCGACGAAGGCCAAAGTGCCGTGCCGCTTCTGGGTGGACATCATGGCGCTAACCGGATGGCTGCTGAACTGGCTGAGGCGTTTTCTTCGCAAGCCGCGCTGACGACGGCAGGTGAGCGATCATACGGCGTCGCGCTGGACGAGCCGCCCTCCGGTTGGGTTCTGGAAAACCCGAAAGACGCTAAGGGCGCAATGGCGGCGCTACTATCCGGCGCCGAGGCCAGCCTGTCGGGCGAGGCTGAGTGGCTGTCGCCCCTAGGCGTCGCCGCCGAAACGGCGCCCAGAACAGACACGGCAATCCGCTTAAGCGTTGAAGGCGCCGTCCCCCTTACCTATTGGCACCAAACCTTGTCTCTGGGCCTCGGTTGCGCCCGCAACTGTCCGCCTGAGGAAATGGCGGAACTGGTGCGCGACACCCTCGCAAACGCAGGCCGCAGCGTGCACGAGGTCGCCGCGATCCACTCTATCGACCTGAAAGCGGATGAAGCGGCAATCCAGTCGCTCGCGGCGTCCCTGAAACTACGCCCCTCATTCTACCCGGCTGAGGTGTTGGAGGCGCAAAAAGGCCGCCTCGCCAACCCTTCTGACGTTGTTTTCGCAGAGGTCGGATGCCACGGCGTATCCGAAGCCTCTGCCCTCGCCGCCGCTGGCCCGGACGCGAAGTTGCTCATCGAAAAGCAGAAAACAGCCAACGCCACCTGCGCTGTCGTAAAAATCACAGGCGAGGCCCTGCCCGCCACACGCCGTGGTCGTCTGTCTGTCGTCGGAATTGGACCCGGTTGGTCGGAATGGCGCAGCCCCGAAGCGTCTCGACTGATCAACGAGGCGGAAGAACTGGTCGGCTACGGCCTCTACATCGACCTCCTCGGTCCGCTTGGCGCCAACAAACCCCGCGCTGACTTTCCACTAGGCGGCGAAGAAGCGCGCTGCCGCTACGCGTTGGAAGAGGCCGCCAAGGGCCGCGACATCGCGCTGATCTGCTCAGGCGATGCGGGCATCTACGCGATGGGCGCGTTGGTCATGGAGCTGATGGCGCGGGAAGAAGCCACCGGCGGCGTCTCTGCCAAGGCCAAGCAGGTCGAGATCATCAACGCCCCCGGCGTTTCCGCTTTGCAGGCGGCTTCCGCCCGCGCAGGCGCAATTCTTGGCCATGATTTCTGCACTATCTCGCTTTCTGACCTCCTCACCCCCCGCGAGGATATCATCAAGCGACTACATGCGGCGGCAGAGGGCGATTTCGTCATCGCCTTCTATAACCCTGTCTCGAAACGCCGCCGGACATTGCTGGATGAGGCGCGCGAGATCCTGCTGAAACACCGCCCCGCCGACACGCCGGTTCTGCTGGCGGCTTCGCTGGGCAGGCCGGAGGAAACACTGACCCTTCGCACCCTCGGCACGTTTCAGACCGACGAAGTCGACATGCTGACAGTCGTGATGATCGGCTCATCCAATTCCAAAGCCTTCCAGACCGGCGATCTAAGCGCTGGTGCGGACGGCTGGCGCATCTACACCCCGCGCGGGTATGCTAAGAAAATGAAAGACGTAAGCCCATGAAAGTCTGGTTCATCGGCGCCGGTCCCGGCGACCCCGATCTGATCACCGTGAAGGCTCAGCGCCTGATCGAAACCTGCAAGGTCTGCCTCTACGCAGGCTCTCTGGTTCCAGAAGCGATTGTTGAAGCCGCGCCCGCTGATGCTCTGGTCAAAGACACCGCCCCCATGACGCTGGACGAGATCATGGAAGACATCAAAGCCGCCAAAGAAGCTGATCAGGATGTCGCCCGCGTTCATTCAGGCGACCCCTCGCTGTACGGCGCCATCGCCGAACAAATCCGCCGATTGAAGGTGCTGGATATCGACTATGAAATCGTTCCCGGCGTTTCGGCCTATGCCGCAGCCGCCGCTGCGATGGGGCAAGAACTGACCATTCCAGAGGTCGCGCAAACCGTTATCCTGACCCGCACCGCGATGAAGTCGTCTTCGATGCCAACGGGCGAAGACCTCGACACGTTGGGCCGCACGGGCGCGACGCTTGTCATTCACCTTTCTGTCCGAAACCTGCTGGCGATTGAGCGTGAGCTGGCCCCACACTACGGCGCGGATTGCCCTGTCGTCGTCGCCTATCGTGTCGGCTGGCCGGACCAGATGTTCATTCGGGGCACGCTGTCGGATATTCGCGACAAAGTCCGCGCTGAAAAGATCACTCGCACTGCGCTGATCTTCATTGGCCCCGCGCTGAGTGAAACAGACTTCCGCGACAGCGCGCTTTATGATGGGGCATTTCCCCATGTTCTGAGACCGAAAAAGAAAAAGGCCGCATGAGCAAAATCGTCAACCTGAGGCAGGCGCGCAAACAGCGGGACCGAGCAGCGCAAGAAGCTGACGGAACAGCAAATGCAGCCAGCCATGGGCGGACGAAAGCTGAACGACTGGCAGAAGACAAGGCGACTGCAAAAAACGAAAAGCATCTGGATGATCACAAACGGGATAAGCCATGACTTCCGTGCGAATGCTTGGGTTTGTCGACCTCAAACCTGAGGTGTCGGAGGCGACTTTCCGCAAAGCCTTCTATAACTTTTCCCAAGGCCTGATCGATCGCGCCCTTTCAACCGGGTGGGCGCTTACACGCCGCCACCCCCATCATGGCTATGACAGCACGCCGCCTGCGCAAACCTGGCTACTGACGACATTGTTCCGCGACGCTGTTCAGGCAAAGGCATGTTGGGATTTCATCGAAGGGCGCGATAGCGAGTTTGCTCCTCTGCATGATACGCTTAACAGGCAGGTGACGAACGCCACCTTTGCGCTTTATGATGACGTCCCTGTTGGCGAGGGGATGGAATGAGCATCACGATTGAACCAATCACAGGCGTTCTCGGCGCGCGGCTAACAGGGCTGAACCTTGCGGCAATCAATTATGATGAGTTCGCTACGCTGAAGGCGGCGCTGGACGAGCATCTTGTTCTTTACGTTCCCGATCAGGACCTTGACCGCCACCAGCTGGCGGCGCTGGGTCTGCGGTTCGGGCCGCCGTTCCTCCATCCCATCGTCAACAATGGCTTCAATGACGAACCGGCGGTGCTGGAGCTGCTGCGCAAGCCTGACGATAAGGCCATGTTTGGCGGCGAAAGCTGGCATGGCGATGTGACGTGGATGAACCCCGTTGGCCATGTCTCAATCCTGCATGGGATTCAGGTGCCGCCTGTCGGGGGCGACACCGGGTTCGCTAATACAATTGCGGCCTTCGATGCATTGTCGAACGGCTTGAAGGACATGCTACGGGGGCTTAGCGCAGTTCACGCCTATCACTGGTACGAGCGCCGCGAAGACCCGGCTTATTCCGCTAAGCACTCAGTTGTGCGCCGTGCAGCCGATGGCCGTGAGGGGCTATACATCAACCGCATGTTCACCAACCGGTTTGAAGGCATGACGGTAGAGGAAAGCCAGCCGCTGCTTTTTTATCTTTTCGACCACATGCAGCGGCACGAATTCACCTGCCGGTTCCGTTGGGAAAAGGGCGGTGTCATCCTGTGGGACAATCGGTTTACGCTGCATTACCCGATTAACGACTTTTCCGGCCAGCGTCGCCGCATGATCCGCACAACATCGCTCGAAGCCTAGAAGGACCGCGCCCATGAACGTCTCAGATGCTGTCGATACGAGGATGAGCTGCCGCGCCTTCACTGACCAGCCGGTCGATGGCGCGGTTGTGCGACGTCTCTTGGAAAAGGCCAGCCGCGCGCCCTCTGGCGGTAATGTACAGCCCTGGCGGATCTACGCTTTGACGGGCCAGCCGCTTCAGGGGTTGGTCGATAAGATCGACGCTGGCATTCGGACGAACCCGATGGGAACCCCCACTGAGTACGACATCTATCCCAAGGGCCTGACCGCCCCTTATCGTGATTATCGTTATAAGGTCGGCGAAGACATGTACGGCCTGCTTGGTATTCCGCGTGAGGACAAGGTGGCCCGCCTTGGCCAGCTGGCGCAGAACTTCAAGTTCTTCGGCGCACCTGTGGGATTGTTCATGTATCTCGACCGCCAGATGGGCCCACCGCAATGGTCGGATGCAGGCATGTTCCTGCAAACCATTATGCTGCTCGCCCGAGAAGAAGGCCTGCATACCTGCGCGCAAGAGGCGTGGGCGATGTGGTATCCAGAAGTGGCCGCCCATGTTGGCGCGCCAGACAATGAGATCCTCTTTTGCGGCATGGCGCTTGGCTACAAGGATGAAAATGCGCCGATCAATCAGCTGAGCGCCGAACGCGCCAGCGTTGACGATTTCACGACCTTTCAGGGGTTCTGAAGGACAGGCGCAATGATATGAGCGAAGGAGCCTGCAACCTGTCCGACCTTCAGGCCAATCTCGCCCAGATCGGTTCCTTCGGCGTCTTTCGCTGCGAACAGCCCCGGCGCATCGCCTTGTTCAGCGATGGTGGCGTAATGGAATTCATGGGCGTTGATCTGCGCAGGCAGCCAAGGCGTGTTGGTGGTCGTAAGGTTTCGATAACCAAGGTGCAGCTTTCGCGCGGCAAAACTCGTCTCCAACGGGAGCAACCCCAGCATTTCATGCCGGGCGCCGTCTTTATCGATGATGCCCCTGCCAAGGGTCATGTACCCACCACACTCCCCATAGACGCGTGCGCCGCGATCGGCGGCGGATCGCATGCCAGCCTTGAAGGTTTCAGCGGCGGCGAGGACGCCACCATTCAGTTCCGGATACCCGCCGGGCAGGAAGACCGCGTCGACATCCGCGTCCGGCCCTTCGTTGGCGAGCGGGGAAAAGAAGCGCACCTCAGCCCCCGCCGCGCGCCAGTCAGACAACATGTGTGGGTAGGAAAAGGCATAGGCCTTGTCCCGCGCCACGGCGATGCGCTGGCCAAGGGGTGGAACTGGTATGATGGCGCCATCGGTGATCAGTGGCGCGGCAGCTTCAATCAAAGCGTCGATGTTGAGCGAGGCTTCGATGATCTCAGCGGCCACTTGAATGAACGCCTCCAGATCGTCCCGTTCCTCGGCCTGAACAAGGCCAAGATGACGAGATGGCGTGGTCAGCACCTCATTTCGCGCAATGCCTCCGAAGTTCGAGAACCCAGCACTTTCAACTGCTTGCCCTGCGATCCTTGCGTGACGGTCAGACCCGACCCGGTTCAGGACGGCGCCCGCTATGGTCAAATCGGACCGCAGGACGCGCGCGCCAGCCAGCGGCAGCGCAGCCGAACCAGCCTGCCGCGCTGCGTCCAGCGCCATGACGACCGGCGCGCCCAGAACCGACGCCAGATCAGCCGCCGAACCGCGCCCATCAGGGGCGCCGTCCAAGAGGCCAACAGCGCCTTCGACTACCAGAAACTCAGCGCCAATTCGGCCAACCCGCGCCCTGATCTCATCCCCACTCATCGCCCATGCATCAAGAGTGATCGACGCGCCGCCTGTCGCCGCTTCGTGAAAGCGCGGATCAATGTAGTCGGGCCCGGATTTCGCCGCAGCGACGTTCATGCCACGGTTACGCAAGGCGCGCAGCAGACCGAGCGTCACGATGGTTTTGCCAGCGCCCGAGGACGGGGCGGAAATAAGAAGTCCCTTCATCCTGCCTTTCTAATCGCAGCCGCAGGGCGCGACGAGCCAAAAACGACGCATCGGGGCGACAATGGCGCGTAAACCCGATGGCCCCCTTCGCACCGGCTTTACCACGGGCGCCTGCGCGACGGCGGGGGTGAAGGCGGCATATCTGCGCCTGCTAACCAGCGCGTGGCCCAAACAGGTGCAAATCACCCTGCCCCGTGGCGAAACGCCGATCTTTACCTTGCATACGACAAGTTTCGCTGATGACGAGGCGACCGCCAGCATCATCAAGGACGCAGGCGACGACCCTGACGTGACCCATCAGGCCGAGATTATCGCAACTGTAGCGCTTGCCCCAGCTGGCAACGGCGTCAGTTTTCATGCGGGGACAGGCGTCGGCATGGTCACGAAACCGGGCCTGCCAATCCCACCGGGGGAACCTGCAATCAACCCGGTGCCCCGCCAGATGATGTCGGGCGTGATCCGCGACCTGGCGGCGGAACATGGCGCTTCGGGCGATGTGAGGATCACCATTTCAGTTACCGGCGGCGAAGAACTGGCTGCAAAAACGTGGAACCCGCGTCTTGGTATCGAAGGCGGCCTGTCGATCCTCGGCACAACGGGGATCGTGCGACCGTTTTCCTGCGCCGCCTGGATCGCCTCCATCCATCGCGGGATTGATGTGGCGCGGGCTGCGGGTTTGGACCATGTCGTGGGTTCCACAGGTGCAACGTCCGAAATGACAGCGCAGCGCCATTACACTCTGCCTGACCACGCGATGCTGGACATGGGGGATTTTGCCGGCGGGATGCTGAAGTATCTCGCCAAAAACCAGATTCCGCGCGTCACCATCGCTGGCGGCTTTGGCAAACTGACTAAACTGGCTCAAGGGGCCGTGGACCTTCATTCCGGCCGCAGTCAGGTGGATTTCGCCACCCTTTCCAATTGCGCTGCCGTTCCCAGCGCCGATCGAGCAAAAGTGGCCGCAAGCAATACGGCGCAAGAGGCGCTGACGATCATCGGCCCCGCCTTGGCCGATGAAATTGCGCATACCGCCCGTGACAAGGCCCACGCACTTGTTCGAGGCGCCGAGATAGATATCCAGGTCATGGTAATCGCCCGTGACGGCATCATCTTAGCGGAAACGTCGGGATGAGCCGCACTCTTCTACTCGCCGGAACGGGCGATGCACGGCGGATTGCTAAGGATCTCAGCGACCTTCCGATTATTGCATCCCTTTCTGGCGCAACTGCCGCCCCTGCGGAGTACCCTTGCGACCTCCGCACTGGTGGGTTTGGCGGCGCCAAGGCGATGGCGACTTGGCTGATAGATAACGACATCGCAGCTGTCATAGATGCGACGCACCCATTTGCCACGCAGATCAGCGCGAATGCCGTTGCAGCGACAAATTCAACCAACACGCCTATCACACGCATCGTTCGACCAGCATGGATGCAGGCGCCGGGTGAGAAATGGATCAAAGTGCCGACCGTTGAAGCGGCGGCCAAAGCCTTGCCTGCTGGCGCCCGCGCTTTTCTTGCCACCGGTCGCGGCAGTCAGGATGCCTTCATCGCGCGGCGAAATGTCTGGTGCGCTCTTCGGCTGATAGACCAGCCGAAAACAACCTACCCCGGAAATGGTGAGTATATCGTCTCACGCCCGCCTTTCGATGAGCATTCTGAAATTGCCTTGTTCAAACTGCTGGGCATTACCCATCTGGTTGTCAAAAACGCAGGCGGCGCAGCGGCTCGCACAAAACTGACTGCTGCGGGGAAGTTGAACATCCCGATTATAATTGTCTCTCGCCCCGAAGAGACGAATGCAGCGTCCGCCATTGCCCGCGATGACCTGCGCAAGTGGCTGCAAGCGATCAACATCATTTGACCCCCGCGTTAACTGTTGAATTCCCCACCAGTACCGGCACACTCCGCCAAACGCGCAGCAGGAGGGGGTCCACACCATGCTCAGTAAGGAAATCAACGACCTGATCACACGGGTCGGCCCTGATGATGGCGCCGGAAAGGTCCTTCGCCGCTACTGGCAACCGGCCGCTTTGACAGTTGAGCTGGATGGGGAAAGACCCGTCGCAGCCGTTCGCCTAATGGGCGAAGATCTCGTTCTTTTCCGAGATAATGAAGGTGAGCTGGGCCTGATTGGCCGCCAATGCCCACATCGCGGCGCAGATCTTTGTTATGGTCGCCGGGAAGATAATGGCATGCGTTGCCCGTTCCACGGCTGGCATTTTGACCGCAGCGGTCAATGCGTCGAACAACCGGGGGAGCCTGAAGGATCTCGCATGCACGAACAAATCAGCGTGCCCAGTTATCCGGTTGTAGAAAAGAACGGGATCATCTTCGCCTATATGGGCCCCGGCGATCCGCCCCCCTTTCCAGCGCTTGACTGTTTTACGGCGCCCGACACCCATGTTTTCGCCTTCAAAGGCCTTTGGGAATGCAATTGGCTCCAGGCGATGGAAGTGGGGATTGACCCAGCCCATGCATCTTTCCTTCATCGGTTTCTCGAAGACGAAGATCCGGAAGACAGCTACGGCAAGCAGTTTCGCGACAAGGCCGTGAACACAGAAATGACGATGACGCAGTTGCTGCGAGAATACCCTCGACCCGAGATAAAGGTGGAAGAGACGGACTATGGCATGCGCCTCATAGCGCTCCGTCACCTCGACGACGGTCGGACGCATGTCCGTGTGACCAATCAGATCTTCCCTGAAGCGATCTGCATCCCGATCTCGAATGAAATGATCATCACCCAGTGGCATGTGCCCGTCGATGATGAGAATTGCTATTGGTATTCCATGTTCACCAGCTTTGGTGATCCGATGAACAAGAACCTGATGCGAGAGCAGCGGATGAAAGAACACCGTCTGCCCGATTACGCCCCGCTGAAGAACAAGCGCAACAACTATGGTTATGACCCGGCGGAGCAGGCGCGCGAGACCTATACAGGCATGGGGATGGACATCAACGTGCACGATCAGTGGGCGGTAGAAAGCCCTGGGCCAATCTTTGACCGCACGAAAGAGCATCTGGGCAAGACCGATGTCGGGATCATCAAATACCGCAAGATACTTCGAGAAGCCATTGCATCACTTAATGATAATGGTGATGCTCTAAAGATGCAGAACGGTGGAACAGAAGACATCACAGGGCCGATATCAGTGGACGCCATTGGTCAGGATGCCGACTGGTCCAAGGTTTATGAGGCCCAGGACAAAGAACGCCGCGCCGCTTGCGAATGGATCGACAAAGCGTGAGCGTGACCGACGGAATGTTGGGGCGTCTTGGCCTGTTGCCCGCCGATGCAGATGAACAAACCGCCGATCTGATCGCGCAGATCAAAGAAGACGGTATTGAAACTGTTCGCTTTCTCTTCCCAGATCAGCACGGCGTGTTGCGCGGTAAAGCGTTGGTGGCAGATTCTGTAAAGTCGGCCTGCCGTAACGGGGTAAACGCGCCATCCTCTCTAGCCCTCAAGGACACCTCGCATCGCACCGCGTTTGATGTTTGGAACGATGATGCGGGTTTTGGCGCAGGGGCAATGACCGGCGCAAGCGACTTGCTGTTGATCCCTCACCCGACCACATATCGCCGCCTGCCATGGTCACCACACTCGGCATGGGTGCTTTGCGATATCGCGCAGACGACCGGCACAGCGATCCCCTTTGCGTCCCGTTCCGTTCTGCGCACGGCCATCGACCGGTTGGCTAGTCGGAACATGCAGATAATTTGCGGCCTTGAGGTCGAGTTCCATGTGTTTCGGATCGAAGACGACCGGATGAGGCACGCCGACGGTGGAATGCCGGGCGCGGCGCCGAAAACACTTCCGCTGAACCATGGATATCAGCTGCTGACTGACAATCACTACGGCGCCGCAGAGGATCTGCTAGACGACATTCGCCGCACAGCAACAGCCATGGGGCTGAGCGTCAGATCTGCTGAGGTAGAGTTTGGCCCCAGCCAGTTTGAGTTCACCTTCGATCCTGCCCCGGCGATGGAACATGCTGACAACATGGTCATTTTTCGAACCATGGTTAGACAGTTGTGCCAACGCAAAGGCCTTCACGCGACTTTCATGTGCCGCCCTGCTGCAGCGTTTGCTGCGGCGAGTGGATGGCATTTGCACCAATCACTCGTCTCAACAGAAACCGGCGAAAATCTCTTTATGTCCGCTAATGAAACACTGACGCCACAAGCGGCAGGGTGGATCTCTGGGCTTTTAGCGCATGCAGAAGAAAGCTGCCTTCTGACCACCCCTACAGTGAATGGCTACAAACGTTACCAGCCCTTCCAACTTGCGCCCGACCGTATCCAGTGGGGACGGGATAACCGGGGCGCAATGATCCGCGCGCTTCTGCGCCCTGGCGACGAGGCAAGCCGTGTAGAGAACCGGGTGGCGGAACCTGCGGCCAATCCACATTACTTCTTCGCCTCGCAAATTCTGTCCGGGCTTAGTGGGATTGAACAGGGTCTGCAGCCGCAACCCCCTGTTGAGACGCCCTACCAATCTGACGCTAAAACGATCCCAACAAATTTAGGCGATGCAATTGCTGCTTTTGAGGCAGGGACTTTTTACCGAAATACTCTTGGCGATGAATTCGTCACATATCTGTCCCATCTCAAACGGGCTGAATGGAACCGATACCTCGCAACTGTCTCTGAATGGGAAGATCGGGAGTATTCCACCCTGTTTTGATCCATCGCAACGCCGCAAATAGCGCTTCATCTGTCGCCCTGCTCGCTTGACAGACTCACTGCACTCAGCCCAAAAGAAAACACGCATGGTTCCTCGCCAATCTGCTTAGAAGCGGAGAGAGGACGAACAGGGAATGCGGAACCACCAGACCCAATCAGGGGGGTGGAATCCGCAGCCGCCCCCGCGACTGTGAGCGGAGAGCGTCCCGTCCAATCCCACTGGCGTATGCCGGGAAGGGGGACGAAGGCGCATCGACCCGTGAGCCAGGAGACCTGCCATGCGCCGTGCTGGGGACAGTGCGGATACGTGAAACGGACGGGGTGTTCCGTGTTACGACCTTTCGGCCCTGTTCCGGGGCATGCGAAGGCCGGGCGCAGACCCCCTCGAAAGAGGGTACTGATATGAACCGCATTCTTCTTGCTGCAGCCGTCGCGCTTGCCGCAACTCCCGCATTAGCTCACCACCCGCTTGCCGGCGCTCCGATGGAGACGTTTGTGCATGGTGTGGCGTCTGGCATTGGCCACCCACTGCTGGGCTTTGACCATCTCTTCTTCGTACTGGCAGTCGGTGTCGCCGCACTGTTCACCGGCCGTGCAATGACCGCGCCGCTGGCCTTTGTTGGCGCAACGCAAGCTGGCGTTCTGATCGGCGGCGGCGAAGCTGCATTTGTCGAACCAATGATCGCCGTATCACTGCTGATCATGGGCTACCTCGTGGCCCGCGGCCGCGCGCTGACCGCCCCAGTCGCAATGGGCGTCTTCGCTGCACTCGGTATATTCCACGGCATGGCGTTTTCGTCCGCAATGACCGGCGTTGAAACCGCAGCAGCTGGTTCTGTGATGATTGGTTACCTGCTTGGCCTCGCAGCCATCCAGTGGGCCGTTGCTGTCGGCTTTGGCATGGTGGTTTCCAAGGTTTGGAACGGCGTGTCAGCTGATGCGATCTCTGCCCGCATGTCCGGCGCAGTTGTAGCCGGCGTTGGCGCCTTCCTGGTTCTGGAAGTAGCCGAAGGTGCCGCCTTCGCAGCGCTCGGCCTCGGCTAAGCCTACCCTAAGATATCGTCATCCCCGGACATGTTCCGGGGATCCAGAATTTTCTACTGCTGGATGCCCGGGCCTTCCCGGGCATGACAGTTTCTGAGGTGCAAGCTTATGCCCGCCAAAATACCTGCGACCGTCATCACCGGCTTTCTAGGCGCCGGCAAAACGACGCTGATCCGCCACATGCTGCAAAACGCCAATGGCAAGAAGATCGCACTGATCATCAATGAGTTTGGCGATCTGGGCGTTGACGGCGACATACTGAAAGGTTGCGGGATCGAAACCTGCACCGAAGAGGACGTGGTTGAGTTGTCGAATGGCTGCATCTGTTGCACCGTCGCTGATGACTTCATCCCGACAATGGAGATGCTGTTGGGCCGGGAAAATGCGCCGGATCATATCGTTATCGAAACATCAGGCCTCGCCCTGCCCCAGCCACTGGTGCGCGCGTTTACATGGCCTGACATCCGCACCCGCGTCACGGTCGACGGCGTCGTGACCGTGGTTGATGGGCCTGCAGTTCGCGATGGCGTTTTTGCATCGAACATCGCCGCTGTAGATGCGCAGCGCGTCGCGGATGACAATCTTGACCATGACACGCCGCTTAGCGAATTATTCGAGGATCAGCTGGCCTGCGCTGACATGATCGTGGTGAATAAATCCGATCTTTTGAGCGGAGATGAGGCGGTGAAACTATCCGCTGACCTAAAGGACAACTCCCGCAAGGGCGTGACCGTTTTGAAAGCAGAGATGGGCGCGATTGACCCATCAATTCTTCTGGGTCTTGGTATCGGCGCTGAAGATGATCTGGATGCACGCCATGAAGTGCATCACCACCATCATCACCACGACGACGACCATCATGAGGATGATAACCACCATGATCACGAACACGAACATGGCCACGACGAATTCGATAGCTTTGTTGTCGAACTGCCTGAAATCACCGACCCTAACGCATCAGTCGAAAAGATTGCTGACGTAATCCGACAGTTCGGCGTTCTCCGCCTGAAAGGCTTTGCCGCAGTAGCAGGCAAACCAATGCGCTTGGTCATTCAGGCCGTTGGCCCTCGTGTCGACAGCTATTTCGACCGCCCGTTGACGGCGGACGAACCCCGCGCGACCCGCATCGTAGTCATTGGTGAAGCTGGCCTTGACCGCATAGCGATCGAGGCGGCCCTTAAAGCATGAGCGTCACGGTCGTCCCCGGCGATTCCCGCGACCCGGCGGCGACCGCACTTTTGAAAGCCTCTCACGCGCTGATGGAAAGTTTGTTTCCGTCAGAAACAAACCATTACTTGGGTGTTGAAGCCCTGCTCGCACCTGAAATCCGGTTTTACGTCGCCTATGACGGTTATCGCATGATCGGTACTGGCGCGTTGGCCGTGAGGGATAGGTATGGCGAACTGAAGTCGATGTTTGTCGATCCTGAGGCCCGCGGTACAGGCGCTGGCGCCGCCATTGTCACGCAACTGATTGTGCGAGCGAAGATGGAGCGTCTTTCAATGCTGAAACTGGAAACAGGCTCATCGTTGCAAGCTGCGCATAGGATGTACGAACGCGCCGGATTTTCCCGCTGCGGGCCGTTTGGCGACTATGTGGATGGTGAGTTCAGCATCTTCATGGAAAAGGCGCTCTGATGCATCTTTTGCAGGCCCAACCCGGAGAGATTTCGGACGGGGCGGAACCGGTAGACGCTTCCCAGACGCCTGCCGACATTATCTTCATTTCGGCGGCCGACACAGAACTTGCCGCACTATCTGAAGCGCGGGCAATGTTGACTGACGGCGACTTTGACCAGTCGCTCCGCCTCGCCAACCTGAACTGGCTCGCGCATCCCTATTCGGTCGATCTCTACATTGAAAATACAGCTCTAAAATCCCGCATCGTCGTTGCTCGGATCCTTGGCGGTGAAGGATACTGGCCCTATGGCCTTGAACAATTCGCAGCGCGGCTAAGTGAGGCCGGCATCATATTCGTCGCCCTTCCCGGCGACGACAAGCCTGACGAAGCGCTGTTCCGCGCCTCCACCGTCGATCGCGAAACGTGGGAGGCGCTTTGGGCATATTTTGTAGAAGGTGGGCCAGAGAATGCAGCGAACTTCCTTCGCTACTGCGACCACGCACTAAATGGCGCAGAGGCGCCCGAAGTGGCCCGTCCTCTCTTGCGCGCTGGCGTCTATTGGCCAGGCGAGACCGCAGCAACCCTCGCTAAAGTACGCGAAAGTTGGACGGATGGTGCCCCGGTCGTACCCATCGTCTTTTACCGTGCGTTACTTCAGGGCGCGGGATTGCAGCCGGTTAACCGGCTCGTTCGGTCGCTGCTGCGGGAAGGCATGAATCCTCTCCCCATCTTTGTCGCCTCACTAAAAGATCAGGTTTCAGCCGCTACACTGGCGTCGATCTTCGCAGAGGCGCCGCCCGCTGTCGTGCTGAACGCGACCAGCTTTGCCGTCTCCTCACCTGATCCTGTTACGTGGAACGGCGACCGGCCATCTACGCCATTGGACGAACCCGGCGCGCCGGTGATGCAAATTATCTTTTCAGCCGCAAACGAAGAAAGCTGGGCAGAAGGCGAACGAGGTCTCAGCGCCCGCGACATCGCCATGAACGTTGCGCTGCCAGAGGTTGACGGCCGCCTTCTGTCACGCGCAGTCAGCTTCAAGGGCGAGGCATACCGCGACGAAGTCACCGAATGCCCGATTACCGCCTATCGCGCGCGCGGCGACAGGATCACCTTTGTCGCCAGCCTTGCTGCAAACTGGGCGCGGATCGGCGCCAAGGCGAACGCCGACAAGCGGGTCGCGCTGATCCTCGCCAACTATCCGAACAAGGACGGGCGGCTGGCCAATGGCGTTGGTCTTGATACCCCCGCAGCTACCATTGGGACGCTGAAAGCCTTGGCGGAGGCCGGGTTTCAGATCGAGAATGCGCCCACGGACAGCGCCGCTTTGATGGCTGAAATCACCGCTGGCCCGACCAATTGGCTTACCGACCGCGCCCAACGGACAGGCGGCGAGCGAATGTCGCTGGAAGCATATTCAGAGGCTTACAAAGCCCTTCCTTACAACACCCGTCAACGCATCGAAGATCGCTGGGGTGCGCCGGAAACCGACCCGTTTGTCGAAGACGGCGCTTTCGCCCTGTCGATACTTCGCTATGGAAATGCGGTCGTCGGCGTGCAGCCCGCGCGTGGCTATAACATCGACCCGAAAGACACCTATCACGCCCCTGATCTGGTCCCCCCGCACAATTATCTGGCCTTCTATTTCTGGCTACGCCATGAATTTGGTGCAGATGCGATGGTCCACATGGGCAAGCATGGCAACCTAGAATGGCTGCCCGGCAAAGCCGTCGCGCTGAGCGAAGAATGTCTGCCCGAGGCCGTCTTTGGCCCCACGCCGCACCTCTATCCTTTCATCGTCAATGACCCAGGTGAGGGCACGCAAGCCAAACGCCGGACACAGGCCGTCATCATCGACCACCTGACGCCGCCGATGACGCGGGCCGAGACATATGGCCCGCTGAAAGACCTCGAAGCGTTGGTGGATGAATACTACGAGGCGTCCGGCATTGACCCGCGCCGGTTGGAGCATTTGCGCAAGGAAATCCTATCGCTCACTTCTGCCACCGGCATGGATCTGGATGCGGGAATTGGGGCGGATGACGACGCTGACAGCCGCCTCGCGAAGCTGGACGAATACTTGTGCGAGCTGAAGGAAAGCCAAATCCGCGACGGGCTGCATGTGTTTGGCGAGGCACCAACCGGCGATCAGGAACGCGATCTGGCGATTGCCCTTCTCCGCGCGCCGAGGGCTGACGGTAAAGGCGGTGACGCCTCGCTGATCCGGGCGCTGGCGGTTGACTGCGGCGTCACCATTGATCCGCTGGATTGCGAGATGGCGGCTGAGTACGACGGGCCGCGCCACAAGTTTCTGCACTCAATGGGGGCTGAAACCTGGCGATCCAACGGCGACACAGTTGAGCGGCTTGAGCAACTTGCCATTCAGGCCGTCCAGTGGACGGAAACGCCGGAACACTTCAAAGCGACAGGCAAAGTTTTGGAAACGCTGCACGCCTCCGTCTTCCCCAACCTTCGCCAGACCGGAGAGGCGGAAATAGGCGCTCTCCTCACTGGCCTAAACGGGCGTTTCATACCGCCCGGCCCGTCCGGCGCGCCAACCAGAGGTCGTCTCGACGTCCTGCCAACAGGCCGCAACTTTTTCTCGGTCGACAGCCGAGCCGTTCCCACGCCCACGGCCTGGGCGCTGGGGTGGAAATCAGCAAGTCTCCTCATCGAGCGCTATTTGCAGGATCACGGCGATTGGCCAACGACCATGGCGCTGACCGCCTGGGGCACGGCGAATATGCGCACCGGCGGTGACGACATCGCGCAATGCCTCGCGCTGATGGGCGTGCGCCCGACATGGGACAACGCCTCGCGCCGCGTGACAGGGTTTGAGATCATGCCGCTAAGCGTCCTTGCCCGCCCGCGCGTGGACGTGATTTTGCGCGTCTCAGGCTTTTTCCGTGACGCCTTCCCCGGCCTGATCGACCTTGTCGACAGCGCCGCGCGCGCGGTCATGCAACTGGACGAACCCGCTGATCAGAATCCTGCCGCTGCCCGCTATCGCAGCGAGGACGGCGTCCACAAAGGCGCTCGCGTTTTTGGCTCAAAACCCGGGGCCTATGGGGCGGGATTACAGGCAATGATTGATGAGCGGTTGTGGAAAGACAAAGCCGACCTCGCCGACGCGTACCTTGAATGGGGCGGTTACGCCTATGGTGGCGGTATTGAAGGCGACGAAGCGAAAGAGGCTTTCGCCGGGCGCCTTTCCAAGGTGCAAGCTGTTGTACAAAATCAGGACAACCGCGAGCATGACCTGCTCGATTCAGATGATTATTATCAGTTCGAAGGCGGCATGACTGCGACGGTCGAGACGTTAAAAGGCGAGGCGCCAACAAGCTATCACAACGATCATTCCCGGCCTGAACGACCCGTCATACGCGCTTTGGATGAAGAGATTGGCCGCGTGATACGGTCCCGCGTTGTGAACCCGAAATGGATCGACGGGGTGAAACGCCACGGCTACAAAGGCGCATTCGAGATGGCCGCAACGGTCGATTATCTCTTTGCCTTTTCCGTCACAACGAACGCAGTGAAGAACCACCATTTCGACCTCGTCCATCAGGCTTACCTGGAAGATGACGCGACGCGCGAGTTCATCGAAGACGCGAACCCGGCAGCACTGCGAGAGATGGCCGAACGGTTTCAAGAGGCGATTGATCGCGGCCTCTGGACGCCGCGCTCAAACTCGGCCCGCGCGCTGCTTGAGCGGCTTCGCGCATGATCCTTCACTTCGCGATATTGCTCAGCTTCCAGCTGGCAGGCGAAGTATTCTCACGCCTCGCATTTCCTTCAGCGCCGGGTCCAGTCATTGGCCTTGCATTGCTGGTCTTTGCGCTGGCGATCTTTCCTAAACTGGCCGATGAGCTTCGCGAAACAGTCAACGGGTTTCTTGCGCACCTGTCGCTGTTCTTCATCCCAGCGGGCGTTGGCATCGTCACGCAACTACCTCAGATCGGCGCTGACGGTCTGGCGATATTCGCTGCGATCCTGATTTCAACCGCCGCCGCCATCGCCGTTGGCGCGCTGACCTTCGCGGGCGTTTCACGCCTGATTGGGGGTGGCGATGAATGATGTTTCAACGCTATGGGTCTATCTTTCAGCATCCCCTCTCACCTGGTTGACGGCCACTTTGATCGCTTACCTGATCGGCCACGCCGCCTTCACCGCCAGCGGAAAACTACCGATTATCAACTCAGTCGCGATCGCAGTCGCCCTGATCGGCGGGGCGCTTTTGATCACCGATACGCCCTATGCGACCTATTTTGACGGCGCGAAGTTCATCCACTTTCTCCTAGGCCCTGCGACAGTAGCGTTGGCCTTACCCCTTTGGTTCAATCGCGCCGCGATCCGCAGGTCGTTAATCCCAATGGCGGCGGCGCTAATCGCCGGTTCAGTCACAGCAGTGGTCACGGCAATCAGCGTGGGCTTAGCCTTTGGCGCCACACCCGAAACCTTGCTGGCCCTCGCACCAAAATCCGCAACGGCGCCTATTGCGATGGGCGTGGCAGAGGGTATGGGCGGCGCCGCTGCCCTGACCGCTGTCATGGTGATCCTGACCGGTGTGACCGGCGCAGTGATCGCCACGCCTTTACTGAACCTGATCCGGGTAAAAGACCCAAAAGCGCGTGGCTTCGCTATCGGCGTCACGTCGCACGGAATTGGCGCCGCGCGTGGGTTTCAGGAATCGGAACAAACCGGCGCATTTGCGGGCATAGGCATGGGGTTAAACGGGCTTGCCACCACCATCATCGCGCCCTTGATTGTTGCGTGGTTGCTATAAAAGTGCGCCGCGCAGACATTGGTGAGGATTGGGTCGCGATCCACAAACTGGTCGCCGACGCGTTCGCCTATATGGACGGACGTGTTGATCCACCATCATCAATCCACCGGTGGTCGCCGGATGTTTTCGCCGCCGAGGCGCTTTCAGGTGCTGCTTACCTGGCTGAGGATGAAGATGTCCTGATTGGCATCGGATTCGGTAAAGTTGCAGGCGACGCCTATTATGTGGGCAAGATCGCTGTATCGCCCAGTTCACGAGGCAAGGGCGTTGCTAAGGCCATCATGGCAAGTGCTGAAGCAGACGCAAAGATTCTCGGTCTGGCGGCTTTGGAACTGGAAAGCCGCATTGAATTGACAGAGAACCATCAGGCCTTCGCTAACCTTGGCTTTGCAAAAACCGGCGAAACGGCGCATCCTGGTTATAATCGCGCGACAAGCATCACGATGCGCAAGCCCGTTTTGATTGGCGATGCGCTTGCAGGGGCTGATGACGCAATACAATTAGCGGCGCTTGAGATCATTATTCGCAACCATCCCCAATTGACGGCCGCACTGAACGCCCTTCACGACGCTAACCTGCGTGACCCATGGCTCGTTTCTGGCGCGATCTACTGCAATGTCTGGAACCACCTGACTGGCCGCACTGCCGATTACGGTGTTAAAGACTATGACGTCTTCTATTTCGATCCTGACACCAGTTACGAAGCTGAAGACCGCGTCATTCAACGTCTCACACCTACATTCGCAACCAATCCCCCCGTCGAAATCCGGAACCAGGCACGCGTCCCCCTTTGGTATCGTCAAAAATTTGGCCGCGATTACCCCGCCGTCGCCAACTGCAAAGAGGCCATCGACCGTTTTGCCTGTACAACTCACTGTGTCGGCGCGCGGCTGATTGGCGATGACCTCGACATCTACGCGCCGTTCGGGCTGAATGAGATCTTCAGCTTTCGCCTGATGCCCAACCTGAAGCTGGAAAACCGCGAAACACACGAAGCCAAGGCCGCCCGCCAGTCGGCGATGTGGCCCGAACTGACAGTCGTTCCGTGGCCGAAGGAGGATGTATGAAACGCGGACATTGCCTCTGCGGCGCTGTGAAATTCGAATACGAAGGCCCGGAGTATTTCCGCGGTCATTGCCATTGCGACAGCTGTCGCCGCCAAACGGCTTCGCCCTTCACAACGTTCATGGGCGTACCGGATGGGAAATGGCGTTGGACTGGGGTTGAGCCTTCAGTCTACGTCTCTTCCCCCAGGAAGAAACGCTTCTTCTGCCCGACCTCTGGCGCGCCTGCAGCCTTCACAGATACAGGCCAGCCCGGCGAAATCCACTTTTATGCAGCGCTTCTGGACGATCCGCAGGACTTTGAAGCGACACATCATTTTCACTGGGAAGAACGCCTCCACTGGGCCGCCCTTACCGACGATCTGATCAAGAAGGAAGGCTGATATGACCGACACGCCAGCGAATGCCGACAACGAACGCCACGCAATGAAGATGGCCAAGAAGAAAGCCGCCCGCGACAAGATCATGGCGACAAAGACCGACAAAAGAGGTCTGATCATTGTCCACACCGGCAAGGGGAAAGGCAAATCATCTGCCGCTTTCGGAATGATCTTCCGCTGCATCGCACATGACATGAAATGCGCCGTCGTCCAGTTCATCAAAGGCGGCATGTCGACCGGCGAACGCGATCTGATCCTTGGCAAATTCCAGGCGGAATGTGCCTTTCATACCATGGGCGAAGGCTTCACGTGGGAAACGCAGGACAAGTCCCGCGACACCGAAATGGCCGCTGCCGCCTGGGAAAAAGCAAAAGAATTGATCTGGGATGAAACCAACAAGATGGTTCTGCTCGATGAGATCAATATCGCCCTGCGTTATGACTATCTTGACATCAACGAGGTTGTCGAATTCCTCGTCGAGGAAAAGCCCGAAATGACCCATGTCGTGCTGACCGGCCGCAACGCCAAAGAAGAATTGATCGAAGTCGCCGATCTGGTGACTGAGATGGAATTGATTAAACACCCCTTCCGATCTGGCGTTAAAGCGCAGATCGGCGTCGAATTCTGACCATCGCGGAATGACTGCCCGCATCATGATTCAGGGCGCCGGGTCCAATGTCGGGAAATCGATGCTGGTCGCCGGCCTTGCACGGGCTTATTCGCGTCGGGGCATGGCTGTGCGGCCGTTCAAGCCGCAAAACATGTCAAACAATGCCGCTGTTACGTCCGATGGCGGCGAAATCGGGCGTGCGCAAGCGCTTCAGGCATGGGCCTGCGGGGTCGCCCCCCACACCGACATGAACCCCGTGTTGCTGAAACCGGAAACTGAGGTCGGGGCGCAGGTTGTCGTCAATGGCAAACGCATCGCCACAGTGAAGGCGCGGGAATATTCCACACTAAAACCCAAACTTATGAAGGCAGTCACCGACAGCTTCGCCCGTATCAGCGCTAAGGCAGACCTGATGCTGATCGAAGGCGCTGGCAGCCCGGCGGAGGTGAACCTGCGCGAAGGTGATATCGCCAATATGGGCTTCGCAGAAGCAACGAAAACGCCAGTGATCCTCGTGGGAGATATCGACCGAGGCGGGGTCATCGCCCAACTGATTGGCACGCAAGCCGTTCTGCCCACCGAAGATGCCGCCCACATAAAAGGTTTCATCATCAACAAGTTCCGGGGTGACGTAAGCCTGTTTGATGATGGGTATAGCCTGATCGAGGACCGGACTGGTTGGCAGGGCCTGGGCGTCGCAACATGGTTCAAAGATGCTGCTAAGCTTCCAGCCGAAGACGCATTGGATATCACTGGTGGTGGCGTCGGCAAGGTCAAGATCGCCGTGCCGGTTTTGTCCCGCATTGCAAACTTCGATGATCTTGATCCACTGAAACAAGATCCGGACGTTACTCTGGACATGGTAGAGGCTGGCCGCGCCCTGTCCGGCGACGCGGACCTGATCATCCTGCCCGGGTCAAAATCCACCCGGGGCGATCTTGCCTTTTTACGTGAGCAGGGCTGGGACATTGACCTAAACGCGCATCTACGGCGCGGCGGCAAGATCCTTGGCCTTTGCGGTGGCTACCAGATGTTGGGCAATACCATCGACGACCCAGACGGAATTGAAGGACCAGCAGGCAAGGACGAAGGCCTCGCGCTTCTCAACGTCGATACTTTGATGACGCCCAAAAAGCGTCTCGCCAGCGTCACAGGCCGGCATCTCGCCACCGATGAGGCGATCGAAGGCTACGAAATCCACATAGGCGAGACGACCGGCCCTGATTGTGACCGGCCGTTCCTGGACATCGCCGGAAGGCCCGAAGGCGCACTGTCGGCCAATGGTCAGGTCATGGCGGCCTATGTCCATGGCCTGTTCGCTGCAGACGGTTTCCGTGCGGCGTTCCTGAAGTCGCTTGGCGGATCGGGCAGGGCCTACAGTTATGAAGCTGGCGTCGATATGACACTCAACGCCCTTGCCGATCATCTGGAGGCGCAGCTTGACCTAGACGCCATTCTGAAGATCGCTCAGGCGGAAAGTTAGCCGCCTGAAACCAGTCCTTACGGCAAACGACTGTTGATTACATAGTCGAACATCTGCACAACCTGTTCGGGCTGTTCAGCCACCGCCAGCGCTGCAGCATCCACTTCTTTCAGTGCATGTTGATGATCTGGCCCATGCAGCACAATCAGCGACTTTCCCAGCGCCGCCGCCATGCCAGCGTCAAACGCCGCATTCCATTGTTTGTACTTCTCACCAAAGCGCACGACGACAATATCCGCCTTTTCAATCAGCGTCCGGGTCCGTACCGCGTTCAGTTTGGCGCCTTTGTGATCATGCCAGAATTTCTGGTCCTCAGCCCCCATGATCGCGACGCCGCAATCGTCTGATGCTCCATGATCTGTGACTGGCGCCGAAAAGCTAACCGGCAAGTCCAGTTTTGCTGCGCCGTCCATGATTTCCTGGCGCCAATCCGTGTGGATTTCACCTGATAGATATACGTTCCAGCCCATGCTGATCCCCTATAAGCGCTTCAAATTCCCGATATAGTCCCTATATATAGCGTGGGAAAGCGCTCACATAATAATAACCGAAAGGAATCCCATGGATTTTCTCGCTGCCAACATCTTCGTCATCGTGCTCGTCGTATTTGCGATCATCGTCGTCAGCCGCGCAGTACGTTCTGTTCCACAAGGCGAAGAATGGACGGTTGAGAGATTTGGGCGATACACGCACACCCTGTCACCAGGCCTGCGCTTCATCATTCCCTTGGTCGATCAAATCGGCGCTAAGGTTAACATGATGGAAACCGTGCTGGATATCGGCAGTCAGGAAGTCATCACCAAAGACAACGCAATGGTTCAGGCCGATGCGATTGCTTTCTATCAGGTCGTAGACGCCTCAGCCGCCACATACGAAGTGCGGAATATGGAGCGGGCCTTGGACAACCTTTCCCAAACCAACATCCGTACAGTGATTGGCGCGATGGACCTCGATGAGGTTCTCTCAAACAGAGATCTGATCAATGGCAAACTACTGGATGTGATTGATCAGGCCTCTAACCCTTGGGGCATCAAAGTTACCCGCGTTGAGATCAAAGACCTCGCCCCGCCGCGCGATATCATCGATGCGATGGGCAAGCAGATGAAAGCAGAGCGTGAAAAACGCGCTGAAATTCTGCAGGCAGAAGGCGAGAAGCAATCAGCTATTCTGAAAGCGGAAGGCGTTAAGGAAAGCCAGGTGCGTGAGGCTGAAGGGCGCCGCGAAGCTGCGTTTCTGGACGCTGAAGCCCGCGAACGTGCAGGTGAGGCTGAGGCCAAGGCGACGGCCATGGTGTCTGTCGCTATCGCAGAAGGCGATGTGCAAGCCGTGAACTATTTTGTCGCCCAGAAATACACCGAAGCGCTGCGCGACATTGCAGCTGCACCAAATGCCAAGACCATAATGGTTCCGCTGGAAGCTGGTTCACTTATCGGCTCAATCGCCGGTATTGGTGAACTGGCGAAAGAAGCAATGTCCAAGAAAGGGAGCTGATATGACAGAATTTTACTTCTTTTCCGTCCTCGATGGCGCTTCTGCTTGGTGGTGGATCGCGCTCGCCATCGCGCTTGGCGCGGTCGAAATACTGACGTTCACCTACTTCCTGATCTGGATCGCTTTGGCCGCCCTGACGGTTGGTTTGGCTATGGTCGCCTTTCCACTTGGCGGTCAGGAACAAGTGGTCGCCTTTGCAGTTCTTTCTATCCTTTATACTTTGGCTGGCCGTTTTGTTTTGAGCAAAGTTCGCCAAACGCCCAGCGATACGCCTGGCCTGAACCGTAGGTCCGAACAACTTATCGGCCGCAAAGGCAAAGCGCTTTCAGATTTCGAGAATGACGAAGGTCTGGTCGTGATTGACGATGTACGCTGGCGTGCACGTCTTGCCATCGGCCAAATCCAGAAAGGTGACAGTCTTGTCGTGATTGGCGCCGAAGGAATGCAACTGATTTGCGAGCCTGGATAACAGGCTCAAAATCAACAAATTCTCGACCAATATCCAAGAATACCTCGCTATTTCGCCTGATTTCCGGATACTACTCTTGACAGCCCCTCTGATCACCCTGACAACCTACAGGTGTTAAATGGGGAAGCGGGCTGGGTGCCCGCTGGTGCGTATGAGGTGTATCATGAGAGTAGCGTCTTTACTCAAAGCAGCTTCTATCCTTGCTGTAGCAGCGCTGGCAGGCGCACCCAAGATTGCTCATGCATAAGATGCTGCCTGCACCGTATTTTACAAAATCCAGCCGGACGACACGCTAAGAAAGATTGCGCAGTTAGCTTACGGCAACTCTAACTACCTGTTGATCTTTTCCCGCAATATCGGTGTCTTGAAGGATCCGATCAATTTGCCCATTGGCGAGTTGCTGATGATACCTCGCGCAAACGGGATTGCGCCGCAATTCGATCAGGTGATCGCTGAACAGACTAACGCTGAAGAGGCACAAACCGAACAGGCCAACGCCGAAGAGGCTCAAGCTGAACAGGCCAATGCCGAAGAGGCCCTAACTGAGTTGACCAACGCTGAAGAGGCTGAGGTCGCCACGCCGGTAGTTGTCGAAGAAACTAAACCTCCGCAGGAACCTTCGCCCCAAGCAGTCATCGCAACAGCCGCACCGGCGCTGACCCCGGCTGTAGATCGCTTAAAGCTTCTTACCGCTTCCGGACTTCCCCCATTTGCTGACAAGTCACCACGCGTCGGTGGCATGGCCACCGAACTTGCCAACCGCTCACTTGAGAAGCTTGGCATTAAGGAAGCATCTCGCATCGTTTTCATTGATGATCGGGATTCGCACCTGCAAGATTTGCTGATCGACAGATCTTTTGACCTTGGCTTTCCATGGTTCCGCCCTGCGTGTGAGCAGATGGCGCTATTGGAAGAGATGTCCCCTAAAGACGCCTGGTTGTGCAAAAACTTCTCTTTTTTAGAGCCATTCTACGAATTCGTCTACGGATTTTTTGTCCCTATCGGCGAATATTCACAATCGCGCACGACGTTCCTCGATTTCAGCGAATCTCGCATTTGTCGCCCGTCAGGCTCATCCATGCTGGACCTCGCGTTCAACGGATTGACGGAAGGCAACGCAACGTTCGTGCGCCCTGAAACCCTGATTGAATGCCTGATGATACTGAAAGACGGAGAAGTCGACGCTGTCAGCGGTGAAGCTTTTGAAACCGAAAACCTGTTAGCCGAACTCGGGCTTTTTGAAGAGATTGAAGAGTTGCCTAACCTCGGCCTTCTCCAGACAATCCACGCTGTTGCGCCCAATGAAAAGCCTGGTTCTGATGATGCCCTCGCAACGATGAACAAGGGGCTGATTGAACTGAAAATCAGCGGCGAATGGTTCCGTATCGTCGGACGGCACCTCGCCAAGAACTAAACGCTATCAAGCAACTATCCGACGCTGATCGAACGCCCGAAAACGCGGTGAAAAGGCGGCGTCGCGATTGTCATCCGAACATGGATGACGCAGCGATGCGACCGCGTTAGACTGCTTTCAAGGTGGTTTCAGGCGGAAGGCGCGCACCCATGGTTTTTGATGCATTACTGGGTCGCAACGGGTTTCATGTCGGATTTCTCTGACGGTTGATCGGCGCAGGACTGGTCGCCGCTTTCGTACTGCTTGCACAGGAAAGCGCCACCTTCCGCCAAGCAAGCTATCAGATTGACACGTCGGTCATCGATCGCTGGCAGCGTCTCAGCGGTCCCGATGAACCAAGTGGTGAAGTTGTCGTCGTTGGGATTGATGCAGCCTCTATCCGGGAAATCGGGCGCTGGCCCTGGGGACGCCAGGACCTGGCGGAACTTGTGAACGCCATTGCAGACGCCAACCCGAAATCCGTATCACTCGATATTCTGTTGTCTGAACCGGGTGTCTATTCCCAAGGCCGCCTTTTCAATGTCTTCAAACACAATGTCGCTTAAGCGCAGGGGCTATTGCAGATCGATCCGGACGCAGAGCTTGTAGCTGCGCTTGCCCGGGTACCGTCCGCTCTTGCGGTGGCTGGTGGCGTTCGAGGCGATATTGTTCCAGATGCAGACAATTCCAATTGCATGAACCCAGCGGTCGTCAACAGCGACGCGATGGAGGCGTATTTTATTAAATGTCTTCTCTATCCGCAAAGCATGTACTGGGATGTAGCGCAAGACGCGGTCGCTGCGGCCGATCATGAACTTGATGGCATTGTGCGTCGCAGCCGTGCCTTGGTGGGGCAGCAATTGATAGATCCTAATACCGGTGATGCGCTAGAGTTTTTCACCGCCGCCTTTCCCGTCGCAACATTGATCGCCTGCGCCGGGAATAATGGCGCCTGCTCCACCCTTGCGCTTAATCCTGCCGACATCACCACCAATGTCGATCGATGGGAAGGGTTCCGCCTGCCCTGGGCCCGCACCGAAGGACAGGCGCCGCCGCCTACGCCCCTCACCACGAAATTCAGCTTCTGGCTCGACTATGGGGCGCTTCCCGCGCTCACCACCCATTACGGAGGCGGTGAGCGCCATTCAACAGCGTCGCTTCAGCTCTGGATGTGATGAGTTTTGAGCCTGACGTCATAGCCCGCCTTGAGGGCAAGCATGTGATGGTCGGGATGACGCGGATCGGGGATACCGACAGACATGGTACGCCGCTCGGCAGCGTTGGGGGAACGCCGGGTGTCGTCATTCAGGCATTGTCGGCGGACAACATTCTCATGGGACGCGCACTGGACAAACCTGTTTGGTATGAAACGGCGGCGTTATCCTTCGCGGGTTTGATGATCCTTCTTGCGATCCTGCGCTTTGGCCCAGGTTCAGTTGCCGTGCTGACAATCGTCGTGACGATCTTTGTCGCCCTGCCCTTCGTTTTCAGCTGGTACGCCTTTGAATACCGGGCTGAAATCATTTTCCCTTCCCTACCTGCTGGCGCAGCTTTACTCGCAGGGTTACCAGTGTTGCTGGGCCGGGTGTCCTCGATGCGCCGTGATCTCGCGGATGCTAAGGAAGAGGCGATTGATCAGGCCTCCCGCATGGGCGTCTTGCATGAAATGCAGATCGGGTCCCTGCCGTTTGAGGTCGACCTGACCGAATACGGCGTTGATACCGCCTCCATCTGTCGTTCGTCCAAAGAAGTTGGCGGCGATTTCTTTGAATTGCTGCGCCTTTCCGATGGCCGTCTGTTTGGCGCTGTTGGCGATGTCATGGGCAAGGATGTGCATGCGTCGCTCGTCAGCGTTATCTCTAAGGCTATCGCCGGATCAGTGACCAACCGCACCGACAGGCCATTGGGTGATGCGTTCATGGAAATTTCCAAAGAATTCCTGCGTCTGGCGCCCACCCATTGGCTGACGGACCAAGGCGGCTTCGTCACGCTGGTTGCAACCCGTCTCGACGTTGCAACCGGCGAAGCGGAATTTGCCACCGCTGGCGCTGATACGCCTATCGTGGTGACAAAAGATGGCGAAATACGTGAACTGGACATCCCGTCTGTAGCGCCGTTTGGCTGGTTGGATAAACCAACATTCGTCACGGCGAAACTGAAACTGAACGCCGGAGACAGCGTGATCATGTTCACCGATGGCGTAACCGAGGCACCGGAACCGACCGACAACAATGCGCCGCCAACCGGAAACATCGAATTTGGATAAGAACGCGCGCAGTCCGCCGCCAGTGATGCATCGAAAGATGGCGCAGAAGCCATTTTGCATCTGCTGGATCAGCGCATCAAAGACCACCTTGCTGGCGGCGAACCTATTGATGACACCACCATTCTGGTCATGACCTATCAGGGTCCGCCAGAACCGCCTGTCGATGTTAGTTCAGATCAGCCGACTGTGACCTGAGATCTTCCAACCGTACAACATCAAGCGCTTTTAGATGGGTCGATGACAGGCGCACCTTTGGCGCCTTACCCGCTTCGAACGCTTCGCCCCAACGTGCGGCGCATAAGCACCATTGATCGCCCGGTTTGAGGCCCGAAAACCCGAATTCAGGCCGTGGCGTCGACAAATCATTCCCGCATGACTTTGAAAATTCGAGGAACTCTGCCGTCATAACAGCGCAAAGCGTGTGCGATCCGTGATCTTGGTCGCTTGTGTCGCAAAAGCCATTCCGAAAGAATCCAGTCACCGGATCCAACGAGCAAGGCTTCAACTCTTCGCCAAGAACGTTCACAGAAGCCTCAATTTCGTGAGCTTGCATGCCCTTCTCCTCGCAGTCCAAACAGTAGTCGCCTATATTCATAGTCAAATAGCGATCAAAACAAAGGAGACAATAATGAGCAGTCTTACCCGCAGAGCCCTTTTCGCAGCCTCTCTCGCCGTTCCAATGGTCGCCGCAGGCACGGCCCAGGCCGATAGCGCAGGCGAAATTCAGGATAACGTTACATTCGCTGAATCTACGCTGTACCAGACCATCCCAAGTTCCAAAGAGCTGGCCGCCAAGGCACGCGGCGTTCTGATCATGCCGGATGTTGTCAAAGGCGGTTTCATTGTTGGTGGATCATATGGCGAAGGCGCACTAAAAGTTGGCGGCGCAATCGACAGCTATTACAGCGTCGCAGCTGCATCAATCGGTTATCAAATCGGCGTCCAGAAAACCTCACATGCCCTCTTTTTCATGACGCAAAGCGCGCTTGATAACTTCAAGAACGCATCGGGGTGGGAGCTTGGCGCAGACGCCGAATTTACCGTTCCGGGCGACGGTGCATCAGTAAATCTGGACACGACATCGCTTGAAAGCCCGGTCATTCTGGTGATCTTCGCTCAAGACGGTTTGCTGGTCGGCGCATCCCTTGAAGGCGCTAAATACACGCAGATTTCTCGCTAGAAACTAAACTTTCTGTGAGGCCATGTTTAAGCACGCCTCCCCCAATAAGGGGGGGGTTACATTGAATTGGTCGGCATCTCACCAGTCAGATCCGCTGCGCAGCTTTAGACATAGAGGCTGAAAAGCAGATACAGGCTCAGTCCAATTCCGCAGAGACTTGTGCCCAAGGCCCCGGCCATTCGAAGGCGAAGATAAAGTTTCGATCCGCCCTCTACGCCATGCGACCCTTCGAGCAATGAAAAGGCTGCTGCATGGCTAAAACGCGCAAGGACGAAAAGTGCGCCAAAAGCATTGACCACAACGCCGCCACCCAGGATGCCCTCAGTCAATGCTAAAACAACGATAAAGATGGCTGCATTCTCGATCAAATTTCCGTGGCGCCGCATTTTGCGCTCAAGGTCCTTATCCTCACCAACGCCGACGCCGATCATCTTCTTTCCACGATGAGTTCCTGTACTCATCATGAAGACAAGCTGCATGATAAGTAGAACAGCACCGACGGTCGCTGCTGTGTAGGGAATATCCATAAGATTTCTCCTGACAGTCCGGGAATAGGTTCGTCATCAACGGCCAGTCGATATCTGGGTAGAAACGAATGCGATGTCATTTGGAAATGTTGCAACTAAGTGGTGCATATTTTAGCCATTTGAAATTCGTCGATTTTGTGAGCTAACAGATCAAAGCCCTTGCCAGAGATCACCCTGAAACTGCGTCTTGGCCTTGCGCATCACCGATTCCGCATAGTCCATGAATGCCCTGATCCTGGCTGTCTTTCGAAGGTCGCTATGGGTCAACAGCCAGATTTCCCACGCCTTGGTAGGCTTTAGCGCTGACGCTCTGACAAGCCCCGGCTCAGCGTCACCTAGGACTCAAGGCAGAATGGCGATTCCGAGCCCCCCTTTTGCAGCCGCTACCTGCAATGCCGGATCGGGAAAATATCCCCAAAGTGGAACATCGCCAAAGCCAAGGCTCTTCGTCCAAGGTGGAAATCTGTCATCAAAGCGCCGCCATGCAAGTAGCCGAGCATCCTGCGGCGCTCTCTCAACGTTATGCGACGCAAGATAACCTTCGCTGGCGTAAGCCGTTTGATAATAGGGGAATAATGGCTTTCCAACCAACGTATCAGGCGGATTGTTGTCGATACAAATTGCGATATCCGCCTCTCTGCGCGAGATGTCGAGCACATTTGTCGTAGTGACCATATTGATCTCGATACTCGGAAAACGTTCCGCAAATTCAGATAGTCATGGACCAATCACCTGGGTCGCAATCGCAGGCGGCAGCGTCACCCTGATATCTCCGCTTAGTTCTTTGTCCTGACCAAAGATGAACCTTTCCGCATCTGTCAGGTTGCGAATGCATTCCCGCGCCGTTGCGGCCAGCCTTTCCCCCGAGGCGGTAAGAACAAACCCTTCTGGCTGCCGGTCGAATAGTTTAGCGTCTAACAAATGTTCCAGATTTTCGATACGGCGGCTCAATGTCGAATGATGAACCCCCAACTGGCGAGCAGCCCGTCGGACTGTCCCGGATTCGGCGACGGCGACAAACGCCTTGATGTCTTCCCAGTCCAATCTTTGCGCGCCGAGCATACCTTTTCCTCCGGACTCTAGGTTACTGGCTATATTTTGCGCCATCAAGAGAATGAAGGTAGGGATAAGCACGTGGCTTGCCCGACATAGATAGCCGGACGCGACATTTTGATGAGAAGCCCTTAGGCCTAACCAATTCTCAGGCTCATACGAGAAACGTGAATGCCAGTTTGACGCCCCTTCAGGCCCACTCAGCATTCCTGCGGGCCGCGGCCGCCACGCGTAAATTAGTCGTGATTCAATGAACTAACAAAACATTAATCTAGTTATTATTCAGGTGGATAGAGATAGTTTCACGCGTGAAACCCTAGTTAGGTTTCACGCTCTGCCGCCGATCTGATCTCTTTGATCAATCGTCCATACTCAGCCGCATCCGCACCTTTGTAGACGGCCGATCCAGCCACCAGAACATCAGCCCCCGCAGCCGCGACCAAAGGCGCTGTCTCAGGCGTCACACCGCCATCAATTTCGATATGTACAGGCCGGTCGCCGATCATCTCGCAAAGGCGACGTACTTTGTCCATCATGGGAAGAAAGCTTTGTCCGCCAAACCCGGGATTGACCGTCATCACGCAGACCAGATCAATCTCATCAATCACATGCTCCAGCACGTCAGCAGGCGTCGCCGGGTTCAGTGCGACGCCGACCTTTGGTCCCAAATCGCGGATGTACTGCAGCGAACGATGCAAATGCGGGCCCGCTTCAGCATGCACTGTCAGTACATCAGCGCCCGCTTTCGCGAACGCCTCAAGATACTGATCAGCGGGTGAGATCATCAGATGCACATCCATCACAGTTTTGATGTGAGGTCGAATAGCGGCGCAGATCGCAGGGCCGAGTGAGATGTTGGGCACAAAATGCCCATCCATCACATCGACATGAATCCAGTCAGCCCCGTTGTCTTCAACATCGCGGACTTCCTGGCCCAAGGCCGCGAAATCCGCCGCCAGGATAGACGGCGCAATCTTGATGTCGCGACTAAACTCCATCAGCGGGTCAGACGTTTCATCAGGGAAGACGTATCCCAGCGGCCACCGCCCATATCCTGAACCTCGGCATAGAACTGGTCAATCATCGCGGTCATCGGCAGGCGGGCCTTGTTGTTATTCGCTTCTTCAAGGCAGATGCCTAGATCTTTGCGCATCCAATCCACTGCGAAACCAAAATCGAATTTGTCTTCGCCCATCGTCACGGCCCGGTTCTCCATCTGCCACGACCCTGCAGCGCCTTTTGAGATCACGTCAATTACATCAGGCACATTCAACCCAGCGTTCTTCGCGAAGTTCACGCCTTCGGACAGACCCTGCAGCAAGCCCGCGATGCAGATCTGATTGACCATCTTGGTCAGCTGCCCAGCCCCGACTTCGCCCATAAGGCGATGCGACCGAGAGTAAGCGTCCATCACCGGCGCCGCCTTGTCATAGGTCGCCTGATCGCCACCGCACATCACGGTGAGCACGCCATTCTCTGCGCCTGCTTGTCCGCCAGATACTGGCGCATCGACAAAGCCAAAATTGCTGGCTGCCGCTGCGAGTTCCCGCGCCACGTCCGCCGAAGCAGTGGTGTGGTCAACAAAAACGGCGCCATCAGCCATGCGCTCGAAGGCGCCGCCAGCGGCAGTCGTTACACTGCGCAGGTCATCGTCGTTGCCAACGCAGCACATCACAAACTCAGCGCCTGCAGCCGCTTCAGCCGGCATTTTCACAGCGGAACCGCCATGTTCCGCCGCCCAAGCCTCAGCTTTCGAAAAAGTCCGGTTATAGACCGTCACTTCATGGCCAGCCTTGGCCATATGTCCTGCCATCGGATATCCCATGACGCCCAGTCCGATAAATGCCGTCTTCGCCATGTTTCCTCCATCAGGTTTTGGCCTTAAGTTGCCCGCAAACTGTCGTCGCTGATCCCATCGGTCAAGGGCGCGCGTTTGAATATCGGAGGCGTCGCGGCGTGAGGACAATTTTTCAGTTACTATCTTGGGCGTTCCTTGCCCTAACCGTGCTCGTCGCCGGTGGCCTTGTGCTGGCATATTACCTGATGGGCAGATCGCAAGCCGACTTTGGCGCCAGTTTCACGATGACAGGGCTTGAAGGGGAAGTAGAGATTATCCGCGACGCCAATGCGGTGCCCCATATCTATGCCTCGACGGACAACGACGCCTACTTCGCATTAGGCGTCGCCCACGCACAGGAACGTCTCTGGCAGATGGAACTGACAAGACGCGGCGCTCAGGGCCGTCTTTCTGAACTGTTTGGCGCCGCAGCTTTCAACATCGATCATCAAATGCGGGCGCTGGACCTTCATGGCCTTGCGCAGAAGTCACTGCGATACCAGTCAGCCGAAACTACTGCTGCGCTTGAGGCCTACTCCGAAGGCGTGAACGAATGGATCAGAGAAGTGAACCGCCAGGCGTTGGGACGTGGCGCGCCTGAGTTTTTTATGTTCGGCGAAGGTCTGGCCCCTTGGACGCCATCAGACAGTCTGGCGATCCTTAAGGTGCTGGCGCTACGCCTCACAAACTCAGCGGAGCTTGAAGTCAGGCGGGCAAAACTTCTGCGGCAGCTGTCCCCTGAAAAAGTTCAGGATGTTTTTCCAACATATCCCGATGACGGCGTAATGGCCCTACCTGCGTTCACCAAAGCATATCGCGATTTAGGCTTTCCTGAACCAGAACGCCGGGCCGATGTCGACATGTTTGAACGCATGTTCTTCCCACGCGCTGACTTTGCTGGCGCATCCAATGCCTGGGCGGTTTCAGCCGATAGGGCAACGGCTGGGGCGCCGCTGTTAGCGACTGACCCTCACCTATGGCTTGATGCGCCAAGCATCTGGATGCTTGCGCATATCAAGTTTCAGGACAAAGGCGTGATCGGCGCGACCGTTCCAGGCTTGCCTGCGGTGTTCATTGGTCGAAACCGTGCTTATGGCTGGGGCGTCACTGCGGCGCAGATGGATGATCAGGATCTGTTCATCGAAAAGTTGAACCCAGACAATCCGGATCAGTACCTTACGCCAGATGGATGGGCTGAAATCCAGTCCCGTAGTGAAACGATCCGCATCAACGGCGAAGAACCGCGTGAAGTCACTTTACGCTGGACGCGGCACGGCCCCGTGTTGCCGCCAAAGGTCTATGATGTTGGCGCTGTGACGCCTGAGGGCCATGTGGCGGCGCTGTCCTGGACCGCATTGACCGCCGAAGACCGGGTCCTTGAATACCTTCTTCGAAACATGCGCGCCAATTCAATTGATGATGCGGTTGAAGCTACGGTCAACGCCCTGGCCCCCGCCGTTAACGTCATCATGGCGGACCAAAGCGGTGTCGGCATCGTGTTGGCGGGTCAGGCGCCGCGAAGGCAGTCGGATAGCCGCTCACAGGGGCGCATACCATCGCTTGGCTGGGTTCCTGAAAACGACTGGAATGGCCTGATAGAAACGTGGGAGACTCCACGATCCATCCGCCCCAGATCTGGCATCGTCGCTAATGCCAACAACCGCGTGACAAACGCCCCCTTCCCCAACCATATCTCGTTTGACTGGGCAGCGCCCTATCGCATGCGGCGGATTGAGCAGCGGTTAAATGGACGGGAATTTCACACACGTGAAAGTTTCATCGAACTGCAGAACGATGCGGTGAGCGAAATGGCGCGATCCGTTCTCCCCCTCGCCGCCCGGGATCTTTGGTGGGCGCGGGACGAAGCGGTTGGCGATCCACGCGGAGACCGCCGCGAGGCGGCGCTTGAGATGATGGGGGAATGGAATGGCGAGATGTCAGAACATGCGCCAGAACCGCTGATCTTTACGGCCTGGATGCGCGCGCTTACTCGCCGGGTTGCTGCTGATGAGCTGGGTGAGATGTTTTCTGAGATCGAAGGCCTTCGCCCCCTCTTCATGGAACGGGTGCTGCACGACGTCGATGGCGCCGCCAGCTGGTGCGACAATAACAAATCCGTCCGTGTGGAAGGCTGCGCTGAGATATCAAAACTAGCGCTGGATGACGCCCTCGATGAGCTGTCTGAGGCCTATGGGGAAGAGTTTACTTCATGGCGTTGGGGCGAAGCGCATCGTGCAGTCCAGAAACACACACCCCTTGGTCGTCAGTGGCCGTTCGATCTTTTCGTCAATATCGAGCATGAGACATCTGGCGGCGATTACACCCTTTTACGGGCAAAGACCGCCGGGCGTGGGGCGAACCCTTATCAGAACATTCATGGCGCAGGGTTCAGGGCAGTCTATGACTTTGCTGATCTGGACAGGTCAGTCTTTGTCATCTCGACGGGTCAAAGCGGCCACATCCTGTCACGGCATTATGATGACCTGGCTGAGCTGTGGCAGGCTGGCGAGTATATTTCGATGTCGATGAACCGAGAGGATATTGAAGCCGGCGCGCTGGGTGTTTCAATCCTATCGCCAGCCAAATAGGCGCCGAATGCTGATCTTTTTGGGCTTGGGATCGCCACGACCATATCCATCCGATTAGGTACGTAACAGGGCAAGCGAGAGCAGGTCATCACCTAACGACCCAAACCTTTCACATGTGAAAGTAGGCCTAAGCTATTGAAAGCAATAAGGTGGAATGTTCACCGCCCTAATTTGTTCCCGCTTTACCCCATTAACTCATGGCACAGCTCAAGTGCATCCATAAGAACATCGACTTCTTCTCTGGTGTTATAGAGGCCGAATGAAGCGCGGCATGTGGCCGAAACGCCAAAATGCTCCATCAGGGGTTGGGCGCAGTGATGTCCGGCGCGGACCGCAACGCCCCTTTGGTCGATGATGGTTGAAATGTCATGCGGGTGGGCTGAGCCGTTCATGGTGAACGAATATATCGCGCCTTTCCCCGGCGCTTCACCGTACAGGTTAAGCCAGTTCGCACCGCGCAGCCGTTCGCCCGCATATGCGGTCAGGTCAGCTTCGTGCGCAGTGATCGCATCCCAGCCGATGCCTTCCATATAGTCGATTGCTGCGCCCAGCCCGATCATCTGAACAATGTTTGGTGTGCCAGCCTCTAACAGATGCGGCGGGTCGTTATAGGTTATGACATCCTTGCCAACGTCGCGGATCATGTCGCCGCCGCCCATAAAGGGGCGCATTTCGGCAAGGCGCTCCTTCTTGATATAGGTCGCACCGCAGCCAGATGGGCCATAAAGTTTGTGGCCAGTGATCGCAAAGAATTCGACGCCAAGATCAACAACATCGACAGGCATGTGGACGGCGGACTGACTGCCGTCAACGCAGACAGCAACGCCCTTTTCGCGCGCGGCTGTAGCGATGGTTTTGATATCAACGATAGCGCCCGTCACATTCGACATGTGGCTGACGGCGATCATTTTGGTTTTCGGCCCTATCGCATCGATCACCTTTTGCGGGTCGAGCGAGCCATCGGGTTCAATATCGATCCATTTCAGTACTGCGCCCTGGCGTTCACGAAGGAAATGCCAGGGAACGATGTTGGCGTGATGCTCCATCACCGTCAGGATAATCTCATCGCCGGCTTCAATACGCGGGGCCAACCAGCTTGAGGCGACCATGTTCAGACCGAAAGTAGAACCTGTCGAATAGATGATCTCATTCTCATCCTTTGCGCCCAGGAACCGCGCGATCTTTCCCCGAACGCCTTCGTAATTGTCTGTCGCGAGGTTTGACAGGAAATGCAGACCCCTGTGAACGTTGGCGTATTCCTCAGAATAGGCCTTGGTCACAGCATCAATAACGACCTGCGGTTTTTGCGCAGAAGATCCATTGTCGAGATAGACAAGCGGCTTTCCCCGAACCTCACGGGACAGGATGGGAAAGTCTTGGCGGATGGCGTGTACATCAAAATTGGTCATAAAGGCTTACATAGCGCTAAGACCGGCGAGCGTCATCAGGAAAGCCGGAATAAACAGCAATCCGACCATGACTGCGGCGACTTTCCACACGCTTTTGAATTGATGCGCTTCTGCCGTGAAGTTCGCCAGCAGCCAGGCGATGAAAAGCATGATGAAAACCGGCATAATCGACGCCCCACCGTCTGCCGTCAGAGACGACAGTGACAGGAAGGGCGAAAACACAACGGTGATCAAACTGTGCCATGCGATCGCTGCGGCAATCTCTAGCGGAGTGCCTACGCCACCAAACAGACGGCCAACGCCATAGATCACGCCACAGAGAAAGGCGAACGCGACCGCGCTGAAGATCAGATTGCTGATGATGAAAGGGAATGCCCCACCCATCGCATTAAAATCAGCGGCGGCTTCGGCGCCGAATGCTGTTTTCAGCAGGATAACAATCGCGCTCAGCGTAAAGCTGAGGCCAAAGATGACTGCAACGCCTTGAAAGTCCGACACATTGTCGATCACACGACGCGCAGACGCACGTGGCGCGACAAAGCTGTCGACTATGCTTTTCACCAATTCCTGAAGCATCAACCTGCCAGCACGCCTCCCAAAGTGGCGGCTATTGCAATAAGCCCGATCCCTATGATCGCGAGGGCCGCCATGACGCGGTAGGTGTAGCGGAAACCCTGCGCCTCGGCGACCCCTGCGGCGAGGAAAAAACCAAACGCGATAGGGCCGATGAAGTAGGGCGTTTCTATCAGCCATTCGCTGTCGAGCATCGGCACGCTTGGGCGCAGATAGACAACAACAACAGTCAGAATGGCGCCGATCATTTCGATGGGTGCTGAAACAAGCGCAGCCCAGAAAACGGCGCATCGGGTGTCGTACCAACTGCCGCGTCCCCCAAACGGGTAAGAGGCGGATTTTGCCAAAACTGCGATCACATAGAACAGCGAGGTTCGGATAAGGAAAGCGACAACAACGCCAAAACTGACGTAGGCAGGCAGGCCCGTTTGTATCTCAACTGGCGGAGCGACCACCATAGAGATTGATCTGGCAAGAAAGAAAATAACGTCAGAAACAGAAGCCGCGCTTCAGATGGTTTGGTTTCTATGAATGACCGGGTCGATGACCGCATATCGACATAGGCGTCAAGAATGCGGTCCAAATACGTGCGCCCAGACTGAAGGTCAGGATCATCATCCAAAATGTCATCCAGCAGATATTTGCGATCCGCAAAGCGATCTGCACCATCTTTATCTTCTTGAACCATCACAACCACTCACACTCAATACTGACGCAGACCATAGGCCATCGCGCCCGGCCCGTCCGCATTTACTTAGCCCAATTTCGGGATAGAGAGCAGAACGGCACATAACAACACTAAAAATGCTGCAATCTTCCAGGCAGAAAAGCCGTGTGCCGCTGCCAACATTGGGGCGAACAGGGCAGCCCACATCGCCCCGCCGATAAACGCGCCAAGGTTGCTTCCGTCAATTATTGCGCCTGCAACATGGCCAAGCGCAATCAGCGGCCCTGCGGCAAGACCCGACCAGAAAAGCGCCAACCGTGTTTCCGCCCAGCCCCCCTGCCCACCGAACAAACGGCTGATGATGCGGATCAAGGCGGCCATGCCATAGAGCGCCAGAATGCCGAAGGAAAACCCGATCAGGATAGTTGCGGCGAACCACGCAGTCCGATCTGCACCTGCCGCCAGCTCTGGTCGAATGCTTTCGGCCATAACCCGACCAAGCGTCAAAAAGAGGCTGGCGCCAAACGCATAGGCGATCAGGCGACGTTCGGTCAGACCGAATGATTTTTCCAGATCATAAGATGTGGCCGGCGCGCGGTAGGCCCCTACCACGCGCGACACCAAAGAGACCGGCTGCACCATCAGGTGCTGCGACGCTCCAACCACTGCCCAATGCGGGACCGGATTTCATCAGCGATCTGATCGTCCTCAATTTCCTGAACCGCTTCATCAACAAAGGCGAGGACCATCATGTCCTGCGCCTCTTTCAGCGGTACACCACGCGAGCGGAGATAGAAAAGAGCCGTCTCATCTACCGCACCACAGGTCGACCCGTGCGAACAGGCGACGTCATCGGCGTAGATCTCAAGCTCTGGCTTGGCGTTGAACTCGCTGTCTTCGTCCAAGAGGAGGGCTTGGCTGATCTGATAGCCATCGGTTTTCTGAGCGCCTTCTTTCACAAGAATTTTGCCCTGAAACACGCCTGTGGCGCCGTTCTTCAGCACTTTTTTGAACACCTGACGGCTTTCGCAGTTCAGCGAACCATGGGTGACGAAAACGGTGTCATCGTGATGGAACGTTCCATCGCCGATGCAGCAGCCTGCAATATGGCCAACTGCATCGTCGCCAGTGAACTCAATAACAGCCTCGTTGCGCGTGAGACGGCCATTCACGGTCAGCGTGAAGCTTTTGAAATTGCTTTCCGTGCCGAGCCGCGCAAACAAATGCGTGGCCGCAAGACGATCATGGTCCCTGCCCTGTGCACGGATATGATGGCACGCGCCATTATTGGCGACGTCAATCTCCATCACCTTGTTGAAACGCGATGCGGCTTGGCCGTTTTCCAGGATAGTGACCGAGGCGCCTTCTTCCACCCGCACGAGATGACGGATTACGACATCAGACCGGTCTTCGCGATGAAGGTATCTTAGATGGACAGGTTTAGGCGCAATTCCTGTTGCGCGGATGACAAAGCCATCAGCCGCAACTGCAGTATTCAACGCCGCAAGAGGTCGCGCAACCGGTGTCTGCCCGGCAGCTTCCAATGCGCCGTAAAGGTCTTTGGCCCAGTGGATATCGGCATTAAGCGCTTCGCTTAGCGGCTGGATTTCCACGCCATCCATCGCGGCTTCATCCGACAGGTCTGGGGCGAAAACACCATCGACAAACACGAGGCGAAGCGCATCGACATCATCAAAAACTGGACTGGTTTCCGGCTCCAATGGCGGACAATCAGTGGCCTCATCCGCTGTCAGTGGCGCAGGATCGGTATAGCGCCAATATTCGTCACGGCGCACAGGCGCCCCGGTCGCCAGCAAACGGGCCCGGGCGTCATTGCGTGTCGCCTCAGCCCAATGTGATGCCTTGGCGGGCGCTGCATGGCGAGCAAGAATGCTGTCGGTCAGCGATGGGTCTTTAACGGGCGCGGCCATTATGCGACCTTCGCAAGCAGATCGGCATACCCGTTGTTTTCGACCTCAAGCGCCAGTTCCGGTCCACCGGTTTCGATGATCCGACCATCGGCCATGATGTGCACGTAGTCCGGCTTGATGTGATCCAGCAGGCGCTGATAGTGCGTGATGACAAGGAATGAGCGCCCTTCAGAACGCAGCGCGTTAACGCCTTCTGAGACAAGCTTCATTGCATCAACGTCGAGACCAGAATCCGTCTCATCAAGAATGCACATCTTCGGTTCCAGCAGCGCCATCTGCAGGATTTCATTGCGCTTTTTCTCACCGCCCGAAAAGCCAACATTGACCGGACGCTTCAGCATATCAGCGTCAATCTTCAGGTCTTTGGCTTTTGCGCGGACGAGTTTCAGGAACTCAGCTGCATTCAACTCAGCTTCGCCGCGCGCTTTCTTTTGTGCGTTCAGCGCGGTCCGCAAGAACGTCATGTTGCCGACGCCGGGGATCTCGACCGGGTACTGGAAAGCAAGGAACAGACCAGCAGCGGCGCGCTCTTCCGGTTCCATCTCCAAGATATCGTCGCCCAACATGGTGGCGCCGCCAGCCGTGACTTCGTAACCGCCTTTGCCGGACAGAACGTAAGACAAGGTCGACTTACCGGAACCATTTGGCCCCATGATGGCATGGACCTTGCCGGGTTCGATCTCAAGGTTCACGCCTTTGAGGATTTGTTTATCTTCGTCTTCCAGTTTGACCTGGAGGTTCTTGATCGAGAGCATGTTAGTTCTGGCTCCGGTTTGCATATTTCTTGACGGCTGCGAACAGCACAGCGGCGAAAACGCCCATAAGGGCAGAGAAGATGAGGTCGGCGATGAGCGATCCGCCCATGCCAGTTGTGATGCCTATGAAGAACACGGCGGCGGCGACCACTGCGCCGTAGATTGCGGCCTGAGCCATGGCTTCAGTCCTTTCCCAACAGGGCGCAAAGGCCATGAACGGCAAACGTGCCGAGTATTGCCAGAACCACCACTTCAAGGAGGCCAAACCCAAATTGAATCCGGGCCACCAGAATACCGCCAACAACTACGACATATGCTGGTCGCAACCAGACAGGCTTTGGATCAGGGCCATAGATCATGTATTTCAGATCAGGTTTCATGATCCGAATTCCCCGCTTTTACAGGAAATCACGCAATACCGCATTCGAGGCGCAAATATTGGATGGCGGCTCCGCATCATTACACGGTCGCGATCGAAACGGCGGTGCCAGAGACGGAAACCATCAGCATGCTATCGCCAACGACTTCATAGTCGAGATCGACGCCGACGACAGCGTCGGCGCCCAGTTTAGCGGCGCGGTCTTCCAGTTCCTCAAAGGCGACCTCGCGGGCGTCGGCCAGCTTTTGCTCATAGGCGCCAGAGCGACCGCCGATGATGTCGGTGATGCCTGCAAATAGATCGCGAACGACGTTGGCGCCCATGATCGCTTCGCCGACAACGACGCCGTGGTAGGCGGTGATTTTGCGGCCTTCGATGGATTGGGTTGTGGTGATGATCATTATTGCACCCTCCGAACTACTGTGCTGTCCAATCGGCTAGACTTTGACTGGCTTCGCCCATCCAATCCAACACCGATTGATGATAAACGACGCCCACTATCGCTAAGAAGATTCCAATGAAAATCACTAACGCTGTAACGCCTTGAGCGCGCTCTAGCTGCGTTACCTGAGACCACCAAAGAAGGTTGACTGCGGCCGAAACCGATTGAGCAATCTGGTTCAATGCTCATCACCCAACCGACCCTTCCAGCGAGATGGCGACCAGTTTCTGCGCTTCAACAGCAAACTCCATCGGCAGTTCCTGCAGCACTTCTTTGCAGAACCCATTTACAACAAGCGCGACAGCCTCTTCTTCGTCCATGCCACGCTGGCGGCAATAGAACAGCTGATCGTCATCCACTTTGGACGTCGTCGCCTCATGCTCCACCCGTGACGAGTTGTTCTTGCACTCGATATAAGGAACCGTGTGGGCCCCGCATTTGTCGCCAATAAGCAAGCTGTCACACTGGGTGTAGTTGCGGCTTTCCTTGGCCTTCGGGTGCATCGAGACGAGGCCGCGATAAGTGTTCTGCGCCTTGCCCGCTGAAATCCCTTTCGAGACAATCCGCGATTTCGTGTTCTTCCCAAGATGTACCATCTTCGTGCCGGTGTCCGCCTGCTGGGCGTTGTTGGCGATGGCGATGGAGTAGAACTCTCCCTGGCTTTCATTGCCGCGCAGGATGCAGGACGGGTATTTCCATGTGACGGCTGAACCGGTCTCAACCTGTGTCCACATCACCTTGGCCCGGTCACCCCGGCAATCAGCGCGTTTGGTCACGAAGTTATAGATGCCACCCTTGCCGTTTTCGTCGCCCGGATACCAGTTCTGGACGGTGGAGTATTTGATCTCTGCATCTTCCAGCAGGACCAGCTCAACAACAGCGGCATGCAGCTGGTTGTCGTCACGCTGCGGTGCGGTGCAACCTTCGAGGTAGCTGACGTACGATCCTTTGTCGGCGATGATCAACGTGCGCTCAAACTGGCCGGTATTTTCAGCGTTAATGCGGAAATACGTCGACAGTTCCATCGGGCAACGCACGCCCGGCGGGACGTAGACGAATGAGCCGTCAGAGAACACGGCAGAGTTCAGCGTGGCGTAGAAATTATCTGTCACCGGCACGACGGAACCGAGGTATTTCTTCACCAGCTCAGGATGCTTTTCGATGGCTTCCGAGATCGGGCAGAAGATGACGCCAGCGGCGGCGAGTTCTTCTTTGAAGGTGGTGCCTAGCGAGACGCTGTCGAACACGGCGTCGACGGCGACTTTGCGCTGGGACGGATCGTAATCTTCTGCGCCTTCGACGCCCGCCAGAATGGCCTGCTCTTTCAACGGGATGCCGAGCTTTTCGTAAGTTCTCAATAGCTCTGGATCGACGTCATCCAGTGTCTTCGGCTTTTCTTTAGCCATGGAGGCGGGCTGAGCGTAATAGTACTGCGACTGGAAGTCGATTTTCGGGTACTCGACCATGGCCCATTCGGGTTCTGCCATCTCAAGCCAGCGTTTGTACGCGGCGACGCGCCAGTCGGTCATCCATTCGGGTTCGTTGTTCTTTTCCGAGATGTGGCGAACAATGTCTTCGTTCAGCCCCATCGGGGCGTATTCCATCTCAATATCAGTGGAGAAGCCGTATTTGTATTTGTCGCCAACGGAACGGACCGCTTCGACGGTTTCCGCATCGACGCCGTCTTTGACCTGATCGACAGTACCTTGTTCTTCCAAAGCCATCTGGCTCTCCTCGCTGGCGGCTTACGCCGCCTTTGCCTTCCACCGCCTGTAGGCGGAAATCCATGCTGATGCGTAGCTTTCCAGCTCCGCCTTTTCAGTAGCCGGGCCAATTGAGACCCGAATGGCGCTGGACGCCGTTACTTCATCGCAGCCCATCGCCGTCAAAACGGTGCTGGTGCGATTTACTTTGCCAGATGAGCAGGCCGAACCAGCGCTTATCGCAAAGCCAGCCAGATCCATCTGCATCACCTGCGTTTCACCCTTCCAGCCCGGCATCGCGAAACACGATGTATTGGGCAGGCGCGGCGCGTCCTTACCAAAAATAAGTAGGGCAGGCGCGGCATCTTCAAGGGCCGATTCCAGATTATTTCTAAGTTCAGCAACCTCTTCCCAGACGCCAGCTTCCTGAGCCTTTTTAGCGGCTTCAGCGGCGGCGCCAAACCCGGCGATCGCGGTGACGTTTTCAGTACCGGATCGACGACCGTGTTCTTGTCCACCGCCTGAGATCATCGGCGCAATATCGGACCCGTCCCGGGCAATCAGCGCGCCAACGCCTTTAGGGCCGCCCATTTTGTGCGATGACAGGATGCCGTAGGTATAAACACGCTCACGCGTGTGCTCACCCAGCGGATCACGGCGACCGCCGCGTGTATCCGGCGCGCGAACAGATCGGCCTGCGACTTGCGTTAGATCGCAGATCGACGTGACTGAGTGACCTGCGTGATCAAGGTGCTGATCCAACTGATGGTATACGCCTGTTTCGCCATTTGCGGCCTGCAGGCAGATCAGATCGGACTTGTCCTGCAGCAAAGAAGGCTCTTTGCCGTAAAGAGGCCCGGATGTGGTGGGAAGCAACCACTGGTCTTCTTCCAGTTCGTTAACCGCCTGCACATGTTCGCCAACATCATCCAGCGCGATCGCGCCAGTGGCGTCGGTGCCAAGATGGTAAATCTCTGCCCCGGTTCTGGCGATAGCGGCGGAAACTGCGTCATGCTCAACCTGGCTGGTCAGAACACGTCGCCACGGTTTACTGCCGATGGCCATCGCGGCGCTTTCGGTCGCGCCGGAAGTGAAAACCACTTCAGACGTGTCGCAGTCGACCAATTCAGCGACTTGAGCGCGGGCGCGTTCTACGATTGCCTTCGCTTTGCGGCCCTCAGCGTGAACAGAGGATGGATTTCCAGCCTCATCCATCGCGCGCAGCATCGCCTCACGCGCTTCCGCGCACAGAGGCGCAGACGCGTTCCAGTCGAGGTAGGCTCGACCGCTTTTATGCCCCGAAAGTCTGGTCACGCCCTGGAAGAATGCGCGGCTTCTTCCGCATCCAATAGAGCTGCGAAATCAGGAACAGCGGGGCATGGCGCCATCTTGTCGCCGATCACGTCGGCGATAGAAGTCTGGTTCAGGAAAACATACACGTGGGACGATAGCTGTTCCCACAGGTTATGGGTCAGACATACAGCCTTGGATCCACCGCAGCCTTTTTGGTCATCCTCACACCCCATTGCGTTCAGCCGTTCATCCACGGCGGCCATGACGTCAGAGATTCGCGTTTCAGCAGCGCCCTGCGCCAGACGGTATCCACCACCCGGCCCGCGCACGCTTTCAACTACACCAGCTTTGCGCAGTTTTACGAAAAGCTGCTCAAGATACGCCAATGAGACATCCTGCCGCTCAGCGATCTCGCCCAAGGAAACCAAAGCATTGTCGCCCTGCAAGGCGATATCGGCCAGTGCGGTGACTGCATAGCGGCCTTTGGTGCTGAGCTTCATAGAAATCTCCAACCCTGCGGCAGATGCGCACGTTTCGTTGACCCGAAAGCCTTTAGCGGCTTAACAAGCAGCGGGTGCGAGGTGTAGTTTAGAGGCGTTCTAAATTGACCAAGTGATTCAGTCAACAAAGCCCACCGAAATTAAGCTGTGAAAAATAAAGCATAAGGACGCTCAATGCCCGAAGTCATCTTTCCTGGCCCGGATGGGCGCCTTGAAGGCCGCTATCACCCCCAGAAAGAACGCGACAGCCCCATTGCGCTTATCCTTCATCCCCACCCTCAGTTCGGTGGCACGATGAACAACCGCGTCGTTTATGAAATGCACTACGCATTCCACCGCCAGGGGTTCAGCGTAATGCGCTTTAACTTCCGGGGCGTTGGCCGCAGTCAGGGTGAATTCGATCAGGGAATTGGTGAGCTTTCGGACGCGGCCGCTGCCCTTGATTACATGCAGGCAATGAAACCGGAATCGAAAATCTGCTTCATTGCTGGCTTTTCCTTCGGCGCCTGGATCGGCATGCAGTTACTGATGCGCCGTCCAGAGGCGTCAGGCTTCATATCAGTCGCGCCGCCCGCAAACATGTATGATTTCAGCTTCCTTGCCCCCTGCCCGTCCTCAGGTCTGATCATCAATGGCGACGCCGACCGCGTCGCACCGATGGAAGATGTCGAAAAACTTGTTGAAAAGCTGAAAACGCAGAAGGGCATTGATATCACCCATGATATCCTGCCGGGCGCCAGCCATTTTTTCGACAAGCACATCGATCAGTTGATTGGCAATGTCGAAGGCTATGTCGAACAGCGCGTGAAGGAAATTCACGCAGGCATGGAGTAACGCTGTGACCGATGGCCCGGCGGACCAGCACCGGCGCGCCAAGGCCGAGCAGAAGCATACCTGGAAAGACTATCTTTATGGTCTTTTCAACTTTCCCCAGCGCATGCGGAACATCGCCAACGACATTGATTATCTGATCATGCGTCAGGAAAACCTGCACCGCGTGACCAAGATTGAGCATGACTATGTCCGCGGACAAGTGGACCGGATCTGGCGCGAGGTCCGTGATATAACGGCGCTGCGCCATACGCTGAAGCAGTCGGGCTATGACATTGCGCGCGAGATCGCTTCGCGTGGCAATAACACCCCTGTTCCGCCAGACGCCGATCCAAACCTGTCGCTTGCCTGCAAGCCCGCAACGCAGGCCGACGTTGAAAGTGACTGGTTCTACTATTGGATGGACCAGTTAAGGCTTGCCCCTTTAGCGCACCGTAAACTGTGGGAAATGGCCTATATCCTTCAGTCCCTCTATTCCCATGGAAAAATTTCACCGGGTGCAAATGCCTTGGGTTTCGGGTGTGGAGAAGAACCGCTGCCATCGCTTTTTGCGGCGCGCGGCATGGACGTGACGGTCACCGACCTTCATCCCGACCGGGTTGCTGAACTCGGCTGGGTAGAGTCGGGTCAGCACACGGTCAGTCTGATGGCGACCTTTGTTCCAGACCTTGTGGATGAAAACACATTCCGGGACCGCGTGTCGCTTCAATATGTCGATATGAACGACATACCAGCGTCGCTGGACGAAACTTATGATGTCTGCTGGTCCGTTTGCGCGCTTGAACATCTCGGCAGTATCGAAAAAGGGCTGGATTTCATCGAAAACAGCCTGCGCAGCTTAAAGCCAGGTGGCGTGGCGGTGCATACGACTGAGTTCAACTACTCAAACCAGGAACGCACGCTGGACAATTGGCTGACCGTCCTGTTTCGCCAACCAGATTTTCAGAAGATCGCGGATCGCCTAACCGAACAGGGCCATACCGTCGCCCCACTCGATTTCGATGTTGGTGATCAGCCCATGGACCGCTTCATTGATGTGCCGCCCTATACAGACATCAGCACCCATCTGAAGATGTCAGTCGATGGCTTTCCGTCGACGTGCTTTGGAATCACGGTAACGAAAGCCGCCCACCAGTAACGGGATGCGAGCAGTCGGTGGTACGGGGAAACGAAAGCGGTAGTCCGCGTGCCGAACGAACTGCCAGATAAGCGAATGCCTGCGCTTCAAGCAGATCTCCATCCAGACCTTCGATCTCAACAGGATCAATCGGCGCATTCAGCGCAGATGCCAGCATCGACATCATGGTTGGGTTTTTGCGCCCGCCACCGCAGACTAACCATCGCGCCGGTGCAACGGGCAACTTGGCAAGCGCAGCAGACACGCAATGGGCGGTGAGAGCTGTGAGTGTTGCAGCGCCATCCTCAACACTTAGCTCGCTTATTACATCAAGAAACGGGGTAAAAGCGTTGCGATCCAACGACTTTGGAGCTGAACGCAGCAAATAATCCTGCAATGCGTTACCGCTATGAACGATTTCCGTGTGAACTGTTCCTTTTGCAGCCGCTGCGCCGTCGCGGTCCAATGGAACACCGGTTTTCTGCTGCATCCAATCGTTCAAAAGGGCATTTGCGGGACCGGTGTCAAAGGCGATCAATGCGCCGTCTGTTTCGGGTGTTTCGGCTGACGGATCAACCCAAGTGACATTGCCCACCCCACCAAGATTCAAGAACGCGACAGGCTCCCTCGCGCCGATATAACGGGCCAGTGCCCAATGATAGACTGGCGCCAATGGGGCGCCTTCCCCACCGAACGTCATATCGTTGGATCGGAAATCCCAGACGACAGGTCTGTTCAGCGCTTTGGCGAGCATCGCGCCATCGCCAACCTGCCATGTCCAGTTTTCTTTGGGCGCGTGCGCAACCGTCTGTCCATGAAACCCTATCAGTTCGGGGGAAACATCTGTTTTACATAGCAGATTGATGACCGCTGTTGCGTGCGACTGCAAAACCTCATGCGTCGCTGCCTTCAATTGCAGATTGTGATCGTACGTTTCGGGCGGGCGATGGGCCATAGGGTCAGCCATAACGGCGCTGATCGCCTTGATCTCATGCGGTGCATAGTCCCGCTCACTCCCCGGTCCAAAGGCTGTGATTTCCACGCCATCCGTACTCAAAAATGCTGTGTCCACGCCATCCAGTGACGTACCTGACATCAGGCCCAGCGACCACACCGGTTCATCAATTTCCAGCTTGTCCATGCGCCGCCCTTCAATTCTATCCAAAACCCATATATGGCCAGCAGCCTATGCAACACCACTGAAAGACGGAACAATGACCTACAAGCCGAAATCTGATTTTCTGCGCATTCTGGGAGAGCGAGGCTTCATCCAGGATTGCACTGACTATCAGGGGCTGGATGAGCGACTGCTGTCCGGCATTGTTCCGGCCTATATCGGCTTTGATTGCACCGCGACGTCGTTGCATGTCGGATCGCTGGTTCAGATCATGATGCTGCGCTGGTTGCAGAAAACCGGGCACAAACCGGTTACCCTGATGGGCGGCGGCACAACGATGATTGGCGATCCGTCTGGCAAGGACGAAGCGCGCCAACTGATCACGCCTGCCAAAATCCAGGAAAACATGGATGGCATCAAACAGGTCTTTGCTACCTACCTGACTTTTGGCGAGGGTGCGACCGATGCGATCATGCCAAACAATGCCGACTGGCTGGCTGAGCTGAATTACATCGAGTTTCTGCGTGACTACGGCCGCCATTTCAGCGTGAATCGGATGCTTAGCTTTGAAAGCGTCAAGCAACGTCTGGATCGTGAGCAGCCGCTCAGCTTTCTTGAGTTCAACTACATGCTGCTGCAGGCCTATGACTTCATGGAAATGAACCGTCGCATGGGCGTTTCGCTACAGATGGGCGGATCGGACCAGTGGGGCAATATCGTCAATGGCATCGACCTTGCGCGCCGGGTTAACAGTAATGAAGTCTTCGGCATCACCACACCGCTGTTGACCAAATCCGATGGCTCAAAAATGGGGAAATCGGCGTCAGGGGCTGTCTGGCTGAACGAAGACATGCTGCCCGCGTATGACTTCTGGCAGTTCTGGCGGAACACGTCGGATGCTGACACCGGCAAGTTCCTGAAGCTGTTCACTGAACTGCCAATGGATGAAATTGCACGGCTAGGGACGTTGGAAGGCGCTGAGTTGAACGAGGCCAAGAAGATCCTCGCCGACGAAGTGACCAAGCTGGCCCGCGGTGCAGATGCAGCAGCATCTGCGGCACAGACAGCGCAGGAAACATTCGAACAGGGCGGCTTAGGCGCCGACTTGCCACGTGTTTCCTTTTCTGCCGCCGATCTGGCGGATGGCGTGTCGGCTGCGCAACTGTTTGTGCGGTCCGGTCTTGCAGCTTCGGGGAAAGAGGCAAAACGCCTGATCCAGGATGGCGGGGCCAAGGTGAATGACGAAGCTGTCAACGATGTTGGGCGCATGTTCTCAGCTTCTGATTTTGCAGATGGGCCGCTGAAACTGTCCGCAGGCAAGAAGCGTCATGCCCTTGCAGAGATTATCTGATCCCTCGGGGCGGCCTTATCGGTCGCCCTGAACTGTTTCATCAATCTCGATACTGGACGATTGTGAACCAGAACTTCCGCTGAAAATCTTGCGGAAGATTCCCGGGGTCAGAACCGACAACGGATTCACCCCGATGCTGGGGTCTTCAGCCGGGCCATCAACAGAAAAGTTGAACGCAAATAGTCCCTGCCCGTCCCCGCCAGTCAGAAGTGTACCCAGAAGAGGAATTTCGCCGACAAGGCTGTTGACGGAATAGAGGGGCGTGAACACGCCATCCAGATCGAGATGATCATCCTCAATCCCATAGCTGCCCTTAAGGTTCAGACCAATGGACGGGCCGGCGGCGATGGCGTCATCGATCGAGACTTTTCCATCCTCAAAATGAAATTCGGTGCGAATTCGGTCGAATACAATTCCGTCGCTGCGCATGGTCTCGCGCAATTTATCGAGGTCGGCGCCAATCAGCAGTTTTTCCAGTTTGGCGTCTTCGTGGATAATGATCCCATCGACTTTGAGATTGCCGTTGAAAACCAGATCTTCGGCTTGATCAATATTGGCGACCAGGACCAGTTCTCCGCCTGCGCCATCGTCAAAGAAACCGGCCTCACGCATCAACTCACCAGCATTCGGCGACCTCAAGATAGCTTCACCGCCTGATTTACCGTTCCTGAGGCGAAAATCCAGCGGCGCGACGCCGCCAACGAGGCCATTTACCCTGCCCGTTACTTCGCCTTCTGGCGCCAGCTTCAAAGCGCCGTTCGCATTGGTAACCGTCAGATTATCGCGCAGTTTCAACTTCGCGAGGTCAAACCGAACATCAAGCGGGGCCTCAGTTCGTTCGTCAGTTTCGCCGCCTTCCAGCAGGTCGTCGAACTTGGTCAGATCAAGCAGTGCGCCTTTGATGTTGATCGACCAGCCATCATCCTTGAAAACGCCGCGTACATCAGCATCCGCTGCGCCACGATACTGCAATCGGCGAAACCGGAATCTTTCCAGGTCACCGGCTGTGGTTAAAGCCACGTTTCCTTCGACGATAAGGTCACGGGATGTCAGCTCATATGACGGCGCGCGAATACCATCATCACTGACAACGATCACGCCACTCAGTCCGGCCTTTTCACCCGCAGCTTTCAGCCAACCGATTTCTTCGACCCTAAGGCCTGCTTCATCCAGATTGGTCGCAAATTTGATCTGCGGCCCTTTCTTCGTGAAGTTGATCGCCGCCGATGTTCTGGCTGTTCCTTCCTCAAACCAAGGCGTGTTCAAGCCAAACGTCGCCAATTGTTTTGGCGTCACCCGGGCATCCAGCTTTACATCCCGTTTGCCCGTGGCGAACACCTCGTCCCAGCCAACCTTGACGGCGAGGCCTTTTAGCGACGCAACGCCATCCAGCGAAAACCCAGATGTGCTGGCTTTGAGATTGACCAGTTTGGACGTGGCCACTGCATCCAATGGCTGAACTGGCGCTGAAAGATTTGTTACCTCAGCCTCGGCTTCAGCTTCCACATCTTCGAGACGAAGCGCCTTCAGAAGAGGAAGGTAAACATAGGTTTTCACCTTCACATCACCGGTCATTCCATCAAGCGGAACGCCAAGTTTCGAGATGAAGCCAAGCGGTGGGTGATCAACAATTTTCAGGGCGTCTTCCAGTGATCCCTCAACCAGCAGATTGATGTCCGCCGGACTGGCCGGATGGTCAAGATCGGCGATGACAAAGGTCGAACCGCCGACCTGCAGGGGTTTGCCGCCCTCAGGTGTGACGATCGCACTATCAACGCTAAGGGAGAACCGTTTCAGATCGACCTGCCCGGCGCCAACACCGTAAGTGACTGGCGGCATTGGCCGTAGATAATGGCCGACCGCGTCGGTGAAAGAGAAGTCGAACTTTACTTCCTCAGTCTCGCCACCAAGGCGCACGCTGGCGTCGAAATCGGTGACATTGGCCGCTTCCATGTTGTCCAGCATCCAGACGCGCGCGCCCGGGGCGGCCTGGCGCGGCCAGTGGGCAAGCAAGCCCTGAACCGTCAGTCCACCGCCGCTTAAAGCCAGATCGGCCTCCAACTCATCACCTGACGGAATGATCCGACCAGCGGCATTGATTGCCAGATCTCCTTGCTCAAGCCGCAGTTCGCCAATTTCAATCACGAACGGATCCATCGTCACCCGGCCCGTGACGCGGCTGCGATCATACGTCAGCGGCGCATCCAGGGCTTCAGGTGCAGCGATCTCAAGATCGGCAAGATCAAGCTGCGCTACGACATCACGCACGTCGCCATCCGGTGTGCGCGACACCTCAACAAACCCTTCTGCGCGGGCCGAAGCCCGGTCAGAGGATAAAAGCGCATCACTGACAAGGAAACGCCCGCTTTCAGGGGCGTAGTCAAAGCTGAGTGTGGCTTCCTGCAATGGCTCAACGGCGTCTCCGCCAAGCAAGATAGCGCCGCTTCCGGCCCGCAATGATCCCCGAAGGCTGAGAAGGTCACCTGACTGACTGACGCCAATATCCATTTCTGCATCAACGGGCGCCTGGAACGCCGACAGCCAATCAAGCGCGGTGATCTGATCAGCAATATCTTTGGGGGCGGCCTGCGCCACCTCAGCCGACATGAAGATATTGCCATTGCTCGCGCGATAACCGGCAATAGACAGCGTCATGTCACCGTATCTGCCACCACTGACAGTCGCGTTTGTCTGGGCCTGAACGCCTTCGTCGGTGCTCCAGACACTGACATCTACATCTGATGCCCGCCACAAACGGTTCGAAGCGCGATCAAGGTACAGAACCGTTGCGTCCTCAAGGATCAGGCGCTGACCATTTTCACTGGTCAGGCCTTCATCACCCTCGCCCGAAGTACTGGCCGCAAGCAGGCTGGCGAAAATGTCACCGCTTTCTCCAGTATCATCATCCTCAGCGCCACCAAACCCCAGTGAGAAAGCGCCATCCTCCGCCCGAATGACCCGCGCTGAGACACCGGTCAGGACTACATCGCTGGGCAACAACTGACCACGAAACAGGCCGGTTATGTTGAAAACGCCTTCCGCTTTTGGGGCGCGGGCGAAAACAACGCCTGCATCATCGATCAGCCGAACATCCGCCAGTGACAAAGCCGCCCCGCCCCGCGTGTCACTTAACGCGAAAGAGGCTGACCCAATTGCGATGTTAGCGCCTGGTAGTTGCTCAGAGACGAGTGACTGGATCGTCGGCAAAGACGCCTCAAGCGAAATAGGTCCCTGCTTCAGCCGCAGGTAGACGCCAAAGGCGAGGACCAGCGCCAGAATGATCACGAATGTCAGCAATCCGCCGCACACACGCATCAACCGCACCGCGAGCAAGCGCGGTCCGATTATCAGTCTTGCGGTGATGGCCTCAGCCATTCAGTCTCCAATTTCAGGGTCAGCCGGAAAGATTGCTTCCGCTTTGCTTGACGACCCGATAACAGACCTAAATCTACTGACGAAATAAGTCACTAAGAAGGAACAAATGATGACAGCTACCGAAGGCGGGAAAGCCCCGACATTCACACTGCCACGCGATGGCGGCGGCGAAGTCTCTCTCTCAGACTATTCAGGTGAGACTGTCATCCTGTATTTCTACCCCCGGGACGACACCCCTGGCTGCACGATTGAGGCAATTGATTTCACTGCGATGGGCGAAGAATTCGCCGCTGCAGACGCAACCGTAATAGGTGTCTCAAAGGACAGTGTTGCAAAACACGATAAGTTCATCGCCAAACACAACCTTGGCGTCATCCTCGCCTCTGACGAAAATGGAACGACCTGCGAAGACTATGGCGTGTGGGTAGAGAAAAATATGTACGGCAAAAAATCCATGGGGGTTGAACGTGCGACGTTTTGGATCGACGGCAATGGCGCCATCAAACAGGCTTGGCGGAAGGTCAAAGCCAAGGGCCACGCCGAGGCTGTTTTGGATGCAGTGCGGGCAGGATGACCACCGAAACACTGACGATGCTGGGCTGTTCGGTTCTGAATGAACCGGACGCCCGCGAGAAGGCGCGTAAAGCGCGCGAAGTCGCCGAGGTCTGGAGAAACGCAAGGGCTACAGGGGCTACGCTTGAGTTTGGCGAGCAACGTCCGCCGGATTTCCCCGCCAGACCGGCAGAACCTGCCTTGCTGGATCCGCGCGATATGCCAAGACGTCGACGCGGCGGGCAGAACGGGCGGATCGCCCTGCTGCACGCGATTGCACATATCGAATTGAACGCAATCGACCTGCATTGGGATGTCGCCGTCAGGTTTGCTGATGTGGATTTGCCTATGGGCTTTTGGGATGACTGGATATCCGCGGCTGATGATGAAGCAAAACATTTTGGTCTGCTCGCCGACCGGCTAGAGGCGCTGGGATCACACTATGGCGCCCTGCCCGCGCATGCTGGTATGTGGCGCGCAGCTGAAGACACAACCGAAGATCTGCTCGCCCGCCTTGCCATCGTTCCGATGGTGCTTGAAGCGCGCGGTCTGGATGTCACCCCAGATATGATTGCGGCATTTGAGAAGGCTAAAGACGAAGAAAGTGTTTCAGCGTTGAAGCTGATCTACAAAGATGAAGTCGCGCATGTCGCCTATGGATCAAAGTGGTTCAACTTTCTCTGTGGTCGCGAAAACCGCGACCCGAAAGAAGCCTTTCACGAACTTGTTTCACATTACTTCAAGGGACCATTGAAGCCGCCCTTCAATGAAGAGAAACGGGCCGAAGCCGGAATTCCCCCCGATTTTTATTGGCCTTTAGCCACCTGAGTTCCTTTTTTTGTCCGATTTGGAAAAAAAGTGACAAAACGCACAACTCAGACGCGCAGCTCGGGTTGATGCAGCGGGTATCTTTGCCTAACCATCGCGCAAGTGGCGCCCGACAAAAGACGTTTGTACAAGACGAGGTATTGTGATGACACGCGGAGTAAGCGCTGGCCTGAATGCCTTCATTGGCAAATGGCTTCCCGAACAACGGATGTTCGCCAAAACCGATGAACGCACCCGGTTTGTACGTCTATCGCCTTTGGTCCAGGCAACCGGTATCGCAGCTTTACTGGCAGTGACGTGCTGGTCAGGGTATCTGACAATCAATCAACTAGCGGCTGCAAAAGTTGATGCACAGCTGGTCCAAGCCGATCACAAACTGACCAACATCTATGAGACACGGATTGCGCGGCTTGAAGCCGACAAACGGCGTCTGGCCGATCAGCTTTCTGAAAGCCGCGCGAAGATGACATTCGTAGCGAAAGAAGTGTCTGAAACGCATTCAAACCTTGGCGCTGCACTAGCGACATCGACATCTTTGAAGGCGACACATAGTTCGCACCGAGCGCAACTGACTGAGATGGCGTCGCTTCAGGTTGCGACAGCCGCCCATTGCGATGCGTTAGACGCGAAGTTGACAGGCGTAACAACTGATCTGGGGCTGCTTAAACAGCGGCTGACAGCCTCAGACAGCGCCATGACTGACCTTGTCGCAACACTGGAAACAATTGCGAGCGATCGCGATGCGGCGCAGACGAAGGCCTCTCATCTGTCGAAAGAGGTTGCCGCCCTTCAGACCGCTTATGACACCCGCCGTGAGCAGCAAACCCGACTTGTTTCCCGGTTAGAGGACGCAGCACGCCTCAGCCTTGGTTCACTGGAAACAGTGTTCAGCAAAAGCGGCGTCGATCTCGATAACGTTCTGGCAGAGGCACGGCGCAAATACTCAGGTTCAGGTGGTCTTTTCACACCCACCGCATCTGATGTTGGCTTCGATAAAGACGACACAGAAGGCCAGCGCGTGGAGATGCTGCTTTTGGATATGGAACGCATCAATACGATGCGCATCGCTGTCGAACAGTTGCCATTTTTGCGCCCGGTTGGCCCTGCCCGATTTTCTAGCGGATATGGTCCACGCAAAGATCCAAAGAACGGCCGCAAAGCCTTTCACGCTGGAATAGATCTCGCCGGACCGCGCGGAACAGCGATTTTTGCGGCTGGCGCCGGGGAAGTTGTGTTTTCCGCGCGTCAGAGAGGCTATGGAAATCTCATCAAGATTCGCCATGCATTCGGATATGAAACCGTGTACGCTCACCTCAATCGTCGCCGGGTCAAAGTCGGCGACAAAGTCGAACGCGGTGATCGAATAGGAGATATGGGTAACACCGGGCGCAGCACCGGCACGCACCTGCACTACGAAATCCGTGTGAACGGCAATACCGTCAACCCCGCGAAATACATCGAGGCCGCGAGAAATGTTCTCTAAAAGCAAAATCACCGAAACACCCGAGAAGAAGCCAGACGCAGCACAGGCTGCGGCTAAGCCAGCGGCGCCAGCCGCCCCGTCATCTTCGCCAGCGCCATCCGGTTCGGCGCCAAAGGCGAAACCTTCTCCGTCAGTCATCTCGACAGACCTGAAAGTTGAAGGCAACCTGATCACATCAGGCGATATTCAGGTCGAAGGTCAGATCGAAGGCGATATCCGCGCGCACCTGCTGACCGTTGGTCAGTCGGCGCAGATTTCTGGCGAAGTGATTGCAGACGACATCGTCGTTCATGGTCACGTCAAAGGCCGCGTTCGTGGTTTGAAAGTGCGTCTGACGTCATCAGCCCAGGTTGAAGGCGACATCATCCACAAAACGATCGCCATCGAAAGCGGTGCGCACTTCGAAGGCTCCGTCCAGCGTGCGGAAGATCCTCTCAAAACGTCTTCCAAGGCCGATAGCTGATCTAATCTGAATTGCGAATTGAAAAAGCCGCGCCCAGCAATTGGGCGCGGCTTTTTCTATATTGATTAGCAGTTCCCTGAAGTGTTGATTCAAGACCCTCCCTACAGCGTAACCGGCTGGGTCCTTGTGATCTCAACGCCAAGCGCGCCAACGACAAGATCGAGTTTTTCGATACGGATATGCGCCGCAATAACGCGCTTTTCTTCCAGTATCAAAACCGCCAGCCGCTCAGCCAAGGTTTCAACCAACTTGATCCTTGGACCGTTGATCATCGCGTCAATCGCTTCGACGATCAGATCGTAAGACACGATGCTGTCGACTTCATCATCATCAGTAATCTCGAACCGGCGCACATCGAGCATGATGTCGAAGCGCACGCGCTGTGTGACGCCAAACTCATCCGGATACGCACCTATTTCGAATTTCCGAATATGGTTGCTCAGGAAAATCCTGTCGCGCGGTTCCATCGTTGCATCGACGCCGGTGTTCTTAAAACCGGTAAATCCACTCGTATCGTTCATTGAACAATCTCACCTGTCCCGGCCAAAGCCCCATCCCGCCGCGCTCTTATCCCCAATGGCGCGTCGTTGACAACAAAAAACGCCCCGAAGCCATCACTGGCCTGGGGCGTTTTTCGTCACTGACCCTCAATCAGTTCTTGGCAGACACTTTCGTCGGATAACGGTAGAAGATGTGTTCACCAATCAAAGCCGTCTTCGTCAGCTTTTTGGACCAGCGTGGGCTGACCGCTGTTGTGTGGTAGTGCGTCGCCTTGCCTGTGAGGACACGGGGACGACCATCCATCATCATCTTCGCAATCTTACCGGCCTTCAAGAAGGCTCGTTTGTTGTGGATCCGATCAGGTATACCGTCACAGGTGTAAGAGAACTGACACAGATGACGTTTGCCTGTACCTTGTTTGACAACACCGCATACGGTCTTAGGGTAGCGGCGGCTATCGACCCGGTTCAGGATCACTTCCGCAACCGCCACCTGACCACGAGTACTTTCGCCCCGGGCTTCAAAGTAAATCGCTTCGGACAGGCACCGCCAGGATTCAGCACGTTTCACGCCGAGCCTTTGGGCCGCTTTGTCTACGCTGGTGACGTCATTGTGCGCCAACAACACCTCATCAACGTCCATATCCCGGGCAATTCCGCTAAGTTCAGCCGCGAGCGCGTCTTCGGTGCCAAGGTCGGCAAGGTTCGGGTCAATGATTGCAGGCGCCGTCAATCGTGTCGGCGTTGCCGGCAAACGGCCGGTACGCGCAAAGTCGCGATCCGCAGCCAGTGTTTTGAATGCACTGCGTTCAGCCTTCAATACCTGAAGAATGCGTTTGGAATCTTCACTGAGAATGTGCGCCTGAACCGCCTTCGGATCAGTTTCTTCTGCGACTGCGCCAGTACCATTTCCAAATGCCAGAGCGGCCACACACGCCGCGAGTACACTACAACGGGACAAGATAATCTGTCTCATCGTGTTCTTCCCAATTCTTGCGGCGGCGTTCGCTTGTGGAGGCAGGTGCGCCGTCGCTGTTTTCTCGGGATCAATCCCCCCGGGCTGAACGGAAAGTTAGTGTTGGGTCGGTCGTGTCTCCACCAAATGTCGACTTGGATCGACCAAATGATCGGCAAATCCACTACATGTTGCAGAAATCACTCATACTGATTGCTGCAGCGCAACATTCTCGCGGAAAGGTTTCAAAGCATGACTTTGCATCACGGACGGATAGCGCCGAATCAGTCACCTCGGCGATTTAGAATCGTCGCCTGCGCTGCTGCAAGGCGCGCAATGGGCGCGCGGAAGGGTGAACAAGAGACGTAATCAAACCCTGCCAATTCGCAAAACCGAACAGAGGCCGGATCGCCGCCGTGTTCACCGCAAAGACCCAGGGTGATGCCGGGACGGCCCTTACGGCCACGTTCTGCAGCGAGAAGAAGCAACTCACCTACACCTTCAAGATCAAGGCTGTGGAATGGATCTTCCGGGAAGACGCCTTTGGCTACATAGTCCCGCATGAAGCGGCCAGCATCATCGCGGCTCAGCCCATATGTCATTTGGGTCAGGTCATTGGTTCCAAAGCTGAAAAATTCAGCCGTTGAAGCAAGGTCCTCAGCCCTCAAAGCTGCACGAGGCGTCTCGACCATGGCGCCGATATGATAGGTCAGCGGAGCGCCGGTTTCTCTACGCACCTGTTCAGCCACAGCTTCAACGCGGGTCGTCAGTAACTCCAGCTCTCGGTTGGCTGAAACAAGTGGGATCATTATTTCGGGCGTGACAGGCGCGCCGGTTTGCTCGCCCGCTATAATTGCTGCTTCGAAAACCGCTCTGGCCTGCATTTCGTAGATCTCGGGGAATGCGACGCCAACCCGGCAACCACGATTACCCAGCATTGGATTGAACTCACGCATTTCATCCGCGCGATCTTTAACAACGCGTAGGGGTAGATCCATATCGTCGGCCAGTGTGCGCAGTTCATTTTCACCATGAGGCAGAAACTCATGCAGCGGCGGATCGAGCAGACGGATTGTGACCGGCAAGCCTGCCATGATCGTGAAGAGGTCGACAAAATCACCGCGCTGCATTGGAAGCAGTTGGTCCAGCGCCGCACGGCGGTCGGTTTCTTCCGACGCCAGGATCATGCGACGCATCATATTGATGCGACCTTTTTCAAAAAACATATGTTCGGTCCGGCAAAGGCCAATGCCGTCAACATTGAACCCCTGTGCAACACGCGCGTCTGTCGCTGTGTCTGCATTTGCGCGCACCTTCATGCGCCGCGCTTCATCCGCCCAACCCATCAACGTTGCAAAGCTGCCGGATATCTCCGGCTGGACCAGTTCTGAGACGCCAGCCAACGCTTCGCCAGCCGAACCATCCAAGGTGATGGTGTCGCCCTCAGAAAAGACGCGTCCATCAGCGGTGGTCAATGTTCTGGCTGATTGATCCAGTTGAATGTCCCCTGCCCCCACAACGCAAGGTGCACCCAGGCCACGGGCGATCACAGCGGCGTGGCTGGTCATGCCGCCGCGCACTGTCAGGACGCCCGTCGCAGCATGCATTCCGCGAATGTCTTCGGGGCTGGTTTCAACACGGACAAGAATGACGCCCCGTTCCTGCGCAGCAGCTGCCTCTGCCGCCTCTGGCGAGAACACTATCGCGCCTGTCGCTGCGCCGGGTGAAGCTGGCAGACCTTTACCAATCACATCGCGTGGCGCGCCATCAGCGATCATCGGGTGTAGATGTGAGGTCAGCGCGCCTGGCTCAATCCGCAGGATCGCTTCTTCCCGGCTGATCGCGCCGCTTTCCGCCAGTTCAACCGCCACACGGATTGCGGCGCGTGTGTTGGCGACCAGGGGCTGCGTGTCGAGCACGGACACTTCGCCATGTTCCACAGTGAATTCAAAATTGCAGGCGTCGCCAATAGCGACCTCAGCCTGCTCTGCCAGCTCAATGATTTTCGCAGCGGCGGCGGGCGCCAGTTCTTCAAGCGACGGTTTGTTTTGCCCTGCCTCCTCCCGCGCAGCACGGGTCAATAAACGCGGCGTGCGCATGCCCATCAACGCATCTTCGCCCTGCGCCTGTGGCAGGAACCGCCCGTTCACCCCTACCTCACCGGTCTGGGCAGAACGGAGGGCACCAACCCCAGCGCCAGACGGTTCTGGCCCAAGGCCCAGTGACATGACCTGCACAATCAGACCCTGCCCCACTTCAGGGTCAGCGCCTTTTGCCTGACGCACAATCCGCGCTGTCGGCGCGTTCCAGGCGCGGGTCAGTGCGGTGATGCCCATGCTGAGCTGGTCAGCAGCGTCTTCTGGAAAATCCTGATCTGTTTCATCGCGGACGATGGCCAGATAATCAGCCTCCAACGCTTTCAACGCCGTTTCATCAAGCGCGTCTTCACTGTCTTCGCCGGCGAATTTTAGACGATCATATAAAGCGTTCTCAAACGCTTCTGGGTCAGCGTCCATCGAAGCCGATGCAAACGTCTGGATCAGGCGGCGCCGCAAATCCAGCGCCGCGCGGGCGCCGACGCGGGCAGTGATATGATCCATGGCGCCTGCGGTCAGGCCAATGTTCAGGATTGCTGGCGCAGTTGGCGCAGCCTCGTCCACGGGTGAAGAACGCAGAGAAACCAGCAATCCCTGCCCCAACCGTACACCAGCCTCATCCTCAAGCGTGGTGATGGCTGCCAACAAGCCATTCATCCCCTCGTCTGACGCAATGGCGAAGCCAGGCGGGGTTGGCAAGCCAGCATCAATCAGTTTTCCAAGGCGTAGCGCCTTGCCGCCGAACCGAAGCGGTTCAGGTTGCGCGCTCAGACGGGTCAGGCTGGCAATGGCGGTGGGGTTATCCATGGCTGTCACAATGTTGCGGTGTCGGATGTGCGATACACCCATCATCGCAGCAATGCAAAAAGCTGGTTTCGCAGTGCAACCCTGTTTGGATAATCAGCCTTCGATGGCTGAGAAGATGGCGACCTGCTCCATCACTTTTTTCACGCGGTTCAAAAGGCAGAGACGGTTGCGGCGTACGACGTCGTTGTCATCGTTCACTGTAACCTTCTCAAAGAACGCGTCGATTGGCGCACGAAGGGCGGCCATGGCTGACATCGCGGATGCGAAGTCTTCGGCCTCCAGCGCGGGGGCGATGGCGTGCTCTGCATGGTCGAGGCCAACGAACAGGGCCGTCTCTTCGGGCAGGGATGCGAATTTGACGTTCGGGTCGAGCGTATATTCAACGCCATCCTTCTTTTCCTCAGCCGCGAGGATGTTCGTCGCGCGCTTGTACCCGGCGAGGAGGTTTTTGCCGTCTTCCGTCTCAACAAATGACTGGAGGGATTTCACGCGTGAAACCACAAGCACGAGGTCGTCCTGACCGCCCAACTGGAAGCAGGCGTCGATGACATCGTGGCGGACGCCCTCACCGCGGAGGTGGACCTTTAGGCGGTCGGCGAAGAAGGCGAGGAGGTCGTCAGCCAGTTCCTCCGTGCCTTGGTATTTCGCGAAAAGTGAGTAATCGAATATCTCACTGCTGTTTGTATCCAGTGGGTCGCCACCGTGTAAGATGGCCAGCTTGACCCACCAGAATGCATCCTCTTCGGCAGGTTCTTTGGTCTGCAAACTCATTGGATAGGTTCCGATGCTGCCGGTCGTAGACTTAAAACAGAGGGCATGCATCTTTTCCAAGCGCGACAACCAGGCACGGTAATTTTCAATCACTACTTCATGGAGTTTCATATGATTTTGATGGAACAAAACTGTTCGAATGACCCCCAATGCCGCCCTCCTAAGAGCAAACGGGTCCTTACTCCCAGTAGGCTTCTCATCAATCGCCCAGAAGCCAGTTAGGATGTCGACTTTCTCAGCCAGTGACACAGCGACGGCCACCGGCTCAGTCGGCACATCATCCGACGGCCCCAGCGGCGAATAATGCGTCTCGCAAGCCTCGGCCACGTTGGCGTCTTCGCCCGCAGCTTCGGCATAGTACTTGCCCATGATCCCCTGCAGCTCAGGGAACTCGTAGACCATCTCTGAACTCAGGTCAGCCTTAGCGATCTTGGCCGCACGCTCGGCTTTCTCAGGATCAGCGCCGACCAATGGCGCAATCTCTCGCGCCAATGCAGCAATGCGGGCGATCCGTTCGGCCTGAGTGCCGAGCTTATTGTGGAAAGTGACGTTCTCAAGCGGCTTGGCCATCACCGCTAGCCCGCCTTCGCCCTTAGCGACGCGGAGGTCATTTTCCCAAAAGAACAGCCCATCGGCCAGACGGGCGGCCAGAACACGCTGGTTGCCGGCGAGGATCGTGGCTCCGTTATCTGGCGTCTCGGTATTAGCGACGGTGATGAATTTTTCGATGCGGCCATTCGCAGGGTTTTTCACAGAGAAAAACTTCTGGTGTTCCTTCATCGAGGTTTGCAGAACTTCCGGCGGCAAGCCGAGAAACTGATCTTCGATATCGCCCATCAGGACGACAGGCCATTCGACCAGGCCCGCGACCTCTGCCAGCAGGCCCTTGTCATCAACCACTTCCATGCCCTGCGCGAAGGCCATGTTGGTGGCGTCAGCCCAGATGCGGTCGCGGCGGTCAGCGGGGTCCAGTACGACCTTGGCGGCAGCGAGTTTCGCTATGTAATCGTCAAAATCTGCGGGCGTGATCGCGTCCGGGGCCATGAAACGGTGGCCAAAGGTCTGGGCGCCTGAGGTCAGGTCACCGACGGAGACCGGGACGATTTCGTTTTCATTCGCCTCATGGATCAGGACGGCCATGATGGACTGAAGCGGGCGTACCCAACGCAGATCGCCTGTGCCCCAGCGCATTGAGCGGGGCCAAGGGAAGTTTCGGATGGCATGCTCTATCACTTCAGAAAGGACGTCTGCGGCAGGCGCGCCCTTCTTCTTGATCACAGCGAACCAGACCTGGCCCTTCTTGTCGTCCCGCGCCTCTAGTTGGTCTTTCGTGAGGCCGGTGGAACGGAGGAAGCCTTCGAGGGCTTTTTCTGGTGCGTCAGTCCGGGGCCCCTTGCGTTCTTCGCGGGTGTCAGGCGTCACGTCCGGTAGGCCAGTCAGCGACAGGCACAGGCGGCGGGGTGTGGCGAATGCTGCAGCGGCTGAGTAGGTCAGGCCACGATCCATGATCCCATCGGTGATGAGTTTTTTCAGGTCATCACAGGCCCGTGCCTGCATACGGGCGGGGATATCTTCTGAGAAGAGTTCAAGCAGGAAGTCGGCCATATCTAGTCTTTCTCGCGTGCAGGCGCCTCTGGGCAGCCATCTGGAAGGGGGTCGCCGGCAAATTCGGCTTTGCCGCAGGCGTTGATCTGGCGCCATTGGAAGGCGTGGCCATCAGGGTAATAGGCGACGATGCGGTCAAAGCCGTAGGGCGTGTTGAATTCGGCCAGCAATGGAAGCGCTGCGCCCGATGCGATGTCCGTCGCGATGGTTTCTGCGTCAAAGCAATCGAACCAACCCGGCGCGATCAGGGGATCTGGCCGTTCTGCGACTGGGGCGACGGCTGGTTCCATCGTGAAACATCCCCGCAACTTCAGAGGGGACGTTGCAGCGTCGATACCCTGATAGTCGGTCACGTCGACGTTCTGGCCGTCGATGACGATCGAGGTCAGGTTTTCGACAGGCTCATACCAGCCACGGGTCTGATAATACCAAAGCACAGCGCCAAAAATCAGGGAGAACCCGATAAGACCGATCATTAAGGTGCGGCCAGACATCAGTTTGCTTCCTGTGAAACCAGGGAAGGTTTCACGCGTGAAACCAAGTCTAACCCACTGGCTATAAACGAAATTAAGAATTCATTAATCGCTGGCGTTTCACGCGGTTCACACGTGCCGCCATTTCGGCCATGATGCGGTTCAGGACGAATTCCGGGAACGAAACAGTGGCCGACCCTTTTACAATCAGCATGTTCGGCGCGCTTTTCGCTGTGATGAACCCGTTCGTTAATCTGCCCTTCTTTCTGAGCCTCACTCAGAACGTCAGCGCGGCTGAGCGGCGCAGTCTGGCCATTCAGGTGGTGATCGGCTGCATCGTCGTGTGCACGATCACATCGGTAGGTGGCGCTGCAATCCTTGGCTTTTTTGGCATCACGACAGACGCGTTTCGCATCGCAGGCGCGCTCGTGTTGGGTCAGATCGGCTTTGTCATGCTGAACGGTTCTGAAAGCGCTGCGCATCACGGGACCGAAGGGGAAAAACCCGGTCAATCTGTCGGCAACATCGCCTTCTATCCGATGACATTCCCCATGCTGGTTGGTCCGGGCACGATCACTGCGCTGATCGTGAACAGTCACACCGCAGCGACCAACGGACATTACCTGGCATTCACTTTGGTGATCGCCACTGTCATCGCGATCCTGGCTGTGGTTCTGATCTTTTCCAGCACGCTTGGCGCGATGCTGACACAGACCATGCGCGTCATCATGACAAGGATCATGGGCATGATCCCGATCGCGATATCGGTTGAAATGTTCGTGGCCGGCCTGAAGGCGCTTTTGCCCGGCCTTGGCTAATCCGATCATGCCTCCCTGCCCGCATCTGTGTTCAAAAACGCATCTGCGCACAGCTTTGCAAGCGCCCGGACGCGACCAATATAGGCTTGACGTTCGGTGACAGAAATTACGCCGCGCGCGTCGAGCAGGTTGAAGAGATGGCTAGCCTTGATGCACTGGTCATAGGCGGGCAGCGCCATGACGATCTCACGACCCGTTTTTGGATCTAATGCAGGCTGATCAACAATGGCGGCGCACTCTTTCTCAGCGTCTTCGAAATGGCGCATCAAAGTCTCTGTATCGGCCACATCAAAGTTCCAGCGGGCGTATTGCGCCTCAGCTTCCTGAAACACGTCGCCATAGGTCAGCGGAATTGGCGCGTCTGGGGCGTTGAACGGCATCTTGTTACCGTCATCTTCACCAAGGACGTACATCGCCAAACGCTCCAACCCATAGGTCAACTCACCTGAGACCGGCTTGCAGTCATGACCTGCAACCTGCTGGAAATAGGTAAACTGGCTGACTTCCATGCCATCGCACCATACTTCCCAACCCAAACCAGCGGCGCCCAATGTCGGGCTTTCCCAGTCATCTTCGACAAAGCGGATGTCGTGCATCGTCATGTCGATGCCGATGGCCTGCAATGAACCAAGATAAAGGTCCTGCAGATCCGGCGGCGACGGTTTGATGATGACCTGAAACTGATAGTAGTGCTGCCAGCGGTTCGGGCTATCGCCATAACGGCCATCCGTCGGGCGGCGCGACGGCTGCACATAGGCAGCCGCCCAGTTGTTTGGGCCTAACGAACGCAGTGTTGTAGCGGGGTGAAAGGTCCCTGCGCCAACCTCCATATCGTATGGCTGCAACATCGCGCAGCCCTTCCCGGCCCAGTAGGATTGCAGGCGGAGAATAATCTCCTGAAAGCTTTTGGGCGTATCGGATTTTGAGGCGGTCATGGGGGGCAGTCCCGTATCTTCATCAAAGTTGCGCAGTCACTACCTGCCCTCGCCTAGACGGTCAACGCGGCGAAGCGACGTCGGGCCGCCTCTCGCAAAGCTTTGGCGTTGGCGCTAGACGGATGGTGACACGGAAACGCTGAGGCTGACATGAACACAACCAACGACTTAAGCGCACTGCTTGCTGAAGACCGTATTCTGACAATGCCCTGCTGCTATGACGCGCTAAGCGCAAAGCTGATCCAGCAGGCCGGGTTTCCCTTGACCTTTATGTCTGGCTTTGCAGCGTCAGCCAGCCGGATTGGGCAGCCCGATCTGGGTTTGATGAGCTATGGCGAAGTTCGCGACCATGCTCAAGCCATCTGCGATGCGATTACGATCCCTTTGATCGGCGATGGCGATACCGGATATGGCAATGCCATGAATGTCCGGCGCACCGTTGCGGGCATGGCGAAAGCTGGTTGTGCGGCGGTGATGATAGAAGACCAGGTCGCGCCAAAACGTTGCGGTCACACGCCTGGAAAAGAGGTCGTCGGGCGTGAAGAGGCGTTTGATCGAGTTCGTGCCGCAGTCGATGCGCGTGAGGCTGGTGCCGACATTCTAATCCTGGCGCGAACGGATGCGCGGCATTCTCATGGGTTGGCGGAAGCTGTTGATCGGGCCGCCAAGTTTGCTGAGTTGGGCGCAGACATTCTGTTTGTTGAAGCGCCTAAAGATGAGGTTGAGATGCGGACAATTTGTTCTGAGTTACCTCTGCCAAACATGGCGAACATCGTTGAAGGTGGTGAGACGCCCGATCTGCCACCCGAAGTACTGCACGAGATCGGCTATAAGATCGTCGCCTATCCTCTCAGCCTTATGGCGGCTTCGATGAAGGCGATGATGGAAACGCTTGAAGCATTGCATCAGGGCAAGCCGCGCGGTCATCTGATCATGGAATTTGGCGAACTGCGCGACCGGATCGGGTTTGGTGAGTACTATGAGGCTTCCGAGACGTATGCTTCTTCGCGGCGAAGCTAGGCTGCTAGCGAAATCCTGAATGAAGTTGCAATGTCATCTGCCAACGTCTTCAGCGCATCGCCCAATTCTCGCCGTCGATCTTCGTCAAACCTTCGGACAGACCCTGTAGAGCCAACGCTGAACGCCGCACCTAGGTTGTCGATGCGGATTGGTGCGGCGACAGAGGTCACGCCTAGGTCAATCTCTTCGACACATTCGGCATAGCCGCGCTGACGGATTTCTTCGAATTCTGCACGTAGGGTCGCTTCGTCCTGCGTAGTGCGGGGCGTGTATGCCTTTAGCGGGCCGGTCAGAACGCTGTTTTGATAGTCTGCATCAGCGAACGCGGCGATCACTTTGGAACAGGAACAGGCGTGCATTGGACGCTTGCCAAGGCCGGGGTGGATGAAGCTGACCGCCGGGTCTGACGGCGTGGCGACGTGGATAATCTCCACCCCGTCGCCGCGAAACCGCGACAGAAACACCGCCTCACCGAAACGATCTGCCGCCTCGATCAACTTCGGCTCTGCGGCGCGGCGGATATCAAAGTCAGACTGACCGGTGAGTGCGAGGCGCAAAAGGCGCTCGCCGATCTGATAGCGCCCCCTGCCTGCCTCATCCTGTAACAATCCATGCTCAGACAGTGTTTGCAGCATCCGGTAGCACGTCGGACGGGGAACACCTGTCGCCGCTTCCAGTTCCGCTGCAGATAGCGGGCGGCCAGCGGCTGCGACAGCTTCCAGCACTGTGATCAGGCGACCAAGATTCATTGCATGACGTCCATTATCACTTCTTAGACATTCATATCGCAAACTGATAATCATTGCAAAAGAATCGCTCAAAAGGGAGATGCGCGATGATGGATGGAGCATGCTGCGGACCGGGATACGCCTCCCCCGCTGAGGCGATGCAGGCGCCTCGGGAAAAACTGCTCTACACGATCGCGCTTTACGTCGGCACGGGTCTGCAAAAACCGGACTATGTCGCGACTATCGACGCTGATCCGGAAAGCGACACCTATTCTCAGGTCATTGGACGGTGCGAGATGCCGGGGATTGGCGATGAACTGCATCACATGGGCTGGAACGCCTGTTCGTCCTGCCATGGCGATGAGGGGATGGAGCGGCGCTATCTAATCGTGCCGGGCGTGCGATCGTCAAACATCCACATCCTCGACACCAAACTGGACCCGCGCAATCCGTCGATCCACAAGGTGATTTCCGGCGAAGAAATCAAGCGCAAGACGAACCTGTCCGCGCCGCACACAGTGCATTGTCTTGGATCAGAGATCATTATCTCGATGCTGGGCGATGCGCAGGGGAACGCGCCGGGCGGATATCTGCATCTTGACAAGGATTTCAACATTGTTGGGCGATGGGAGAATTCGATGGGTGAAATCAAGTTTTCCTACGATTTCTGGTATCAGCCGCGACACAATGTGATGGTCTCATCCGAATGGGCAGCGCCGAATACATTCATGCCGGGGTTCGATCTGGAAGAGGTCGGCCATCTGAAATATGGCCGCGAAATCCACCTTTGGGATTTCGAGAAGAAGGAACCGAAACAGACCTTTTATCTGGGTGAAGATGGGCTGGTTCCATTGGAAGTGCGCTTTCACCATGATCCTGCCTCAACCCACGGCTTTGTCGGCGCGGCGCTATCGGCCAACATCATCCATTGGTGGAAAGATGGCGAGGATTGGCGGTGGGAGAAGATCATCGATGTGGCGAACGAGCCGCATCCTGATTGGCCAATTCCGGTGCCGGGCGTCATCTCGGTCATCCTGCTGTCGATGGATGACAAGTATTTGTACCTCTGCAATTGGCTGCATGGCGATATCAGGCAATACGACATTTCCGACCCGCATAATCCGGTGATGACCGGGCAGGTCTGGATGGGCGGGCTGTTGGGCAAGGCGCCTGTTGTAAATGGCGCGAAAGTCACGGGCGGGCCGCAGATGATCCAGCTGAGTTTGGATGGGAAGCGGCTTTATGTGACGACGTCGCTGTTCAGCACCTGGGATAATCAATTCTACCCCGAAATCCGCACCAATGGCGGCGTGATGTTGCAGGTCGACTGCGACACGGAAAACGGCGGGATGTCGATCAACCCTGATTTTCTGGTTGATTTCGGCAAAGAGCCGAACGGCCCAAGTCGCTGCCATGAAACAAGATATCCCGGCGGGGATTGCACCTCGGACATCTGGCTGTGACCACTCGAACCATCACCCTCGCCAACCGTGACGGCGCGACCTACGAGGTCGACGGGCGGCAACCGCTGCTGAAAAGTCTGATGGATCAGAGCGTCGACCTGCCCTATGGCTGTGAGTATGGCGGCTGCATCACCTGCGCTGGAAAACTGATCGAGGGTGAGGTTAACCAGGCCCCTCAGGTCGCGTTGAACAACCGCCAGATCAACAACGGCTACATCATCCTTTGCGTCGCCCGTCCCCTCACCGATTGCGTGTTGGAGGTCGGCGTCGACAGCCATGACAAGCTTTACCGCAACCCTTTCCTCGACCCGCTAGAGCCGCATGAGCTCAAGGCGGATATCGCGGCCCCTGCCCCCATCACGGAGACGCCGAAATGAACGCCCCGGTCTTTCTGAACCACGACGAAGATTATCCGGCCGACTACATGCCGACGATCCTGAAAGAGGTGAAGACCATCGCAATGGTCGGCGCCTCGGCAAACCCGACCGCGTTTTCATACGGGGTTCTCAGGGTTCTGCATGAAACGGGCTACAACATGATCCCGGTGAACCCGCGTCTGGCTGGGTCTGAGATAAGAGGCATGAAGGTCTACGAAAGCCTCGCCGCGATCCCAGAACCGATCGATATGGTGCAGGTCTTCCGGGACAAATCAGCGCTTTACGGGATCGCGGAAGAAGCCATCTCCGTCGGCGCCAAGGTGCTGTGGGGGCAGATCGGGGTTGTGGATCCAGAAGCCGCAAAGCTGGCCGAGGCGGCGGGGCTAAAGGTAGTCATGAACAAGTGTCCGAAGATTGAGCTGTTCCGCCCCTTCTGGAAGCCAAAGCTGGATCTGGGAATATAGCAGCCTGTGTCTTGTCAAACTGACGACGCGGCAATGATGCAGCTACGGCCCAATTCGCCTTGCTGTCACCTACCAAGCGTAGCAGACTGGCGCACATGAAGAGACCTATCCTGTTTATCTCTGGAATACTGACGCTTACGATGGCGGCGCCATCAGCGATTGCTGATGATCGTTTTAGAACACTGGTAGTGCGGGAACGAGCAACAGCATCGTTGGCCGATGACACAATCACTTTTAGGGTAATGAAGCTAAAAGGGTATTCGGTTGATATTATGCTTGAAGGTAAAAAACGCACGCTGAAACTGGGCGAATCTTTCGGACCCGAAGATGCCGCATGCCAGGTCATCTTCGAGGAAATTTCTCCCGAAACACGTATCGCTCGTTTTCTTACTGATTGCCCTTAACTTACAGACGGTCGGCTTTGGGGCCGCTATTTCAGAAATAGAAACACCAACGCGAACGCCGCTGGTGCGAGGCGCCCAACAAGTATTTTATTGCCTCTGACGCCGGACGAGCCGACCGCTGCTGTCGCGACGATCATCGCCAATACGATGGCCTGAACGGAGAACATCGCTTCAGTTGATAAGCGGAAAGAAAGGATCAGGCCGAGGCCGACAGACGCATTGTACGACGCAAAGCTGCGCCCCAGGAACGCTGTCTTTGCGACTTCTCCACCTTCGAGTTCCGTAAGATCTGCGCACAGCTCAGGCCATTTGAACCACTGTTTGTAAGCGAAGTAAAAATGCCCAAGAACGACGGCAAACATGCCAAGAAAGTAAAAGAGTTTACACTAGCTATATCCAAACATTGTATCTCTTTCTGGTATCCAATTTCTGTTTTATTGCCTGACGCTTTTGGCTTTCGCATAGCCCAAATGGATTATGACCCTATGTCACCCTACCCCGGCTTTGTTATCCTGGCGGTTGTCCTCGGCTCATTCGCATGGGTTGTAGCAGCGGCTTGGGGCTGGCACGCAGATGGCTGGCTGGTCACGGAATGGGGCGTGCATGACTTTGGCGCGGCGGGGCTTGTCCACGCGGTTGCCGGCTTCTTCGCACTTGGCGTCCTGATCAACCTTGGACCACGTATCGGCAAGTTCAACGCCGATGGCTCAG
>CALKOT010000053.1 GCA_938092015.1 uncultured Paracoccaceae bacterium
GGCTGTTCGGATATGCTGATCGATGGGAAAATCGATTTAATCCAATATTCGAACATAGAAACGTTCACTGAGACTGGTGTGACGCAATCCGATGGCAAGGAAACAAAGGCCGATCTCATCGTGCTCGCAACTGGTTATCAGCCACAAGAAAAACTCGTCGAGCAGCTTTTCGGGGCAGAAGTTAAAGATCGCGTCGGGCCTATTTGGGGCTTTGGCGACAAGCTGGAATTGCGGAACATGTACTGCAGGACTGGCCAGCCGGGATTGTGGTTCATGGAAGGAAGCTTCGCCCAGTGCCGTATCAATTCCAAATATCTGGCTCTGCAGATCAAGGCCTGCGAGGAAGGATTGATCCCAATTGAGAAGCAGTTGTTTTCTGAAGAACTAGAGACCGCAAGAGAGCATGTTTGATCATACGCAATTAGGTTTCCGAGACCTGAAGCGGTAAATGACAATTCACGCTTATTGCGAATGGCAGCTGCCAGGAATGCACTCGCAGCATTTGTGATCGTCCACGAATGTCCGGAACGGGTCGTGTGCAGCTTAGCATGGACGTGGACGGACCGCCGCGAGAAGAACGGTTAAGTGGGGAAGAGCGGTTGCTGCTTGCGCAACGCGAGGTTTTTCTGAGCAATTCCAGTCTCAAAATTGGAGTCTCATCTTTAAGGGATCGTCACAAGCAGGGTGTGACGCATCGATAAGACGCATAATATATATTATGTTAAATCCGTAATACAGCAGAACGCTTGCTTACGATGGCTGCCAGCATGAAGGCTTTGACCGACAGGCCGGCTCTGGCGCCCATAAGTTCCGCCAGTTCGTTTGTCGCCGATATGACGCCAGTGTCGTAGATTGAGCTCGCATCGCCAATTCTGCATGACAGATGGGATGCGGTGACCGCCCCAACGCCTTTGTCCAGAAGCGCCGCCAGCCTGGTGACGCCGATGTTGTTTTTCCCAAACCCAGCATCCGAGAATACGGCCACGTGGGCGTTGGCTTTCAGTGCGCGGGCCGGATCGCCGCCGATCAGTGCGCCATGCGAGCCCGTGACAATGATCTCGCCATTCAGCTCCGGGGACACAACGGATGCGGAATCCAGCAGATGAATTGGGCCGCGCTCTGGCTGGGCGACTTTCTGAGCTTCTGCCGGCGGCGTCATCCGCGCTGCCGGTTGATCCGCTGCCTCTAGCACCTTGGCGGCCTGATCGGCTGTCATGCCTGCGATCACGCCTAATTGGCGCGCAGTGTCGTTCACAAAGCTGACGATCCCATTGTCGTATCCATCCTGCGCAGATCCGATAAGACAGGTTTGGCAATTAAGCGCTGCCGCCGCCATGCCAACGCTATCAAGCGCTAGAACGCCGCCAACGCCTGCCTGCTCAAAACCAATCCCGGCGTCATTGAACAGAACCGCGCGAAGGCCGACTGCAGATGCTACGCCAGCGGGATAAATCCCGCCGTGAGAGCCGCTGATCGCAATAAGGCCTTCGTCATCAGGGCCTGCATCCGTGATTGAATTGAAAAGCTTCAGCGCCATTCAGTCATCAAACCCCACAAATTGAGTGATGTTTTCAACCGGGCGCCTGCGCGAAACGACTGAATTTGCGACAAAATCCTCATCTGGATAGCCAAGCGCGACGCATGTCAGGATGACCTGATCTTCGGGAATATTCGCAACCTCTCGGACCACAGGGCTTTGCATAATCCCCTGCCCGTTTATGACCGCACCCAATCCCCTGCTCCACGCTGCCAACACCAGTCCAAAGGTCATCGCGCCAGTGTCGAAGTGGGCGATTGTGTTGGCCAGCAACGTGCGATCATAACAGACAACGACAGAGACCGGCGCATCAAACTGGCGAAAACCGCGCATCACCCAGTCCTGCCGGCGTTCGGCGTCATGGCGCTCAATCCCCATCGCTTCGAACAGTTGAACGGCGATTTCGATCTGGCGTTTGCGATGCTCGCCTTCATAACCGGCGTAATCTTCGATCTCGCGGCTTGGTGGAACGCCGCCCAGCATGCGCTCCGTGTTGCCTTCGCGGACACGCTCTAACGGCTCACCAGTCAGGACATGCAGGTGCCAGGGCTGCGTGTTCATCGACGAAGGCGCACGGTTGGCCAGCGCGATGACATCCTCAAGAACGTCTTTGGGCACGGGTTTCTTCTGAAATCCGCGGATTGAGCGGCGTTGATTCATCGCCTGATCAAGCAGCATCGCATGGTTCCTTTACGCTTTGGTCACGAACTGAACGCCATAAATGACGCCCCTGCCCGGTTCACACCAGCGCATATCGCGCTGCATCTCGTCAAACCTTGCGGCAGGTGAGAAAATCCACAGAGTTGGAACCAAGTCTTGCGCAAGACAGTCGAAACTGAACTGAAAACCGGGTAGTATCGACACTCCTGTGCGAAGAAAATGTATGCAGACCGTAACTGATTTTACTGCGATTATATCCGACGATATATGGCGGAACGGATTTGGCGATCAACGCTTTGTCATCGCGTATAGCTTCGCTGATACTTTGCCAGATTACCAAAATGATGTTCAGGACCAGTCATTTAGAAACAGTTTTGCCACTCATAGCGAGACTGCGAAGACTACGGCGCGGGCCGCTTTTCAGATGTGGGAAGATGCTTCGTCGTTGAACTTTATCGAAGTAGACTCTGACCAAGCGGATATGGTGCTGGGCCTTTTCGACTTCGCTTCGTCCGCAGGAACGCAGAACATCGACGGTTTTGCTTTTTTCCCTGGCGAATCGCTGATTTCTGGCGATGTGTTCATCAACGAGGGTTCTTCGTCTTCGCTAAGCCTTTACTTGCACGAAATCGGGCATGCGCTGGGGTTGGAGCATCCCTTCGAAGGACCGCTGTTGCTGCCGCCAGAACTCGACACACGTGATATCACTGTAATGTCCAGTTCCGGCCCGAACGCAGACGCTTTGCGTGATTTCGATATTCAGGCGATCCAATTCATGTATGGCCTGCCTAGCGCCACCCCTGCCGACGCTGTCCCACTGGTGGGTTATTCCAACGCGTTGGTCAGCTTTTTCAGCTTTGGCGGCCTAGGCTCGCTCACCTACGGCGATATGAGGCAGGTGACGAACCGTGTCACCAACTTTGGCGAAGAAGCGTTTGGTGGTGGCATGGATGTCGCCCTGGTCCTGTCGCTTGATGAGGCTCTTAGCACTGATGACATCGTGATTGGGTCAAGCAGGGTTGGCGATCTGGCGGCGCGGGAAGAATCGGGTAACATCGCAATCAGCTATTCCATCCTCGATTGCTTTGCTGCTGATGACTACTTTGTGCTTGTCGCGGCCGATACTACCAATGTGATTGCCGAAACGCGTGAGTTGGACAATGTAAGCACACTGACCGAGACGACGGTTTCCGGCGTCACGGGCTTGAACCCGGGTGATTGCGCTGCGCCATTTACTGTTGATCCACTAACGGTTGCAGGTGAAATCGACAATCCCCGAACAGATACTCCTATTGATCCGCCGGTTGATCCCCCTGTTGAACCTCCGGTCGATCCGCCAGTTACGCCGCCGATTACGCCTGATCCAGGAGATACAAACGGCGCCACTGACGGACCTGATATCCTGACAGGCACTAATGCTGCAGATGAAATTAGCGGCGATGGCGGTAATGACCTTCTGACTTGCGGTGGCGGCGGTGATACACTGGATGGCGGCGCTGGCGGCGATACGCTGGTTGAAAATGGCGGCCGCGATCAGTTGACCGGCGGCGGTGGCAAGGACGACCTGCGCGGCGGCGGCGGCAAAGATACGCTGATTGGCAATGGTGGTAAGGATACGCTTGACGGTGGCGGCGGCAAAGATGTGCTTGAGGGCGGCGGGGGTAAAGACCTGCTGCTCGGCGGCGGCGGCCGCGATCAGCTTGTTGGCGGCGGCGGCAAGGACACCATGGAAGGTGGAAATGGCCGAGACGACATCTTTGGCGGGCGCTGCGCTGATATCCTTACAGGTGATGGCGGCGCTGATCGTTTCGTCTTCGATAGAGGGAACGGTCGCGATACCATCACTGATTTTCAACAGGGCCGTGACAAGATCGTCATCGAAGGCGATGCAGATGGATTTGATGACCTGATGCTCGCGCAACTTGGCGATGACGTGATGATCAGGTTCTCAAATACCCGCGTTCTGGTGCTGGACGATGATGTCGATAATTTCGCAAACAACGATTTCATCTTCTGAGCGGCAAACGGAAAAAACACCAAAGTAACAGGTCTCTAGGGACGTTTGTTACTTGAATTAGTCTCGATGTGATCTGACACCGCCCCCTTCCCAGCAAGCTGGAATGGGGACGGCTCATCTCTTGAAGGAGATGATGGTTGCCCGTTTTGATGGTGGTGCCGACCAACCACAAAACGGAGAAACCATAATGTTGAATACCACAGAGAAGATTATCCGCCACAAGTCCGGGCTTCTGAACCTTGCTGAAGAACTGGGCAACGTTTCGAAGGCTTCCCAGGTTATGGGCATGTCGCGCGAGACCTTCTACCGCTACAAGTCCGCCGTTGATGAAGGCGGCGTTGAAGCGTTGTTCGAACGCACGCGACGCAAGCCAAATTTGACCAACCGCGTTGATGAGGCTGTCGAACAGGCGGTTGTAAAATCGGCCACCGACTTCCCGGCCTATGGTCAAGCTCGCACTTCGAATGAATTACGCAAACAGGGCGTTTTCGTCTCCGCCGCAGGCGTGCGCTCAATCTGGCTGCGGCATGATCTGGCCAACTTCAAAACACGCCTGAAAGCGCTGGAAGCCAAAGTGGCTGAGGAAGGTGGCATTCTAACCGAGGCGCAGGTGCAGGCGCTTGAGAAGAAAAAGCTGGACGATGAAGCATGTGGTGAGATCGACACGGCGCATCCTGGCTTCCTGGGCTCTCAGGATACGTTCTATGTCGGCACGCTGAAGGGTGTGGGCCGCGTTTATCAGCAGACATATGTCGATACCTATTCCAAGGTCGCCCACGCCAAGCTCTACAGCACAAAGACGCCAATCACCGCCGCTGATCTTCTCAACGACCGGGTGCTGCCGTTCCACGAAGAACATGATCTGCCGGTCCTACATATCCAGACCGACCGGGGCACGGAATACTGTGGCCGGGTCGACAAGCATGACTTCCAACTGTTCCTAGCGATCAACGACATTGACCATACGAAAACCAAGGTAAAGTCACCGCAGACCAACGGCATTTGCGAGCGATTTCACAAGACGATCCTGCAGGAGTTCTATCAGGTCGCGTTCCGCAAAAAAGTCTTCGAGACCATCGAAGCGCTGCAAGCTGATCTCGACGAATGGCTGCATCACTACAACTATGAGCGCACACATCAGGGCAAAATGTGTTGCGGCAGAACACCTGTCGAAACTATGATCGACGGGAAAGAAATCTGGCGGGAAAAGTTCGTAGCTTGAACTTGGCCTGACAGACGCCGCCTGAAAATCGGGCAACTGTCAGATCACATCTGAA
>CALKOT010000054.1 GCA_938092015.1 uncultured Paracoccaceae bacterium
TTTCATCAGCTGCACGCCTTCGGTCCATCCGGCGATTACGCCGTTCAGGGGGAATTCGATGGTCTGGCCACGGTCGCGGCTGCTGTCGAATTTTTTACCGTCGATCAGTGTGCCGGTATAGTGCACCTCAACAGTGTCAGAAGCGCTAGGTTGTGCGCCGTCGCCTTCGTTCAGCACTTTGTACTGAAGGCTGCTATCGGTGACGGTCACGCCGTCTTTTGCTGCATTTTCTTCAAGGTAATCCACGTTAGGCTCCGCATTTAAGGTTAAAGGGGCGATCAGGCCGCCAATTAGCGCAAGGCGCGCAATGAAGGAAGTCGCTCGCATCAGAGTTTCGGTAGCGCGGCAAGTTCCGGGTCAGTCGCGATGCCTTTGACAGCGCCGCGTCGTTTGTCCAGCCACCAGCCGTATTGTTCTGGCCACTCATCGAAGGTTTCAATGCCCAGTTCTTCGGCTGCATGATGCGCCCAGAACGGGTCTTTCAATGCTTCGCGGCCCACGGCGATCAGATCGGCGCGGCCTTCCATCAGCGCCTGCTCGGCGACTTCGCCGGTCAGGATCAGGCCGACAGCCATGGTCGGGATGTCCGCTTCGGTTCGCACGCGGGCGGAATATGGCGTCTGGAACCCAACACCGCGCCTGCCTGGCGCGGCCGTTGCGCCTTGCGATGTGTTGCCCATGGATGAGCAGTCGACGATATCGATGCCCAGCTTTTTCAGCTCAGATGCAAAGACGACGCTTTCATCCAGCGTCCAGCCACCTTCAACGCCGTCAACGGATGAAATGCGGACAAACAGCGGCTTCTCCGCTGGCCATGCAGACCTGACTGACTTGGCGACCGCCAAAGGCGCCGCCATCCGCCGGGCCAGATCGCCGCCCCAACTGTCAGTGCGCTTATTGGACAGGGGCGAGAGAAAGGTCTGCAACAGATAGCCATGCGCGCAGTGCAATTCGATGAAATCGCAGCCGATGTCATCGCAACGACGCGCGGCAGCTGTGAAGTCTTTGATCAGCTGAAAGATATCGCCTTCGCTCATCTCAGCAGGGGTCAGCCAGCCATCATCCAGCGCCTTTGCTGACGGGCCGACGACGCGCCACGGCAGATCACCGCGTGCAGCGTCAGCTTCACCGACTGGACCATTACCAAACCACGGGCGCTGCATTGAGGCTTTGCGACCAGCATGGGCCAATTGGACGCCTGCTTTGGCGCCGTTGGCCTGAATGAACTCAATTGTCGGTTTCAACGCCGTAGCATGGGCGCCTGACCAAATGCCGAGATCACCATGGGTGATCTTGCCCCGTTCCTGCACCGCTGCAGCCTCAGTCATCACCGCACCTGCGCCGCCAAGAGCGAATTTGCCGAGATGAACGAGGTGCCAGTTCGACGCGAGGCCGCCTTCAGCCGAATAGGTGCACATTGGTGCGATGACGACGCGGTTCTTAAAGGTGATATTCCGCAGTTTGTAGGGCGAAAAGAGCATGCTCATTGCTGGAACTCCTGTATCCGCCGGGCGCGCGTCTGCACTTTTTCGCGGTTCTCACCGATTTCATTCTGGCTGACGCCCGGCATGTGAGCGTCGAACACTTCAATCTCGCGCGCCAGTCCTTCCGCATAGGTCGTCTCAGCACTGGCTTCGATCAGGCCTTTAATGCGCGCGGCTGCGACGGGATCAGTCTCAGCCGCATCATTCGCCAGTTCCAGCGCACGGGTCATCAGGTGGCCTGCAGGAACGGCTTCATTCACCAGCCCCCATTCGGCGGCCTTGTCTGCGCGAACATACTCACCTGTCAGGCTCATTTGTTTTGCGCGGTTCATGCCGATGAGATGCGGCAGAACCTGGCTCAGGCCCCAGCCAGGCGTGATGCCAACGCGGGCATGCGTGTCAGCGAACTGCGCTTGGTCCGAAGCGATCACGATGTCGCCCAGCAGTGCCAGTTCCAGTCCGCCCGTTACGGCAAAGCCATTCACTGCGGTAATGATGACATGCGGACAGGCGCGCATGATGCCGCTAAGGCTGTCAGGCCCGTGCCAGATCCGCTGATCTTTGGCGGCAGGGTCAGAGGCAAGCTCTTTCAGGTCAACGCCAGCGCTGAACGCGCGACCGGCGCCAGTCAGCACGATGGCGCGCAGACTGTCATCGGCGGACAACTGGCGAAAGCACTGGCGCAGCTCATCCTCTAAAGCCAACGAAAGGGCGTTCAACTGTTTGGGTCGGTTCATCGTGACGGTGATGACCGCGCCGTCGCGGTAGGTGGTCAGAAGCCTAAACTGCATGGCCTAGCTCCCCTCAAAGTCAGGTTTTTCCTTGTGAAGGAAAGACTTGATGCCATGTGGCGCATCATGCCCGCGCATGAGGGAAGAGATTGAGATACTTTCCTTGTCCAGTTGCGCTTCCATCTCACCCGAGAACGCGGTCAGGGCGAGGCGCTTAACGCCGCCATAGGCCGCCGTTGGGCCACCAGCGAATTTGCGCGCCATCTTCATGGCTTCGTCCATCAGATCGTCATGGGGGACGACGCGGCTGACCATGCCCCAGTCGCAGGCTTCTTCAGCGGTCAGCATCCGGTTGGTCATCTGCAGCTCTTTCGCGCGCAGAAGGCCGACGTGCTTAGCGAGGAAGTAGGTGGAAGAGCCATCGGGCGTCAAAGCAGAGGCAGTATAGGCCGAGATGAATTTCGCTTTGTCGGACGAGATTACGTAGTCGCCCGCCAAAACCAGACTGAACCCGCCGCCGCCTGCCGTGCCATTCACCGCCACGATCAACGGCGCGTCCATCTTGGAAAGCCGGATGACGCCGGCATGCAACAGGGTCGCCATCTCTAAGAGGTGAGCTTCTTGGTCATCGCCCGCAGAGTCCATCTCGGCCAGATCACCGCCGCCGCAGAACAGTTTGCCCGTCGCGGTCATCACAACGCAGCGGATGTCGTCATTCGTATCGCAGATGATGGAAACCTTGTGCAGCTCCTCTGCCATTTTGGCGTTAAGCGCGTTTGCGTTGTCGGGCCGGTTCAGCGTGATGGTCGCGATATTGTCCGCGATCCCAAAATTCAGTGTCTCATAGCTCATGATATCGTCTCCCTTTGGGCGTATCTGACGGCGTCTTGCGCGCCGCTGCAAATGAAAAAACCGATCCGGGGATGCCGGACCGGCCTGTGTCGTGACAAGTCAAACCCGGCGTCACCGGATTTCCTCGTGGCTTGGGATCGCTGCGCGGTGGTAACTTTCGACACATAGATGGAGCGGTCGTCCGCATCTATGTGCCTCGAAAATTCCTGCCTTAAGCATCAATCAGGCGGCATTCATACCTTTGAGGCGCTGAGCGATCAGTTCGTCCGCTTCTGACATGATCCGATCGATCAACTCTTTGCAGGTCGGCACGTCATTGATTAGGCCTGCAACCATGCCGCAGGACCAGACGCCGATGTCCATGTCGCCGTCCATCATCACCTTTGGATAGACACCAGCGACGTCGGGCAGGATGTCATCAAACTGCAGATCTGCGCCTTTTTCTTTCTCCATGGCCAGAACACGCTTAGTCGCCTTGTTGTTCAAGACGCGCTCGGTGTTGCGTAGAGGGCGCATGACGAGGCGGGTGTCGAGTTCTGAGGCGGCCACGATTGCGTCTTTGACGTTCTGGTGGATTGGCGCTTCCTTGGTGCACATGAAACGGGTGCCCATGTTCATGCCCTCAGCGCCCATCGCGAGGCTGGCGACGAGAGACCGCGCGTCTGCCTGACCACCGGACGAAACAAACGGAATCTCCAGCTCATCCGCCGCGCGGGGGAGGAGGATCATGTTCGGGATATCATCTTCACCCGGATGCCCGCCGCATTCAAAACCGTCGACAGAAACAGCGTCGCAGCCGATTTCCTGCGCTTTCAGGCTGTGGCGCACAGACGTACACTTGTGGATCACCTTGATCCCGGCATCTTTCAGGTAAGGCAGTACCTGAACCGGATTGCGGCCTGCGGTTTCCACCACCTTCACGCCGCCTTCGATGATTGCTTTCACGTAGCCGGGGTAATCGGGTGAGGCGACCGTTGGCAGGAAGGTAAGGTTCACCGCGAACGGTTTGTCCGTCATATCGTTGCACTTGGCGATTTCGTTCGCGAGATCGGCGGGTGTTTTCTGCGTCAGGCCGGTGATTGTGCCAAGGCCACCTGCGTTGGATACGGCGGCGGCAAGCTCAGCAAAGCCGACATAGTGCATGCCGCCCTGAATGATTGGGTGCTCGATGTTGAAAAGTTCTGTGATGGCGGTTTTCATGAGTTCTTCCTCATAGCTTGGCGTTCAGTATCAAAGGGTTCGGATAAGCGGGGCTCTGCATCATGGGCAGCCATTGGCTCGCCGCATTCAGAGCAGGTCATTTGGGGCTCAGTCACATGGCCGCAGGATTTGTGGACGATTTCCACCGGGGCGGGGCCGTCGCCAAGCCATTTGTCGCCCCATTGCTTGAGGGTGATTACGGCTGGCCATAACTCTCGGCCCATGGCGGTCATGCGGTACTCAAAACGCACGGGACGTTCGGAATAGGCCTCTTTGCGAATGACGCCTTCCGCCTCAAGCTTTTTCAACCGTTGCGATAGAAGGGCGGCGGATGCGCCCGTCTGGCGCTGAAAATCGTCAAAGCGGCGGCCGCCCAGAAACATCTCGCGCAGGATCATGAAGGTCCATTCATCGCCGACCAGCGACACGGCGCGGGCGATAGTGCAGGTTTGTCTGGCAAGGTCGGCGCGGGCCATTGTTTAGCTTTCGCAGGGTCACTTCAGTTTCTGAATTGACTAACTTCTAAAGTTGAAGTCTCCTCTCTGTCAAATGAAACCCAAGGGAAACGCAGATGCCTGTGATCCGTATTGAAGTGCCGAAAGGTACGCCTGACGACACCCAGTTGAAGATCCGCGCCGATGTGAAAGAGGCGGTTCTGAAGACCCTCGCGCCGAAGGAAACCAAGTACGATTATGTCGCCGTGCGCGAAGTGGTCGGGATCATCGGCGACGGTGTTCCGCTGGTCGAAGTTGATCTCAGGCCAGGCCGAGAGCCCGCACGCAAGAAGGCGCTGGTCGACGCAATCGCAGCGATCCTGAAAGCAGAAATGGGCATTGTTGCGGAGGATGTTTATGTCCTTTTCCGTGAAACCCCCGCTGAAAATCACTACACAGGTGGCACGCCCTTGCCCGCATGGGTTCCAGCAGACGTCTAGAGAAATAGCGAAATGACCAACACCCAGGTTATCATCAAAGAGCTGCCGCAAGGCGAACTCACCCAAGACCATTTCGAAGTCCGGACTGGTGAAATGCCGACATGCGCCGACGACGGTTTGGTCGTCAAAACCCTGCTGATGTCTATCGACGCTGCAAACCGGGCTTGGATGCAGGGCGCGACCTACCGCGAGGCGATCCTGGCAGGCGATGTCATGCACACCTATTCGCTGTGCGAAGTGGTGGAGAGTAAATCAGACCGCTTCGCCCCCGGCGACATTGTCGCGACCGAGGCGCGCTGGGCCGAATATTGCGCCGTACCCGCCAAGGCAGCGCAGAAAATGCCGACTGACGTGCCGCTGCAAAACCTCCTCTCCGTCTATGGGATAGCGGGGAAGACCGCCTATCATGGGTTGATGGGCATCGGACGGCCAGAGGCAGGGGAAACAGTGCTTGTTTCAGCCGCCGCCGGATCGGTCGGCGCCTATGTCGGCCAGATCGCCAAGGCATGGGGATGCCGGGCTGTTGGCGTCGCAGGTGGCGCAGAAAAGTGCCAATGGGTTGTCGATGAGCTGGGCTTTGATGCTTGCGTCGACTACCGGGATCCGGGCTTTTTCAAGCTGCTGAAAGAGGCATGCCCCCAAGGCATCGACATCTATTTTGACAATGTCGGCGGCAAGGTTTTGGAGACGACCCTGTTTCAGATGAACGACAAGGGCCGCGTCGTTTGCTGTGGCGCGGTCAGCCAATATGACGGTTCGGCCCCGTCCGGCCCACGCAATCTGCCCGGTATGATCGTGGTCAAGCGCCTCAGGATGGAAGGGTTCATTGTAATGGACTTTCACCGTGAGGACGCGGAAGCGATGCGCAACCTGACCCGCTGGGTTGAGGAAGGTCGCGTGAAGGTCATCGAAGACGTCGTTGAAGGCATCGAAAACGCACCTGCCGCCCTGATCGGCCTGCTTCATGGTGAAAACAGAGGCAAACGAATGGTTCGGGTCGCGCCCGATCCAGCATGAGGAGATCACAATGAAAGTCTATTTCGCCCCCCAATCCCGCTCTGTCCGAACCGTCTGGCTGCTGGAAGAGATTGGTAAAGACTATGAGCTTGAGCGCTTTACACTTGGCCAGAAGGAAATGCGCGGCCCAGAGTATCTGGAGATCAACCCAAATGGCCGGGTGCCAACGGTTGAGGATGGCGATACGCTCATCTCAGAATCAACCGCCATCGCGCAGTATCTGGGCGCCAAATACGCCCCCGAACTGACGCCCGGCCCGGATGCGGCGAATTTCGCCGAATACCTGCAGTGGCTGCACTACGCCGAAGGCATGATCATGCCGCCTATCAACACAATCGTGGTGGAGACGATCCTGCTGCCCCCAGACCGGCGCAATCCGGACAATGCTGCACGGGCGATGAAACTGCTGAACCGTACCTTGCTGGCTGTCGAGGCGCATATGGACGGGCGCGAGTTTATCGCGGGCAGCTTCACTGTCGCCGACACGATCACCGGCCATGCCGTCATCATGTCACGCCGTCTTGGCGGTGATTTCAGCGCTTTGCCGAACCTCAACGCCTATGCAGACCGGCTTGAGGCGCGTGAGGCGTTCAAGAAAGCGGATGCAGCGTAATGGCCCGGGCGGTTGATACAGGGACAGATCAGTTGCTGTGCGAGGTAGAAGACCACGTCGCCACCGTTTCATTCAACCGCCCAGACGTACGAAATGCGTTGGGAGACATCGTTACCCCAGCGCTGCGAGAAATCCTGCTGGTGCTGGAGGCGGACAGCGACGTTCGCGTCATCATTCTGACTGGCGTCGGCAAGGCGTTCTGCGCCGGTGGTGATATTAAGGGGATGGGCGGCGGTGCGCCTGACACTCGATCTGTCGATGAGAAAATCCGAGAGCTTCAGCACCGTCAACAGACCCTAACGCTCCGCCTGTTTGAACTGCCTAAACCGACGATTGCGGCCCTTCCCGGCGCAGTGGCGGGGGCAGGTATGTCGATTGCGCTGGCCTGCGATATCCGTATCGGATCGGAAAAGGCGTTCTATGCGCCGGGCTTTGGCGCGGTTGGTCTGTCAGGCGATTATGGTGGATCGTGGCAGCTGACTCAGCTGGTCGGCCCGGCTAAGGCGAAAGAGATCTACTTCACCGGTCGACGCGTGCAGGCGGATGAGGCGCTGTCGCTCGGTCTGCTGAACGAATTGGTTGAGGGGGATGTGATGACCCGCACCCGCGAGCTCGCCCGCCAGATCGCAAATGGACCGCCACAGGCCATCAGCTACATGAAGCAGAACATCAACCGCGCGGCCCAGGCCGATTTTAAGACCTGTCTGGATTGGGAGGCTGACCGCCTTGTCCGCGTCGCCCAGACCGTCGATCACAAAGAGGCCGTGCGCGCCTTTGTCGAAAAACGCGCGCCCGTCTTCAAGGGAACATGACATGAGCAAACCCATATGCCTTATCATCGGCGCCGGTGACTACATTGGCGCGGCCATCGCCAAGCGCTTCGCCAAGGGCGGTTACCATATCGCGATGGGCCGCAGGCGCGGCGAAATGTTTGCGCACCTGATTGCCGAGATCGAGGCGGAGGGCGGATCCGCCACTGGCTACACCTGGGATGCCCGCAAGGAAGAAACGGCCGAAGAGATGTTTGCGAAGGTTGAGGCTGACCTAGGCCCCATCGACATCTGCATCTTTAATGTCGGCGGCAATGTCTATTTCCCTATCGCCGATACGACTGAGCGGGTGTTCCGAAAAGTTTGGGAAATGTGTGCTTACGCTGCTTTCCTCTCTGGCCGGGAAGCTGCGAAATACATGGTGCTGCGTAAACAGGGGTCCATTTTCTTCACTGGCGCGACCGCCTCGATGAAGGGCAATGCAGGCTTTGCCGCCTTCGCCTCTGGCAAGTTCGCCCTGCGCGGTCTTGCGCAGGCCATGGCGCGTGAGCTTGGCCCGAAAAACATCCATGTCGCGCATCTGATTATCGATGCCGGCGTCGATACCGAATTCGTCCGCGATCGAAAGCGACAGGCCGGGATTGATCCCAATGACCTGCCCGAAGACACCCTGATGAACCCGATCAGTATTGCTGAGGCTTACTGGTACCTCCACCACCAGCCCCGCGATGGCTGGACCCATGAACTAGACATACGCCCCTTTGCGGAGAAGTTTTGATGAACGTTGAATTCCACTACGATTTCGGCAGCCCAAATGCCTATCACAGCCATCAGGTGATCAAGGGGACTGAGGCGCGCACCGGCATTACGTTCAATTACGTCCCGATCCTGCTGGGCGGCGTTCACAAGTTGACGAACAACCAGTCGCCGATGGCCGCGTTTGGGGCCGTGAAGGGCAAGCTGGACTATCAACGCCGCGAAACCCAGCGGTTCATGAAGTGGAACGGAATCGATAAGTTTATCTTCAATTCCAACTTCCCCGTCATGACCATCGCGATCATGCGCGGCGCCGTCTATGCCCGCGATAAGCCGTGGTATCGCGACTACATCGACGCAATGTTCCACCACATGTGGGAAGCGGACAAGAAGATGGACGACCCTGAGGTGATCGGCGCAGCGCTGGCTGAAAGCGGCCTTCCAGCTGAAGAGATCTTTGCCGCCGTCCAGACGCCAGAGGTCAAGAAAGCCCTGATCGACAGCACCGACGCCAGCGTAGCGCGGGGCAACTTTGGATCCCCCTGTTTTTATGTCGAGGATGAGATGTACTACGGCAAAGAAACGCTGTGGGAGGTTGAGGAAGAGATCAATCGCCTGAAGGGCTGAACCTCACCTACCGAAGTGATCTGTGGATCACGTGTGAAACCGGTGCTGGTTTCACGCGTGAAACGCTACCTAATGAGTTGATATACTTGTGATTTAAGGTGTTGTTAACGGTTGGATGTCTGGGCGTCAGATACTCCAACTTCCATCTGGAGGGTTTGGCGAGCACCCATCGTTCCACTTTATCCCAAGCACCCTTGGATCAAATGAACCACGGCTCGCTTGTTTGCCAAAGCCTCACTGATCTCCTTAACGATACTCCAGTCGCGACGCTGCGTATTTATCGCTGAAAGTAGTTTTGCGTCCGTCTGTTGCGTCTTCGCCTTTAGTAAACACGCTACCCCCTGACCAATCCGCGGGAACGATTCCCCGCCTGATATCGCGGTGGAGTGACGAAAAGGGCCATTCACGTGGGCTGGTGGCCAGCCCATGCGTCACCGGATTTGTCCAGCATCGTTCTACGCAAGCGGCGAAGTCTGTTTCATCCCTGATCTTATGTTCTCGATACAGACGTCGCCACAAACCCATCGGCCGCCCGCGCGGCCTGTTGAGGGAGGGCGCGGAACCCTGACGAATTCGGGACGTAGACTGCGCTTTCAGTACCTGCCAGCGGGTTGAAACATCATTATCACCTGATGACAGGGTCCAGACGGCATGCAGGTGATCGGGCAATACGACAAAGGCATCGCATACAAAGGGGCGCGTGCGCTGAACGCTGATATATGATGCCCTGAGGCTGTCGATCTTGCGGACCAGCAAGTCAGAATGGCGATTTAGAAGCGAAACCGTAAAGAAGTATGAAGCGCCCGTGGACGTATCGAAATGAGATTTTGGCATCGGGCGAAAAGACCGGATTCGGATTAATGACCAGTGAACCAACCCTCGAATGAGGTTTGGATACTAATTCAAGATCCGGTGAACGTAGGCCGAGGTCAGGGCGTTTTGCGATCAAGCTGGGCTAGATGGTTCAGATCGGCGCAGTATATTCAGCCAAATATTCGGATGCGAAGGGACGCAATGGAAGGCCATCTTAACAGTCTGATCACAACCTTTGCTCAGCCAGGGGCGGTTCAGTGGCTTGGGGTTCGCCCTGCGCGCCGAGAGCCGATGGTTGAAGTGCGCTCTACCGAAATCACACTGAATTGCCTGGCAGGCGATCGCCATGACAGCCCCAGCAAACGGGCGGTGTCGTTGATCCAATGGGAACATCTGGCGGTTATTGCATCGCTGATGGGAAACGATGCGATTGATCCACTTTTGCTTCGACGCAACATCGTCGTATCCGGCATCAACCTTCTGGGCCTGCGCAAGGCCGAACTGCGTGTGGGTAGCGGGCTGCTGCGTGGGACAGGCCTTTGCGCGCCTTGTTCACGAATGGAAGAAACGCTGGGCAAGGGCGGCTATTCCGCAGTTCGAGGGCATGGCGGGATCACGGCTGAAGTGGTTGAGGTCGGCGTTGTAAATGTTGGCGATGTGGTCGAGATGGCGCCTAAGGTAACACCCGTTTTCACAACCAATCCCTGAGGATCGGAATCAGCGGGACATCCGCTGCTGGCATCTCATAGTCGCGCAGGTTCTGTTTTCTGACCCACGCCAACTTTTGCCCTTCGCGGGATTGGGGCGTGCCTTCCCATTTGCGGCAGGCGAACAGCGGCATCAGCAGGTGGAATTCGTCGTATGAGTGCGACGCAAATGTCAGGGGTGCGAGGCAGCTTTGCCAGGTGTTGATGCCCAGCTCTTCTTCCAGCTCGCGGATCAGGGCGACCTCGGGCGTCTCACCAGCTTCAACCTTACCGCCCGGAAATTCCCACAGGCCGGCCAAGGATTTGCCTTCCGGGCGCTGGGCCAGAAGGACACGGCCGTCGCGATCGATCAACGCGACGGCAGACACCAAGACGGTCTTCACGAACGATAATCTGAGTTGATTGTGATGTAGCCGTGGGTGAGGTCGCAGGTCCAAACCTCCGCCGCGCCGTTAGCGATGCCTAGGTCAGCGATAATCTTGATTTCCTTACCCTGCATGTACTCTGCGCCAGCCTCTTCAGTGTAGCTGTCCGCAACCCAGCCCTTGTCGGCCACAAGGATGTCGCCAAAATGGATCGACAGCTTGTCCCGATTGGCTGGCTGACCTGATTTGCCAACGGCCATTACAACGCGGCCCCAGTTCGGGTCCTCGCCCGCAATTGCCGTTTTCACCAGAGGAGAGTTCGCGATGGCCCTTGCGATCACAGCGGCGGAAGCGTCAGTTTTCGCGCCGGTCACTTTGACTGTCACAAACTTGGTAGCGCCTTCGCCGTCGCGCACGATCTGCTTGGCGAGGTCCTGCAATACCTCGTTCAGTGCGGCCTCGAACACCTCAGTGCGCGGGTCGCGCCGAGAGGAAATGTTCTTGCCGCCAGCCTTGCCGGTTGCCGCGACCAGCACGGTGTCGGATGTGGAGGTGTCGCTATCAACCGTCGCAGCGTTGAAACTGGTTTTTGTCCCCTCGCTTAGCATCGACTGCAGCAGCGCACGCGATACAGGCGCGTCGGTGAAGACATATCCCAGCATGGTCGCCATATCCGGCGCGATCATGCCTGACCCTTTGGCGATGCCTGCGATATTCACAGTGACGCCATCCAGGTCGACGGTTTTGCCTGCGCCTTTCGGGAAGGTGTCGGTCGTCATGATCGCCTCGGCGGCCAAAGGCAGGTCGCCGGGCGCGAGCATGTCTTTCATCTCGGCCAGTTTGTCGGTAATCTTATCGGCTGGAAGCGCCTCTCCAATCACGCCAGTCGATGAAATGAAGACGCCCCGCTGCGCCCCGCCGACAGCCTTTGCGGCGGCCTTGGCTGTGGCGGCGACGCCTTTCATGCCGTTATCGCCAGTGAAGGCGTTGGCGTTGCCTGAGTTGACGACGATGGCGAGGGGGCCTCTCGGCGCGCCTTTTTTCATCTCAGCCAGTTTGGCTTTGCACCAGTCAACCGGCGCTGACCGCGTGGCTGATTTGGTGAAGACACCCGCGATGGCGGACCCTTCGGCGACTTCGGCCAGCATCACGTCAAGGCGGTCTTCGTATTTCACCCCTGCAGCGGCTGAAGCGAAACGCACCCCCGCCACCTCTGGCAACGAGGGGAATTTGGTGGCGAGAGGCGACTGCCCCGGAACAAGCCCTTTGCTGACCGCGATTTTGCTTTCGGTGCGGGCGAGGCGTTTGCGCAGTTTCGCTGCGCGTTCCTCCAGCTCAGCCAGGGTTTTTTTAGGCTTGGCTTTTTTCGGGGCTTTCTTGTCGTCTTTCGCCATTGTCAGATCACTCTTCGATCAGTTTGTCGTCACGCAGGCTGCCAAGGCCCGGTGTGCCTTCGATGAACTCAACTGAGCCATCCTCACGCAGGGCCTGAACCATCGCGTCAGTGATCTGGCGGGCCATGTCGCCGGCAAGTTCCTGATAGACTTCAGACAGAGCAGGCGGGGCTTTTTCACGCGTTTCGAGCAGTTTGATGACGTGCCAGCCGAACTGCGTCTGGATGGGGTCGGATACGCCGCCGACTGCAAGTTCTTTTACGCCCGCTTCAAACGCTGGAACCATCTGGCCGTCGCCGAACCAGCCAAGATTACCGCCGTTTGGCCCGGATGGACCGGTTGAACGCTCTTTGGCGAGTTCGGCAAAATCAACGTCGCCGCGCGCAAGTTCTGCGATTTCCTTCGCGGTTTCCTCTTCGGGGACAAGGATGTGTGATGCGTTGAATTCCAGCTTAGGCTCTTCCTGAGCGTAGCGCTGGGCATACTCAGTCTCTACCGCTTCGCCGGTGATGGCGGCGTCGATGCGTTCGCGGGCGTACAGCTCAGCCAGATAGCTCATGCGCTGCATTTCCAGCCCGCGTTTGACCGATGGGCGATCTTCCAGCCCGGCGCGGGTCGCAGCCTGGCTAAGAAGGATCTGGTTGACCATCTGATTGATCAGTCCGTCATACAGCTGACGATCAGGGATCGACTGATACTGCGGAGGCAATTCGGTACGCAGGGCGACGATATCGCCGATGGTGATGTCTTCGCCGTTGACGATGGCGACGACGGTCTGGCCTGTCACTTTGGCGTCAGGATCGGCGGCAGTTTCGGGCGCCGGCGCTTCAGTCGTTTGGGCCTGAGCGGTCACAGCGAAGGCGGTAAAGCCAAGCGCGATCAGAAAGCGAGACGAGTGCATGTTTGGGAAGTCCTCCGATGTCGATCGGGCCTAATGCCCGTTTCAACTGATTTAGCCCCGTTTTCAGGCAGGGCGAGACAGGTGCGCGCGTTGACAGGCGCTAGGGGCCATCTTACATGTCCGACCGGCCCTCAGCGGCCCGTTTGGCGCGCGCGACGCCATTCATCTACGACGTCGGGCCGGGCCGAACAAGCGCCCCACCGGTATTGTCAGATGAATTCCGCGCGACCCGGGCTGCACGCGCAATCCAGCGTTGGGGGACAGGGTAAGGACATACGATGCTCGGCCTCGGCTCGATCGCGAAAAAAGTATTCGGCTCTTCCAACGACCGTGTCGTTAAGAGCGTTCAAAAAATCATCGATCAGATCAATGGTCATGAGGATGCGCTTGCGGCGCTGTCTGACGAAGATCTGAAAGCCAAGACAGATGAATACAAGGCGCGCCACCAAGGTGGTGAAAGCCTGGATGACCTGCTGCCAGAGGCATTCGCCACGGTTCGTGAGGCTGCAAAACGTTCGATTGGCCTGCGTCCTTTCGATGTGCAGCTGGTTGGCGGCATCATGCTTCACCGGGGCAAGATCGCTGAGATGAAAACCGGTGAGGGTAAGACCCTCGTCGCGACGATGCCGGTCTATCTGAACGCCCTGACAGGCGGCGGCGTGCATGTCGTCACCGTCAATGACTACCTTGCCCGGCGTGATGCGCAGTGGATGGGGCAGGTCTATGGCTTCCTCGGTCTGACGACCGGTGTGATCGTCCCCAACCTCGACGACAATGCGCGCAAGCAGGCCTATGCGGCAGATGTCACCTACGCGACAAATAACGAATTGGGATTCGACTATCTGCGCGACAACATGAAATTCCGGCTGGAAGACATGGCGCAGCGCGGACACAATTTCGCGATCGTGGATGAGGTGGATTCGATCCTCATCGATGAGGCCCGGACACCGCTGATCATCTCTGGCCCGACCGAAGACATGTCAGAGCTGTATGTTTCGATTAATGAGCTGATCCCGTTCCTGTCCGAGGAACACTTCGAAATTGACGAGAAAGTCCGCTCAGCGACATTGACTGAAGACGGCAACGAATTTGTCGAAGCGAAGCTGATTGAACTTGGTCAGTTGGCAGAGGGCACTTCGATCTATGATCCTGAAAATGTCTCACTGGTCCACCACGTCAATCAGGCGCTGCGGGCGCACAAGTTGTTCCTGCGCGACAAGGACTACATCGTCAAAGACCGCAAGGTTGTTCTGATTGACGAATTTACCGGTCGCATGATGGACGGTCGGCGCCTGTCCGATGGTCTGCATCAGGCAATTGAGTCCAAGGAAGGCGCGGATATCCAGCCTGAAAACGTCACGCTGGCCTCTGTCACCTTCCAGAATTACTTTCGCCTATACGACAAGCTGGCCGGCATGACCGGTACGGCGATGACTGAGGCGGAGGAATTTGCCTCGATCTACGGGCTTGAGGTTGTGGACATTCCGACCAACGTCAAAGTCTCGCGCATCGACGACGATGATCAGGTCTATCGGACGGCGGATGAAAAGAATATCGCCATTGTTCAGGCGATCGCCGACGCGCATCTGCGCGGTCAGCCTGTGCTGGTCGGCACGACTTCGATTGAAAAGTCTGAGCAGCTTGCGGGCATGCTGTCGAACCTGCAGATCCTGAAAGTTGCGGCTGAAAAACTGCGCGCCTGGACCGCGAACCTGCACCAGAAGAAAGATGCCGATGAGATCGCCAGCATGAACGCGCAGGCGGATCTGCTGGAAGGCCTCGTCGCCAAAGGAGAAGGCGTGCCGCATCAGGTGCTCAACGCCCGTTTCCACGAACAGGAAGCACAAATTATCGCGCAGGCCGGTGCGCCGGGCGCAGTGACAATCGCGACGAACATGGCGGGTCGCGGCACGGACATTAAGCTGGGTGGCAATCCCGAAGGGCGGATATTGAACGCCTTGATCGAAAGCCAGAAAGAGACAATTCAGGCGCAGGTTCAGCAGGCGGCTGAGGCGATCATCGTCCAGCAGCAGCCCCTGGACGATCCGGCGCAGGAGCAGGCCCGCAGCCAGTTCATCGCCAACATGGTCGGCCAGCAGATCCTTAGCAGCGCCCAGCAGGTGCTCAAGCAGGAAGCTGAAGACGGCAAACACCCTGAAATCACTGGCCCAATTGAGGCTGAAGTCGCCGCTGCCAAAGAAAAGGCGCTGGCTGCCGGCGGCCTCTGGGTGCTGTCCTCAGAACGCCACGAAAGCCGCCGCATCGACAACCAGCTGCGTGGTCGTTCAGGTCGTCAGGGCGACCCGGGGCGGTCGACATTCTACCTGTCGCTGGAAGACGATCTGATGCGCATTTTCGGGTCCGAGCGGATGGATTCGATGCTGCAAAAGCTGGGCCTGAACGAAGGCGAAGCGATTGTTCATTCCTGGGTGAATAAGGCGATTGAAAAATCGCAGGCCAAAGTTGAGGCGCGGAACTTTGATATCCGCAAGAACCTCCTGAAATTCGATGACGTGATGAACGATCAGCGTAAGGCGATCTTCAGCCAGCGACGCGAAGTGATGGAAAGTTCCGACCTGTCCGACACCGTCGAAGAAATGCGCCAGTCCGTCATCGACGATCTGGTCGCAACTCACATGCCTGAACGCGCCTATGCCGATCAATGGGATACTGACGCGCTGGAAGAGGGTGTTCAGGAATATTTCCATCAGGACCTGCCGGTGAAAGACTGGGCGGCTGAGGAAGGCGTCGACGACGAAGCGATGCGGGAACGTCTGACTGCTGCGACCAACGAGAATGCAGCAAAACGAGTCGCCAAGCACGGCGCAGAGCGTATGCGCCAGGTTGAGAAGACTTTGCTGCTGGAAGGAATCGACGGCGGTTGGCGTGACCATCTGACGATGCTCGACCACCTGAGATCAGTTGTCGGTCTGCGCGGTTATGCGCAGCGCGATCCTCTGAATGAGTTCAAGCAGGAAGCGTTTGAGTTGTTCGATACATTGATGACCAATCTGCGTTCGGACGTCACCAAACGCTTGTCGGCAGAAGACTACCCGGCCGATCCAGCGGATATCGAAAACCGCATTTCGCCAGAAATTCTTGCAGCGATGCAAGGCGCCCAGGCGGCGCCGGTGCCTGAAGCTGAACTTGTCGGCGCGGCGCCGGCCTCTGATCCGACGATTGAGGCGCCAGCGGAAGCGCGTGGCGGCCAACCCTTGCGGAGCGCGTCCGTCGCATTGGATCCAAACGATCCATCGACCTGGGGCAAAGTCGGGCGGAACGATGCATGCCCGTGCGGATCAGGCAAAAAATATAAGCATTGCCACGGTAAAGCCTGATATAGTTAGACATTGGCGAGGGTGGACTCGCCAGTGTCAAAAGCGACCGATTTTACGTGCTATTGGATTGTGAGTTTACGGGGTTTGCGCCCCGCCACTTGCGCCACGGCAATCCCTGCAAGGATCAGCGCCAGCGCAATCCAGAAACTGCCAGGCAGCGTTTCACCCAGGAACGCGACGCCAAACACCACCGCCCATAAAGGCACTTGGTAATTCACCAGGCTCAAGAACGGTGGCCCGGCTAGCTGGATGATCTTAAGCATCATCAATTGGGCGAGCGCGGTTGATCCGATGCCTAGAGATGTGATCGCCAAAAGGGTCAGCCAACTGGCGGTGGTGACGTCCGCGCCACCCGCTATCATGCCCATCGGAATGGTCACAACCGCAGCGATTGCGAGGATGATGACGCTTATGCCCAACGCATCAGGCGCCTCGGCACGTTTCAGAACAATTGACGAAATGGCATAACAAAAAGCCGCCATAAGGGTGCCAAGCTGGGCGATCAGAGCAAGCGTATCGCCGCGGCCCAACTGCGCAACCGCTTCGGTTCCGATCAGATACACGACGCCGCCGAACCCGATCGCAAAGCCGATGAAACGGCCTTTGGTCATCTGTTCACCCGAAACCAGAAAGTGGCTAAGCGCCAGCGCCATTAAGGGCATTGGCGCCATTAGAAGCCCTGACAGGGCAGACGGAATATGCTGTTGCCCCCATGAGATCAGCAAAAATGGTGCGATGTTGGATGTGACCGCGGCAGCGGCCGCAAATTTCCAAAGGCGTCGGCCGTCTGGGGTTTTCAGCCTTGGCGGCCTCGCACCGATCGCTTGTGCGATGATCCAAACCAGCGCAGCGGCGAGGGCGAGGCGCAGGCCGACGACTGTGGTTGGTGGCAGTTCTTTTACGGCGATGCCGGTGAAAAGAAAGCTCGACCCCCAGATGACCCCTAGGCTAATCAGTAGCGCCCATGCGAAGGGCGGCGCAGATCTGTTCACAGAATATCGCCGAGCGCTACGATAAGCCGGTCGTAGTCCTCGTCATCATTCCAGAGGTGAGGTGTGATCCGCAGTGACCCGCCACGCTCTGACAGATAGATTTGGCGCTCGGACAATTGCGCCAGCAGATCCGCAGGCGCGCCGTCTGGCAAACCCGCGCCGATGAAATGCCCGCCGCGCGCATCGTCGGGCGTTGGCGTCAAGCCAAGTGCGGATAGTCGTTTGCAAAGGTCAGAGTTGCGGGCTGAAAGCGTGTTGTAGAGGTTCTCGACGCCCCATTCTGTGATCTGTTTCAGGGCAGCTATGACACCCGGCATTAATGCAAAGTTCGCCCGTTGCCCCATGTCGAACCGGATGGCGCCGGGCTGGTAATCTTCAGTGTACTCAACCAGCGCGCTGAATTTTTCGCTGTCTTTACGGGTGATCCAGCCTTCTTCAAGTGGCTCGCCATCCCGATGCTGCGGGGCGACATAGAGAAAACCTGTCGTGTAGGGGCAAAGCAGCCATTTATAGCCCGCCGCGACAGCGAAATCGGGGCGCACCTTGGCGAAATCGATGGGCAAAGCGCCAGCAGATTGGGTGAGGTCCAGCACCAGCGCTGCGCCTACGCGATCGCAAGCCTCACGAACGGCGATCAGGTCAATCAGTGCGCCGTTGGTCCAGAGGACATTACCAACTGATACTATAGAAGTTGCGTCGGTGATGGCGTCCAATACAGCGCTGGTTGCTGCTTGCCCTTTTGGGACAGGGATTTGCAAAACTTCACCGCCATCACGCCGCGACATACGCCGCCACGGATAGACCTGGCTAGGGAACTGGTCAGCTAGGGTCAGGACGTGCTGACCTGCGTCCAGTCTTAGGTTTCGAACCGCCGTCTCAATACCGTAGGATGCTGCGGGCACCATAGCGACCCCCTTTGCATCTGCATTGACGATGCCGGCAAACAACGCCCGCGCTTCATCCACAGGATCGTAGAAATCGGGGATAGTCAGGGTCCAGGGCGTCGCCTTCATCCGCACACCGTCATCGCACGCACTGACAACGCTGTTCATCAATGGGCCCATATAGGCGCAGTTCAGATACGCAACGTCGCGAGGTATTGCGAAAAGGTGGCGTTGGCTTGGGATCATTGATCAGCTCCTGTTTGGGTATCGCAACCTTGGCTGGTTCTGGCTTTCAATCTTGGCTCTGGCGTCAGGTAGATCGGGTCTGCTATTGCTTTGAAAGCATGCCTATCATGGGTCGATTTAGATTGCTGCTAAAAAGATAGCATCGGATACGTATCAAGAAGGAATGTGCATGACCAAGATACCTATTCCTGGCGGTCTGGTTCGTGGATCTGACCGCCGCACGCCGCTTATGGCGGCGTTTGATCTGTTGGGCCGGCGCTGGGCGATGGGCGTAATCTGGCAGCTATGTTTGCACGGCCCTGCAACGTTCCGCGATCTACAGGCGCGCTGCGAGGGTGTGTCGCCTTCGGTCCTGAACGCGCGGATCAAGGAACTGCGCGAGGCAAAACTGATAGAACGGACTGATCAGGGCTACACTGGAACCGCGCGAGCGGACGAACTGTTCGCGCATCTTACGCCATTGCGAGCCTGGGCACATGATTGGGCGGCTGATCTGGGCGTGGATGACCCGCCGGGCGAGGATGATTAGCGCTTAGCTTTCTGCCTGCAGTTGCCGGTCGACGGCTGGGCTGGGGTCATGGGTGGCCAGAGTTAAGCGCAAGCAGGACGAAGCCCAAAATGCGGCTTTGTCGGGATTGGTTGACGTGGAGGGTCTTCGCTTTGTGGTTCTGGAAGACGTGAACAAACTGGTGGAGGGGGGAAACTTGGCCTCAGCTACCTGAGCACAGATTTCGGCCGCCAGCGCTGGTGCGTGTCCAGGTTTCAGACTTGCCTAGCATTTTGACGCCGAGATAGCCACGCACCTTCATCTGATCGCCGCGCTGCTCCATATCGAAATTGAAGGTTTTTCCGGTCTTTGGATCGTAAATATCGCCGCCTTCCCATTCAGATGAACTGACAGGTTTGACGCCGGATATAACCTCTATCCCGCACCAGTGACGGGTGCGCAGCGCCTCAACCGGGTTTTTGCGATCCAGCCGGTCGCGACCGTCCTTGAACTTCATCTTTTTTAGCCAGACTGTGCGTCCGCACAGTGCGTCGCCGCACGCATAAACATCGACGATGACCCCCTTTTTCTGGGTCAGCCACAGGCCGTAGGGGCTGGCCGCCGCCGTAAGGGCGGATGGGATCAGAAAGGTCAGAACTGTGATCAGGCGAAGCATTTTGGCATCCCGGGTCGATGGAATGAAAGTGATACGCACGAAAATACTACCTCCGTCGCATGGCGGGCAAATCACACTGCGTCACGAAGTCTTTCAGATCGTCAGGCCGCAGAATTACTTGGTCGAAAGAATGATGCTTTGGCTGGTTGGGACAAGCTTGACCCTTCGCGCAACGCCTTCCAAAACGCCGTCGCTAAATCCACGCCGCAAGAGACCATCTTCCGTCAGCCAGTCGGGCGCTACGATGTATTCCATGCACGTCCAGTCATTCGCCTCAAATCCCAACTTCTGGCGAAAGAGCGCCTGACTGGCTTTGTCGAGTACTTTTAACTGGGCGTCGGGACGGACGACGCCCCCCTCGCTGAGGTAATAGAACAGCTCTTCCTTTGCATCGGGTGTTGGCAGGCACAGCTGATTGTCCCGCAGCACAGTTTCGGCCTTGCTGACGACGATACGTTTTTCCCCAAAGGTGCCACGCAGAGCGCGGGCGGCTGAAACATGGGTTGTCAGTTCATACCGGTCGCCCTCAATCTTACGAAGATAGTCGAGATGCGAGCAACCCCGTCAGAAAAGACGTCAATGCAGGCCGCGACTTGCTCATCTGTCAGTTGGTCGAAGATTTCCTGTGATTGGCTGAATACATAGATCTCAAGCGTAAACCCACGTAACCGGGCAACCGAGGCCTGCGACAGTATGATACTAGCGATGAGCACGAAAAGCAGGCCAAACACGACAATGTTTCGCAAAAGCATGAACTATCCGCCGAATAAGTACAGAAACCTGCGCAGCGAAGCTGTAATGATAATCGCGCCAAGACCAAGCGCCTTCATTGCATCAGCAAGAGGGCCCTTGCAGGCCATTCCAAATGCCAAGCAGGACATGATTGCGGGCCAGCCGACATAGAGCCAATAGCCTCCGAACTGGCGCATGAATGCGAATTCAAGATCGCCCTGATAGATCAGGCTTTTGGCGGCAGCGGAATCGGGGCCGCAGTACACTGCGAAAAGTGTCGCTGCACCGTCAAATATAACGCCAAACAATAGAAAGTAAATTTCCAGATCGTCGCGAAGATCCAGCTTTTGCAGCCAAGTTCGTTGTCTTGGGTAACGCTGAGATGGATCTCTGTTTTCATTTCGCTGGGCAACCCGGCGTTGAAAATCCTGAATTTGTTCCGACATGAAACATCGCCCGGGAAATTGAATTGATGGTAAAAACACATTTGAAATAAGCGACAAGTACACTGATCAAATGATCATCGCCGACGATCCGTCCATTGGCAAAGCTTTGGCTGAAAGCGATGTGCATTTTCCGATCGGAAACCCACGTTTCTTATCGGTTACACGTGCGACCATTCCCTGTCTGTTTCCGACATAATTCCACTTGCGGTTCTGAATTGGCCGGCCTAAGTCAGGTGTGGGCGCGTCGTCGGACAAGGGCGACAGGCGGCGTGCTCAGCTAAATCGCCCTGACGATGGAGCGCGTCAATGACGTTCCCTACCAAGCCGCAGGCTAAGCCTGCGCGTGCAGAATTTTCTTCTGGTCCCTGTCCCAAACATCCTGAGTGGTCTGTCGAGGCTGTCGCCTCAAAAGCCTTCCTTGGTCGGTCGCATCGCGCGTCCGCCCCGAAAGCCCAGCTAAAGGCCGCTGTTGATCGCACGGCTGAAATGCTCGGTGTGCCTGAGGGCTACAAAGTCGGCATCGTGCCTGCATCTGATACAGGCGCCGTTGAGATGGCGATGTGGTCCATGCTGGGCGCGCGCCCGGTTGATGTGCTGGTCTGGGAAAGCTTCGGCGCCGGATGGGCGACAGACATCAAGAAGCAGCTGAAGCTGGACGATGTGAATGTGCTGAAGGCGGACTATGGCCAATTGCCTGATCTGGCCGCTGTGCGCAAAGACGCTGATGTTGTCTTCACATGGAATGGTACAACGTCTGGCGTGCGTGTCCCGAATGCTGATTGGATCGCCAAGGATCGCGCTGGTCTGACTATTTGTGACGCAACCTCAGCCGCCTTCGCGCAAGAGCTTGATTGGGACAAACTGGATGTCGTGACGTTCTCCTGGCAGAAGGTGATGGGTGGTGAAGGCGCGCATGGTGTGCTGGTTCTTAGCCCCCGAGCCATAGAGCGGTTGGAGACGTTTGATGCTGGTCGCGCCCTGCCAAAAATCTTCCGCCTGACCAAAGGTGGCAAGCTGATTGACGGCGTCTTCAAGGGTGAAACGATTAACACGCCGTCGATGCTCGCCGTCGCTGACTATGTCGATGCGCTGGATTGGGCGGACCGTGTTGGCGGTCGCAAAGCATTGCAGGCGCGGGCTGATGCGAACTTTGCTGCGATCCAGTCATGGGTCGACCAAACTGACTGGGTTGCGAACCTGGCGGACAACTCTGCGACGCGGTCGAATACGTCCGTTTGCCTGAAAGTCACTGATCCCGCCATAGCGGCGTTGGACGATGCGGCGCAGAAGGCGTTCTGCAAAAAGATCGTGACGTTGCTGGATGCGGAAGACGCCGCTTATGACATCGGCGGCTATCGCGACGCACCTGCGGGTCTGCGGATCTGGTGCGGGGCGACGGTTGATGCATCGGATGTTGAGGCTTTGACGCCGTGGCTCGACTGGGCCTTTGCGACTGCGAAGGCAGATCTGGTGGCCGCATAGAGAGAACAGGCGCGCAGGACTTCCCCCTGTATCTCCCGCGCGCTGAACCCCGCTCTAACCCTACTTTTGAGAGCGGGGCATTTCCCCAAAACATCAAGGCGCGCGCTGGGCGCTGCGCCGATCAAGGACAAGACGAATGGCAAAAGTACTGATTTCCGACAAGCTGAGCGAAGCCGCGGTGCAGATCTTCAAGGATCGTGGGGTTGAGGTGGATTTCCAGCCTGACCTTGGCAAAGACGCTGCGAAACTGAAGTCGATCATTGGCGATTATGATGGGCTGGCGATCCGGTCCGCGACCAAGGCGACGGCTGAGATTATTGAGGCCGCGACTAACCTGAAAGTCATTGGCCGCGCCGGTATTGGCGTTGATAATGTTGATATCGCCGCAGCCTCCGCCAAAGGGACCGTGGTGATGAACACGCCGTTTGGGAACTCCATCACCACGGCGGAACATGCAATTGCGATGATGTTCGCAGCCGCACGCCAGATCCCGTCCGCCGACGCCTCTACGCAGGCTGGCAAATGGGAAAAGTCCAAGTTCATGGGCACTGAGATCACCGGCAAGACGCTGGGCCTGGTCGGCGCTGGCAATATCGGCTCGGTTGTCGCCTCCCGCGCGTTGGGTTTGAAAATGAAGGTCGCGGCGTTTGATCCGTTCCTTTCCGCTGACAAAGCGCAGGAACTTGGTATCGAGAAGGTTGAAGAGCTGGATGACCTTTTGGCTCGCGCCGACTTCGTGACGCTGCATCTGCCAAAAACTGAGAAAACGGCGAACATCCTGTCGGCTGAGAAGATCGCCAAGATGAAACCGGGCGCCCGCTTGATCAATTGCGCCCGCGGCGGTCTGGTGGATGAAGCCGCGGTGCGTGCAGCGCTGGACAGCGGCCATCTCGCCGCCGCCGCGTTCGACGTGTTCGCCGAAGAGCCTGCCAAGGATAATCCTCTCTTTGGCGCGCCGAACTTTGTCGCCACACCACACCTCGGTGCAGCGACGTCTGAGGCGCAGGAAAATGTTGCACTTCAGGTGGCTCAGCAGATGTCGGACTACCTGATGCAAGGCGCGATCTCGAACGCGATCAACGCGCCATCGGTGACGGCTGAGGAAGCGCCTATCCTGCAGCCCTGGATCAACCTTTGCGAAATTCTCGGTGGGTTCGCCGGGCAGGTGACCGAGAACGCGATCAAAGAGGTTGAGATCGAGTATGTCGGCGTCGTCGGCGATCTAAATCTCAAGCCGCTGACATCGGCGCTGGTCGCGGCGATGATGAAACCGCTGGTCGGCGAAGGTGGGGTGAACATGGTCTCGGCCCCGGTCGTCGCCCGCGAGCGCGGCGTAAAGATTGCCGAAACCCGCAAAGACGCGCAGGGCGCTTATGGCTCCTACGTTCGGCTGACTGTGGTGACCGAAAACCAGACCCGCTCGGTCGCCGGTACAGTGTTCTCGGACGGCAAGCCGCGCTTCATCCAGATCAAAGGCATCGGGCTGGAGGCTGAGCCGCAGAAATTCATGCTCTACACCACCAACGCCGACATGCCGGGCTATATCGGCGCCCTCGGCACCACGCTGGGCGCGCTGAACGTGAACATCGCGACCTTCGCGCTGGGCCGGGCCGAAAAGGACGGTGAGGCGATTGCCCTGTTGGGCGTAGACGAGGTGATCCCGGAATCGACGCTTGAGCAGATCCGCCGCCTGCCGCAGGTCACGCAGGCCAAAGCACTGGCGTTTTGATATCAAGGGTCGCCCGAACCAACCGGTTTGGGCGATCTTTCACATATGAAAGCTGCCTTAAGGCATTGAAATTATTGAAATCCTAGCGTGAATGCCTTAATGTGTTCTTGTTTTGATCACAAATTTCGGGCGCGATTTGGATCACGCCTCTATTTGGCGGCTTCCGCATCATAAGCCTCGCGCGCGGCGTCGATGTTTTTCAGGTTTCCAAGGGCCCAGTAACCAAGTGCGCTGACCGGTTCGCGAAATGAATGTCCCATTTCGGTTAGGTTGTATTCGACCTTTGGTGGGATCGTCGGATGGTAGGTCCGGTTCACCAGCCCGTCCTTTTCCAGTTCTTTCAAGCTCAGGCTGAGCATCCGCTGCGAAATGCCGAGGTTCCGCTTCAATTCATTGAATCGCAGCGTGCCGTATTGCGCCAGTGAGATGACGACAAGAACGCTCCATCTATCACCGACCCGCGACAGCACTTCGTTTATGCGTTTGCAGTCCGGGCATTGCGTGTCGTCCAACATGGCGGTTCCCTTTTTGTGACCGAGGCTAAGAAATGTGCCCTCTTGTGGCCAGTCTCGGTTCTCATTAGATCGTCGGTATCAAATGTATACCCAACATCGCAGACATCTACAACGGGAACACCTACATGACCTCCAAGACCCTGGACGAGCTTTTGGACTGGCGCTATGCGACCAAGAAAATGGAGGCGACGAAAGCCGTGCCGCAAGAAAAAGTGGACGCCATCATTGATGCGATCCGCATGGCGCCGACATCCAGCGGGACCCAGCCTTTTGAGGTCATTCTGGTGACAAATCCCGACATTCGCAGTCAGATCACCAAGGCGGCCGGCGGTCAGGAGCAGATCAATGACGGCTCACACCTTATGGTATTTGCAGCCTGGGACAACTACACCGCTGAGCGTATTGATGAAGTCGTCGATCTGAACGTCGCGGCCCGCGGCGACCTGCCGATGCTGCATGCATACTACAACAACCTCAAATCGAATTACGTGCCGCGCGACGCCAAAGTGAACTACGCCCATGCAGCGCGTCAGGCCTATATTGCGCTGGGTGTTGGGCTTGTCGCCGCCGCTGAACAGGAAGTCGACAGCACACCGATGGAAGGGTTCGATCGTGCATCAGTCGACAAGATCCTTGGGCTGGCAGAGCGCGGCTTGCGGTCAGTTGTTCTGATGCCTTTGGGCTATCGCGATAAAGCCGGGGACTGGCTGTTGCCGATGGGCAAAGTTCGCAAATCGCGCGAAACGATGATTACGGTTGTTGACTGACTTACTCATCTAGGCGGAATGAATGGCGGGGTGCAGGGCAGAATGCCATGCTCCTCGTTTCATATTGACCCCGCTAGGAGGGCTTTCTCAAAATAACCGCGCGTATCAGCATGATCAGCGCAAACACGCTCGTCGCCATCATGATTCCGACGCGGATGATAGGCAGCGCCTGTCCCTTGTCGATGGAGCTGGATAGAGGCGTCCAAAGCGCGTAGGCGATGATCAGCGTCAAAAGGACGACGATGGCCAGCGCAAAACGGCTACCACCCTTTAGCCAAAGATGATGACCGAGCAGGAGAACGCCGAAGGCCACAGGGATCAACGTTGTTTCCGAACTCATGCCATTGGCGAAATAGGCCCAGAGTGACAGCACGATCAGGGCGATGGCGTTGATCAGGTTGGCTTTGGTTGCAGTCATGACAGGTTCCAGTCTGGCTTAGTCTCAAATTAGTCTTTCAGACTGGCAACACCAACTCATCCAGTTCGATCGGGCCGCTGGTCAGCATGGTCATGCCCGCCTCGTCAATCGACAGTGTATCGGAATGGCGAAACCCGCCGACCCCTTCGATATAAACGCCCGGTTCCATCGTGAAGACCATGCCGGGCCGGATTTCGCGATCATACCCTTCTGCGAAGAACGGCGCCTCGTGCCCGGTCACGCCAATGCCGTGGCCCGCGCGGTGAAGCAGGTTGTCGCTGTAGCCTGCCTTAATGAATACATCATTAGCTGCGCGGTCGACGTCCGACATCAAGGCGCCGGGGCGGGTTGCGTCCAGCGCAGCCTGACGGGCCTTAAGCATCACATCGAAGGGACGTTTACAGGCCTCTGGCGCGTGGCCGATGAAGAACGTGCGCTCAACCTCGCCGCCATATCCGTCCACCACGCCATTGACGAGTGTGATCATTGGGCCGCCTTCTGCTGTTTCCAGCGCGAGATCGGTGAAGTTGTGTGGGTCGTGCGTGACTTCGGCGGCTTGAAAAATTGCATGGGCCTTGGTTGCCGTCATGTTGATTGCAGGGTTGTCGGCAAGGACCCGTTTCATCAGCGACCCGATGTGCTGGGAATTGAACGCGGCCATGGTCTGGCCCAGCTTGGTGCCGCGCATCATGTCGTCATGGATGTCGGTGAGACGGGCGCAGACATAGGCGATACGGGCCAGTTCATAGTCCGATTTCACCATGCGAAGGTCGTCTATCAAATCGGTGCGGATGTACTGCCCTGTCAGTGCCTCAAACAGTTGCAGGGGGGCTATGCTTTCGACGCCGATACGTGCTGCGCCGCCGAGGGCTTTGGCTAACGCATCCTCCCACCCTTCGCCTTCGGGGGCTGGGAATTCGCGGTAGGGGATCAGATCGAGATTCCCGACGGATCGGTGACGGATATGGGGGATTTCCAGTTTGGGCGCGACGAACCGGGGAGGGCCAGTGCGGCCGATTACCAGCACAAAGGGGCGCTCGTGCACATAGTTGGCAAAGTTCGTCAGATAGTACGTGTTATCGGGGGTGGAGGTGACGTAGGCGTCCAGATCCAGCCTCTCCATCTCAGCGCGCAGGCGTGCGATGCGGGCGGCGATTTCGGCAATGTTGGGCGCGGCAGTGGTCTGGGGCAGTGTCATCCGGGTGTCTCCTGTTCCGGCTATCATGCGCGGATGAGCCGGCGAAGAAAAGCTGCCACATGGCGCTGTTATGCTGCGATGGCTATATAGTGCCGATGGAGGCGTAATGAGCAAAGATCACAGCAAAGACTGGCTGGAAGCCGAACTGGAAGCTGAACTGGACGAAGATTACGAACTGGATCTCGACGACGCGATCCTGTCGGAAACCGTGCGCGAGATTTACGACCGCGCCCATCCGCCGACGTTAAAGCGGCGAGCTTACCTGCATCAATTGCTGTCGCTACAGGCAGAGCTGATCAAGCTGCAGGACTGGGTTGTCCACCACAAGAAAAAGGTCGTTGTACTGTTTGAGGGCCGGGATTCGGCTGGTAAAGGCGGCGCGATCAAGCGGATCACCCAGCGGCTGGACCCCCGCGTGTGCCGGACGGCTGCGCTGCCTGCGCCGACGGAACGTGAGCAGTCGCAATGGTATTTCCAGCGCTTTGTGCCGTATCTGCCTGCGGGCGGTGAAATCGTGCTGTTCGACCGGTCCTGGTATAACCGCGCCGGGGTTGAGCGGGTGATGGGGTTTGCAAACGAAAAGCAGGTTGAAGATTTCTTCCATGACGTGCCTGAGTTTGAACGCATGCTGGTTCGGTCCGACATCATCCTGATCAAATACTGGTTTTCGATCACGGATGAAGAACAGCAATTGCGGTTCCTGATGCGCATTCACGATCCCCTGAAGCAGTGGAAATTGTCGCCGATTGATCTGGAAGCCCGGATCAAGTGGGAGGATTACACCATCGCCAAGGAAGAGATGTTCAAACGGACCAACATCCCCGAAGCGCCCTGGCACATTGTTGAAGCTGTCGACAAAAAGCGCGCCCGGCTGAATGTGATTGACCATCTTCTAAGCCTGATCCCGTATCAGCCTGTGCCGCATGATGGGATCACATTGCCTGATCGCGCGTTCGATCCAAATTATGACCGGTCGGAAATGCCGCGAGAGTTGTACGTGCCGCAAAAGTACTGACTGGCGTTTAAGCGCAATGACGCTATCTTCTTTGCCAGCAAGCTAAAGGAGCCAGCCACATGTCAGATGCGCCAGTCATCGCCCAGAAATCACCCCTTCCTGTCGAAGTGGAGGCAGGCAAAGCATATTTCTGGTGCTCGTGCGGCCAATCCTCAAAGCAGCCGTTTTGCGATGGCAGCCACAAGGACACGTCTTTCACCCCGGTGAAATTTGAGGCTGAAGAAGACGGCAAAGTGTTCTTCTGCGGCTGCAAGCATTCCGGCAACGGGGTGAAGTGCGATGGTAGCCACAACAATCTTTGATCCCTTTGCCGTCACGATTGGCGGTGTTAGCAGTGCTTGAAAACAGGACCTGAGCCGGGCGTGATTTACCACCCGGCTCACTAGCCGTTTTACTGGTGTTTGCTTGCTTATGTTCGCGCGGAAAAGGTCGTGGTTCGCATTTTGGCGTTTGCCTACACCAATTTGACCTCGAACAATGTGACTTAACAGTTTGCAGACGATACTACCTTCATCACGCAGACAACCGCGGAGGAGAGACCGCATGTCCATCAAAACGATACTCGCCGTTCTGACCACGAAAGAATCCGTGGCGCAGATCATGCCGTTGGCGATCGACCTTGCCGAACGTAATGGCGCGCACTTGACCGGCATTCATGTAGAGGCGTCGGCGATTAATTATGCGGGTGTGGGCATGACCTTTGCGGTCAAGGAATTTGCCGCACTGCGCGCAGCGGAACAGCGGAACAGCGGATGAGCGAAGAAGTAAAAGCCGCGTTTGAGGCCGCGACTGCTGACTTGTCCAATGCCGCTGAGTGGCGACTGGCGGAAACTGAAGGCACGACGCGATCTGAGTTGTTGGTTGAACATGCGCATTGCGCCGATCTCATCATCATGCCGCAAGCGGAACAATTGGGGTCTTCCCCTGGATCAAGCCAGTTGCAGGAAAATCTGGTGCGTGAATGTGGTCGCCCGGTTCTGATTGTGCCGCATTCCGGTGAGTTCACGTCTGTTGGCGCGCATGCTTTGGTCGGCCTCAGCCCGACACGGGAATCAACCCGCGCCTCACATGATGCGATCAGTCTGCTTGCGCCCGGCGGCAAGGCGACGATCATTACAGCGCACCGCCCGAAAGATGCTGACGACCTGCCCTTTGAGAACGCAAAGGAAATGGCGCGAACATATACCTGCCACGGCATTACAGTTGAGGTGCAGGATCGGGCTGATCCGAAACTTGCGCCGGGCGATGTGCTGCTGAATGAATCGTTTGAGCGAGGCTGCGATCTGATCGTTGTGGGCGCCTATGGCCACAGCCGTGTCTACGATATGCTGATTGGCGCGACCACGACCCATCTGATGGATCACATGACGGCGCCGGTTCTGTTCAGCGCTTAGTCTGAGATCGTTGCTGACGTCCTAGTCGGGCGTCAGCATATACCCTTCTCCGCGCACGGTCTGTAGATAGCGGGGGTTCTTGGCATCCGCTTCGATCTTCCGGCGTAGGCGGGTGATCTGTACGTCGACTGCCCGTTCCTGCGCGCCGCCCGCAGCGCCGCCGAGTTCCTCAACCAGACGGACGCGGGAAAGCGCCTCGTTCGGCGTGCGGGCAAACACCCGCATCAACGCGCTTTCGGTTGAAGTAAGGCGGATCAGGTCCTCGCCCTGCCAAAGCTCGCCGCGAGAGATGTTATAGCGGATATCGCCAAGCGCGAGGGTTTTGGGTGGCTCATCCTGGGTCGGTATGATGGCAGCGCGGCGCAGGATGGCGCCGACGCGCAACAGCAATTCACGTGGCTCAAAGGGTTTTGGCAGATAGTCATCTGCGCCAGCCTCAAGCCCGGTGATCTTGTCTTCGGTGTCGCCTTTGGCGGTCAACAACATGATCGGGCTTTCGACGCTGTCACGCACACCTCTGGTCAGCGAAAACCCGTCTTCGCCCGGCATCATGACGTCGATGATCAACAGGTCGAACGCAAGGCCTGACAGAATGCGACGCGCATGTGCCGCGTCGCGGGCTTCAGTTACTAGATATCCGTTCTTGATCAAAAACTGCTTCAGAAGCGTTCTGATCCGCGCGTCGTCATCGACGACGAGAATGTGGGCTGGCTGCTCGTTCATTTTCTTCCCGGCTTGTCTGCCACCATCGCCCTTGTCCCGTCATTCATGATCTTATGCAAGACCTCGCGAAATCCGGCCACTGCCTCTGGTCCCGCGCTGGTATATGCCTGACGCAGACGATCGCGCTGTGGTTGGGACAGTTGCACCTCAAGTGTGGCGCCCTCTTCACTTAGGGATAGCAGGCGCTGACGGCGGTCAGTCTCCCCCACTTTTTGTACCACTAGGCCATCGTCGATCAGTTGGCGCAGCACACGGTTAAGTGACTGTTTCGTGACGCCCAGCATCTCAATCAGACCCGCCACAGTGATATCCGGGCGGTGTTTGATGAAGTGAATCGCCCGGTGATGCGCCCGGCCATAGCCACGCTCCGCCAAAATGCGATCTGGATCGCCGGTGAAATCGCGGTAGGCAAAGAACAGAAGCTCAATAGCCGATCTAAGCTGTTCATCAGTCAGAAACAGCAGTTTATCGCTGCTGTGCCGATGGGCCGAAGAGGTCTGTTTCATATGCTCACGGTCATAGCTTTTTGCCTTTAACCTAAAGCATCGCACCGCCAAAAGCCCGAGAGGGCCGCAGGCCTGGCAGGTTTTTGGCGGTTCAGGCTTAAGGCGAAACGCTTTAAGTCAGTCTTGTTGACTTACCACTACCTCAATGTTACCGACCGAGCAAGGGTCGCGACATTTACTGTCGTTTTTGTGGCCATTTGAGAAACAAACAACAAGCGGAATTCCGCGCGCATGAAAGGAACGTCCTATGGCTGGTCCAGCTTATGACGACCGTGACGGCCTGATCTGGCACAATGGCGAGATGATCAACTGGCGCGACGCCAAAGTGCATATGCTGACGCACGCCCTGCACTACGGCTCGTCCGTTTTTGAGGGTGAGCGCGCGTATAATGGCGTGATCTTCGAAGGCCACCGCCATTCTGAGCGTTTGTTGGATAGCGGCAAAGCCATGGACATTCCGATCCCGTATTCCGCTGAACAGATTGATGCCGCTAAAGACGAAGCACTGAAAGCGTCTGGCCTGTCCGACGCCTATGTTCGCGCCTTCTGCTGGCGCGGTTCGGGCACCGATATGGGGGTTGCTGCGGCGGCGAACCCGGTGAACATGGCCGTGGCGGTCTGGGCTTGGGGCGCGTATTACGGTGATGCCAAATTTGATGGCGCCAAGCTGGACATTTCCAAATGGAAACGGCCGTCACCAGAAACGATCCCGTGCCACGCCAAGGCGTCTGGCCTCTATATGATCTGCACCATGTCCAAGCATGAGGCCGAGGCGAAGGGCTGTTCCGACGCCCTGATGATGGACTATCGCGGGTATGTGGCTGAGGCGACTGGCGCGAATGTCTTCTTCGTCAAAGACGGCGCCGTGCACACGCCAACGCCGGATTGCTTCCTGAACGGCATCACACGCCAGACCGTCATCGGGATGTTGAAAGACAAGGGCGTCGAAGTGATTGAGCGTCACATCATGCCAGAAGAGCTGTCGGGTTTTGAACAGTGCTGGCTGACCGGCACTGCTGCCGAAGTCACACCTGTCGGTCAGATTGGCGAGCATACGTTTGAGGTTGGCCACCTGACACGCGAGATAGCCGAGCAGTACGAAAAGCACGTCCGCGCCGTTTGATGGCCCAAATTGATGGCTGAGACCGCAGATATCCTGATCATCGGCGCTGGGGTCGCAGGCCTCGGCGCCGCCTACAATTTGGCGGGCGATGCTGATGTGATCGTGTTGGAGGCGTGTGAAGCGCCTTGCACGCAGACCTCTGGACGCTCCGCCGCAGTCTACCTTACGACCTACGGGCCCAAAGGCGTGATCGACCTGTCGATCCAGTCTGGCCCGTTCTATCGCGATCCGCCTGACGGATTCGGTGAGACGCCTCTGTTGACCCCACGCGGTGAACTGCATCTCGATGATCAGAACGGCGAGATGCTTGGCCCGAAAGTCGCTGCTGGTGAGATTGAGGAAGTTTCGATCGACGAAGCGCTTCAGATGGTGCCGATCCTGAAACGCGAAGGCCTCGCCATGGCCGCCTTTGATGGCGCAGCTGAGGATATCGACGTCGATCTGGTCACTGGCGGTTTTCTGCGGGGGATGAAAGCGTCGGGTGGCAGGCTGGTCGTGAACGCTCGCGTCGAAAGCCTGTCACGTGAGAATGGCGTCTGGCGTGCGATCACTCCGGCAGGAGATTTTGAAGCTCCGATCGTGATCAACGCCGCCGGCGCCTGGGCCTCGCCTGTCGCGGCGCTGGCGGGTGCGCTGCCAATTCATGTAGAGCCACGCCGCCGCTCAGCCGCCATTATCCCGGCCCCTGCTGGACATGACGTCCGCAAATGGCCGCTGTTCTTTGGCGCAGGGGAGACCTGGTATGCCCGACCGACCGGCGGCGCGCTGATGGTTTCGTCTGCTGAGGCGATCCAGGTTGAGCCGCACGATATCCAGATTGACAAATATGACGAAATCCTTGCGGGTGGCCTCTATCGTTATGAGCAGCGCGTGACGACGCCGATCACCAAAGTCGATGGCCCCTGGGCGGGCCTGCGCAGCTTTGCGCCAGATAGAGAACCGGTTGTCGGGTTCGACCCACAGGTCGAAGGCTTCTTCTGGCTGGCGGGGCAGGGCGGTTATGGCTTTCAGACAGCGCCTGCACTGTCGAAACTTGCAGCAGAACTGGTCAAGGGCGCGACGCCTGCCGGGTTAGGCGTTGATCTTTCACCCACAAGGTTCGCCGCTGGCTGACCGGTTAGGGGTTTGGATATTTAGAGGCCCAAAGACAGACTATCTTTGGGCCAAATTTTCTTCCTGCAAAGTGCTTCACGCAGAAGAAAAATTCAGTTCTGGCCGATCGCGTCGGCCAGTCGCATCAGTTCTACCGCTTCTGCGCGATAGCCAAACCGATCTTCGCCTTTCGCGCTGCTCGCAAGGTCAATCATGTTATCCCAGCCCCAGTCGCCCAGATGCTGCGATCCGCGCAAGATCTCACCGAACCCGGCCATAGCGACGGCAAACTGTGTTTCGGCACCGGGCGTCATGGTCTCATTCGCAATCGGCGTTTCAATCAATTGGCTTACCGAGGCGCCTGGTGCTTTGTAGCGGAGGCGTAGAAAGCCAAGTTCACTCGCGTCGCCGCCTGTTGCAGCGGGCTGATAGCGAAGATCATCGATCCGCACCGGGCCGCCAACCGGGGTGACCTCATAGATCGCCGTGACGCGATGCCCCGCGCCAATCTCGCCTGCGTCTACCTTGTCGTTGTTGAAATCCTCACGGGCCAGCGCGCGGGTTTCATAACCGATCAGGCGATAATCGCTGACGGCGGCAGGGTTGAACTCCACCTGGATCTTCACGTCATTGGCGATGGGGTGGAGCGACGCGCGTTCCTCAACCAGCATTTTGCGCGCCTCCGCCAGCGTGTCGATATAGGCCGCTTGACCGTTGCCGGTTTGCGCCAGCGTCTGCATCAGATTGTCGTTCAGATTGCCGCGACCAAAACCGAGGACCGACAGGTAAACGCCGCTTTCGCGCTGATCAGCGATCAGTTCCTTCAGCGCATCTGGGGAAGACGCGCCAATGTTGAAATCGCCGTCAGTCGCCAGGATCACGCGGTTGGTGGCGGTTTCGTCGAAGTTTTCTGTAGCTAACCGATAGGCCTGCGTTATCCCGGCAGCGCCAGCGGTGCCGCCGCCCGCCGCCAATTGATCAAGCGCGCTGTGAATTTTTGACGGGTCAGCGACTCTTGTTGGCTCAAGCAGCGTGCCAGCAGACCCGGCGTATGTAACGATGGCGATGCTGTCTTCGGGGCCAAGATCGTTCAGCAGCAAGCGGAGGGACGCAATCAGCAGGGGCAGTTTGTCCTGTGCTCGCATTGAGCCTGAGGTGTCGATCAGAAAGGTGAAATTTGACTGGACTGGCGCCGCGGGCAGGGCGCCGCGGATGCCGATATGGACCAGCTTGCGACCCTCAGCCCAGGGCGCGTCCATCACCGTGGCCGTCGTGCGGAAGGTTGTATCGCCTGTTGGAGCAGGGTAATCGTAGGGGAAATAATTGATCAGCTCTTCCGTCCTGACCGCTTCTTTTGGTGGAAACGCGCCCGCCACGATAGAGCGGCGCACGATGCTCATCGACGCCGTATCCACGTCGATTGAGAAGGTAGAAACCGGCTCTTCCGCCACCAGTTTCACCGGGTTGGCGTCAGCATTGGCGAACTGATCGCGGTTTTCTGGGGCTGGTCGTGCGATGTCATCAGTGACGGCCCAACTGGTTGCAGCCAGTCCGCCAGAAGGGGCCTGCAAGGCCCGGCTTTGCGCCGCTGGAGCCGACTGTGCGCGTTCCGCCATGACGAGGGGCTGCGAAACTCGTGGCTGCGCTGTTGTGTTGGCGAGATCGGCTTTGGGTTGAGCTGGGCGGCTGACTTTGTGAGATCCGCCTGAGGACATCTTCATGCGGATTTGTTCATTTGTTGCCAAGCCAAGTGTTTCCGTTGGCTGAACGCTTTCGCCTGCCTCAAAGACAGCAAAGATCACCAACGACATCGCGGCGAGACTGGTTCCAGCGTAGAGTGCAGGGCGGAGGGGCCTAAGGGCTTTGCCTCCGAATGAAAGTGCAGTCATAATCCAACTACTCAGTTTGGTTGTCTGAGAGGTTGGACGCGGCGCATCGGCCGTTCCTTGGGAAGTTTCTGAAAATTCTTCATCAAAGGCGCGCATCGCCGCTTCCGCCGCCGCAGATTTGCGGCGCGGGGCAGGGGGCGCGGCCATGGCGTTTTCTAGTTTTTTCAACGGATTTTCGGTCATATCTTCGCCTCCGCTTCCGCAAATGCGGTCAGGGCCTTTTTCACTTCAGTCATGCGCCACGCGACAGTGCCTTCGGATATTCCCAACGCTTCGCCCGCCTCAGCCTGCGTCAGGCCCTCGCCAACCACCAACGCTGCGGTTTCGCGCCAGTCATCGCGCAAGGTGGCGAGGGCGGTTTGCAGCCATTCGGCGCTTGTCGCGCGGTCGCGATCCTCGGCCATGCTGCGATCCAGATCCTCAGCGTAGCGATCCATCGCCTTGCAGCGTGTTGCGTTGCGGCGGCCTGCGTCACGGGCGGCGTTCAGCGTGACCTGATAGAGCCACGTTGTGAACTTGGCGTCACCGCGAAACTGGCGGATGCGGCGGGCGAGGAGGATTGAGACGTCCTGCGCCAGATCCTCCGCCTGGTCAGCTGCGCCCGTAAGGCGCCAGGCGAAACGGAAGATGCGGTCGTAATGACGGTCGATCAGGGCTGCGAACGCAGCTCTGTCCCCCTCACCTGCCGCCAGCGCCAGCGCGTTGTCATCCGTTTCCATTCGCATCACATAATATCAGACGCAGTGCGATGGCCATTCCTTGGCGGAATTTTCAGTTTTTTCGCCGCAGGTGCATTTTTTCTGATCATCTTGAGGAATAACTAAGGTTTTGCTATGGTTCCCACGCGCTGACTGAGCGTGACATCAGGAGGATCTCGTTCTGTATGAACGGATTGATGCGAACCACATGAGTGGTTCAAAAGCGGATACCGCCCCTTTGGCGGGACGTGACGAGGACGAAGCGCTGGTGCACTTCATCCTGAACCAGCTTGATAAAGATAGCGCTGAAGACATCGTCTCGATCGATTTGCAGGGCAAATCGGCGATGGCTGATCATATGGTGATCGCATCTGGCCGCTCTACGCGGCAGGTGTCGGCCATGACGGAAAAGCTGACTGACGTTCTGAAGTCTGAACGTGGCGTTCTTTGCCGGACTGAAGGCAAGGACGCTGGCGATTGGGTGCTGATTGATGCGGGCGATGTCATCGTCCACCTCTTCCGCCCGGAAGTGCGTGAGTTTTATCAGCTTGAAAAGATGTGGTCGCCGACCCCGGAAACGGGCCGGATGACAGTCGGTTCGGCCTAAGACCCCTTGCGGGTTTCGGTGATTGCGGTGGGCCGCCAAAAGGGCGATCCTGAAGCGACGCTTGTCGCAGATTATCTTTCCAGATTTGACGCTGCTGGGCGAGGGATGGGTCTTGGCCCGGCTTCCGTCATTGAGGTTGAGGATAAAAAGCGGCGCGGCGCTGGCGCCGAAGGTGATCTGCTGCTGGGCGCGGCCGCTGATGGCGCCTATCTGGTTGCGCTGGATGAGCGCGGCAAGACGATGGATAGCCGCGCATTTGCTGCGTTGATCGCGGATCAGCGCGACCAGGGTCGACGGGATATGGCGTTTCTAATCGGCGGCGCAGATGGGCATCAGGCGGAATTGCGCGGTCGCTGTGATCGGTTGCTCAGCTTCGGGCCGATGGTCTGGCCGCACATGTTGGCGAGGGTTATGCTGACTGAACAATTGTATCGGGCTGCTTCGATCCTGGCGGGGGCACCTTATCATCGCGATTGATGCAATGAAGGAAGCACCTGCGTCGGTCGGGCCTATGGTCGAACGCCGCGCAGCGGATATTGATAGACCAAAGAAGAAGATGCGGCGTATTAGATGCGCGCAAAGGGAAGTGTGATGACGGGCGGCCCAGTAGTTCTTTGTATTCTGGATGGCTGGGGCTATCGGGAAGATAAAGCAGGCAACGCGCCTGCGTTGGCCACGACACCGAACTACGATGAGTTGATGGCGTCGCAGGCACCCGCGATGCTGGCCTGCGCCGGCCCTGATGTCGGTCTGCCTGAAGGCCAGATGGGCAACTCTGAAGTTGGGCATATGAATATCGGCGCCGGACGAACCGTCTGGATGGACCTGCCTAAAATCGACAATGCGATTGCTGATGGCAGCTTTGCTGAGAATGCAGAACTGGTCGCTTTCACAAAGACATTGAAGCGGACCGGCGGCGCTGCGCATCTGATGGGGTTGATGAGCCCCGGTGGCGTGCATGCCCACCAACGCCATATTGCTGCAGCGGCCAAGGCGTTGGCGGCGCATGGCGTGCAGGTCGTTCTGCATCTTTTCTCGGATGGTCGCGACACGGCGCCATCCAGCGCAGCGGGTTTCTTGGCTGAGTTTGAAGATGATCTGGGCGGTGCGGGCGCTATCGCAACGCTATCTGGCAGGTTCTTTGCAATGGACCGTGACAATCGGTGGGAACGCGTTGAGATGGCTTACCGCGCGATTGCACATGGTGATGGAGAAAACGCATCGACCGCAGGCGCTGCATTGGAATCGGCGCGGGTGCGCGGGGAAACCGATGAGTTTGTCACACCCACCGTGATCGGTGGATATGAAGGCATCGCTAAGGACGATGGCGTGTTCTTTCTGAATTTCAGGGCTGATCGCGCGCGGGAACTCCTCGCGGGGCTTGGCGACCCGCAATTTGATGGCTTTGATGACGCTGCGCGCCCGGAATTTGCGGCGATGCTGGGCGTGGTCGAGTATTCCGAGCGTCACAATGGCTACATGCAGGTCATGTATCCGCCCGATGAGATCAAGAATACATTAGGTGAATGGGTCGCCGCCAAAGGCGGGCGGCAGCTGCGGTTGGCTGAAACTGAAAAGTACCCCCATGTGACCTTCTTCATGAATGGTGGGGTCGAGACGCCCTATGAGGAAGAAGATCGAAAGTTGGCGCCAAGCCCGAAAGTGAAGACGTATGACCTGCAACCAGAAATGTCGGCAGCGGAAGTAACTGAAAACTTGGTGGCGGGGATCGAAGGTGGCGAATATGATCTGATCATTGTGAATTATGCAAACCCGGACATGGTTGGACACACAGGCGACGTGAAAGCGGCAATGGCTGCTTGCGAAGCGGTCGATGCTGGACTGGGAGCGGCGCTGGAGGCAGTGCGTAAAGTCGGTGGCGCGATGATCGTGACTGCGGACCATGGCAACTGTGAGATGATGATAGACCCTGCATCCGGAGGCGCGCACACCGCACATACGACCACCCCTGTTCCGGCTATGCTGGTCGGCGGGCCTAAAGGTGCAAAATTGCATGGCCCCGGGCGGCTTAGTGATCTTGCGCCAACGTTGCTTGCGTTGATGGGCTTTGCGCAGCCTGATGAGATGACGGGGCGATCGCTCCTCTCCCCCAAATGAAGCTGATTTGGGCGGGCATCTGTTTTGTATTCGCGGCATGTTCCGCACATGCGGGTGATGAACGGCCTGCGCAATTGCTTGCCAAAGCTGAAACCGCGCTGACGGCTGCTCGCACTCCGAAAGAACGGCTCGCGGCGCTGGGATTGGCCGCGCAAGCGCAAGAGGCTGTTTTGATGGCGCTGCGCAGTGACCTGCGGGATCTTTCTGTCAGGGCCAATGGCGTGGATGATGCAATGGTGACGCGCCAGCGGCGACTGAGGGCGGTCCTTTCGGCGTTAGAACGAATTGAGCGGGCGCCAAGCGCGGCGACACTGGCGCACCCGGGCGGTGCGCTTTCAGTGGCCCGGGCTGGTATGGCGCTAAGCGCCTTTGCGCCTGCGCTACAGAAAGAGGCCGATAGTATGCGCGCCACGTTGGGTGGTATTCGCGATCTGAGCACAAGACGCAAAGCAGCGGCGGCTGAGGCACGGTCGTCTTTTGCGTCTCTTCAGGAAATGCGCACTGAAATCGCATCCCTTCTAGATCGTGAACGCAAGACACGGCGTTTGCCCGCAGAAATGGTCGAACAGCTAAAGGCAGATACAGAGGCGCTGGCCAAAAGCGCGGCGAACTTTCGCGCTTTGACTGGCGCGTTGCCCGCGCCGCCAAATGAGATCGCCCTTCGTGCGACGGCTTCGCTCAAGGCCGCCAAGGGATCGCTGACGCCACCGGTGGAAGGTGTGTTGTCCCAACCTTGGGCTGAAGACACAGAAGGCGCATATCTGTCGGTTCCTGCATACGCTGAGGTCTACGCGCCGTGGTCCGGTGTGATCCGATTTGCGGGCCCTTTTGGTGATCACGGTGGCGTGGTCATTCTTGAACCCGAACCGGGCATGCTTATGGTGCTTGGAGGACTAGGTGAGATATGGGCCGACACAGGTGCGCTGGTGCTGCAAGGGCAGACATTAGGCGCGATGGGTGGCCCGGCGCCGGAAGCTGATGAATTTTTGATCGCTTCTGGCGAAGGAAGTGCAGCCTTAGGGCGAGAAACGCTCTATATGGAAATTCGAGAGAACGGCGCGCCGGTAGATCCGGCGGCGTGGTTCGCGTTTGTGACGGAAGGCGGATAACAATGAAGTATACGATTTTTGCGGCCCTCGGCGGGGCCGCCATGGGTGTTTTGGCGGCGACGCAGCTGTCGGGCCCAGCGTCCGCCCAGCAGAATGAACGGTCGACGTATGAATATCTTGACCTGTTTGGCGATATTTTTGAGCGCGTGCGTAGTCAGTACGTCGAAGAGGTTGATGAGGCTGAGCTGATCGAAAGCGCGATCAACGGCATGTTGACCTCGCTGGATCCACATTCCAGCTACCTTGCGCCGAAGAACTTTGAGGATATGCGCGTCCAGACCAAAGGTGAATTTGGCGGTTTGGGCATCGAAGTGACCATGGAGGACGGCTTTGTAAAAGTCGTCGCGCCAATCGATGATACGCCTGCGGCGAATGCCGGGATGCAGGCTGGCGACTTCATCACCCACCTGGACGGCGAATCTGTGCTGGGCCTGACCTTGTCCGATGCGGTTGAACGGATGCGCGGCAAAGTCGGCGAGGAATTGATCATCACTGTCGTTCGCGAAGGTGAAGAAGAACCCGTCGATGTGACGATTGTTCGTGATGTGATCAAAATCCGCGCCGTCCGCGCCCGCCTTGAAGGCGATATCGGTGTTCTGCGTGTGACAACGTTCAACGAGCAGACCTATGACAATCTCAAGTTGGGGATCGAAAAGGTTAAGGAAGACATAGGCGAGCGCGAGATCACTGGTTATGTCATCGACCTTCGCAATAACCCTGGCGGCCTGCTGAATCAGGCCATCGCCGTATCCGACGCTTTCCTTGAAAAAGGTGAAATTGTCTCAACCCGTGGCCGCGATCCACAGGATAGTGAGCGGCACAATGCGGAACCGGGTGATTTAACCGACGGCAAGCCGCTGGTTGTTCTGATCAACCAGGGTTCAGCATCAGCGTCTGAGATTGTTGCTGGCGCTCTGCAGGATCATCGTCGCGCGATTATCATTGGCGCGAAGAGCTTTGGTAAAGGGTCAGTCCAGACAATCATGCCGCTGTCGGGGCAGGGCGCGATGCGTCTTACAACTGCGCGGTATTACACGCCTTCAGGACGGTCCATTCAGGCCCTTGGCATTGAGCCGGACATTCTGGTGGAACGTCGCCGGATTGAACTGAGCGAGGAACAGCAGGAAGCGGAAGACAACGCCCGCCGTCGCCGGTCAGAAGCGGACCTTCGCGGTAGTCTTGAAAACGTCCTTAGCGAGGAAGAAATTGAGCTGCTGAAGGATGAACGCGAACGCCACGAGGCGACGGCCAAATTGCGTGGCGAAGACCTGCAGCTGGCCTACGCGCTGGATATGCTTACTGGCCTTTCGGTCATTTCCGCCAACAAATGACGCCAGCGGAAATTGAAAAACTGCCATACCGGCCTTGTGTCGGTCTGGTGGTGATTAATGCCGCCGGCGAAGTGTTCGCCGGTCAGCGGATTGATAACCCGGGCGATGCCTGGCAAATGCCCCAGGGCGGCGTGGACGAAGGGGAAACCCCAGTTCAGGCCGCTTTGCGTGAACTCGGCGAAGAGACTGGGATCAGCGAAAACAGCGTTGAGGTTCTTGCCGAATCTGAGGACTGGATTCCGTATGAGCTGCCACACGAATTGGTTCCCAAATTGTGGAAGGGCCAGTTTCGCGGTCAAACGCAGAAGTGGTTTTTGCTGAAGTTCTCAGGCGGCGATGCTGAGATCAACATTGTCCAGGATCATCAGGAGTTCAGCCGTTGGGCTTGGATGCAACCCGATGAACTGATCGAAAAAATCGTCCCGTTCAAAAAGCATACGTATTCTCAGGTGTTTGCTGATTTTGAAGCCAAGATGGGCTGAAGCTGTGCCTGCATCTGCACTGCGCTATGCAGCGTTTCTTCTAACTTACCTTCCCAAGCTTCAGGCTGTTGCCGCGCACCCACAAGGGGTCGACGTGGACAGACCGACGTTTGCTGAACGTTGTCTCGACTTATTTGGCCTGAACGGAATGTTCCCAGCTTCGCGGCTGCGAAGCCGCGCTGTTCCGCTGGACGCCGCCTGGGCAGAAGGTAGACCGGGGGCCTACCTGCAGTTCGGCGTTTTCCGTGGGGCTTCAATCAATCATTACGCCGCCAAGCACCCTGACCGACAGTTGTACGGGTTCGACAGCTTCGAGGGGTTTCCGGAAGATGGCCGACGCGATTGGACACAAAATTTCTCAACCCGTGGAAAGTTGCCGACTGTCCCGCAGAACGTGCAGCTGATCAAAGGCTACTTTTCCGACACGCTGCCGCGATTTCTGGAAGATTTCACAGCCGAAATCTCGGTCCTGAACATTGACTGCGATATCTATTCTTCGACTAAGGATGTGTTCGACGCCTTGTCTGCCGCAGGGCATATCAAGCCGGGCCTCGTAATTTCATTCGACGAATTGATCAATTATCGCGGTTACGCGGCGAATGAGATGTTGGCGCTGTTTGAGATGTTGGAGCGAGAAGGCCTGGGCATTGAATGGATTGCTGCGCACCAGAACGTTCGCGACGTTGAGACCACGCTGCAGATGATCAAGGATCGGAGCCACCCAAAGTGGAACGCGGACCTTCGCGGCGGATATCGTCAGCAGGCGTCGCTTAAGCTGACTGAAACCCCGCTCCATCTGCCAATTCTTGATGACCCATCGGAACGCCTACGTATCAGGGCTGTCGCAAAGGGTTTGCGGCGATTGCCAAAGCGGATCAGGCCACCACTGGTTCGCGGACGAAAGTGAGATAGTGGGGCTGCCGCCCTTCGCGTAGCGCCTTCTGCTCGTACCGTGTCGAAGGCCAGTCGGTCCAAGGCTGTCGCCAGTCTTCGGGGTGCTCTGCCGTCCAGCGAAATTCAGGAAACGCCGCTATCGCTTCCATGGAATGGCGAACATAGTCAGGGATGTCTGTTGCGATGTGCAGGCGACCTCCAATCGCGCAGACCCGCGACAGTTGTGGCAGGTTGTTAGCGCCAATGAAGCGGCGCTTATGGTGGCGCGACTTTGGCCATGGATCCGGATAGTTCACGAAAATGCGTTCAAAGGCGCCATCAGCAGCGACGTCGAAAATTTCGCGGGCATCGCCTGCATGAATGCGCGCATTGGCGATCCCTGCGTTTTCATGGGCGTATAGGCACATAGCGACGCCATTGATAAAGGGCTCACATCCAATGATCGCGACATCAGGGTTGGCTTTGGCCATTGCGACCAGATGCTCCCCGCCGCCAAAGCCAATCTCCAGCCAAGCAGCTTTGGCGCCTTTGACCATGGATTTGAAATCGACTTCTTTTCGGCCCGGATTTTCAGCCCAAGCGACGCCTTCCGGTGCCAGCTTGGGCAATAGCTCAGCCAGCATCTTTTCCTGTACAGGCCGCAATGTCTTACCATTCCGCCGGCCATAGAAATTGCGCCATGGCGCCCCGTCTTCGCGTTCCTTCAGTTCACCCATGGCATCATCCTAAAACGATAAGGGAGAGTGCGCCAAACGCCCTCTCCCCGTCTTTATCGTAAGTCAGTTGTCTTGCGCCGAGGCGCAAAGATCAGATTGCAGCCTTCAATGCATCAACCAGATCGGTTTTCTCCCACGAGAACCCACCGTCAGCCTCAGGTGCACGACCAAAGTGACCATAGGAGGCGGTGCGCTGGTAGATCGGCTTGTTCATGCCAAGTTTCTCACGGATGCCGCGTGGCGTCAGGCTCATCACCGAAGCGGCGGCAGCTTCGATCTTCTCTTCAGACACTTTGCCCGTACCATATGTATCGACGAAGATTGATTGCGGCTCTGTGACGCCAATAGCGTAAGCCAGCTGCAGTGTGCAGCGTTCAGCAAGATCGGCCGCTACGATGTTCTTTGCCAGGTAGCGTGACGCATAAGCCGCAGAGCGGTCGACTTTGGTCGGGTCTTTGCCAGAGAATGCGCCGCCGCCATGGGGTGCTGCGCCGCCATAGGTATCAACGATAATCTTACGTCCGGTCAGTCCTGCGTCGCCATCAGGGCCACCGATGACGAATTTACCCGTTGGGTTCACGTGCCAGACAGTGCTGTCAGTGATCCAACCTTCTGGCAGAACTTCACGAATGTAAGGTTCAACCAATTCCCGAACATCCATGGAAGACATCGTAGCGTCCAGATGTTGCGTCGAGAGGACGATGGAGGTGGCTTCAACAGGCTTGCTATCCACGTAACGGACGGAAAGCTGTGATTTTGCGTCTGGGCCAAGCTGGGGCGCTGTGCCATCTTTGCGAACTTCAGCCAAGCGGCGAAGGATAGCGTGCGAATAGTGGATCGGCGCAGGCATCAGCGCGTCGGTTTCTTTCGTAGCGTAGCCAAACATGATGCCCTGATCGCCAGCGCCCTCATCCTTGTCCGCGCCGGAATCAACGCCCTGCGCAATGTCGGCAGACTGTGCGTGCAGGTGGTTTGAGACGGTCATGTTTTCCCAATGGAAACCGTCTTGCTCGTAGCCGATATCTTTGACGCAGGCGCGGGCGATGTCTTCGACACTGTCAATAACTGACTGCGGTCCGCGAACTTCACCCGCAATGACCAGACGGTTGGTCGTCGCCAGTGTTTCGCATGCGACACGCGCATAGGGATCTTCTGCAAGAAATGCATCCAGCACTGCGTCAGAGATTCGATCACAGACTTTGTCAGGGTGACCTTCAGAAACAGATTCTGAGGTAAACAAATAATCTTTGCGCGCCATGTAGATATCCCTTCAACCTGCTCGCCACTGAACCGGGCTGTGAAGTATAACCACCGGTTTTAAATGAGGTTTAAGCGCTGCTCTGGTCAGCGTCAATATGGCTGGTTATCCAGTCGCTTCCGCCGCCAGCGTTCGCACAAGTTCAGTCAGTCTGCGCCGGGTTGCGCTGTCCTGAATGCGAGAAAAGACGAGGTTCAGCTGAACGCCTTCCGGAGAGGTGACAAACCTGGTTAGCTGAGATTCTTCTGCCGAGACCGGCTTTGAAGTCGGATCACCGCCTTCGGCGATATCGCTTGGCATGTCTTCAAAGAAATACTGGATCGATGTTCCAAGGATTCGAGAAGTTGCATACAGGCGACTGGCGCCGATGCGATTTAACCCTTTTTCGTATTTCTGGATTTGTTGAAACATCAGTCCCAGCTGGTCGCCCAACTTTTCTTGACTCATCCCGACGACAATCCTTCGCGTTCTAAGGCGCGATCCGACATGCACGTCTTTCCTGTTGGGTGATTTGCCCGACAAGTCTTCCTCCACCGATTAACAAACAAATGGCGGTCGCCCACCTTGTCGTATGCTCCGTCGGTGGCCCCCCAGCATCCAACTAAGTGGTTTGTTTAAAAGGCCAACCACCAAAATTGCAAAGCGCAACTGACTACCGGGCGCCTGCTGCTAGGATTGTCGCCTGCGATAGAAGCTCAACCCTGACCATATGAGAAAGATAGCTGACAGACTGATCGCCCCGGTTTCACCGGTGGATCGGTACAAGGTTTCACGTTTTGCAGGCAGCGGCGCATCAATAATGCCTTCTTCGTTCATTGGCAGTGACGCAACAACCCGACCATAGGTGTCGATCATAGCAGATATGCCGGTATTGGCTGCTCTGGCAATCGGACGGCCTGTTTCTATCGCGCGCATCTGGGCTTGGGCCAGATGCTGGATTGGGCCAGCCCAATCGCCAAACCAAGCGTCGTTGGTTACCAACGCCAGCCAGTCTGCCTCTTTGGACGCAGCCATAACCTCACGCGGGAAAATCATTTCGTAGCAGATCAGCGGCGTGAATGGCGGCGCCGCTTCCGGCGTCATTACGATGGTCGCCTCGCCCGGCACAATGCCTGCGCCTCGTTGGGCGATGGCGAGAATTCCAAACTTGCTGAGGAAATCTTCGAAAGGAAGATATTCGCCGAAAGGCACTAAATGAACCTTGTCGAACGGGTCTGAAAGGGCGCCGTCTTTCCCAAGCAGAAAGAGGCTGTTACGCCATCGCAAAGGCTTTGCTTCAGCATTTTCGGGCTCGCCATCGACGCGTAAAGATCCAAGCGCAACCTCCGCCCCGGCAGTATTTGCGATTTCCTTGCGGGCCTCCTCGGCCATGTCGATTGGGAAGGTAACGGCGCTTTCGGGCCAGAGGATGAGCGACGGCGCAGCCCCACTAGTGGTCTTTTTGGTCAGGGCCAGCGTTTTCTCAAAATGGGGGCGGATCAGCGCAACATCCCATTTGGTGGCCTGACTGATGTTCGGTTGGACGATACGGATGATTGGGCCGCTGGTTGCATTGCCTTTGTTGATCTCAGCGCTGCCCCAAACCCAAGCTCCAGCTACGGTAACCAGCGAAACGAGAGTGCCCACTGAAAGACGAAAAGCGCCAAGGGTTAAGGCCAGCCCCAATGTCATTAACGTCAATCCGTAGGGCCCAATCAGCGAAGCCGTTTGCGCCACGGGCGTGTCGGTCCAGACATAGGCGGGCAGGGCCCAGGGAAAACCGGTCAGGATCGTACTGCGGGCAACCTCTGACCCGGTCCAGCAAAGGGCCAGGGTGGGTAAGGGCGCAGCGCCGCGCCGTGTGGCTTGGCCGGCCAGCCAAAATCCGACAGCTGGGAATACACCCATCCCAAAAGAAATTAGGATTAGAGCTGGCAGCGCCATCCAGCCATCTATTTCCGGACGCACCAGAAAAGGTTCGACAATCCAATGTAGCGAAAGCGCGAAGTATCCCGCGCCAAATGCCAGGCCAATGTGGAACGAAACCCACCCTGCTGATGACCGCCATAGCCAGTAGAGAGCGGCCCCCGCGATAAAAATCAGCGGCCAAAGCCCAAATGGCGGTTGCGCCATTGCAAACGCCAGGCCGCTAGCAAAAGCCGCCGCCAGACGTCGCCAACCTTCAAGGTGCGAAAACTTGGCGACGACGCCGGGCAGGCTGTCCGTCACAGTGAGTTATTCAGCAGCTTTGGCAGAGGCCCGCTCCGCCCCGAACAAAATCACGCGCAGGCGTTTGATGCGGCGCGGGTCAGCATCAACAATTTCGAACTCATGACCATCAGGATGGGTCAGAACCTCACCACGGGCGGGAATTCGGTTTGACAACATGAACAATAGGCCGCCCAACGTATCGACGTCCTCATCCAGATCATCTGGCAACAGGTCGACGCCTGCTTCAGCCTCAAATTCAGATAGTTCGACGCGGGCGTTGCAGATGTAGACGCCTTCCCGTTCCATCCGCCAACCTACAGTTTCTTCCTGATCGTGTTCATCTTCGATCTCGCCGACGATCTGCTCGACCAGATCTTCGATAGTGATCAAACCATCAACGCCGCCATATTCATCAATGACCAAAGCCATATGGATGCGGCTGGCTTGCATTCGCTGAAGCAATCGCTTGGTTGGCATCGACGGTGGCGCGACCAACATTTCACGCACATGGTCTTCCAGATTGAATGGCTCATTCGTAGTGGCGCCAAATCCGCGTGCAAGCGCGACGTCTTTCACATGAACAAAGCCAATCACGTTATCAAGCGTGTCACGATAGACCGGCAGGCGCGAATGCGCTTCATGCCGAAAGGCTTCGGCCAGCTCCGCTAAATCAGCGGACGCTTCAACAGCGGAAATATCAGCGCGAGGGATCATTACCTCTTCAACACGCTGACCGCGCATCGTGATAATGTTCTGAACCAGCGCGCGCTCTACCGGAGTGGCGCCTATATCAGGGATAGCTTCGTCGTCAGAGGCGCTGTCGCCGCCGGCAAACTTGATGATGCGTGCGAACAAGCCCGGCTGTTGCCCAGGGCTTTCTTCGTCATCTTTCTCCGTCGTGGGAGACTGGTTGTCGTCCATTGCTCCTTACTCGTCTTTCGGGGCGTAGGGATCAGCGATCCCCAGTCTGGCGAGCGAACGGCGTTCGACCCCTTCCATGACTTCTGCGTCTGCATCCGTCTGATGATCATAGCCCATCAGATGCAATATCCCGTGGCAGAATAGATGCGCGAAATGCGTCTCAGGTTCCAGATGTTGCTTTTTCGCCTCGTTTTCAATGGTTTCGCGCGCAAAAGCCAAATCTCCGAGGAAACCGTCTTCTGGGGTCGAATGCGCATCTGCGGGCAGGCAATCCTCTGCAGGCCAGCTTAAAACGTTAGTCGGTGTAGGCTTATCCCTGAATTCAGAATTGAGATCAGCAATACGTTCATCAGTCGAAAGAAGGACGCTGATCTCAAAGTCGCGTGGTGACAGGCCAAGTTCAGTCAGGGTCTGTTCGAAAATGCGCAGGGTGATCTCACGATACCATGGCGCGGTCTCAAACCACGCCTCGTCCTCGATGTTGAACTCTAGGGTGAGTGTCACCTTTTCTCACTATCTGCGTCATACGCTTGCACGATTTTCGCCACCAACGGATGGCGGATGACATCAACGGCGGTGAACTTGGAAAATTCGATGCCCTTGACGCCCCTCAGCACGCGTTCAGCCTCAACAAGGCCAGATCCTATGCCTCTGGGAAGGTCGATCTGGCTGGGGTCGCCTGTGATCGCCATGCGGCCGCCTTCCCCCAAACGTGTCAGGAACATCTTCATCTGCATTTCTGTGGTGTTCTGCGCCTCATCCAGAACGACAAACGCATTTTGCAGCGTCCGTCCGCGCATGAACGCCAAGGGCGCGATTTCAATTGTCTTCTCTTCAATAAGACGCGCAACTTGTTTGCCAGGAAGCAAGTCGTTCAAGGCATCATAAAGAGGCTGCATGAACGGATCGACCTTATCCTTCATGTCGCCAGGCAAAAAGCCAAGACGTTCGCCCGCTTCAACCGCCGGTCTACTTAAGATAATGCGATCGACGCGGCCTTCCAGATACATAGCCACTGCGGCTGCGACCGCCAGATAGGTCTTGCCCGTGCCGGCGGGACCTACGCCAAAGACCAGTTCTGAGCGGTACAGCGATTGGACATAGCCACGCTGCGCGGCGGTCCGCGGCTCAACGACCTTTTTCTTGGTTTTGATCTCAACCTTGCCGCTCTTGAACATTTCAAGCTGTCCAGGATTCGGGGCAGGTGGTTCGCCCTGCATGCGAATGGCGGCGTCGACGTCGCCTTTTTCGATCTGCCGGCCAGCCTCAAGCCGCTCGTAAAGGCTGGTCAGGGCAGTTGCGGCCAGATCAACTGCTTCCTTGTCGCCATGCAGCGCTAGCTGATTGCCGCGCCTGACAATGACGATGCCAAAGCCCTGTTCCAATGCGGACAGATTGCGATCAAAGCCGCCACAAAGGTCGATCAGAAGATGGTTATTTGAGAATTCCAGCAGGCGTTCGTTGGATTTCGCGTCGGTACTTTTCGTAATGGGTGTGCTCGCCACGTGTTTTTTCAGCCTCCTCGGCATCTCTTGCCTGATGGTGGCGGAGGGGGACGGGCGCCGCAAGTCAAAACTGTACGAAAGTTGTGTTGCCGCACTTGTCTAGCTGAACGCCTTTATAGCCCTAGAATAAGAAATCAGAGTTACTGAACGCACCATCATTGTCATCTTCGACCACGATGCGAACATTGGCGAACGCGATGCGGACATCATCTCCATCCTAAGAAATTGAGAGATCTCCAAAATCTTCTGCACCGCGCACAATCTCGATTTTGTCGCGTCCTTGCTGAAAGTCAGTGATCCGGTCGAACCCATCGCCGCTCCTGAACTGAAAGACATCTGCGCCGCCGCCGCCCGTAAGCTCATCAGCGCCGCGGCCACCGTTCAGTTTGTCCGCGCCACCGCCGCCTTCAAGATCATCGCGTCCGCCGCCGCCCCGCAATTCATCGGCGCCGCCGTTCCCTGCAACAAAATCTTGGCCAGCGCCGCCGTTTATCTTGTCGCGTCTGCCGCCACCCCGCAGCTCATCAACGCCAAATCCGCCAAGCAAAGTGTCCGCGCCGCCGCCGCCGGTAAGAGTATCGTCGCCCTGCGCGCCATTTAGTTTGTCGCGTCCGCCGCCGCCTCGCAAATTGTCGTTGCCGGCCATGCCGTTGATTGTGTCATCGCCAGCCATGCCGAGGAATACGTCAGCACCTGCATCCCCGCGCAGGAAATCGCCGCCAGATGTCGCTACATTCGGCGACAGAAGGTTTACGATATCATCGCCTGTCAGGGTCAGATCAACAAAGCTGAGCCGTTCGACATCAATCACTTCAACTGATGCGCCGCCAACGGTGAACACGGCGCCATCTTCGCCTTGTGACAGGGTAGAGTCCTCAAACGAAAACCTGAACAGCGCTTCATCATCGCCGTCGCCGCCATCCACGAGATCACCAAGAGAGGCACGGATTGTGTCGTCGCCATTGCCGCCTTTGACGATATCTGCACCACCATCGCCGCGCAGCAAATCATCACCATCGCCGCCATTCAGGAAATCGTCGCCAAGACCGCCTTCAAGTTCATCATCACCTGCGCCACCGCCGACGAAATCATTCCCGTCACCGCCAGTGATGGTGTCATCACCGTCATTGCCAAAAAGATCGTCAGCGGCAATGCCGCCGGTAATGCTGCCATCGCCGGAAAGCGCGATGATCTCTGATCCGTCCTCGGCAGCGACAAACTGGTCGGCGCCATCAGTTGCATCAATTGCTGATCGATCAGTTGCATTGCCAACGATGCCGCCTGTGGCGGTCAGGCTGCCATCAGTACCTGTCGCCGAGATACTGAAGGAACTGCCATCCAAGCTGTCCACGGTAATTCCAAGCTGCGCAATGACGTCCGATTGCGAGAGCCCGGTAAACGAGAATGTACCAAGATCATCAGGTGTCAGCGCAAGATCGAAGTCGCCATCTGCTGTGGATTTTCCGATCAGGGCGACGACGTCGGACCCAATCGCAGGCGCGAATAAATTGACGATCTCGCCTGGGCGAACGACGCCAAGTTCCTGCAGTTCAATAATCTTGCCATCACTATCGGCGACAATAATCCGCGCATCGCGAAGGGTCGCGGCGTCTGCACTCAGCTCCAGTGTAAAGAACTTGGTGATCTGATCTTCAAGGCTGACGCTTTCAATCAGATCGGCGTCCGCCAGGCCCAGATCTTTGGCAAGCTCAGCAAAGCTGTTCTGAAAAATGGTTGATTCGATAAGAAACCCGTTTTCGTCGAATTCAGCCAGCGGCGTGGCGCCGCCGATAAGCGTTTGATCTGCCCCAGCGATCGGGAACATCAACTGAGCCGGGTCAGAGACATGGTGCAGACCGAACAGATGCCCGGCTTCATGGGCGACGGCTTGCGCAATTTGAAGCAAGTCATCGGCATCGTTGCCAATCTCGCCCGACAAAACGAACGCATTGTCAGATCTGTCACTATTGCCGGTGTCGATCTTTTCAGCCAGCCCGAGCAAACCGTCGGCCATCGATAAAACGCCGGGCAGATCGGTAATTGAGCCACCAACGTGGACGGTTGAAAATGCGCCCTCTACCGGCCGCTCAGTCACGAAATCAATCTGAAAATCGGCGTAAATTTCTTCCACTGCGGCGATGACCGTCGCTTCTTGCGCACTGGAAAAACCAGCGCCGAGCAAAAACAGTCCGGCCGCGTCGCTTAACAGGGATTCGAATTCAAGAAAGGCGGCGTCGAAGTCGACGAACACGATCTGACGGGAGCTGAAGCCGAAGTTTGAGATAAGCGCCGCGCTATCGAAGATCCTATCTCCGACAACTGCGATGCGTAGTTGCACGTTCAGCGTCTGTCCGCCCGGCTCCAACGGCGCGGTTACGCGTAGCAGGGGCGTACGTCCGTCGAACAGCGTGCCGTCAGTCGACAGATCACCGTCGAAGAAGTTGTTGTTTACTGTGATCGGGTCGCCATTTGTGTCCAGCGCAACCTCTTGGCCATCAATCAGAACAGAAAAGAAGTCATTGAAGGTCGAACCGACGAATTCCGGAAATTCCTCAGAAAGAAAAGTGAAATCGAAGAGAAAATTGTCAGCCCCGCGCGGTGTCGAGATGGTGAATTTAAGCGTTGCGTCATCCCCGCCAACACCGCCCACGCCGAGGTCCGTGCCTTGGCTGCCAGAGGTGTTCTCATCGGCGACCTGGCTCGCCAATCCGGTGGACATAACGAGGATGGGATTTGTGTTGGATCCCAACACACCCGCTAATGGGGAGTCAGAAAATGCGAGGGCTTCTATCGGCCCATCCAGGAAAATGGGCGTATCGTTTGTCAGGCCCAACTGGCTGACAAGAGTTTCTAAGTTAACGGTTGATAAAGCCACGCCAGTCCCCTGAAACAAATGACAAGTTACGCACTTGGCCGGGCGATAGGGGATGGTCGGGCGCTTTGCAATTGCAGGAGGTGCTGGCGAATTCGGCCTAGCGAAGCTGTCGGGCCGAGTGGTTGGATGCTAGAAAATGAAGGCGCTCTCATCAAAGACATTTGCATTGTCTGCGGCCACTTTGACTTGGCCAGAGGCAAAGCCAATCAGCACATCTGCTCAATCCGCAGACCAGAGAAAGAAGTGCCGCCTGAGAAGATTTTGATCCGGTCCTGAGCTGCCCTAAATCAAGGATCGTTTCGTTGCCGCCTGGGCCTGTGATGGTATCAGGCGCTTTGGTATTGAAGGGAAGTCACGGACAAAACTACGAAAATGTTCGAAGCGTGAATCCCAAATTTTGGCATAGCTTGCCAAAAAATAGGATCACCCTTCAATTTCCCGCAGCAGTTGTTACGCGGAAAGCCGTGTCTCAACCAATTTGGCCCAATAGCTGCACCCAATTGGAATGATCTCATCATTGAAGTCGTATTCGGGGTTATGCACCGGTGCGGTGTCGCCATTGCCAACAAAGATAAAGGCGCCGGGTCGGGCGTTCAGCATGAAGCTGAAGTCTTCGGCCCCCATCACGGGTGGCGTGTCGCGGATGACTTTGTCGTCGCCGACAATGCCAGCGGCGACGTCCGCAGCCATTGTTGTGTGATCATGGCTGTTCACGGTGGCAGGGTAATTGCGGATGTAGGTCACTTCGGCCTGGCACCCCATCGCCGTGGCGATGTTTTCCGCGATGGCGGTGATGCGCGCCTCAGCCATGTCCTGCACTTCGGTCAGGTAGCTGCGGACCGTGCCTTTCATTTGCACTGTGTCAGGGATGACATTGTATGTATCGACGTCCGTGTGGAACGATGTCACTGACACCACTAGGCTTTCCAACGGATCAAGATTGCGGGCGACGATGCTCTGCAACGCGGTGACGATCTGTGCGGATGCGACAGTAGGGTCAACGGATTTATGAGGCATCGCGGCGTGGCCGCCTTTGCCTGTGACCTTGATCTCAATCAGATCAGCAGCGGCCATCAGCGGGCCGGGGCGGATGGCGAACTGCCCGACATCAAAGCCGGGCATGTTATGCATGCCGTAAACTTCCTGAATGTCGTACTTGTCCATCATCCCGTCATCGACCATTTCTCGGCCCCCGCCGCCGCCTTCTTCGGCGGGTTGGAAGATCACGACGACAGTGCCGTCGAAGTTGCGGGTTTCAGCAAGATACTGTGCAGCGCCGAGCAACATTGCGGTGTGACCGTCATGGCCGCAGGCGTGCATCTTGTCGGGCGTTTTTGAGGCATGATCCAAACCCGTCATTTCTTGCATCGGCAGCGCATCCATGTCGGCGCGCAGGCCGATAACCTTGCCAGAGTTGTTTGATTTGCCTTTGATCACACCAACGACGCCGGTGCGCCCAACGCCGGTTTCGATGCTGTCGACGCCAAATTCCGTAAGCTTCTCTTCAACAACGCCTGCTGTGCGAAAGACGTCAAACTGCAGCTCAGGGTTTTCGTGGATATCCCTGCGCCATGCAGTGATGTCGTCATGAAGGTCGGCGAAACGGTTGATGGTCGGCATGTCTAGTTTCCTTGTTTCAGCGGCATCGCCCGTTCGGCGAGCCTGATCCACCAGCTGGCACCGGCGGGCATTGTCTCATCTGCAAAATCGTATTTTGGGTGGTGGCATTCAGCGCTGTCGCCGTTGCCGATGAAGATCATCGCGCCTGGGCGTGCTTCCAACATGTATGAAAAATCCTCAGCCCCCATGATCGGGGCCTGATCGCGCACACAGCCAGGCGTAATTTCATCGGCCACGTCGGCGGCGAACATCGCAGCGTCGTCGTGGTTGACGGTGGGGGGATAGCCCCGCTCCCATTCGGTTTCGACTTCACCGCCAAACGCTTTTGCAGTGTTTTCGAAGATCGCGTTCAGACGTTCGCGCGCAAGGGCGCGGTTGTGTTCGGCAAAACACCGCACCGTCCCCCGCAGGGTTACTGTTCCAGGGATGACGTTCACCGTGTCGCTTTCGGTTTTGAACGCTGTGGTCGAGACGACCATCTGTTCTAACGGGTCCAGATTGCGCGCGGCTACGGACTGTGTCGCGATAATAATGTTTGCTGCGATGATTGTCGGATCAACAGCGCGCTGCGGCCGTGCGCCGTGGCCGCCGTAGCCTTTGATCAGCACGGTGTATTCGTCGGTTGAGGCCAGAAACGGGCCTTTGCGCAATGAAAACTGGCCAATAGGAATGTCTGGCGCGTTGTGCATTCCGTATACTTCATCGATGCCAAAACGATCCATCATGCCGTCCAGCACCATCGCTTCGCCGCCGCCGCCTTGTTCTTCGGCGGGCTGAAAGATCACCGCGACAGAGCCGTCGAAATTCCGCGTCTCAGCTAGGCACTTCGCAGCGCCCAGCAACATCGACATATGCCCGTCATGACCGCAGGCGTGCATCTTGCCGGGGGTGTTGGAGGCATAGGGCAGACCCGTATGTTCATCCATCGGTAGGGCGTCCATGTCGGACCTAAGCCCAACAACCTTGTCACCGCCGCCGCGTCCTTTGATGATCCCAACGACGCCAGTGCGCCCGACGCCTGTGACGACCTCATCGCAGCCGAACGCCTTTAGTTTGGCCTCAACCACCGCAGCTGTGCGATGGACATCAAACTCCAATTCAGGGTTTTCGTGAAAATCCCTGCGCCATTCGACCATTTCATCGTAAAATTCAGAAACACGGTTGAGGACTGCCATCAGGCGGCGAGCCTTTCGATCAGACGCTTCATGAACACAGATCCGGCCTCATACTGTGCGACTGAGATGAACTCATTCGGTTGATGAGCTTGCTCAATGTTGCCTGGCCCGCAGATGCAAGTGGAAAACCCGCCATCCTGAAACTGCCCGGCCTCTGTCCCATAGCTGACGACATTGGTGGAGTTATCGCCGGTCAGCGCCCTTGCCAGCGCCTCTGCCGCGCCATCCTGTTCCGGGCGGCAAGGTGGGTTCAACATGCGGTCGATCAGCTCAACATGCGCGGTCGGTTGGATCTTCTGGATTTCAGCTGTCATTTCAGCGCAGCGGGCGCGGTACTTGTCGGCCCATTCTTGCGGCGTGTCCGGCGGCGCGCAGCGGATGTCGACGACGAACTCACAGAATTTGGCGGTAATATTGCCTGCAGTACCGCCGTTGATGACGCCCGAATGCAGTGTCGTGAATGGTGGGTAGAATGGGTTTTCCGGGTCCGCCAGCGCCATGTTCGACTGTGTTTCATTGTGCAGCCAGGTGATCAGGCGTGATGCCGTCATAACCGCCGAGACACTTTCGTGCATCAGGCTTGAATGCATCTCAAACCCGTGCACGCGCGTGATAAAGCCGACAGACCCTTTGTGACCGGTCACCACCTTCATCATGGATGGCTCACCGACAATGCAGGCCGATGCCTTAGGCATTGTTTTAGCGATGTCTTCGATCATGAAGGGGGCGCCAATGCAGCCAACCTCTTCATCATAGGACAGTGCAATCTGAACCGGCCTTTTCATGCCTGCAGCTAACATGTCAGGGACATGCGCCAGCGCCAGCGCGTTGAACCCTTTCATGTCGCAAGTTCCACGACCAAACAGCTTGCCGTCTTTTTCAACTACTTCGAAAGGGTCGGTGTCCCATTCCTGCCCGTCGACAGGTACAACGTCGGTATGGCCGGACAGGATCACGCCGCCCTCAACTTCTGGCCCGACAAGGGCGTAGAGGTTCGCTTTCTCGCCGGTCGGATTATAAACGCGTTGGCTGGCTACGCCGTGGCCGTTCAGATAATCTTCAACGAAGTCTATCAGCGGCAAATTACTGTCGCGTGAGACCGTTGGAAAACTGACAAGTTTCGCGAGCATCTCTCGCGGCGTATAGATATCGCCCATGGGTCTGTTCTCGCCTCTGTGATTAGGCGTAAACCCTGTCCCGGCCATCAGGCTGGGTCAAGCGTGGTTCCGCAAAAGTTGAATGTCATGCAGCGAGAGACGCAGCGTCAGAACAAAAAGTCTGTTTCTGTAAGTTCAGTTGCGTCCTGATTGAGAAGCGTGATCGTCGCTGCGCCGAAGCTGATAACAGCGTCGGCGCCATCCTGATCAATGTCGATATCGACAAAGGCAAAGATACCGTCGATCTGGATTTTGTCGAGGTTGTCTTCGTAATCAGTGATCACGTCGTCGCCGCTGTTTGAAGAGAATACAAACGTATCGCCCCGCGCGCCACCAGTCAGCTGATCGTCGCCTTCGCCGCCCTTGATCGTGTCCGCGCCGTTGTCACTGCGCACCGTGTCATCACCAGCGCCTGCATCGATGCTGTCCCGGCCTTTTCCGCCATCGATAACGTTGTCGCCTGACCCGCCGACAATCACATCGGCGCCGCCATTGCCATTTATCGTATCGTCGCCTGAGCCTGCGCGAATTGTGTCACGCCCGCCGCCGCCGAAAAGCAGATCATCGCCTGCTCCGCCAATGACAACATCAAAACCGCTATTGCCGCGGACGATGTCATCGCCCGAGCCGCCGTTGACATTGTCAGCGCCGGTTCCGCCGCCGATTACATCCTTGCCGCCGCCGCCTTTCAGGCTGTCGTTGCCAGCGCCGCCCAGCATCGTGTCATCACCGCGAAAGCCACGAAGCTCATCGCTGTTGATAGAACCCACGACGCCATCGTCGCCATTTAGCAGGGCTCCGAAAATCGAAAGCGGACTACCTGACTGGAAGATCTTGTCAAAACTGGAGCGGTCTTTCGACAGGTTACTGCCCTGAAACTCGATCTGAATTATATCCGTCTGGCTGCCCTGATCATCATCCAGCAACACACCGCCTCGAACGGCCTTGATCGTTCCGTCGCGGGTTCCGGTCGCGGATGTGAAAAACTGACCCGTGAAATCAACGCGTGACAGCCCTTCTTTCACGACTGAAAACGAATTCGTCACAAGGGGCAGGCCTGTCGTTGGCGCAGGCGCTATGTCGTCAATTGGCCCGAAAAAAAGGTCTGTGTCTCGTATCGAAAAAGACGTGAAGAACCGAAAATTCGCCATGACCCTACTCCAACCCAGTTTGCTGATCACTGAAGCTGGTTTAAGAAATACTGGTAACCCAATGAAGTTTAACTACAAAACCTTGTTAGCTGGTTTCTGCTGTCAAACCTTCTCTTTAAAGCGCCCTGACCGACGAAATTGCGCGGCCTGCCAACCTGCACACGTTCTGAGCAAAAAATCAGTTTTCGGCTCAACCATCTCGTGCTTAGGTCCTCGTACGGAAAGCGTAGGGGCAGGTCGGTGGGGACTGATCTGTGGGGCGCGCTGATCTTTCCTTGTGTTGTGTGGCTGTTCAGCAGTCAGAGCTTGCTCTGGCTATTTGTAGAGTTGTGTGAAGGAAGGTTCGTCCGATGAAGGACTTGAGCGCGTATTTCGATATTGCGGATGTCGATACTCCGACTGGTTTACCCCCCATAATCTCAGAAGGCGACATTTCAGGTGTGCCATCGTCAGGCACAGGCCTTAGGGGCGCAGCCTATGCGCCGGCCGACAGAATCTGGTCAATTGACCGACTGGACGAGATCATCGCCGCCAACGATCCCGACGCCACGTTTGTCTCGACCAAGATTGCCTACGGGTCTCGGCATAGCAACACCACTATTGCTGAATTCCTGGTCGAAGACGCCACAAGTATCGTCGGCGATGGTGATCTGGAAATGGGCCCATCGGGCCTGACGCTGAACGGCTACATCTACATCCCCTCAGGCCTGCATGAGGTTTCGGTACTGTCCGATGACGGGTTCACGCTTGAATTGGGCGGCGTCGATTTTTCTGAGTTCCCAAAAGGCCGCTCACCTAAAGAAACGGCCCGCGTGGCTGAGTTTGAGGGTGGTCTCTACAAAATTGACATGTCCTATTTCGATGGAGGTGGCGGCATGACGCTGGCCCTTCTCATCGATGGATTGCCAATTGATGACAGCGCGCTCTATCAATTAGTCAGCGATTTCAAAAATCCACCTGCCGATGTGCCTCTGGTGACGGTGGCCGACTATCATCCCAGCCATTTCCTCGGCGAACATATCCTTGATGGCGATGACGCAGAAACTGGCGTGCAAGTCCGTGACATCATCGAAGGGCAGGGTGGCGACGACACCATCGACGGCGCTGGCGGCGATGATGAGATTTACGGCGGCTATGGTGACGACAGCATTGAAGGCGGTGACGGCGACGATGTGATCGACGGCGGGCGTGGATTGGACCTGATTTCAGGCGGCGCAGGCAATGACTTGCTGATCTCGCGCTCTGACGCTGGAGAGCAGCGCATAGGCCAGCTTGCGCTGGGCGATCCGACGCGACCCGATCCGGATCACGAAGTGAATGCAGAGCGCCAAAAGCTGAAAGGCTGGGAATATCAGCCGCTGGTCGCCGACGACATCATGATCGGCGGTGAATGGAACGACACCTTTCTGATTGCCCCCCAGATCAACGCCAAGCTGGATATCATTCGAAAACACGTCAAATCTGACGGCACAATCAACTGGGCTGGCGTCGCAGGTGAAAACGACGAATTGCACGACCACTGGGTTGATAGCTTTGGCATCGAAATCATCGCCGACTATGTCGCCGCCGAAGATCAGATCGCAGTCATCGGCCACACTGCAAATGTCTATGTCGATTATCGCGATATGGATGGGGACGGGGATGAAGAAAGCATCATCACCGTAATCGCAAACCACCATGGTGGCGGCGGTGCGCATGACGACGATCTGATTGGGCAAATCATCGTTCATGGCGACCGCGTAGAAGAAGACGATGTAATCACAGATACCAACGTCACATCTGGCGTTGTCGAAACGATTTATGACGTCGCCGAAGCGCTGTTCCCGATTGGCGCAACAAAGGTTGCTGAAATCGGTGGCGAACCCGTTTTTAGGTACGATACCTGGGATGAAGACGGCAATCTGGGCGCGGTAACCGGCGCGCCTGAGGACAATTTCGATAACCCCTATCTGGACAGCGTCGAAACAGCTGACCCGACAACTGGGGTTGAGATCGAAGAAACCCGATATCCGTTTGAACAATTGCCCGAAGTTGCGGTTCCGGGACGGGTCGCGCAGGGCGGCAGCGCCGACGATCTGATCACGCAGTTTGAGACGTCCGATCCAGCCGGATTGCCCGGCGCGCTTGCGTACTACATGCTCGCTGACGGCATCGACGGCGCCTATGAAGATGCGCGCGGTGGGCCAACTACAAAGGCGTTTTCCTTGTATGAAAATCAGTCGCTTTTACGGACAGATGGCGCAGTGGTCGGCCCAAACGGCGCAGTAAATGGTGCGCTCAGTTTCAACGGCGAAGATGAGTTTGCGTATATCCAGCACGACAAATCCCTTGCGATTACGCAGGGGACCATCGCGATCTGGGTCAGGCCTGACGATCTGTCCGATCATTCGGTCTTTCTGTCAAAGGATCAGAAGAACATTGGCGATGGTGGCCACTTTAAGCTGGGCCATAATGAAGACGTCGGTCTGATCCTGCGCTTTGCGCCCGGCGACGGCGGTCACAATCGAACGTGGAAAACGAAAAGCCCCGTCCTGACCGAAGGCGCCTGGGCGCACGTCGCAGTCAATTTTGACGCTGGGGGCGTTAAAGTTTTCGTCGATGGCGAAGGCATTGCTGGCAACAAGTGGACGGCGATTAAAGGAGATGACCATTCGCCTGCCAACTATCTTGAAGCTTATATCCTACAGAACGAAGAACCCTGGGTTCTGGGCGCCAGTCAGGTGCGAACACAGGACAATGACACCGCGCAGGTGTTCGGTCTCGACCGTCAAAAGCTGGATGATGCTTTTCAGGGCGCGTTAGCAGGCTTTGGCGTTTGGGGCGGGGATGAGGCTGATGATGTCCTCACTAAGGGTGAAATCAATCAGCTGATCAACAATGGCCCCGGCGCGGCGCTGACCAACCCATCAGGGCCAGAGGCGATTATCGCTGCAAATGATGCGCTTGCAGGCGGCGAAGGCGCGGATACGATCAAGGGCGAAGGCGGCGATGATACGTTTAACGGCGATGGTGGCGGCGACAGCATCCTTGACGGCTATGGCGATGACGTCATTCTGGGCGGCGATGGTGACGATACGATCGACGGCGGACGTGGATCCGATCTGGTGATTGGCGGCGCCGGTGATGACCTTCTGATCAGCCGCGCGGATATTGGCAAAGATCGCGCCGGGCAGTTGGTGTTGGGCGAACCTTCGCGGGATTACCCCGATCCCTCAATCGATCCCGATCTTCTGAAGCTGGTCGATTGGGTCGACCAGCCGCTGGCTGCGGATGACATTCTGATTGGCGGCGAGGGCGCGGATCACTTCCTGTTTGAGACGCTGATCAATGGCAAGAAAGATATCATCCTCGACAATCTGATGGAGGATGGGCGCGGCATACACTGGCATGGCGTCGCGGGTGAAAACCACCGTATCTACGACCATTGGGTCGATGGCGTCGGCATTGAAATTGTCGCTGACTATGTCGCGGGTGAGGACCAGATCTCGGTCATCGGCCACACAACAAATGTCACTGTCAGCTATCAAGCGATCGACGCCAATGGCGACGGCGTTGACGACAGCATCGCGTCGATCATCACCGCCTATTCCCAGCAGGGAAAGAATGGCGGGGCGCATGACGAAGATATCCTCGGCTACATCGTCGTGCATGGCGATGTGGTGAAAGAAGAAGGCATCACGATCGATCCCGGGGCTCACTACGGTATCGTCGATACCATAGATCAGCTGCAGGAGGCTTTGGCCCCAACAGGTGAGACCAAAACTGCCACCGGCCCAAATGGTGAGGCCTTGTTCGGCTATGATAGCCGCGACGCTGCCGGCGACCCGATAGGAACTGATCCGGAAAGCTATTCGTCAAACGCATATGCCGCTGGGTTGGACTTCACCAGTCAGATAATTGACGTTGATCCATTCAATACAACACTCAGCGATGAGGGCGGTGATTTTGATGGTGCGTCGGCCAAAACAATCGCTCACACCGCTGGGCAATCGCCAACTACCGGGACAGTGGCCTGACGTTCAATGCTGACGTGATCGATGGAAATCAGGCTCTGTTTTCCAAGGACGCGCATGGTGACGGCGATGGCGGGCACCTGGCGATCTGGCTGGATCATGGTGGGCGCGTGAATGTTCGCCTGCAGTCACGCACTGAAAGTTACTACCTGAAATCAGATAAGAAGGTTGAAGCTGGTGAAGACGTTTCAATCGCCTTCACATTTGAGGCCGATACATTGCGCCTTTACGTCAATGGTGCGCTTGAGGATGTTGCGCAGGGCTTCCTAACGGGCATGGGCGGCAATGCCGAAGATGTGGTTCTGGGCGCCTCAGCCAGACGGCGTAAGGATTGCGCCGACAACCTGGAATGGTTCTTCAATGGCTTGATCGCCAGTGTCCTGACGCTTGACCGGGCGCTTACCGGGCCGGAGGCGGCGCTTCTGGCCGGTGCAGATGGGGATATCGACGTTCTTACGGCAAATATCGGCGTCGCCGATGCGGCGGCTGGCGCTGTCATCATTGATGAGACGCAGTTCACCCACCCCGAGAATAGCGCCGGTATCGGCGCAGATGGCGACGATCTGGTGATGATTGTCGGCACCAACGGCGATGAAGCGATAAGCGGGGGTAACGCCGCAGAAATGATCCTTGGCATCGGTGGCGCCGACACACTTACGGGCGCGGGTGGCGGTGAAGTTTTGGAAGGCGGTGCTGGCGACGACCTGATGATGGGCGGCGACGGCCGCGATATCCTAGTGGGCGGCGATGATGACGACATGATGATGGGCGGCGCCGGGGCCGACAGCATGATGGGCGGCGCGAACGACGATACGATGTTGGGCGGCGTCGGCAGCGATAAGCTGGAAGGTGGCGCAGGCGCGGACAAGCTGCGCGGCGGCGGCGGTGGGGACACGCTGGAAGGCGGCACTGGAAAGGACAAACTGGTCGGGGATGGCGGCAAGGACGCTTTGTTTGGCGGCGCGGGCGAAGACAAACTGCGCGGTGGCGGCGCGAAAGACACGCTGGATGGAGGCGAGGGAAAAGACATCCTCCATAGAGGCGGCGGGCGCGACTTGTTCGTATTCGCAGATGCCAAAGGACAGGATCTGGTCCGGGATTTCCGCAACGGTCAGGACAAACTGATGTTCGAAGGGGCTAGCAGTTTAGCAGACCTGAAATTCGTCAGCCAAGGCTCGCACACGATTGTGTCTTTCGGCACCATAGATGCTCTCCTGCGTGGAACCTCAATTGAAGAGTTCGACCAAAGCGACTTTATCTTCTGATATTCTCAATTCCAGCAACCGCTAACAAGCCAAAAGGAACGCCAATTGAACCCCAGTCTCATTGCTGGTTAAGTGCCCCACATAAGCGAGATGGGTACGTTACATTGACCAATGAAACTGGAGGCGCCCAGCAGGAAGATCCAAAGCTGGTTCTGACAGGGTCGCGCTTGTTCCCGGCGTGGCTGGGTAGCAGAAAGCAAGCCTCGCCTTCACGACATATCAGGCAGGCAAGGTGTTTTTTGTTGGGTTGAAGCCAGATGGCGCCCTGTCGATATTTGAACGTACCTTTCCACGCAGCATGGGCATGGGCGTTGGTCGTGATGGCGCATTGTGGATGTCTTCGCTGTTTCAGATGTGGCGCTTTCGCAATTTTCTTGATCCCGGTCAGGTGAAGGATGGGTTTGACGCCGTCTACGTGCCGGTAACGGGTCACACGACAGGCGACATTGATATTCATGACATTCACACGGACGAACTGGATGGGCCGGTTTTTGTCGCGACACGGTTTAACTGCCTCGCCTCGCTGACGGACGAGGGCAGTTTCAAGGTTCGCTGGAAACCGCCTTTCATCGACCGGATCGCCGCCGAAGACCGGTGCCATCTTAACTGGTTTGCAGCTGAAGATGGCGTGCCAAAATATGTAACTTGTGTCGCCAAAACCAATGTCCTGGACGGCTGGCGCGAACATCGCCGTGAAGGCGGAATGGTGTTGGACATTGAAAGTGGTGAGGCCGTTGCAACCGGCCTTTCAATGCCGCATTCACCCCGTCTGCATAATGGCAAGCTGTGGTTGATCCAGTCAGGTACCGGTGAATTTGGCCATATCGACATGAAAACTGGCAAGTTCGAAGCGGCCTGTTTTCTGCAGGGATTCGCCAGGGGTGTGACGTTCCTTGGCGATCACGCCATCGTCGGTGTGTCCCGCCCCCGGCAGGAGCGTACTTTTGAGGGTTTGGAGCTAAGTGAACGCTCTGAAAAAGAAGGCGTCAGCCCGGTTTGTGGCCTTGCAGTTGTCAACCTCTCCACCGGTGACATTAAACACCGCCTGACAATCGAGGGCGTGGTGGAAGAACTGCACGATGTTATAGCCATCCCAGGCGTGATCCGCCCGATGGCGCTGGGCTTCAAGTCCGACGAGATCAGATTTGCAGTGCGACCAGTAGAATGACGCCACCTGTTATGGACGGGGCCCTCAACCATGCCTAAATAGAAGGTATGGTCGCAGACTACTTTCTCACCCTCGCGGCAATCTATGCCGCCATGCTCATCCTCTATTTTGGCTTCGGCCTGATGGCGGAAGCTTATGCTGCACGTTTTCCAGATCGAAAGATCCAGCCGGAACGCGATGGAATGAAGCGAAAAAGGGCTGAGATCCTGAATTCGCTGCCCGCGCTGGCGATGTCATCCTTCTTGCTTGGCACAGGCTATTTTGCGCAGACGCAGGGTTGGACGATGGCCCCCGCCGATCTTGGCGTCGTCAGTTTCGTGCTAAGTTTCGTTGTTAGCCTGATCCTGTTCGACGCCTGGTTCTATTTCGGCCACCGCCTGCTGCACTGGTCGCCGATGTACCGGTACCACGCGCTGCACCATAAGTCAGTTGCGCCGACGGTTTGGTCTAACGACAGCTCAGGCGTGGTCGATACGTTCATCGAACACAGCTTTTACCTCGTCGTCTGGTTCATCCTGCCAGTGCCGGCGCTGGCGATCTTTGCCCTGCGCCTGTTCGACCAGATCAGCGGCATGATCGGCCATTCGGGGTTTGAGTTTTTCGCCTCGCCCACATCCCGCCGCCCATGGCCGTTCATTTGTACGACGTTCCACGATCTGCATCATTCGAAGTTCAACTATAACTACGGAAACATCTTTTCGATCTGGGACCGCCTTTTGGGTACGGCCCATCCGCAGTATGACGACATGGTGAAAGAGTTCGAAGAAAAGGCCGCCCGCTGATGGCTGATACCGGCCCCCTGTCCGACCTTAACGACCGCAGCCGCGATATCTTTCGCGCGCTGGTCGAGACCTATATCGAAACTGGCGAACCGGTAGGCTCACGTACCATATCGCTTAGTCTGGAAACCACGCTGTCCGCCGCCACAGTCCGCAATGTGATGCAGGATTTGGAATATTTGGGCCTTCTTGACAGCCCGCACACCTCCGCTGGCCGTATTCCGACCCACACGGGTCTACGCATGTTCGTCGACGGCCTTCTCGAAATCGGCGATGTTTCGCAAGAAGAACGTACCCAGATCGAACAAGTCGCTGACCGCTCTGACGGCGACATCACCCGCGCTTTGGATGATGCGGGATCGATGCTGTCAGGCCTTAGCCACTGCGCGTCGCTGGTCTTTGCGCCGAAACTCGAAGCGCCGATCCGGCATGTCGAATTCGTGTCCCTCTCCGCGACTTCAGCCCTTGTGGTGCTGGTGACCGAGGATGGGAATGTCGAAAACCGCATGATTTCACCCCCCGTCGGGATGACCCCATCAGCGATGCGTGAGGCCGCCAATTTCCTCAACGCCATGCTTGTGGGCCGTACACTGCAGGACGCCAAGGATGTCATCGCGCGGGAAATCGAAGCCCGCCGTCAAGAACTTGATACCACCGCCCGCACCTTGATCGCGGCAGGTGTCGCGGTCTGGGATGGCGAGGGGAAAATCGAACCGGACCGCCTGCTTGTAAGAGGCCGTGCCAACCTGTTGGAAGACGACACCACAGCAGATCTCGAACGCATGCGCAGCCTCCTGGATGATATGGAACGCAAGCGCGATCTCGCGCAATTGCTGGACCTTGCCAAGGAAGGCGACGGTGTGCGCATTTTTATCGGCTCTGAGAACAAACTCTTTTCTCTTTCGGGGTCCACTTTGGTGATTTCTCCCTATATGAACGCCGAGCGAAAATTGGTGGGCGCAATCGGGGTCATCGGACCCACGCGCCTGAACTACGGCCGGATCGTGCCGATCGTCGACTATACCGCCCGGATGATGGGCGAGATGATCGCGGGGCGCGGCAAGGCCGTCAAAGGATGATGAGTGATGAGTGACAAGGAAAAGGCGCCTGAGACGCCACATGTTGAAATGCCGGAAGTGGACACATCAGAGATCGAAGGCGCTGCAGAACGGGCTGCCAATTTCGATTTTGAAACAGCGCTCAATACCGATTTTGGCGATGAGCTTGGCGGCGATGCGCTGGGCGGCGACGAAACCATCACTGCGTTGATTAACCAGATTGGCGATCTGACGGCTGAGCGTGACGAATTGAACGACAAGCTGATGCGGGCCCTGGCAGAGGCGCAGAATATCCGCCGCCGGGCTGAACGTGATCGCAAGGACGCCGAAGCGTTTGGCGGTACGAAGCTCGCCCGCGATTTGCTTGAAGTGCACGACAATTTCGACCGCGCGCTGGCCTCAGCCGATGATGCGGCGAAGGAACACGCGGCCGGGCTGATCGAAGGTGTTGAGCTGACGCAGAAAGGCCTTCTGTCGGCCTTCGCCAAGCACAGGATCGAAAAGGTCGCGCCAGAGGTTGGCGAAAAGTTCGACGCCAACTTCCATCAGGCGATGTTTGAGGCGCCCGTTCCGGGGGCTGAGCCAAACACGGTTATAGAAGTCATGCAGCCCGGCTTTACGATTGCTGGCCGCCTGTTGCGTCCTGCGCTTGTTGGCGTCGCAAAGCTCGCGCCAGCGAGCTAGGCGCGCGCTACACGGAAGTCAGCCGCTGCGCTCTGACCTGGTCTCAATGGCTGAGACGATGTTGCTAAGCGCATCGGTTGAGGATGCGTTCAGCGTGTCATACGCCTGAAAGTCGTGGGGCATGTAGTCCCACACATCCAGGCTGACATCCGCACCCTTGGCCCTTTGTATCTTAGCGAATTCTACGATCATATCCCGCAGCACTTCGCGCCCACCTGCCTGCAGATAGATCGGCGCAAGGCCACTATAGTCATGGTAAATCGGTGATAGCGCCTCTCTGCCATATGCGCCCTGCGGGTCAAGCCATCGCCCGAACTGCAAGGCCATCCATCCCTGCACTAGATCGTATCGGTCATTGTCCCGTAAGCTTTCGCCCCGGTCGCCAATATCCGTTCAAGGGCAAAGACCGATGCACAGCGAAGGTTGTTCGTCACCCCGCGCCTTCAGCGTCTGTAGCAGCATCAGCGCCATGTGGCCGCCTGCGCTGCCGCCTATCACGACCATGTCTTTTGCCGGTATCTTCGCGCTGAGATACGACCATGCTGCCAGCGCATCATCCGCTTGCGCGAGGTGCGGATGCTCTGGCGTCAGGCGATAATCGGGTGCGAACACTGCCGCGCCAGTGTGATGGGCGAGCATCGCGGCGAACCGTTTACTGACGCCGCCGTGAAACGTGTATCCGCCCCCGTGCAGATACAGCAGCGTCGCATCGCTGCGCAGGGTTTTCGCGCGATACTACTGCCCTGTTGGCGCTGCGCACCGCTCAAACTCGACCTCATAAACGTCATCCGTTTCAGCCTGCAGGCTGTCAAATAAAAGGCGTCCTTTGGCGATGTCAGGCATCGTCATTGCAGCCGTAAACTGGTGGCGGACGAACAGTATGCCGATCTCTATATTTGCGTCCTAGTCAGGCGCAATACGCTTGCCGATGGCGCGACGAGCATAGGTCGTCAGTGCAATGCGACTGATGGTGAGTTAGCCGTTGATCCGCAGGGACAGCGGACCAGAGAATTTGATTTTGGCCATAGGGACCTCCTTCGAGATGACGCCCCGGTAATTGCTGCTTTTCACGCGGCTGATTATAGAATGACTGCGACAGTTTCCGGATTGGTATGATGACAAAGTCAAAGCTGCTTTTAGCCCCAGATCATTTGTCCGGCTGTCTGTTTGCTGGCGTGCATCGTGATACGCGTGGCGCTGATCTGGCGGCTGAAGATCGGGTAAACCACTTTCCGGCCTCTGTTCTGGTCGCAGTTTCGCTGGTCAGTTTAAGTGAGTTGTTCGTGTTGCCCGCTGACCGGGACTGGCGCGATGTTTCTGGTCTGCCCGTTCTGCCGCGTTTAACCGTTACGGGGCCGATTGATGTTCCGGTATCCAGCTGGGCTGCGGGTGAAGTCGTCGCCACAACCTTTGCCTTTTATCCCGACGCATGGCGGCAAATGGGCGGCGCAGAAGATGAGGTTGAGGCAGGCTGGACGGCATTCTGCGATGTTCTGACGACAATCTGGGCGACCAGCCGCGCGTCATCATGGCCCAGCGCTGCGGGTATATCTGACTGGGCGCGAGGGGTGACGACACGGGCTGCATTCTCCGCACGAGGCCGTAGTTTACGCGCCTTTGAAAGGCGTTTGAAACGGCTAAGCGGACATAGTCGCAGGACGCTTGAATTTCATTCATCGTTTGAAAACCTGCATCAGGTTTCACGCCGTCACGCTGTTGAGCCATTGGCGGAGATTGCGACAGAAGCAGGCTATTCCGATCAATCCCACATGGGTCGCACCGTCCGTCGGGCGACCGGTTTTTTACCTGCCTACCTGAATCGTGCGATCGAAACGCAAGAGGCGTTCTGGTGCTATCGCCTGCTGGGCGAAAGGTTTTGAACACCGGCGCCGCGTGACGTGGCGCCGGGTAAAAGTCGCCTAAGCGACCTTAGTTCGGCACAGACAGGATGACGTCACAGGCGTGTCCGTCAGCGCCAACGCCTTCTCAAGCCGCGCCTCAAAATCTGGCAGTTCCACCGTATCCCCACGCTGCCGCAGGCATTCCACCAACCCATGCAACGCCCAGACATTGTCCGGGTGTTGGGCGCAGCGTTGTAGTTTGTCGTTCAGTCCCAAATCGGTGCGGTACAGGTCTTCTGCCTCCGCATACTGGCCCTGTTCAGCCAGCAACGCCGCCAGCGCATGGCTGGGCGGATGCATCCAGGCCCACGGCTCGGTGTATTCCAGATTGTTATCTAGATGCACTGCTTCGCGCAGCAGGGCGAAAGCGACGTCATGTTCGCCGCGATGATAGGCAAGTTCACCTTCCATCAATTTCTCACCCACACTCAGAATGCTCTTTGCAGGGTTGTTGAAAAACTTGCGTCCCTCGGGGATACGCGTAACCGCTTCATGAAACAGCTGGCGCTGCTCTTCTGCCTGATCAAACTGGCGCTGGAACGCGTAAGCAATTGCCTTGGCGTAGTGATGCATCGGGGTTGAAACGCACCAGATCACCGGGCACTCGGGCAGGGACGCTTCAATAATGTCGCGCCAGCGACCAAAGCGGATAAGGACGTGCATCCGCATGGAATAGTATCCCTCCATCGTCACGGATGTCTGTGTCGCGCCGCGATGGGTCAGCACATCTTTCGTCAGCGTGGCGCAAATCTGATCGGCGGCCTTCATTGCTGGTTCAAACTGGCCAAGGAACATGCAGGTATACATCATCAGATGCAGATCGTGGCAGCGGGCGGTCGTATAGAAATTGTAGGGCCCAGCGTAATCTAGATACTTCTCATCGGCCGCGATTGAGATCTCGCTGACCTCTTTGGCGCGCAGATACTGGCCGCACAAGACATAGGTATGGCCCGGCATATGGTTCATGTGACCCGCATCCGGGCACATATCGGCCAGGAGATCAGCCGACCGCATTGCCTGGCCGGGGTCATTCGACATCTCAGTCGCGTGTATGTGCAGATGCAGGATTGCAGGGTGCTGCGGCGTTCCGGCAGCGTCGTGCATGGCGATGGATCGCTCAATCAACGCAAGCGCTTCGTAGGTGTCGGCGCCGGGCGGTGGGACACCACGTTTTACATCCCACAGCTTCCACGGCGTGCGGGTCATCAGCGCCTCAGCATGTATCGCCATGATATCGTGATCATCTTCGTGTGCTTCATGGACCTGTCGCATGGCTGCGGCATAGTCATCGTCCCACTTGTCAAATTCATGTTGTGGAACCGGATGCGGTTTTTGAAACCGCTGCGCCAGTGCCTCAACCAACATGTTTTCCGTCTTCGTCGCCGCGTGTGCCGCGGCGCGGGCGCGTTGGATGTGGCTGTGACAGAATGCGGTTGCTTCAGCCACCTCAGGCCCCGTGAAATCGCACCAGGCCATGTTGTAGAATGGCCCGGCCCCATACGCCGCGCCCCATTGCGCCATCACGCAATCAGGGTCGCATTCCAACGCTCTCTGGAAGCATTTTACGCCTTCTTCGTGATTGAAGCAGAAGCACCAGTTGAGGCCAAGATCGAACCATTTCTGCGCTTCCGCCGAACTGGTTGAAATGGCCCGCGTGTGCTTTCCAAGGTCAAATCTGTCCAAACCCCAAGCCCCCTTAGTCTGCGACAGACTACTGACATAGTTCGTGGCGTCCCGCCACTTTGCGTCGGAAATGACGGATTTTGGATGTGCGCGCCGAATGGGGCGGATATGGTCTGGCGCAACGGATCAGCGAAACAGGACGAACCTCATGAAACGACTTCTCATCACTGGCGCGGCTGGCGGGCTTGGCAAGATGGCGCGCGAGCGCCTCAGCCACATGGCGGACTTTCTGCGCCTTTCGGATATCGACGATCTGGGTGAGGCGGCGCCAAACGAAGAGATCGTCTATTGCGACCTCGGCGACAAAGCAGTGGTCGAAGCGATGGTCGCAGGCTGTGATGGGATCGTGCATTTCGGCGGCATCTCGATTGAAAAGCCGTGGGATCTGATCATGAACGCCAACATCAATGGCGTCTTCAACCTTTATGAAGCGGCGCGGAAAAATGGCAATCCGCGCATCATTTTCGCCAGTTCAAACCACGCGATTGGCTTTCATGACCAGACTACAAAGCTGGATGCCTCGTCGCCCACCCGCCCTGACGGTCTTTACGGAGTTTCGAAGTGCTTCGGTGAAAGCATGGCCAGCATGTATCACGACAAATTCGGGGTTGAGACTGCCTGCGTTCGCATTGGATCCTGCTTTCCAGAGCCGCGCAATCACCGGATGCTGGCCACCTGGCTAAGCGCAGATGATTTTGTCCGGCTGATTGAACGGGTCTTTGCCATATCGCGCCTTGGCTGTCCGATCATCTACGGCGCGTCGGACAATACGATGTCCTGGTGGGACAATGGGCAGGTCAGCTATCTCGGCTGGAAGCCGCAGGATAATGGAGAGATCTACCGCGCAAAAGTCGATGCAGCGATGGCGCAGCCGGGCGCGGATTCCGCAGATATGATCTATCAGGGCGGGTTCTTTGCGACTGACGGGATACATGAAAGTTAAAGCGCACTCTAAAGCGCCGCTTACTTCAACTGGCTGTCCTTTGACCCGCGGCGGTTAATCCCGCCGCGCACTTGGTATGCGGCGTCCCGCTCCGACTGGCACTCAATACACAGCTTAACGCCGGGCAGCGCCTCTCTCCGACGCTCAGGGATCGGTTCATCGCATTCGGCGCAGTGGGTCAGGCTTTCGCCAACTGGTTTTTTCTTCGCCTGCATCCGGGCAAGTTCGTCCGAAATTGACGCTTCGATTTGCTCACTAACTGCGCCATCGCGCGCCCATCCGCCTGCCATTGGAACCTCCGTCGTTGCAGTTAACTTAGCGCCACGTCGCACCTGGCGCAAAGCCGCGATGATTGCGCGATTAGAAAAAGGATGCGACTATATCTTAATGTCAATTCAGACCAGCGCACCTTCTATTCACCTTAATTTTTTCAGCGATCAAACCATCGCTGACCCTGTCTCCGTCTATCATCAGATGCTGGCGCACGGCCCCGTTGTCTGGCTGGCGGAACATGAAATGCATGCGATTTGTGGGTTTGAGGCGTTGACAAGCTCAATCAGAAACCACCGCGTGTTTCGGTCTGGCGCGGGCGTGTCGATCAATGACGATGTAAACAAGATTTTGGTTGGCAGCACGCTAAACTCTGACCAGCCGCAGCATGATGCGACCCGCGCGATCACCTTCAAGCCGTTGACCCCAAAGGCGCTGCTGGATGTAAGAGAACGGATTGAGGCAGAGGCGAACAACATCGCCGATCGAATGGTTGAACTGGGCGGGTTCGACGCCGCCGCCGATCTGGCGCCGCATCTGCCCCTTACCATTGTGCGCGATCTGGTCGGCCTTGGCGGCCATGGCAAAGATAATATGCTGACCTGGGGCGCCGCTACGTTTGAACTGATGGGCGATCCCGGCGCCCGTCGAGACAAGGCGGTTAGCGACCTAGAAGAAATGTGCGCCTATCTCGATAATTCCAAAACGATGGAGGCGCTTGATCCTGATGGCTGGGCGCAACGCGCAATCGGCAGGGGGATCGAAGCGGGCATTGAACCGGCCAAGGCGGTTGAGCTGATGCGCGACTACATTGCCCCCAGCCTTGATACGACCATTTCCGCCATCGGTTATGGTGTGCGCCTGTTTGCCGAAAACCCCGACCAGTGGGCAAAAGTACTTGATGACCGCAGCCTTATCAAAAATGCGATTGAGGAAATCGTACGGCTAAACACCCCGATCCGCGCTTTCACCCGCAAGCTGTCCGAAGATATCGAAGTTGCGGGCGTTCCCTTCATTAAAAATGAGCGTGTCCTGATGGTCTTTGGCGCCGCGAACCGTGATCCGGCCCGCTTTCCAGACCCTGACCGCTTTGATGTCACTCGCGATGTACGTGGCCATGTCGGATTTGGTCATGGTGTACACGCTTGTCTTGGCATGCACTTAGCACGGTTGGAGATGACCTGCCTGTTTAACGCGCTTGCCGACCGGGTGGAGCGGTTTGAGCCTAACGGCCCGACAGAAAATGCGATCAACGCTACAATCCACGCCTATTCCCGCGCGCCTGTATCGATAGCCGCAAAAGTGGCTGCGTGACCGCAGAATCCCTCTTCACTCGCCGTCGCATTATTGTCCTCGCGGTTTGCGTCAGCATCTTTGCGCTTGGCCAGTTCCACCGGGCGTCAGGGGCAGTATTCTCACCGATATTGATGGAGCGTTTCGATGCCTCCGCCGCCACCATCGGCGGTCTCGTGTCAGCCATGTTCCTCGCCACGGTGATCGCGCAGGCGCCGTTCGGCATCCTTCTGGATAAATTTGGGCCTCGGTACGTTATCGCAGGGTGCCTCAGCATGATTGCGGTGGGCGCGGCGGTGTTTGCGATGGGCGCAACGTTTGAGGCTTTACTGGCCTCTCGCATCATGATCGGCGTCGGTTCCGCCGCCATGGGCGCTGCAACGTATGTCATTATCGGTCGGACATTTCCCGCCCGCGATTTCGGCTACATCAGTGGCCTTGTCGTAACCATCGGCGGGGTTGGGGGGATCTTGGGGTCTTTCCCACTGTCCGTCGCGTTGGAACGTTTGCCTTGGGGGCTGGTTTTCGGGGGCGTTTCCGCCGTGACCGTTGGTCTGGCAATCGCCATTCTGACTGCGATCCGGGGCGAAGGACCGGCGCCGAAACCGGCTGATGGCGCACCAACGGGCGGTTATCTCACCCTTCTGAAAAGCGCTGAGTTTCGCAAAACCCTTGTTCTGGCCGTCGTCACATGGGCGCCGATCACAGCGATTAGCGGCCTATGGGGCGGGCCATATTTGCAGAACGCCATCGGATTGGCGCCAGAGCCTGCGGGCGCTGTTCTCAGCTTGATGTTCGTGATGACGCTTTCAGGCGGCTATATCTTTGGCTATCTCGACCGTCGCATGAAATCGCGCCGCAGGCTGATTTTTGCAGGCGCGGGCGTGTCGATGACGAGTTTGTTTGTATTGGCTTCGATGTCCAATCCGAATGCGTACCTCGCCGTTGGGCTGCTGTTGCTGATGATGTTTTGCCAGCAGTTTTACATTCCCCTTGCCGCGCATATGCGGAAGATTTCACCTGATCATGTTCTGGGGCGCGCATCGACGCTGCTGACCTTGGTCGCCGTCGCTGCGATCCCGACGATGCAGGCCGCTATTGGCGCCGTGCTGGACCTTGCTGCTGCAGCAGGGCTGAGCGTTACCGATCAATATCGTGTCGTCTGGGCTGCGATGGGCGCGCTGATCTTATTATGTGGGCTGGTGTACGCGACAGCGAAAGATGTGAATGAAGTGGATGGCGCCTGAATGCAAAAGGCCCCGGCGTTTCCGCCTGGGCCTTCACGCCTGCTTCAGTAGCAGTTCGATCAGGACGCGCGGCGGCGCGATCTGGCAAAACCAAGTGCGCCAAGCTCCGTTAACAGCAAAGCGCCGCCCGCAGGTAGTGGCACAGCTGCCATCGTGGTTGCGAATTCAACATTGATCAGCTGATCGCCAGGCAGTGACAATGCAAAACTCTGGGCGTCGATTTCCAGCGACGCGAAAGAGCCTGCAAAAACACCTGCGCCGTCAATTTCATCGCCCGTTTGATAGTCGTCTGTGATTTTCACCCTAACGAGTCAAATTTCGTTCGCGATCGGCATCGTGCTCAGATTGAGGCTTCCGGTTTCCGGTTCTGATTGACGAGGCTTGCCAGTAAACAGAGGCACAGAAGCCTGAACCACCTTGCCAGTAGGCGCATGTTTTGCCCTACGGCTGAGAGAATGGCGTTGATGGCGTCGCCTTCGGGTCCAGCGAGGTGGTTTCGTTCAAGATGTCCGTCGTGCTTCAGGTGGCCGATGACTGGTTCAATGCCGCTTCGCCGT
>CALKOT010000055.1 GCA_938092015.1 uncultured Paracoccaceae bacterium
ATAATAGGTTTGTTCAGTTACGCTGATCTGTCTGATCGCATCGATCCGGGGCATGCCTTGCCCAATCAAAACTTCAACTTGCCGTAACTTCACGACAATCTCTTCGGGCTTGGGTCTCTTTATAGCCATCTCGGGTCCTCCGCTTTCCTAACTATAAGGGCGGACCAATTCAAAGGGGGAGGCTCACTGGCCCAACTGACCAAGACCTTGACCACCCTGCGCCTGCTTCAACAAATCCATTAAAGACATATCATAACTCCTTCATTGACGGCATAGCGCCGTTTTGCCCGCAATTGATGCGAATTAGGCGCCGGGAATACGCCCCATACAAGGTAAAATAATGACGTCGCGCAAAAGCTTCACAGATAGGAGAATGGCGCGTAACGTATTGGTAGTTTTGGGGAGGGTGCTTAATGCTGAGCGATGCGCAGATAGCCGAATATCACGACAAGGGGTATGTAGTACCTGATTTTCGTCTGCCAGAAGACCAGTTGCAAGAGATCCGGGATCGGCACACTGCTTTGCTGCATCGTCATCCAGAGTTTCGCGACAATGCTTCTGTCCTGCTTTCCTTTGATCTCGGCTTTTTGAATTATGCGCGCGAACCTGCGATCCTGGATATGGTTGAACAGCTGATCGGCCCGGATATTTGCCTCTGGAACATGAGCTTTTTTGCAAAGCCCGCCCTGAACGGCAAGAAAACCCCCTGGCATCAGGACGGTCAATACTGGCCAATCCGGCCATTGGCGACATGCACAGTCTGGATCGCGATTGACGCGGCGACAGAGGAAAACGGGTGCCTGCAATACATCCCCGGCTCACACAAACAGAACCGGTTGATGGATCATTGGCAGAATGACAGCCAGAACGTCACCCTGAATCAGGAACTTCAAAAGCACGAATACGATGAAACGAAGGCCAAGAATCTGATCCTTGAAGCCGGGCAAATGGCCCTTCATGATGTTTACATCGCCCATGGGTCAGAAGAAAATCGATCCGCGCATCCCCGTCGTGGCATGACCATGCGAATGATGCCCACCACATCGGTTTACGACAGAAAACACGCCGACCGCCTGCATGCGGAAAGGGGCGGCGTCAGTATGCGGCATCATTCGATCTTTCTACTTCGTGGAGTAGACCAATCAGCAGAGAACGATTTCCGCCTACGGTCTTGGGAGTGGAATAATTGACGGTCTTAGGACTGCACCACACGTCCTACGAAGCGATACGTGAACGGTTGGTTGCGCTTGGGCTAGATCTCGAAATCGCCACCTTCAGCGATGCCAGCACATATACGCTGAATGATCGGAAGATCGCCGCCGAAGAGATTGAGATCGACTATCTGTGGCTGCGGACCGATATCAACGAAGATGGTAGTGATACTGTTTTCAATAATGTGCTAAAGGCCAAGCGAATTGGCGTTCTTCAAACCTTCAACGCCGGGCTTGATCATCCATTCTATGCAGAGCTTTCCGGAAAAGGGACGCGGATCTGCAACTCTTCGGCGCAAGGCGTCGCTATTGCAGAATTTGTGTTTGGGCAGGTTCTATCCGTCCTTCAACCGATCGAAGAACAACGCCAGATGCAGGTAGACCGCAACTGGCGGATGACGCCCTATCGTGAAATTTCACAAACGCATTGGCTGGTGCTTGGCCACGGTCCCATCGGGCAGGCCCTGACCAAGCGGCTGAAGGCGTTTGAGGCGGATGTCAGCGTCATTCGCCGAACCGCTGTGCCAACTGAGCATGCGGATCGGGTTGGCGCGGTGTCTGATCTGCAAACCTTTCTGCCCGATGCTGACATCGTCGTCATCGCGTGCCCGTTAAACGACCAGACGCGCGGTATGGCCGATGCATCCTTTTTCCGCGCGATGAAGCCGGGGGCGATCCTGGTGAATATTGCGCGCGGCCCGTTGGTCGATGACGCCGCATTGATCAAAGGGCTGGGCGAAGGCAAGCCATCGACAGCCATTCTCGACGTTTTTCACACCGAGCCTCTGCCTGATGACGATCCGTTGTGGACCCATCCCAAGGTTCGCATGACACCGCACACCAGTTTTGCCGGAAACGGCAGTCAGGGGCGGTGGGATCAGTTGTTCCTCGACAATATCGCGCGCTTTGTAGCGGATAAACCATTGGGGCAGGAAGTTGACCCCGCTTTGATCTGATGGCCAAGCCGATGCTTGATTGGCGAAGGGCGGCCGACATATCCAGCCTGCTCGACATGTTTCATCAGGGTGTTGCCCTCCACCCGGACCGCGCTTTCACGATCTTCCAAGGCAAGATGCTGACATGGGGCGAAGCCGCCCGGGCCGTTGCCGGCGTTGCGGCGGATCTGGAAGCCGGGACAGATATTGCGCTGATTGTTCCGAACTCTCCCATATTTCTGATCGCGTTCCTTGGCGCTTTACAAGCAGGCGCAAGACCAGCGCTGATCAATGCCGCTTTGCCAGTACCTCTGACGCAGAAGATCCTTGATGAGATCGCGCCAGCGCAGATTCTCACCGCCGGGCAGATCGATTTGGACCGGGGAGAGATCGCCATAAAGACCCTTCCGTCAAACGATCCGAAACCCGCACCCAAAATCGAACCCGACGCAATCGCCGCGTATTTTCTGACCGGTGGCACCACTGGTGTCCCGAAACGGATCGCTTATACCCATGAGATGATGGTGACCGGGACTGAACGGATGCATTGGGGTTGGCCGATGCGGGATGCTGAGGTCCATTTATCCATCGCCCCATTCACCCACATCTATGGTTTCTACATGGGGGTCGGAATGGCCCTGAAAGTCGGGGCGACGAACGTGCTGCCAGGCGCTTTCACGCCGGACGGCGCCCTTGCTTTGATGGAGGCGCATGGCGTCACCGTTCTGGGTGGCGGTCCACCGGCGATCTATCAGGCGCTGCTATCGTCGCCTTCATTGGCTGACCGGGACCTGAGCGCGCTGCGCGTCTGCCCGGGCGGCGGCGCGCCGTTCCCCATAGAAACGCACAATCGCTGGAAAGCTGCGACGGGTCTGACCATCTTTGAAGGGTATGGAATGACCGAAATCGCGCCCATATCGGTCAACACCGCAGAGGCAGGCGCCCGTCCGGGCGCTGCAGGCAAACCCCCGCCAGATACATATGTCGAAGTGGTTGATGTCAAAACGGGCGCGAATGTGCTGGCGCCAGGTGAAATCGGAGAGATCCGCACAAAAGGTCCTCATCAGATGGCCGGGTATCTCGCGAATGATGCTGAAACCGCCATAGCCATGCGTGATGGCTGGGTGATGACCGGCGACATCGGCAAGCTGGATGAAGACGGGTTTCTGATCATCACTGATCGCAAGAAGGACGTCATCATCACGAACGGCTACAACGTCTTCCCCCGCGAGGTTGAAGAAGTGTTGGCGGCAGTCCCTGGCGTGGCGACGGCCTGTGCCGTCGGTATACCGGATCATCGGAGAGGCGAGGCGGTGATCGCCTTCGTTGCAGGAACGGCCGACGTCGCCGCACTTGAGGCCGCCTGCTGGGACGGCCTTGCGGCCTACAAGGTCCCAACGGCGGTTCATGTCCTGCAAACGTTGCCGCTGACGCCTGCTGGCAAAGTCGATCGGATGGCGTTGCGCGAACTGGCCTAACCCTGAACGAGCCTGCAACAAAGGCAGACGCCGTCATATCAGCCGATCATTTGAGCCAGCGAATCTTTCAGATGCATGCGTCTTTTGCGAAGCTCTTGCTGTCCATCGGTTCAATGTTCGTTTCAGCGCGATGTACCGTGCGGTTCACCTCATGATATTCATCAAACAGCTTTCGAAAGTGAGCATCCCCTGTCTTCAGCTCATGAATCCGGTCGGCCTTTTCGGGAAACTCTTCGGCCAGTTCGTGAGGGGTATGTGACATGCGCGATCTCCTTTTCGGTTGGTTTCACCAATCATGGGATGGAACGCAGGTTATGGCCTTGATCTATCGCAAAACGCCGATGGCGCCTGCTGTTGATGCGATCAAAGCTAACCTCACGATCTTGTTGGCGCGTCGACCTGCGCCGGTGTTTCAATCTCGGTTTCGCCCTATATAGTCAGTAACCGGAAACTAAGATTTGAGACCTCACATGCTGACTGTCATCTCCCCCGCCAAAAAGCTGGACATGAACCCGGTGGATATGTCCGCCGCAACTGAACCTGCTTTCCAGAAAGACGCAGTGACGTTGGCCCGGGCGGCGCGGAAGCTGAAGCATACGGATCTGCAGAAGCTGATGAGCATTTCAGAGCCTTTGGCAAAACTGAATGTACAACGCTTCAAAGCCTTTGCGAGTGAGCCAGGCGATGAAATGGTGAAGCCCGCCGCGCTGGCATTTGACGGCGACACCTATCAGGGGCTTGAAGCGAAGACGCTGAATGAGATCGATATGGCCTATGCGCAACGGCGGCTGCGGATACTATCGGGGCTTTACGGCCTTCTTCGCCCTCTGGATCGCATTCAGCCCTACCGACTGGAAATGGGCAGCAGGTTTGAAACACGACGTGCGAAAAACCTTTACGAATACTGGGGCAAGAAGATCGCCAAAACGCTGAATGCAGAAGGTGAGGCTGAAGGCGCGACCATGCTGCTGAACTGCGCCAGTCAGGAATATTTCGGCGCTGTCGATCGCAAGGCGCTGAAGCTGGAAGTAGTTGAGCCAGTGTTCCTGGAACGTAAGGACGGCAAGGAAAAGATTGTCAGTTTCTTCGCCAAAAAGGCCCGGGGCGCCATGGCCCGGTTCGCAGTTGAGAACCAGGTTGAAACGCTGGAGGCGCTGAAAGAATTTGGCGTAGGCGGATACGAGTATCAGCCTGAGCAATCGCAGGGCCAACGTCTGGTTTTCGTGCGCGATTATCCAGAGGCGGCCTGACAGAACAATCGCATTACGGATTTCTTTCACATGTGAAAGTAGACTTAAGCCTCTGATTTATAACAAGGATCGGTGACATCGTCACAATTCTGTCCCTGTTTGATCCAAAATGTCTTCTAAACTGGCGTATCGCCAGCGATGGTGATCCGATGCATCACACGGCGATGGCCGTGGTAGTCATTTATCGGGTTATGCAATGCGCAGCGGTTATCCCAGAACGCCATTGAACCCTCTCGCCATGAAAATCGGCAGGTAAATTCAGGCCTGATCTGATGCTTGAACAGATAGCCGAGCAGGGGCGCGCTTTCAGCCTCAGTCATCCCGTCGAACCGGCAGGTGTGCGCGAGGTTCACATAAAGCGATTTGCGGCCAGTTTCGGGATGGGTCCGGATCACTGGGTGGATCGCAGATTTTTCATCAGCCTTCGCCCCGGCGCCACGTGTCTTGGCCACACTGGCGCCGCCTGACCGGTTCACGCCCCGCAACGGCGCAAGGGCGGCTTTCAGGCCATCTGACAACGCCTCATAAGCCAGGTATCCATTCGCAAAAAGGGTATCGCCACCAAATGGAGGGACTGACTTTGCAAGCAGGATCGAACCGAGCGGCGGCTGCGCCAGATAGGCCGTGTCTGTATGCCAGAGGCCGCCAAAATTCACCGTCTCGTGCGCCTCTTTCACTACCGGGATAATCTCAGGGTGGTTTGGCAGCGGTTTGATCATTGGATAGTCAACAATCTCTCCAAAGGCGCGCGCGAAGGCGACCTGCTGATCAGGTGTGATGGTCTGATCGCGAAAGAAGATGACGCAGTGGTCCAGAAGGGCCTGCCGGATCTCAGCGACTTGGACATCGGTCAGCGGGGCGGACAGGTCGATGTCCAGTAGTTCTGCGCCCAATGCGCCTGCGATCCGCTGTATCTTCATGTATTGATCCCCTTAACCGGCAAGATCACCGGAAGACGCTGTCGGATCAAGGGTGCTTAGCGGGCATTAAATGGGCGTTGGGGAAGATCACGGTTCAATGGCCGCTTGGCGGCTAAGATAGCCCAGTTGACAGGTGTGCTTGGGATCGCAAGAAAAACGGGCCGCTTGGTAAGCAGCCCGCCTGAATTCCTGATGTTTAGGTGGATTATGCTGCGCGTCGGCGCGTTACGATCCCAAACACCGCCAAAGCACCGATCATCAGCGGCAGGCCTGCTGGCAATGGCACGGCTACGGGCGTGTCGCCAAACACGCGAATGCTTGCTGTTATTTCCGCTACAGGGGAACCGTCGCCAAAAAACCGGAAGGTGGAACCGCTAGTGCCTTGCAGCAGCCTTTGCGAAAGCTCCGCCCCATCGCCGGCCAAACCGATCAGATAGTCACCGGCCGCCAGATCTACATCAAACACAGCACGGCTGCGGATCGAATCTGTTGTGCCAGCACCATCCGTGTCCTAAATGGTTATCGTTGTTGAAATGTCGTGCAAAAGCGTTGCGCCATCGCTTGTCCAGATTTTCACAATGACATCATCGCCGACAGCGCCAGTGCCTGCTTCACCATAGCGATCAATCGCGGAAAGGTTGAATTCTTCGCTGAGCGTGAACAATGTGCCCCAGTTCTGGGCGTCGTCACGATTGCCTGCGTTGAACAAGTTAGTGATGCCGGTCGTTTCAGGGCTGAAATCCACCACGGTCGCTGCAGAGGCTGCAAACCCGAAAACTGACATCGCAACACTTGCTGCAACGGTTCTCAAAAATGCATTCATAACCCACACCTCACCACACAATTGTCCACTGAATCATTGGTAATGATCGCTGCATTTTTTATCAAATTTCAGCCAATTTACCCCAAAATAGTTACGTTTTTCGACTTTAGGACCTTTTCAGGCAATTATCTGAGATTCGGCAAGCGCTCTTGCTTGCGCTAATCACTCGATACTTGCGCTAACAGCCGATCCACCGGCGCAAAGTCGTCGGACAGAAATATAACCTGATCATCCCCGACGACGCGTTTCATATCCTCCAGCGGGACCTGTACCCAATCACGTTGAAACCCGCGGGTCGCGCTGAACTGTCTAACGCCAGTTGGCTGGTCAGACGCCAGAACGATCCACGTTGTACGAGCATCCGTTGGTTGTACTTCTTCGATATCGAGCCAAAGCTCAACATTGGCGAACTGCGCCTGCAACGTTGTAGCAAGCGAGATCAGGAACCTTGGCTGGCGCAGGCCATCAACCACGTTCAACGCATAGACGCCTTTGGGCCTCAGGCGCTTTGCGACCTCTGCGTGGAATTCATCGGTGACCAGATGTTGCGGGATAGCGATGTCGTGGAACGCATCGCCGAAAACGACGTCGAATTTCGCTGTCGGTGGCATGGCTTGCAACAAGCGGCGCGCGTCACCATGCAGCAAAATTGTGCGCTGATCAGGGGCGAACCAAAGGGCGCGGCGCGCCTGCTCGGTCACTTCGGGGTCAAGTTCAGCAATTGTGAAAGCGCCCTCAGGGTACCGCGCCGCCCATGCACGGGGTAGCGTGTAAGCCCCGCCGCCGACGAAAAATGCGCTGAGCTGGTCGCCAGGAAAGCGCGCGGCGATCAGTTCATCGACGCCATGCACGTATGGTGACCAAAGCAGCTGTGGGTCTGCCTTATCGTTCACGCCGTGAACCAGATGGTCCAGCGCCATGATCCGCATCGGACGGGCGCCATCGCCAAAATCATCGACGCGAATACAAAAGTACCGGCTTTCTTCATCGCATGAATTCGACAGGTGAAGGACCTGCGGATAGGCCACGCCGCCACCCACCATCAGCAGCGCCACAAGACTGGCAGCAATGCCGCGACCAGCGTACCAGAACCGCAAGGACAGCACGGCATATACGGCTGCGATGGCGACGACCGAATACCCTGTTCCAAGATAGGAAATCAGAACGAAACCAGAGATCAGCGTCCCAAGGATGGCGCCGAGCGCGCCAAGTGCGAACATCAAACCCAGAACGCCACCACGCCGTTCTTCGCCCACATTGCGCAGCGCGATGATTGTCAGGGGTGGCGATAACGCGCCGGCAAAGGCGCTGGGGGCGAAGAATGCGGTCATCGAAAGGATTGCGATGGTCTGGATTGGTTCACCCTCGTCCACCCAACCTGCCGCTGCCTTCAGCAGATACAGGCTAGCCAGCGTTGTCAGCGCAGCGGCGATCAGCCCAATGGCGACGATGCGTTCCGGCCGGTCAGTCCGGTCGGCAAGAAGGCCGCCTATCCAGTTTCCCAAAGACAGCCCCGCAAGGACCACTGCGATGATCAGCGTCCAGGTATAGAGAGACATGCCGACATAAGGGGCCAGTGCACGCCCCGCGATGATTTCCAGCGCCATTGAGGCGGCCGATACCAGCAGGATCGCGATCGATGGCCAGAACAGACCCTTGATGGGGCGGTTCACTCCCACTCCATCTGCTCATAAACACGCCCAGCGTTTCGCGTGGCCAGCTCATTGAAGGTGTGGAGGTGTTTGTAGGCGGACTGATCGACATAGTAGGCGTCGTCCAGTTCTCCCCCGTCTTCGATATGCTTGGCGATCTCACCGCGCAGATGGCTGAGGTAGTCTTTGGTGTAGCGCCGGACCTGAGCCATGTTCGTCGGATGGCCATGGCCCGGGATGACGTAGAGGGCGCCCAGCGCTTCAAATTCCTCATCCCACGTCTCCAGCCAGCCCGCCGTATCCGTGTCGTCAAAGATGGGGAGAAGGCGTTCGTGGAACGCCATGTCGCCCGCAATCACCAGCTTTTCGTCTGGCAACCAGACCGAGATATCACCGGGGGAGTGAGCCGGACCAAGATGCAGCACCTGGATCGTCATGCCGCCAATGCTGGCGTCATAGCTGTCTTCGAAGGTCTCAGTTGGCAGCGTAACGTCGGTCTTCGCTGACTTGTCGCGGTTATAGCCCTTCATCCGGTCGAGGGTGTCATAACCACGTTCTTCATACTCAGCTGCGGCGTCTTCGTGGGCCAGAATCTTCACGCCCTGCTCAGCCCAGTAGGTGTTGCCAAGCATGGCATGGCCCTGCCCGTTTTCGTTGATCACCAGCACCACGGGCTGATCGGTGATGCGCTTGATCTCAGCATGCAGCGCCTCGGCCAGCACATAGGCGGCGCCCGCATTCACCACGACAACGCCTTTGGTCGTTATAATAAAGCTGAGATTGTTGTTGTGGCCGGCATTCTCGTAGGTCGGCGGCGCGGTGGCGCCTATGGCGGACCAGACGTTCGGGATAACCTCAACCGGTTTCTGGTAGAGGGCTGAGCCGGGGTACTGGTCGGCGATGTTTTCATCCGCCAGCACCGGCGCGGAGAGCAGACCGACTGCGAGAAAAAGGGCTGCGCGCATGGGTGTCTGCTCCGTCTCTTTAGGGGGTGTCCCGGCCAACGAAGCGGCCGGGAAATGCTTCCGAGCGAAAGCTGATCGAATAGCATCATGTTTCGCCTTTGGCCTCGGCAGAAACATGATTGATCAATCTTTCGAAGATCAGCTTTCGCTCTAGCCAAACATGTCGGACGTGATGCCCGCATACCAGCCGATGCTTTCTTCGTAGGTCGCCTTACGGGTCGCGGCGTCTTCGCCGTTCTGGCTGATGAAGCCGTCGGTCTTGGCAATTTTCTCGTCCGTGGCTTCGTAGTTCGCGCCAACCTTCACGCCGTCATCCCTGGCGATCAACGACCAGCAGGTGTTCGAGAACTTGGCCGGGAACACTTTGGACCCGGTCAGCGCACCACGTACGGCCATGGCGCAAACCTTGGCCTGACTATTGGCGGAAAAGCCCGATTTCGGCATATCGCCCTGCTGCGATGAATCGCCAAGGACGTGGATGTTCGCGTCCATTTTCGATGACATGTCAGCGGCGTTCACAGGGGCCCAACCTTTGTCGTTGGTTACGCCGGCAATCTCTGCAATCCGGCCTGCTTTCATAGCGGGGATGACGTTGCAGACATCGGCCTTCACTTCTTCACCGTCGATATCAACCATCATAGAGCCTGGGTCGACAGTGACGTTGCCGCCACCGAAATCCGGGCCGAGCCATTCAACCATGCCCGCGTAGTGATCTTCCCAGCCTGCCGTAAACAGGCCCATTTTTGAGAATTTTGGCTTTGGATCTGCGATGATGATCTTGGCTGTTGGGTTCTCATTTTTCAGCTTGTGCGCGACCATCGAAATCCGCTCATACGGTCCCGGTGGGCAACGATATGGGTTCGGCGGGGCAACCATGACATAGGTGCCGCCTTCGGGCATCGCTTCAATCTGCGCTTTCAGCAATGCCGCTTGCGTACCGCCCTTATAGGCATGGGGCATGACGTCCTGATCATTCAGGTTCCAGCCATTTACCGAGCCGGACACAAAGTCGATGCCGGGGCTAAGGATCAGGCGGTCGTAGTCGAACTTCATGCCCGATGCGACGGTCACGGATTTCGCATCGCGGTCTACGCCAATCGCCATGTCATGCACGACGTTGATGCCGTATTCGCTGGCCAGCGCCGCGTATGAGTGGCCGGTCGATTCAAAGTCAACGAAATCGCCGATGACGAGGTTTGAGAAGAAGCAGGTGTAATAGCGCCGCGAAGGCTCAATCAAAGTGACGTCAATCGCGCCCTTCGAATCCTTGGCAATATAGCGCGCCGCTGTTGCTCCGCCGGCGCCGCCACCAACCACGACAACGCGCGGTTTGGCGTGCGCCGCGCCCATCACCATTGGCGCCGATAATGCTGTCGCCCCTGCCGCTGATGCGGCCAGGAAAGTTCGTCTATCTAGTTTTGTCATATCCTATCCTCCCAGTTTTTGGTTTTTCTTAGAAGCCGAGTGCGTCTTCGATTGCTTCGATGCCCGCCTCGGCGCATTCGACATCGAGATCTCCACCCGGTGCGCCAGATACCCCGACGCCGCCGATGAGTGAGCCGCCACTTTCGATCATCAGGCCACCACCCAAAGGCAGTGCTTCTGAGATAAAGCGGATGCCATACGCCTCAGCCTCAGGCCGGGTCAGGCCGTCCAGCTCATGCGTGTTGGTGCGAAAGCTAACCGCCGTCCATGCCTTGCGGCGGGCGGTTTCAATGGTGTGAGCACCAGCAAAGCGATCTTTGATAAAGACCTGCAAGACGCCTGAGCGGTCGACCACAGCTACGCCAACCTGAAAGCCCATTTCGCGGCAATGTTCCATGGCGCCCTGCGCCAGCTGAACCGCAAAGTCGGGCTTGAGGCCCTTAATCTCCATCACCGCGTCTTCGTCGTCCTGCGCCAGCGCGGGCGCGGCGATAAGAGAAAGGGCGAGTGCGAGGCGCTTCATGGGATTACTCCTGCTGTTGAATTGCAAAGAATGCGGCAAGGCCCGCGATTTCCTCATCATTCAAGCGGCTGGTCGCCAGCTGCATGACGGGGTGATCGCGGTGTTTGTTTTTGTAGGCGTGTAAGGCGGTGACGAAGGCGGCGTTATCCCAGCCCGTGATTGACGGAATACCTTCGTCCCCGCCATCAGAACGATGGCAGGTGACGCATTCACCTGAGAGATATTCGCCGTAATCCGGGTCACCTTCGAGCGTTAGAATTTCGGGGGCGACGTCTGGATCACGGTTTGAGGCGGCCGTTGTGGAGGCTTCTGCGAGGTAGGCGATCACAGTACTACGGTCGCGGGCGTCTTTCAGACCACTAAACGACATCCGCGTGCCTTTCATGTAGTCGCGCGGTTTGGTCAGGTAGGCATCCAAGGTATCGCTATTCCAGACCAGCCCGTCCTTCGCCGCGGCGATCATCGCCTTGGAATAGCGAAAGCCTTCGATTGCCCCAGCGGCGCGCCCTACGACGCCATTCAGGTTCGGGCCGACCCGATCCGTCGCGCCTTCGCCGATCTGATGGCAGGACTTGCACTTCTTGAAAACGTTGCGGCCATGATCCCCTTCTGCCTCCGCCAGGACTGGTGAAGCCATTGTTAGGGCCAGCAGGAACATCACGGCGCGCATCAGGTCATTCACCATTCGTTTTCAGGTACTCGATGATCGCTAGACGGTCATTTTCCTTCTTCAAACCGCCAAAGGACATTTTGGTCTTCTTGATGAACTCTTTGGGTTTGGTCAGGAACGCGTCCAACGCAGCGGCATCCCAGACAAGGCCATCTTCCGCAGCTTCCTTAAGCGCTTTGGAATATTTGAAGCCATCAACCTGCCCCGCTGGTGAGCCGACAATATCCGTCAGGATCGGACCCGAAGCATTTTTCGCGCCTTCGCCGATCTTGTGGCAGGCCTTGCACTTCTTGAAGGCCTTTTTACCAGCCGCGATCAACGCCGCATTGTCATTGGTTTCTTCTGCGTTCTGCGTCGCTGGCTCTGCCTTCGCTACCGTTTCTTCCGCAGGTTTGGTTGTAGCTGCTGGAATAAAGGACGGGCCTTCGGACGAAAATGTCGGCAGACCTTCGACAGAGCTGTGGTTCATAACAGACTCAGACCCGCCTTCTGCTGGCGTGTTCACCAGAAAGACTGAGCGCATTGTGATTTCGACCTCATCCTTGCAGTTTTTCATGCAAGGTTCGGTCCGCCACTTTTCGTATTCCAGCTCTGGCCGATCATCGATAACGAAGCCGTTCATGTTGTACATGTCGACCTCTGCGAAGTTCTCGTTGCTGAGGACAAAGTCATCATCCACAAGGTCATTCGAGTAGAGGATGTAGGCGACGATGGCGTATGTTTCGTCGGCAGTGAGAGTGCCCGCCTCACCAAATGGCATTGAGCGCGAAATGTAGTCCCAGGCTGTAGAAAGATGCGGCCAGTAGGACCCAACGGTTTTGACCGGATCTTCATCCGCGAGCGTATCGAAACCACCGGCCAACACCGGCCAGTTGTCGACGCCTTCAGCGAAATCACCGTGGCAAGAGGCGCATTTCTTGACAAAAACCTCTTCGCCGATCAAGGCGTCGCCTGATCCTTCTGGCAGGCCGCGACCGCCGGGCAGGACATCGACATCCCAGGCTGCAATTTCTTCGGCAAGCGCAGTGCGCCCAATTCCAAAAGCGCCATCTGAGGTCGGGGCCGGTGTTGTAAGGTCAGCACTCGCCATCCGTTCCATTGCCGCGGCCTGAACGTCTGCTATCTTCTGCTCAAGCTCAGCGGCGCGTGACGCCTGTGCTTGGGCCTGTTCATTGGCTGAGCTTTCTTGCGCCTGAACCTGGCTGATCCTGGTCTCAAGCGATTCAATCCTGCTCTCACCATGATTTCGGTTGGCGTACGTCACAGCAATCGCGAGGGCGAGCGCTGATAAGCCGAGTGCTGGAAGCCCGATTTGACTAAGAGATTTCGACATTCTCGGCGACCCCTTCTGCGTTCACGTACCAGGTCTGGATACAGTTGTTGTGGTAGACGGAATTTTCACCGCGCTGTTCGCGCAGTTGGTCCTTCGTTGGCTGAACATAGCCGGTTTCATCCATCGCGCGGGCCTGCAGCAGCATCGGCGCGCCATCCCAGTTGATGTCGTGGTAGAAACGGGTCAGCGCTTTCGTATCGCCCTGCTTTCCAAGGCGGGCAGTTTCCCACGTGATGCCGCCGTCTTTTGAGACATCCACGCGGGTGATCTGCCCATGACCGGACCATGCGAGGCCTGAGATCACCAAAGGGCCTTTCCCATGCTTGATCGGCATCTGCGGGCTGGGCGAGGTGATGACGGATTTGGCGTCCATCTCCCATGTCCATTTCCGCGCTGTGCCGTCTTCGTAGACATCCGTGTATTTTGACGTTTCTTCGCGGCTTTCCACAGCGACATCGACGACCTCGATGCGGCGCAGCCACTTGACCCACATGTTGCCTTCCCAACCCGGCACAACGAGGCGAACAGGATAGCCATGCTCCATCCGCAGCGCTTCGCCGTTGGCCTTGAAGGCGACCAATACGTCATCCAGCGCCTTGTCCATCGGGATTGAGCGACCGTTTGATGATGCATCCGCTCCTTCGACATAGACCCATTTGTCGGACGAGATATCGGCGCCAGCTTCCTGCAAAAGGGTGCGAAGCGGAATGCCGGTGTATTCCATATTGTGGATCATGCCGTGCGTGAACTGAACGCCATTCAACTGGGCGCCTGCCCACTCCATCCCCGTGTTCGCGGCGCATTCACAGAAATAGACGTGGTTTTCGCGTGGGAAGCGTTCGAGATCTTCGTAGGTGAAGACAAGCGGCCGATCGACGAGGCCGTTGATCATCAACCGGTAGTCTTCTTTGCGCAGCTCAATCGCCCCAGAATGATGCCGCTCAAAGGCGCAGCCCTGCGGCGTAATCGTGCCATCGAGGGCATGGATAGGCGTGAAGTTGATCGATGAGATCGGCGAGGCGGTCAGCCATTCAACGTTTCGGCGCACCACATGGCTTTCATAACTGATCGGCATGCCATACGGCGTCTCATCAACGCCGACGCCAGTGTAGGACGCCCAATCCTGAAGCTCTGTTATCAGCGGGTCGGGCGTTTGGGCAGCAGCGGCGGTTCCGGCGACCGATCCCGCGGCGACCACAGCGCCGCCTTTCAGGAAGGCGCGGCGGGAGTGTTTTGTCTGGTCCGTCATGGATCAGGCTCCTGTCACTTTCACGGATTTGTTCGGGTCCACGGTCACTGTGCCGTGGCGTTTGATATGCGATTCAACGACGTCCCAGATTGGCGGGCCTTCCGTCGCTTCGTTAACCGAAGCCCAGCCCGACACGACGTAGGTTTTCTGCGGATCAATCGCGTCGCCCGTTTTCAGGTGGGTCATATTGGTGATGCGCGATCCCTGAGGTTTGGTCACGTCGATCGAGTATCCCATGCCCCCCACGCGAACCATGTCGCCGCCCTGTTGATAGTAGGGGTCGGGGTTGAAGAGGTTATCGGCGACGTCTTCGAGGATTGTGTGCAGGAATTCGCCTGTCATCTCTGACCGATAAGCTTTCGGGTAGGACATGCCGACCGCATTGAAGAGGTCTTCGCGGGTGATGTCCTGCCCCGGCAGCAAGCTCGGCCCCCAGCGGAAGCCGGGGGAAAGGGCGATGTCGGCCTCACGTTCTTCAATCAGCGCATTGCAGATCAGATCGTCCCATGTGCCGTTGAAATTGCCCCGCCGGTAGAGGAGCGATCCTGTCTGGCCCAGAACCTCACGCAGTTGATCCTCGTGCGGTGCGCGCTGTTCGTCGATCAACGCTGTGATTGCGGGATCGGACGCGATGACGTCTGAGAAGATCGGGATCAGCTTGTGGCGAAAGCCTTTCATCTCACCATTCTGCACATCCAGATCGAGGCGCGAGATGAACTTGCCGTTAGACCCAGAAGCGATCAGCAACGTGTCGTTCACCAGCAGCGGCTCTGGCAGCGCATCATGGGTGTGGCCGGTCAGGATCACGTCGATCCCGTCGACCCTCCCTGCCAGTTTGCGGTCCACATCAAAGCCATTGTGGGACAGAAGAACAACCAGATCGGCGCCTTCTTCGCGCACTTCCTCGACCATCTCAGCCACCCGCTCTTCGCGGATGCCGAAGGACATAGTTTCGAACATGTAGCGGGGGTTTGCAATCGGCAGGTAGGGAAAAGCCTGCCCGATGACGGCAATTTTGACGCCATTCTGCTCGAAGAACTTATAGGGCTCGTAGGCTGGTTCGTCCCACTCGTTGTCGAAGATGTTCGCGCCGAGGAAGGCAAACGGCAGCTCATCAATCAGCTCATCAACGCGGTCCTTACCGAAGGTGAACTCCCAATGCGCGGTCATCGCATCGGGTTTCAGCGCGTTCATGACGTTGACCATATCCTGGCCCTTGGTCATCTCAGCGGTGTAGCTGCCCTGCCATGTGTCGCCGCCGTCCAGCAGCAACGCCTCTGGCCGTTCAGCCCGGATCGCGTTGATCACGGTGGCGCAGCGGTCGATGCCGCCCATCTTGCCGTAACCCTTGGCAAGCGATGTGAAATCTTCCGAGGTCAGCGCATACGCCTCTGGCGTACCGGGTTGCATGTTGAACAGCTTCAGGAAATCCGCGCCGGTGACATGCGGCGGCAGACCATTGACCTCCCCTACCCCCAGATTGATCGAGGGCTCACGGAAATAGACCGGTTTCAGCTGGGCGTGAATGTCTGTGATGTGGATCAGCGTGACATTGCCGAGGGGGTCGAATTCCAGCAGCTGATCCTGCGTCAGCGCCTGCTGCGCGGCGACTTTGGTCCAAACTCCACCGCCAAGAATGGCTGAGGCGGCGACGCCGGCTTGCAGGAAATCACGACGGGAGATCATCGATAGACCCTCTCTGTTCAAAGCCGGTTTAACGGCCCTGTTGTGTAGAATATATTTTGAAAACAACCCCCGCCCCAAATGGAACGGGGGTTGCCGTTTGGATTAGTTGCGAACCGACGGGCTTTCGACGCCCAGACCTGCGCCGCGTGTAGCCAAGTAGATCTCAAGCGCGGTGAACTCATCCGAGCCGCGTTTGAAAGGTTGCGCGCGGATGTTCTTCATGCAGCCCGAGAACCGGCGGTGGAGAGAGCCAAGACCCTGCCATTTGAACCGATACGTCGGAAAACCGTTGGTGTTGCCCTGAGACAAGTGATCGGCGCGAATATACTGGCCGTTGTTGTCTTCGTGGCAGTTTGCGCACGACATATCCAACTGACCAACGCGGGTGTAGTAAAGGTCTTTACCCTTTTCCACCCAATCAGCCATTGGCCCGTCGGACTGTACATTGACCGGCATCCCACGGGACTGCATCCCGATCAGCGCAGTCATAGCCAGCATTTCGGCGCTTTCCCATTTCCAGCCTTCGCCGCCCTGGTGTTCCTTAATCGAACGGTTGACCAGGTCTTCCAGCGTGAGGGGCGCACCGGCCGCCTCATCCCACTTCGGCGTGATAGCTTTCAGGCCAGCCATGTCTTCCACGTCGCCATGGCAATCCGCGCAGGATTTGTTCGACGTCCCAGCGGGCGTATCCCAAAGCTCAATTCCATACTCAACCGCGACCATCGCCGGGTTTTCGAAATCGTCCATTTGAAGTGATTGGGTTTCGTCCGTGCGGAAGCGCCAGCCAGAATAGATGACGTCCAATGGATGATCATCGGGCGCCTTCACTTCGGTGACGATTTTCAGGCCGTCAATCTCAAGCTGGTCTTCGTCCGGGCCGGGGCCCGCCTGAGCCGATGCGGCGATGAAGCCCGCTGCGGCTGCGATGGCGAATAGCTGTCGCATGTGTTTCCTCCCCTAGGGTGGCGGCTTTTATCAGCCGACCTTGATTTTTTTCTCGGCCGTGTAGACAGAGCCATCGTCGTCAGTCCACTCGAACTTCATCGTGCCTGCGCCCGGGAACTTCATGTCGAACTGAAAATACGGATTGGCGCTGACAGCTGGATCAACATCAACATTGACGACTTCCTGACCTTCAAAGCTGGCCACGAATTTGTTGATGATTTTCCGGGGGATCAGATCGCCGGTTTTCTTGTCTTTGCGCTGGCCGGATTCCATCGGGTGGCTGATCAGCGTTTTGATCGTGATCACTTCACCGACTTCGGCTTTCTTCGGGACTTTTACGCGAGGTTTGACTTTAGCCATGTTCTTATTCCTTCCCTAGCTCAGCCGCCGCAGCCGCCGATGGTGACTTTGACAGAGCGTTTCGACATGGCAAAGCTGCCGTCAGCCATTTTTGCAACTGCAATCAGATCCTGCGTGCCGGCCAAACGGATGCGGGTTTTCGCCTCGGACGCCGCGGACAGCGGGCCAAAGTTGAATGTCGCCACACCCGGGTTCGGGTTGCCTGCCGCCAGAAGCAGAATTGAAGTTGCGCCAGGCGCGGATACTTCAACAGGGACGGTATTGCCGTTTTCCGCAATCTCAGGGGCGGTAATCTCTACACCGCCCTCTTTGACATCGGCACCGCCCGTGAAGGCCGCGATATCTGCGTCTATGTCTTCAGGCGTAGCGGCCAAAGCTGGCAGGGGAAGGCTTGCGGTGATCGCAGCGCCTGCAGTCAGCAAAAGGGCATCTCGTCTTGTCAGTTTCATTTCACAATCCTCCTACGAAGGGTCACTAATCTTTAAGCGTCAGCAGATAGGCGACGACATCTTCGACCTGTTCAGCGGTCAGAATTGTCTTGCCTTCGAATTTCTCAAGCGGGCGTGCGCCGTTTGTCGTCCGGTAAAACGATGGCATGATCGTACCGTCGAACGTCATCTTTGAATTGACAACGATGCCGCGCAATTCAGCTTCGGTCCAGCGATCGGCGACGCCGTCCATCATCGGACCAACTTCACCGTGGAATGGTTCTGCCCGCAGATCTTCGTTCTGATGGCACGCCAGGCAATTGCCCTGCTTGCGGTTAGCAAAGACCTTCCGGCCCGTTTCGGCGTTACCCGCTACGCCGGTCAGCGATGCGGCGATAGCGCCATCTTCGAATTCAACACTGTCCGGACTGATGGTTCCGGCCCAGGCCTCACCAGTCAGGCCTATGGCCGTTACGATTGCGGCTGCGCAAATTTTGCGTGGCATGCGTTTCTCCCTGATTCCGGTTTTCCACCGTTTTCGCGTGTACAATGCACACAGAAACGTGAGCGCACAACCATAAAAATTCAAATAGTTGAATTTGATGTTATGTTGCGCCGCACAACCGCTGGTGCAGCGCATCAAGCGGATCGCCTATTGCGATTGCTGTGCTTCCTGAAACTTTCGGGCGTGATATTTCTGAAAATGCTCATCGCCATCGTAGCCTTTTTCGTGCACCCAACGGAACATGTTGAGCGTGGTGTGCTTGCCAAATGCGCCCGGCATCACACTAACAGCGGCGGCTTCGGCTGTGCCTTTTTCCGGCGCAGTTTCCGGCATGAACAGAACTGTCGGCGTAAAGACCACGCCCCAACGCCGCGCCATTTCCTTTTCAGTCAACGCTTCGCCGTCAAAATCGGTAACCTCTTCATCGCCAAAGAGGTTGATCTGCACGACGTAGAAATTATCCCGAATGAACTGGCTGACTTCGGGAACAGAAAACACTTCTTCATGCAGCTGCTTACAGTAGATGCAGCCGCGCTGTTCGAAGATGATCGCAAGGCGTTTGCCTTCGTCCTGCGCCGTTTCCAGATCTTCGGCCATGTCCTTGAAGGTAACGGCGAACCAGTCCTGTTTGTGCAGGCCATCTTCGCCGATCTCAACCGCAGCGGCAGGCGCAGCGAACAGCAAAAGCGCGATCAACAGACGTTTCATGGTTTCTCTCCCTATTTCAAAGTGCCGATATCGGGCGCGATGGACAACATCCAATCGGCAATGATGTTGATGGAATCCGTAGCGATCAGAACGGCAAAGCAGATCAGCAGGGCGCCCATGATCTTTTCGATGACGCCCAGATAGCGACGAAACCCTTTCGCCCAGCGCAGAAACGGTCCGACAAACAGGCCGGCAAGGATGAACGGCAACGTCATGCCCGCCGCATAGGCCAGCAACAACAACCCGCCCTGCCCCGCAGTTTCCGCCCCTGCCGCCATGAACAGGATTGAAGCGAGGACCGGGCCAACGCACGGCGTCCAGCCAAATGCGAAAGCAAGGCCGACAATGTAGGCGCCCGCCAGCCCCAGCCGATGTTCGCCGGGATCAAGCCGCGCCTGCCGGAACAAAAGGCCGATGCGTAGAACGCCCAGAAAATGTAATCCCATAATCAGGATGATCGCCGCTGCGGCGTATTTCAGAACGTCGAACCATTCGCGCAATGCTTGCCCGAAATAGGTCGCCGATGCGCCCAGGCCAAAGAAAACCGTCGCAACGCCGGCGGCGAAAAGAACCGTGGCCATGAAAATGTGTCGCCGGTCAGCGGGCGGCAGTTCGTCTTCATCGGCCAACGCGTCAAACGACATGCCCGCCAGATAACACAGGTAAAACGGCACAATCGGCAGGATGCAGGGCGACAGAAACGACAGAAGGCCCGCAAAGGCCGCCGCGCCATACCCAATGTCAAATTCCATGGATGCACCACCCTAGACATTGTCATATTCGTATTTTTGTATATATTCAGAGACCAACGTGGTCAATGGAGGCGCAAGAGATGAAACGCCTGACACTCGCCCTTAGCGGGTTAGCATTCGCCCTCGCAAACGCTGTTTCCGCTGCCGAACTGGTGATGGTGGAAGAGACGTCTTGCCATTGGTGTGATCGCTGGAACGAAGAAATCGGCGTCGTCTACCACAAGACCGAAGAAGGCAAACGTGCACCCCTTAGGCGGGTCGATATCTCTGATCCGATTCCCAAAGACCTGACATTTAAATCACGCGCGAACTACACGCCGACCTTCATCCTGATCGAAGATGGTAAGGAATTCGGCCGGATCGAAGGCTATCCCGGCGAGGATTTCTTTTGGCCGATGCTGGGCCAGCTGCTCGACAATCTGCCAGAAGGTGCGGCGTCAGGGTCATGACTGTTTCGAATATCATCGATATAGTACGTCGCGGGCAGCAGGACGCTGCGCAGAACAGCGACAAGGCAAAGACTATGGCCCTTCCCGAACTTCATCCGAGCATGAGCGATGATGAGCTTGACGGTATGATGAAAAACGCCCGTGAGGCGACCAACTTCATGAAGGCGTTGGCCCACGAAGGGCGTCTGATGACCCTTTGCTATCTGTCCACCGGCGAAAAGTCAGTGACTGAGCTGGAAGAGCTGCTCTCATCCCGTCAGGCCGCTGTCTCGCAGCAGCTAACGCGGCTTCGCCTTGAGGGGCTGGTCGATTTCCGGCGCGATGGCAAAACCATCTACTATCGCCTTGCCGATGACCGCGCACGGCAGATGCTGGAAATGGTCTACGCCATGTTCTGCGCCGACGGCGAAGACTGACATGGACGGCCTGTCAGATGGCGTGATCGCCGCCGCCATCGGGTTTGGCGGCGGGGTATTGCTGGGTCTGGCTGGACAGATGGGCCGGTTCTGCACATTGGGCGCCATAGAAGACGCACTGTATGGACAAGACTTTCGCCGCCTGAGGATGTGGTCGCTTGCGATCGGCCTTTCGATCATAGGTGCGTTTCTGTTGATGGAAGGCGGGGTGTTCCACGCCTCTGACACCGTCTACGCAGCGCTGGATTGGAACCCGCTCGCCAGCATCGCTGGTGGCTTGATCTTTGGCTACGGCATGGCGATTGCCGGTAATTGCGGATTTGGCGCATTGGTCAGACTTGGCGGCGGCGACCTGCGGTCATTCCTCATTGTCATCGTCATGGGCATCTCAGCCTTCATGGCGATTGGTGGACCGATCGGCCTTTTGCGGGTTGAGGTTTTCCCCCCAAGCGCAGCCTCAAGCGATTTGGCTGATTTCGGCTATGCGCATGCCGCAGCCGCTGCAACGGGCCTGCCTGTCTTTGCATTCGCCGGATTGATTGGCGCTGTGTTCATCGCGCTGGCCTTGATGAGCGTTGAATTTCGCACTTCGCCCCGCCATGTGATCTGGTCCATCGTTGCGGCCGCCGCGATCCTGTCAGGCTGGGCCGGGCTTGGCCCATTGGCGGCGGAAAGCTTTGACAACATTCAGGTTCAATCACACACCTTCACGGTGCCGATTGGCGATACGATCATGTATCTCATGACAGCGTCCGCAGGCGGTTTGAACTTCGCAATCGGCTCAGTCGCGGGCGTCCTGTCCAGCGCACTTGCTGGCAGCCTGTTTCGCAAACGTTTCCGGTGGGAGGCATGCGACGATCCTCGCGAATTGGGCCGCCAGATGTTTGGCGGCTTCCTAATGGGCGTTGGCTCAGTGCTGGCGCTGGGATGCTCGGTCGGGCAGGGCCTGACCGCTTTTTCAACGCTCACCTTCAGCGCACCGGTTGTCGCCGTCTGCATCTTTCTGGGCGCAGCTTTCGGCCTGAAAAGCCTGATCTCGGGCGGCATCTTCAGGCAGAACGGCTAGACGCCAAAGACGTCCATTCCGCCGGACGGCCACAACATGCTGGCGGATAGACAAAGCCCGAGTCAGATTTGACGGGACCATCGTCGAATCGAGTGCGCATTGCGCCTTCACCGCCATCACTAATCAGCAGTTGTACGAGGCGATTACACGCTCTTCTTCAGGATGCTGAAATATCTATAAATACCCCAACATAGACTACTATAATCGCATAATATCGACTTTTACCAACATTTGTCTCAATTAGAGTGGTATTTTTCCACCTCGCTCAGAAGGGGAAGTGACGTGAAACTCGGTATTATGGGCATATTGGCGGTAAGCGCCGCACTGGGCATGTGTGGGGTCGCAAATGCAGAGGATGAGGCAGTCGTCGCGCGACTGATCACCACGGATTCCGAAGAAACCCACACCCAAAGAAGCGGCGGCATATTGGCCAATCACCGCAAAGAACTGGGTGCGATCTTTGAATTTGACGATCTGACCTGCCCGTTCAATGAAGATGGCGGCATGATCACCAAAATTGTGAATCAGGCCATGGCGACGGTGATTGCGCCGGACGATTTTCAGGTGTCTTTCGTTACGGCGGGATCACATGGGCATGCCAAAGCTGATGTGCGGAAGACGACAAGTCTGAAGGCTCTCGACGACCAACGAGAAACTTTGCTGGCCGACATCCTCGCCAAAGAACGCCGCAAGCTGACATTTCCCTGGTACCGCCCGAATTGTTCGGCGCCTGCTTTCTTGACCGATCACACCCGCGATCTGTGTGACAATCACCAATGGTCAGAACCATTATATGAAGTTCTGATCGGCATGTTCGTTCGGCCAGATTTTGGCATACAGCCCACAAAACACACGGAACTTTACGTTAGAACAATCTGTCAGTCGGGTGAAGAGCTGCCGCGCATGCTGCGTGAGAGGGGTGTATCAGACCTGAATGCCCGCCTCATCTGGGGCCCATCACCCAAGAGATGCTTTGACAAACTTCTGTCCGGCGAAGCTGACGCCGCCATCATGCCGCTTCTGACCGGCGCTAGGCTGCAGCGCGAGCATTCCGAGTTTGAAGAAATTCAGTCAGCCTTCAAGCTAGATGTCAAAATGACGATCCATGCGATCAGCGCAGCTGATGACAAGCCCAGCGCCAATCATATCAAGGCGTTGAATCTGGGCATCAAAAACCTTCGCGCCAGCGGCGAATGGGAAGAAATTGTAGAAGAGTTTTTCATGGGTCACAGTCACGAAACACCCTATGCAAAGGCGCAAGCCCACAAACACTAAATGCTGAGGGCGCGCACGATGATGCCGCCGCTTATACTGGTTAAGCTCAGCCCCTAATCAGGCAGCCCCGGCGCACCCTTCGCTTCGGGGTGGCGCGCCACATAGTCCGCCTTGATCGTCTCTGAGGTTTCACGCGATCCATCGTGGCTCCACCCCGGGGGGGCGAACATGTACATCACCCGATCTCGCCACGAGATTTCGCTGCGAAACACATCGCGGAAGATGCCAACCCATTCATGGAACGCGACCCGGATCAGATTGTGGGTGCCAAGATTGCGGACAAGGCCGTATTCCACCTTTTCGACATCCGTTTCAGGGACGAACGTACCGAACATCCGGTCCCAGATGATCAATGTCCCGGCATAGTTCGCATCCAGATACCGGGCGTTCCGACCATGGTGAACCCGGTGATGCGACGGGGTGTTGAATACCGCTTCAAACCAGCCTGGCAGGCTATCAATCGCCTCTGTGTGAATCCAGAACTGATACAGCAGGTTCAGCCCGCCGACGAAGATCACCACTTCAGGGCTGAACCCCAGCAGGATCATCGGCGCGTGCAACACCATCGTCAGGGTGAACGTCCCCGTCCATGTCTGCCGCAGCGCCGTCGAAAGATTATAGTGCTGGCTTGAATGGTGATTGACGTGGCTGGCCCAGACCCAGCGACAGCGATGCGCCAGGCGGTGAAAGACGTAATACCGCAGATCGTCCAGCACAAAACACAGCACAATCATCGACCAATGAACGCCAAGATCCGTTACCCTGAACTGCCAGACCCAGTGGAAGAACCCATAGGCGACAAAGCCCAGCGCAATGCCAACCACGACACTTCCGGCGCCCATGCAAAGCGACGTGAGCGTATCGCGTGTCTCATAGCTGCCTTTCGCGCGGGCGAAACGCAGGGCGAACAGCTCAATCAACAAAGCGATGATGAAAAGCGGCGTGGCCAGCTGCACGACGTCCGGGAATTCGATCTGGGCGGTCATTTCGCGCCTCCAAGGTTGTTGAGGCGGGCCTGCCAGGCCGCCCTGTCATCAGCGCCGGCGATCTTCATCGAAAGACGCGGCGCTGTGTAATCGGTCAGATGAAGGGTCAGGCCATCTTGCCCGTCATCCACCAGCCTGATGTCGCCCGACTGAAAGATCCTCGTCAGGCGACCTTCGCCGAACGGGGCAGCGTACCCGACGCCAGAGGCCAGCTCAAACAATGCTGCACGGCCATCGTCAGCAAGCGTTGTTCGCCAAATATCTGCATCGGGGTAATCGACCAGCAATGCAGCTGTCGCCTCTGCTTCGTCGGCATATGTCGGACGTTTGGTTCCGCCCATCAGATGGACCAGGAAAACCAGGCCACTAATACCCAGAACCACCAACGCCCCGAGGATCGGCAACGGCATCAGTCTGTCATCCGTGTTGGCGGGTTTTGCAGCATCATCGCCCCCAAAATTGCCAAGAAAGTTTACCGTCCCTGCTCATCGGCGCAAGGCTGACCAAGCTGGATGCGCGCGATCACGTGACCAGCTGTGATGTGAGGATGTGCATGTGAGGACGCCAAACCCATTGAAACCGAATATTTACACAATATATCGCGTTCATGTTTGATAGAGCACCGTAAATAAAGCAAATCGGAGGCTTACGATGATCGATCCTGCCACGATAAGCCAACTTGCCAAACTACGCAATCAGATCGAACAAGCTCAGAAAACATGTGATCAAACGCTGAATGTGATGTCGTCTGCCCGCGACAGAGCACAAGCGCTGGCCGCAACGACCCCGTTTCTCGCCGACTGCGCCAAAGATCTGGAGGCGCTGGCCGGCGTTTGCAGGCAGGCCGCCGCACAGGCTGGCCACCCCGCGGTGCTGGACTGACCCTCTCGCCTGGGTGAATGGGGCGACGCCACTGTCCCCCGGTGTCGCCCCGACCCCCATTTGACGACTGTCACGACTGCAGTGATTTATGTTGTAGCGGCGCAGGCCGCTGTCCTACCCTGAAGTTGCAACAGTGAAATCTGGTTCAGCTTAAGGGGCGAACATGGATGAAGTGATCACAACCGATGAGGGGCGAGGCGGGCTTGATAACGCTACGACGCCCTCGGATGCGTCATATGCCTTCTACTCATTACAGTTTTTCATGCACATTGAGAAAGTGAACAAGCTGCACGTCGAGCGTAATTCGATGATGCGCTATTCCATTGCAGCGACCTTCGCCTATTTTGGCTCGATCTTCACGCATCCCGATATTGCCGGATCCTTCCAGTCATACTTCCTGATCTCCGCCCCGATCTGGTTGTTGCCGTTTGGCTTTAATCTGTTTGGCTGGTGTCGAAACCGCGTGTTGATCAACACGATCCAGAAACATGGGGAATTTCTGGATTACCTCCTCCGTCAGGGAATGGCGGAACGGAACTAATTTCAGGAATATCTAGAGAGTGAGGATCGCGAACATAAAGGCGCGCACAACACCGAAGTTTACTGGCGTGCGATCGTCCTGATCAGTTTTGTCACGGCCGCTGGCGGGATTCTGACAGACACATTGTTTCTAAGCGATGCGATCGCGGCGATCAGCAAGTGATTCTTTCAGTGACCGCGCAATTTGCGATCCACAAATGTTAAGAGCGGACAGACCTATCATTGAAAGACAGGCTTCATTGCGATGAGACTTTCGTCACGACGCAGAGGAATTGTCCTAAATCCCCTGCATTTACTGGCCTTGCACCAGCATTTCGCCGGAAAAACCTATCAATTTCGCAAAGATTACAGCCCTTCTTCGCCGTTTATGGCTAGGAGAAAGTAGCGACCATGGATTACCTTGATTTTGCCTTCCTTGAGTTGCAAGTTAGAGGAACGGTACCAATGTATGATGCCGACGAGGTGTTGGGAGGTTGGATGATGGGTGCGATCAAGGCGATACTGGACGCGATTCGTGACGCACTGGCCCCTCAGCCTGAACCAAAACGCATCCCTATCCGTGTAAACGACACTCGTCCCGGACCGCGCCGCCGTTAATCGGTGCTACTTAGCCTTTTCATCCTAGGCGTCATTCTGATCGGTTGGTTTGTGCCCGCCATGATCGTCTCACGCATGCCGTCCGGCGCGGGTTTTGTACTGGGCTGTATCCCTGCGCTGGTTTTGGGCGCTGCCTTCATCTGGGCAGGCGCGCAGGCGGCAGAGGCGTTGGGGATCGAAGAACACCGATCAGCCTTTGACCGCGGCTTCAACGCCTGGAAAATCATGCTGCTGATCGCCCCGGCATCCGCCCTGAGCACCCGCAGAAAGATGACCGCAGGAGACAGCTGATGGCCACTGTTCGCATCCTCAAGGACGAAGAACTCAGCCCCGAAGCCGCAGAAGTATTCGCCGATATCCGCGCCACCCGCGGGTCGGATTTCGTGAACAACATCTGGCGGTCGCTGGCATATGATCCGCCGTTGCTGATAGCGACATGGGAGCGGGTGAAAACCGTGATGGCGCCCCGCGAAGACGGCCTCGACCCGCTGACGAAAGAGCTGATCTATATGGCGGTGTCCGTGGCAAATGGCTGCCAGTACTGCGTCCAATCTCATACAGCGATGGCCCGGGCCAAGGGCATGACCGAAGCTCAGCACGCTGAATTTGTCGATCTGGTCATGGCCGCATCTTCGACCAATGCACTGGCGACAGCCTTACAGACGCCGGTCGATGATGTCTTTGAGGTTGAGTGATACAACCTCTAAGCGACTGACCTTGCAACACATTTTCCTGAACTGCATGACAGCTATGCGCGAACGTCGGTTGTGTGGCGGGCGATGAACCCACATCTTTTGATCAAGGGTGGAAGTCTCGCCGTTTCGTAAGGAGATTTCTGATGAGTACGACAACACAGCAGACCGCCCAGACAACGATACGGGCATTTTTCGCAGACATTGGACCGGCGTTTCGCCTGTTGGCAGGTCACATTCGCGACCTTCGCAATGGCGTATCCTCCGCCCGCGAAGCGATGCGCCTGCACGATCTCAGCGATGGTGAGCTGAATGAGCTGGGCATCTCCCGCGACAAGATCGTGGAATATACGTTCCGAGATGAGATCTGAGCGCAATTGCGTGGCCCCCCTTGCGCCAGATCGCAAGGGTGTCACATTGGGGCGAAGACACTCCATCAGGTAGCCTCCGCCCATGATCACGCTAATCGCCATCGCCGCCGCATTGATCCTGATGATCCTTGCGATCCTGCATGTTGCATGGGGGTTCGGTTCCACCTGGCCGGACGCTGACAGCCAATCGCTGGCCCGCCGTGTGGCAGGGTTCAAAGGCATCCGCCAAATGCCCCACCCCGCAGCCTGTTTCTTCGTAGCCGCTGTGCTGGCCTTCGCCGCCTTGATCGCGCTGACAGCGGTTGGCGTATTGCCGACCAGCTACCCGCACTGGCTGATCCTGACCGCACTAAGCGCCATCGCGGCGGTCTTCACCCTGCGTGGCCTGCTCGCTTACACGTCGCAATGGCGCGAGCGCACGCCAGAAGAACCCTTCGCCAGCCTCGATCGGCGCATCTATGGCCCCCTTTGCCTGATCATTGGCGGCGCGCTGACGCTGATCGTCTTTACGCAGAACGCCTAATGCGTTCAGCCTTAAACCTGAATCACCGAACCCTGCCGGGCCTGCGGCCCTCTTGGGGGTTTGGCGATACGATGCTTCAAGTTGAAGGCGGAAAGCTATAAAGCGCCGCACCACCTTGACCCCCGGCGGATGAATGCGCACATGAGCGGATTGGAACCGGGGCCGTCATGATCCAGAAACTGAAGACCTTCATCAATGCACCACTGACGGAGCGATTTATCATCGCCCTGATCGTCATCAACGCCATCACGCTGGGACTGGAAACCAGCGAATGGGCCATGGCGCGATACGGTGGTCTTCTGGTGTGGATCGACAGCATTATCCTCGCTGTTTTTGTTGCTGAGCTCGCCATTCGCCTTATCACCGATTTCAAAGGCTTTTGGCGCGACCCGTGGCGGATCTTTGACTTCGTGGTAGTCGCTTTAGCCCTGCTGCCCGCGACGGGCCCTCTCGCGGTTCTTCGCGCCTTCCGCATTCTGCGTGTACTGCGGCTGGTGACCAAGCTGGAATCGATGCGCCGCGTGATCATGGGGCTGCTAAGGGCGCTGCCGGGGATGGGGACGATTGTTATGCTCCTCCTCCTCATCTTCTACATTTTCGCGGTGATCTCGACCAAGCTGTTCGCCGACGCCTTCCCCGAATGGTTCGGCACCATCGGCGCGTCGGCCTATACGCTCTTTCAGATCATGACGCTGGAAAGCTGGTCGATGGGCATCGTCCGCCCGGTTATGGAAGTGTTTCCATACGCCTGGCTGTTGTTCCTGCCGTTCATCATCACCACCGCCTTTGCCGTTCTGAACCTTTTCATTGGTGTCATCGTCGACGCCATGCAGACAGAGCATGAAGCAGAGGCACGCGGTGAACGCGATGCGATGCGCGAAGATACCAAAGCCATCCTGTCAGAGATCAAAGCCCTGCGCGGAGAAGTCGCCACCCTGAAATCCACCAAAGGCTGACGCCGCGCGGCAGTTGGACTTTGGCGGCTGATGCGGCACTCTCTGACGAAAGAGGAGGGTGCATGATGGCTGAAACACTCGATCAGAACTATTCCAAGGCCGGCTACCATGCCGCCCAGACACGCGGATCGCGCCCTGCGCTGGTGCTGGTCGATTTCGCGCACGCCTATTTCGATCCTGAGGCGCCCCTTTACGGCGGCGAAGGCTGTGTCGCCGCCCGCGATCACGCGATCAAACTGGCCGATGCAGCCCGCGTGACGGGCATCCCCGTGATCTTCACTGAGGTGAAATACCAGCCCGGCGGCGGCGATGGCGGCGCGTTCTACGCCAAGGTCCCCGCCCTATCCTGCTTTGATGCCGGGACGGATACGCAGAAACTGGTGGACGGTTTGGACGTTGGTCCGGACGATCTGATGATTACCAAGCAATACCCAAGTGCATTTTTCGGCACCTCGCTGGCGGCGACGCTTCAATTCATAAAGATCGATACGCTGATCATCGGCGGGCTGACGACATCGGGCTGCGTGCGCGCCACATGTATCGACAGTATCTCATCGGGCTTTGTCACCCTGATCGCGGAAGAAGCTTGCGGCGATCGCGCCGCCGGCCCGCACGAAGCCAACCTGTTTGATATGAGCGCAAAATACGCCGACCTCATCTCAACAGATGACGCCATCGTCTACATGAACACCTGCGGCGCCCAATAACATCGCCAAAGCCTTCTTTGGTCCGGGAAATATCCCCGCCGGAGGCATTCGTCGCCAGGCGAACCCCCGTCTACATAATCTGTGGCGGCGTTCCGTGATCATCCTTCGCGGCGCCCGGCGCGCCTTCATCCGGCCAATGCCGCGCAATGAACCGGCTGCCCGTCACACCGTTTGATGCATCCGACGCCAGCCAAAGAACCGGCGCGCGCACAATGTCAGGCGACAGCAGGTTCCCGTCCGCCCCGCGCTTGTTTGGCGATGGCGGCAACAGGTCCGTATCCGTCGCGCCGCCCGGCAACAGGACGTTAACGTCCACGCCCGTCCCTTCCAGATCCGCCGCCCAGACCCGGCTGGCAGCCTCAAGAAACGCTTTGGTTGGACCATAAGGGGCATAGCCTGTGCGGATCATGGTGATGGCGGAGGTTGAGACGTTGATGATCTTGCCAAAACCCTGCGCCACCATGATCGGCGCCGCCACTTTCGCCGCCAGAAACGGTCCGTTCACATTGGTTGCGACAATGTCTGACCATGCGCCTGCATCCGCCTCCCAGAACTTCGTTGGCTGGGTGTTGAACGTCTCAGATATCAACCGCATCCCCAGGCCGGCATTGTTCACCAGCACATCGATCCGCCCGAACGCAGCGACTGTATCGGTGACCGCCGCCTGGGCTTGAAAAGCGTTAGAAACGTCAGACACCAGCGCCAGAACGTTCGCCTCGCCCACCAGCGCAGCCAGTTCAGCCCACGTCGCCTGTAACGCATCAGATGCGCTGGCCCCGGTGATGGCGACCCGCGCGCCAGCCTCAGCCAGCGCTAACGCCATTTCGCGGCCCAGCCCGCGCGAACCGCCGGTTATCAGAACAGCGCGGCCCTGAAGCGATGCATCTGTCATGGCATGAAGCTCCCACCATTTACCCACAGGACTTGCCCGGTCATGAACGCAGCGCCCGGCCCCAGCAGAAACATGGTCGGCCCGACAACATCATCAGGCAAAGCCATCCTTTTCAGCGGGGTTGCAGCCGCCATCGCGTCAAAATCCATCGGAACTTTGTCAGCCTCTGCCCGCCCTTCGCCACCACGCAAAAAAGCTGTGTCCAGCGCGCTTGGCCCGACGGCGTTGACGCGTACGTCGGGTGACAGTTCTAACGCCAGTGTCTTGGTCAGGCTCACCATCCCCGCCTTTGCCGCCGCATAAGGCCCGAACCCCGGCCGGGTGAACGCCGCAAGGCCCGATACGATGTTCACCATCGCCCCGCCGCGCGCACGCAACAGTGGCGCAGCGGTCTGGCAGGCCAGAAACGCGCCGCGCAGGTTGCCGGTGATCGCCTCATCGAACGTATCGATGCTGACTTCAGACAGCGGCGCCAAGGGCGTCATGAATCCAGCGAGGTTCACAAACCCACCCAGCGGTCCCAAACCGTCGAACGCCGCCGCAACACTGGCAGGGTCAGTTACATCAACCTCACGCGCCTCAACTGGCGGTGGGTGCGCAGACAGGGATGCGGGCAGATCCAAGGCGATCACCTCCCACCCGTCCAGCACTGCGCGGGCGACCAGGGCGCGGCCGATACCGCCAGCGGCGCCCAGAACGGCAAGACGACGAGCTTCCATCACAATCCTCCTGTTCCCATAACCTGTTCGCCAGCGATAATTTGTCCAGACAAATTTACCTTGACCGGGCCGGACTGCGCCATACCCTCGCAACAGGATTGATGGAGACTACCATGAACAAGAACGAAGACAGGGTTATCGTCGCAGGTGCAGGCCCTGTCGGGCTGGTCGCCGCCGTATCGCTGGTCGAAGCGGGCATTCCCGTGACAATATTAGAGGCGTCATCTGACCTTGCCGTAGACCTGCGCGCATCGACCTTTCATCCACCAACGCTGGATTACCTTGAAAAGCTGGGGCTTGCGGATGGCCTGATTGAGCGCGGCATCAAATGCCCCTATTGGCAGTTCCGCGACCGGAAGGACGGCGAAGTCGCCACCTTTGATCTTGGCCTTCTGAAAAACGAAACAGCGCACCCCTATCGCTTGCAGGCCGAACAATGGAAGCTGACCGAAGCCGCGCGCAAACGGCTGGACGAAGACCCGACCGCCACCTTGATCACAGACATCACAGTGTCCAGCGTTGTGCAGGATGCAGATGGCGTGAACGTCACTGCAAAGCGCAACGATGGCTCAGACGAAGTGTTTCGCTGCGCCTATCTGATCGGCGCTGACGGCGCCCGGTCGGTTGTGCGCAAGGAAACCGGGGTGAACTTTCCAGGCCTGACAATTCCGGAAATCTTCCTCTCTCTATCCACCCCGTTTCGTTATGATCAGGCGATCGAGGGTTTGGCCGATATCTGCTATATTTCCGACCCTGAAGAATGGTTTGTCCTGCTTCGCACCCCAACGCTATGGCGCGTGCTGTTCCCGACCGACCCGACCCTTAGCGATGAGGCGATCCTCGATCCCGCCCGTATTGAAGAACGCATGCAATCAGTCCTGCCCGGCGCGCCTTATGAAATCGCGCACAAAACCGCTTACCGCGTCCACGAACGGGTCGCAGACGCCTATGTTCATGGCCGCATTTTCCTGGCAGGCGATGCAGCACATTTGAACAACCCACTGGGCGGGATGGGCATGAACGGCGGCATTCATGATGCAGTGAACCTTGCAGATAAGCTGACACAGGTCTGGAGCGGCGGCGATATTGACCTGATGGGTCGGTACGAACGCCAACGCCGGAAAGTCGCAATTGAAACTGTGCAGGCCCAGGCCCTGCGCAACCGCGCGATCCTGAACGAAACCGACCCGGCCAAACGCGCCGCCTATCACAACGAATTGCGCGCGACAGTCGATGACCCCGCCAAACATCTGGCCTATGTAATGAAATCGTCAATGATCCAGTCGCTTAGGGATTTGGAGGCTGTCGCCTGATGAACGCGCCGACCCGCGCCAAACGTCCGCTTTATGCGGAAATTCTTGAAACCCTTCGCGCTGAGATCGCCGACGGGACGCATGCGATTGGCGGCTCTCTCCCCAGTGAAGCGGCGCTATGCAAGCGTTTCAATGTCAGCCGTTTCACGGTGCGAGAGGCTTTGAGGCGTTTGCAGGCCGACGGTATGGTGGCGCGGGTGCAAGGCGCTGGCAGCCGGGTGCTCCGCGACGCGCCTGCGGGCGTTTTTGTACAAAACTACCGGTCGGTTTCAGAGCTGACGCAATATGCTGAAGAAACTGAGCTTGAGCTGCTGAAAACCGAAGACACGATCCTCAGCGCCGAAATCGCCGCCCGCATTGGCGGGACGGAAGGTGAGGTCTGGTTCCTGATGCGCGGCCTGCGACGCACGGTGGAAGGAGCGCCGCTGGCGTTGGTTGCAAGCTTCGTCCCACACCACTTCGCCGACATCGCCCCTGATCTGGCGCGCGGCGACGGCCCGATCTACGCCGGATTGGCCAAAGCATCGGGTCAACCGATTGAAAAAGCGGAACAGGAAACCCAGGCCCTGCCAGCGCCCTATCACGTGGCTGATGCGCTGGGCGTTGAGCAAGGCGCACCCGCACTTCGCATTCTGCGGCGGTATTCAACCAGCGAAGGCGTGCTGATCGCATCTTTCAATTGGCACCTCAGTGGCGATCGCTACATCCATCGCACCCGTATCGCACTGGATGGCCGATAAGCCAGTTCCCGGCGACCACCAAGAGATCAAACAAAGAACAAAATGTGGCGATCACACCTCTGTCCAAGCAATATCAGATACTTAGCATCGCTTTCACATGTGAAAGGCCTTGGCCCGCCACTTCATCTTTGATCCCCTAAATATCCCCGTCGGAGGCTTTCACCTGAAAGGTGAAACCCACCCTTACCGCATCACAAACGGGTTCCCCGGCGCCGCATCGGACGTGTTGATCCAAACCGCTTTGGTCTCAAGGTATTCCCGGATCGCATCAATCCCGCTTTCGCGACCCATCCCTGAGTGTTTCATGCCGCCAAAGGGCATCATGTAGCTGACAGCGCGGTAGGTGTTCACCCAGACTGTCCCGGCCCTCAACGCCTTGGCCATCCGATGCGCGCGGCCAATATTCTGCGTCCAGACACCTGCCGCAAGGCCGTAGATTACGTCGTTGCCTAGCTGCACAGCCTCTTCCTCATCATCGAACCCGATGATCGACAGGACCGGGCCGAACACCTCCTCCTGAGCAATCCTCATTGCATTATCGACGTTTGTGAAGATGGTGGGCTGGACGAACTGAGCGCCCGCATCTGACGGCCCGCCGCCGGTCAGCAGCTCAGCGCCTTCGGATTTCGCGATATCAATATAATCGAGGATCTTCTTGTACTGCGGCGCTGTGGTCACCGGGCCGATATTCGTATCAGGCGACATCGGGTCGCCGATCTTGGCTGTCTTGGCCATTTCAACCAACCGCTCAGTCACTTCGTCTTTGACTGAGTTCTGCACCAGAAGCCGCGACCCCGCGATGCAGGTCTGGCCCGTCGCGGCGAAGATGCCAGAGACGGCCCCCGCAGCCGCCGCATCCAGATTGGCATCTTCGAAGATAATGTTGGGGGATTTACCGCCAAGCTCCAAACTCACACGCTTCATGGATTTGGCGGCCTGAGAGTAGATCGCAGCCCCAGTCCGGTCCGATCCAGTGAAGGTGATCTTGGCGACGTCCTTGTGATCGACCAGAGCGGCGCCAGCCTCCATGCCCATGCCCGCAACCACGTTGAAGACGCCGTCTGGAAAGCCGGCCTCTTTCGTCAGCGCAGCGAATTCGAGGGTTGATGCAGAGGTAAACTCAGACGGTTTCACCACAACCGAACACCCCGCCGCCAACGCTGGCGCACATTTCCAGGCGATGAACATCAGGGGCGAATTCCACGCCGTCAGTGCGCCGACCACACCAACCGGCTCATGCTCGGAAAACGCGAAATGGTCGGGCTTGTCGATGGGAATGACAGTGCCTTCAATCTTGTCGGCGAGACCGGCGAAATAGTACCACCATTCAGGATGGTAATTCAGCTGGCCCTGCATCTCAGACATCAGCTTGCCGTTGTCACGCACTTCGATCCGCGCCAGTCGTTCGGCATTCTCAGCCACCAGATCGCCCAGCTTGCGCATCATCTTGCCACGCTGGCTGGCATGCGTCTTGGCCCATGGACCATCGAACATTGCGGCCTTGGCGGCAGCGACGGCGGCGTCCACATCGGCTTTGGTCCCCCGCGCGACCCGCGCCCAGACCTCACCTTTGTAGGGATCGTCGCTGTCAAACCATTCGCCGTCGATCGGATCGACATATTCGCCGTTGATGAAGTGACGGTAGGTGGTGATGTCAGTCATGCCCGAAGCTCCCGTTATCTTTAACGGAACCTTCCTCAGCAGCGGGGCAAAGCGCAAGAGGTCACCCGGCGGCGTTCCGCCAGAAATAGACGGCGGCAAGGATCAGACCGAAAACAATGACGGCGCCGCGCAGATAGCGTTCATTCACCAGCCGCGCAAAACGGCCACCGAAATATCCGCCCAACGTGCTGCCCGCCATCATCACCAGCGCTTCGGGCCAGGCGATCAGGCCGCCAAGCCCAAAAATGCCGATGCTGAGCAGGGTAAAACTGGTCGCCAGCAGGTTCTTCAGACTGTTGGCGACGTGGAAGCTGGCAAACCCCATAATCTGCACGATGGCGAGCAGGATGATCCCAAGCCCAGCGCCGAAATACCCACCATATATCGACGATAGGAACAGTGCGGTCAGCATTACCGTGCGGCTGGCGTCACCGCCCGTCGCGGCCATCAAGCGCGCTCTAAGTGCATCGCCGAATGCAAATAATGCGGTCGCGACGAGGATCAACCACGGGATTAGCGCGATGAAGAAGGACGGGTCTGAGATCATCAGCAGCAGCGACCCCACGATGGCGCCCGCGCCAGACATGATCAGCAGCGGCCAGATGGCAGCGCCAACTGATTTCAGCTCAGCCCGGTATGCGGGCAATGCGGCGGCGTTGGATGGCATCATCGCCAGAAAGTTTGTGGCGTTGGCGACGATGGGTCGCAGACCCGCCGCCATCAGCGCAGGAAAGGTGAATAGCGTCGCGCCGCCTGCAATGGCGTTCCAGCCCCCGCCAAAGACACCGACTGCGAACAGGAATGCGATGATCTGCGGGTCCATGATGGCGCCTCCAATGCCGCGATAAGCTGGGTTTAGGGGATGGTTTAAAATCAATAAAATGAATTGATACGATTGTAGGCATGAACAAATTCGAACGTATGCCGCCCAGCAATGACCTGCTGAAGACCTTTTTGGAGATCGCAGAAAGCGAGAACCTGACGTTGGCTGCGACGCGGCTGAACCGGACGCAATCAGCGATCAGCGTACAATTGCGGAAACTGGAAGAGACACTGCGCGTACCATTGTTCGACCACCATGCCCGCGGCATGACCCTGAACGACAAGGGCCGCCAGTTCCTGCCAGCAGCCCGCCGCGCGTTGGCCGAACTGCAACGCACGACGACCCTGTTTGACCAACCCATCACCGGCAGCATCGCCGTCGGCATTCCCGATGATTTCGACGACATGATCCTTGAAACGGCACTGGCGGAATTTGCAGCCCAGAACCCCGGCGTTGAGATCACCGCTCAATCGGGTTGCACCGCCCACTTCCCGGATGCGTTGAAACGGGGGGAGTTGGACATCGCCGTCTGCTCTGGCCCTCACAGCCTGCCAGGTGAAGCTTTGTCTGTGGAACGTTCCGTTTGGGTTTGCGGCCTATCATATGTGCTCGACCACGATGCGCCGTTACCGCTTGCGATCCTGGATCGTGATTGCTGGTGGCGGGATATACCTTCCACGGCGCTGGAAGCGGTGGGCAGGGATTGGAAGCCGAGCTATCGCAGCAGCAGCTTTTCCAGCCTTCGCGCCGCGATCCGCGCGGGGCTTGGCGTCGGTGTGCTGCCCGCAGGATCAGTCGATACCGGGATGCGCGTTTTAGCTGCGGCGGACGATCTGCCGCCCCTACCGCTGGCGCATCGCGTCA
>CALKOT010000056.1 GCA_938092015.1 uncultured Paracoccaceae bacterium
TGGGGTCAAAACCGATGTCGGTTCATCCATGATCAGAAGCTGTGGGTTCTGCAGAAGGCTGCGGACAATTTCGATACGCTGACGTTCGCCAACCGAAAGATCGCCAACCAGACGGGTCGGATCGAGAGGCAGGCCGTATGCTTCGCTCACTTCGCGAATACGTGCGTTCAGTTCCTTGGTCTTAGGGGCTTTGTTCATCCCAAGCGCGACATTTTCGCCGACTGTGAGAGCTTCAAACAAAGAAAAGTGTTGAAAAACCATGCCAACGCCGGTTGCCCGCGCCTCGCTGGGACGCGAAGGGGCGTATTGCGCGCCGCTCATCTTCATGTCGCCAACATCAGGCCTGAGGATGCCATAGATCATTTTGACTAGCGTCGATTTTCCAGCGCCATTCTCACCTAAAAGGGCGTGAATCTCACCTTTTCCGACGCTGAATGACACATTATCAACCGCCAGAACGCCTGGAAACTGTTTCAGCAGGCCGTTTGCTTCGAATAGAGGGGTCTCCACTGCCGCCACCTTGGGTTGGGTCCCGATTAGATTTTTGTCAGACCACTAGCGCGGACTTTTTCAGGTCGCGTCAACCCTGATCGCGTTGAAAGCTGGGGGTAAGGTGCGAAAGCTGGCACTTTCGCGCTGGACGCCCAGAAAAGCCTCTGCTAAACCCCGCTCCGCTGACAGGCTGATCCGGCGTAGCTCAGTGGTAGAGCAGTTGACTGTTAATCAATTGGTCGTAGGTTCGAATCCTACCGCCGGAGCCATTCAGACACCCATCTGATTGCAAATTTTCCGCAAGAACCGCTGGCTGCGGTGGACGCAGCCACTGGCTTCGGTTTACACCCCTCTCAAATTTGCAAAAGGAACAGCCCATGCGCCCATCCGGCCGCGCGCGCGACGTAATGCGCGACATCTCTATCGACATCAACGCCACCAAGCATGCCGAAGGATCCTGCATCATCCGTTGCGGTGACACCCATGTTCTGTGCACGGCTTCACTGGAAGAACGCGTACCGCCGTTCCTGCGCAACACTGGCCTTGGTTGGGTGACGGCTGAGTATGGAATGTTGCCTCGTTCGACCGGCAGCCGCATGCGTCGTGAAGCGACGGCAGGCAAGCAGGGTGGTCGCACCCAGGAAATCCAACGTCTGATAGGGCGTAGTCTGCGCGCTGGGGTGGATCGGGTTCTTCTCGGCGAACGTCAGATCACGGTCGACTGTGATGTGCTGCAGGCAGATGGCGGCACACGCTGCGCATCGATTACAGGTGGCTGGGTTGCGCTGCGTCTGGCGGCGCAGACACTGGTGGATAAAGGCGAGATCGCCGAAAATCCGATCACTGAACATATCGCGGCCGTTTCATGCGGCATTTATCAGGGTCAGCCGGTGCTGGATCTGGACTACCCAGAGGATTCGGAAGCTGGAACTGACGCCAACTTTGTCATGACAGGCTCTGGCGGGATGGTTGAGCTGCAGGGGTCCGCCGAAGGGATGCCATTTTCCGAAGCCGAGTTCATGGAGATGCTGGGCCTCGCCCGTAAAGGTGTCGCTGAACTGATCGATGCGCAGAAAGCGGCGATCGCGTGAGCCTGGAACGATTAAAAGCGGCGCTTAAGCCGGTTTTAATCCGCATCCCCGGTGTGGGGCCATTGGCGCAGAAGTCGTATGGGGTGATGAAGGCGAAAGAAGAACTGCGCCGGCTCAAGGCACGCCACCCCGGCGTCGAAATCATCGACTACAGCAGCGAAGAACGCCAGGCGCTGTTAAAGCAGGGGTTCAATTCTCAGCACGGGCAGGATCATTACCTTTGGACGCGCCACTTTGATGGGCGGGAAGCGGGTGTGTTTGTAGAGATCGGTTGCGCATTGCCGTTTGTGGACAACAACAGCGCTTACTTCGAAAAGCAGGGTTGGACCGGCTTTGCGATAGACGCGCAGGACAAGTACGCCCCTCTTTGGACTGAACGAAAAACGCCTTTTCTGAACGCCGCTGTTTCGGACAGATCCGCGTCCCGGGATTTCATCCGGTTTACGGAAAAAGAAGGTTGGGAATACAATCTTGGCGGCTTTGCGGACGTTGCCCAGGCAGAGGATCTGGCGGCTTACGACCATGAGGTGATGTCCATGGACTGTGCGCCGTTGGCCGAATTGCTGCCTGACCTTCAAAGCTGTGATCTGTTGCTGATCGATGTGGAAGGCGCCGAAGAAGAGGTGCTGCGCGGGGTTGATCTGGAAAAACTGCAGCCACGCTGCATCCTGATTGAGAATAACCGCGTCCCAGGTGGCGACGAATCTGTACGCTCACATGTCTGTGGGCGTGGCTATCGGTTTGCAGCCAGAATTGATCAGACGGACGATGTGTTTGTCCTAGAAGAGGGGCAAACATGACCCGCAAACTGGCGCCCGGACGGTTGATCGTCGCTTCGCACAATCAAGGCAAAGTACGCGAAATCGGTGATTTGCTGCTTCCGTTCGGAATTGAGACGGTTTCAGCCGGTGATCTTGGCTTTGAAGAGCCGGAAGAGACGGAAGACAACTTTGCCGGAAATGCACGGATCAAGGCGCATTTTGCAGCAAAGTCTGGTGGCCTCCCCGCGCTATCCGATGACAGTGGTATCGAAGTGGACGGTTTGGATGGTGCGCCAGGCGTTTACACAGCAGATTGGGCGGAGACGCCAAATGGCCGTGATTTCCCAATGGCTATGAAAAAGGTTTGGGACCTGCTGGAGCAGAAGAATGCGCCCTATCCAAGGTCAGCACGTTTTGTTTGCACGCTTTGCCTGGCTTGGCCTGACGGGCATGACGAGGTGTTTCGAGGTGAAGTGAAGGGCGTTGTCGGCTGGCCGATGCGTGGCGCGCAGGGGTTTGGATTTGATCCGATCTTCACGCCCGATGGCTTTGACCAGACATTTGGTGAAATGGACCCGGCGAAAAAGCATGAGATGAGCCATCGTGCTGATGCGTTCAGAAAACTCGTCGCCGCCTGCTTCTGAAGCCTGCCCTGCGGCGGACAGACGCTGCCACTTTTCGTTCGGCCAGCTCACCCTAGTTGAAGTTCCACTTTAGGAAAATTGTGAGGGGATCGCATGGATGGGCTTCTGACTCTCGCGATTAATAATCTGAGCTCGCCCTTGATTCTAAGTTTTGTTCTTGGCCTCGGTGCGGCGCTGGCGCGATCTGATCTGACGTTTCCTGAAGCAGCGGCCAAGGCGCTATCGATCTACCTCTTGTTCGCTATTGGTTTCAAAGGCGGGGTCAGCGTCGCAGATCATGGCGTAGACCTAAATCTTGGCGCTGCAATTCTCATGGGTGTGATCCTGTCCGCAGCACTGCCTTTCGTAGCCTTTACCCTGCTCAAAGCGCTAACGCGATTGGATCGCACAAATGCGGCGGCAGTCGCCGGGCATTATGGGTCGATTTCTATCGTCACGTTTGTCGCCGGGACGTCTGTGCTGGAAGGTCCGGATATTCCGTTTGAGGGGTATATGGTCGCCGTAGCCGCCGCGATGGAGGCGCCGGCAATCCTGTCTGCGCTATGACTGCTAAGCGCCGGGGGCGGCGAAAAATGCATGGATGGCCATCTTTGGCGGGAAATATTGCTGAATGGTTCGATCGTATTGCTTGTTGGCGCTTTCGCGATTGGCATGATCACGGGGAAAGATGGGCTGGCTGAAATTGAGTCCTTCATCGTATCGCCGTTTAAAGGCGCGCTATGCCTGTTCCTGCTCGATATGAGTCTGGTTGCGGGCCGCGGCATTCGGCAAAGCCGGGGCGTCATAACGCTGAGACTTTTGTTGTTTGGCGTACTGATGCCACCCATCGGCGCGTCGTTTGGCGCTGGCGCCGCCCTGTTGTTGGGTCTGTCGACGGGCGGGGTGCTTCTTCTGATGGTTTTGGCGGCGTCAGCGTCCTATATCGCCGTTCCTGCCGCAATGCGTGTTGCTGTGCCTGAGGCAGATGCTGGTAATTACCTGCCCCTGTCACTAGGCATGACATTCCCGTTTAATCTGACGCTTGGCTTGCCGCTGTATCTGGCGGTCGCGCAGGCGATTACTGGAGGCTGACCCAATGCAGACACATGATGCAAAACGCGTGGCGATCATTGTGGAATCTCCGATGCAGAGGCGCCTGACTGACGCGATAGAAGCGTCTGGCGTCACGGGTTACACAGTCGTTCCCGTTATCGGCGGGTCTGGCCGATCAGGCGCATGGACAGCAGAAGGGCAAGTCAGCCGTGCAGGGGGTATGGTGCAGGTTATCTGTGTAATCCGGCCTGAAAGACTGGATGATCTGCTAAAACACGTTTTCGAAGTGGTTGAGCGCCATATCGGCGTCGTCACGGTCAGCGATTGCCAGGTTCTGCGGGCAGAGCGTTTCTGACCGTTTTCCCCGTCGTTCAAACGGCCTGAGTCCGAAGGTGGGCGCTTTAATATGCCCGTGAGATGACAAAATCCACGACATCGCCCAACGCATGGGTCACTGGTGTTTGCGGCAGGACTGCCAGCGCATCTTTCGCATCTTGACCATACTGGCGAGCGCGGGCCTTGGTTTCTTCAAGTCCATCGGCGGCGTCAATTAGGCTTAGGGCTTCTTCCAGATCAGCGTCTTCCTGCTCATGATCTTCAATCACCCGTTCCCAAAACACGCGGCCTGCTTCGTCAGCTTTTGCATAGGCGATCAGGACGGGGAGGGTGGCTTTGCCCTCGCGAAAGTCATCGCCGACATCTTTGCCCATTGCCGCTGATGCGCCACCATAATCCAGCACATCGTCTACCAGTTGGAACGCAATGCCAAGCGCGTCGCCATAGGCGCGAAGGGCCTTTACCTCTGCGTCGGTGGCGCCGGCAATAACTCCACCAACTTCAGCAGCAGCCGAAAACAGCTCGGCCGTTTTACCGCGAATAACCTGGAAATACCGATCTTCGCCGCCTGACAGGTCGTTTTGTGAGGAAAGCTGAAGAACCTCTCCTTCGGCGATGACCGCAGAAGCATTGGCGAGGATGTCCAGAACCCGCAGCGACCCGGTTTCGACCATCAACTGAAACGAACGTGAGAAAAGATAGTCGCCGACCAGAACGCTGGATTGGTTGTCCCAAAGAATGTTCGCGGTGGGACGCCCACGCCGCTTGGCGCTTTCATCGACCACATCGTCATGCAGCAATGTCGCGGTATGGATAAATTCGACCGCCGCGGCCAATCGGATCTGATGGTCGCCTTGGTATCCAAACATGTTTGCGGCTGCGAGCGTAAGGATAGGTCGCAGCCGTTTTCCGCCTGCTTCAATCAGATGGGCTGATAGTTCAGGGATGCGGGGCGCGTGTTCTGACTGCATACGCTGACGGATGGCCTGATTAACAGCCTCCATTTCAGGCGCGACCAATTCGGAGAGGCGGGTAAAAGCGTCAGACAAATCGCACCTATCTTGCGTAAGGGTCTTGGCCCCCAGCACGGCGCCTAATAAAGTGGCGATCGCATGGAAGAGCTTCTCAAAACCAATGATCCAACAGTGCTTAGTTTCGCCCAAGCGCTGCTTCGCGCTGAGGATATAGACTGCTTCGTTCTGGACGTCCACATGAGCGTCCTTGACGGATCTATTGGCATTCTTCCGCGTCGTTTGATGGTCGCCAGAGGCGATGCTTTCATTGCGCGTGCGATCCTCCGCGATAATGAGATTGAGCTTGTGGAAAAGCGGTGACTGAGGGCGAAGCGCTTAGCCGTGACGCCTTTCTCGGCGGTAAGGTTGTGCTTGATCAACCAAAACAAGGCGTGCGGTCTGGGTCGGATGCAGTGTTCCTGGCGGCGGCGACGGCTGCTCGTGTGGGCGATAGTGTGCTTGACGTTGGTTGTGGGGCGGGGGCTGCGGGTCTTTGTCTGAAGGCCCGGGTCCCAGACGTTAATCTGCATGGCCTCGAATTTCAGGCGGAATACGCTGATTTGGCGAGGCGTAATGGCGTTAACACGGTGTGGCATGGCGATCTTTTCGCGCCGCCCCCTAAACTTTTCGAAGAACCTTTCGATTGGATAATGACCAATCCACCATTTTACAGGGCGAACAATTCCACTTCGCCAAAGACAGACCGCACTATAGCGCGCCGCGCAGAAAGGCCGTTGTCTGATTGGATCACCGCCTGCCTGCGACGGCTGAAGCCGAAGGGCGGGTTCGCCATGGTGCATCAGATCGACGCTTTACCAGAAGCAATGCATGCCCTGCATTCAATGGTCGGCGACATCGCGGTGCTGCCTTTGCAAGCCAGGGCAGGTCGACCTGCCAAACGCATGGTGTTGACCGCCCGCAAAGGCGCTCGTGGTCCTTTCCGGCTGGCGCCGCCGCTTGTTCTGCATGATGGCGCCCATCATGGCGCAGATCGTGAGGATTATTCTGAGGTGGCAACAGCAATTTTACGAGACGGCGCCGCGCTGACGTTTTAACGTTTCGTCATGGAACGCCAAACCTTCACCGATTTGGTCGCTAATCTTCCCGAAGTTGAACCGGGTGGCCATATGGGCGCGCTGGATTTCAGATTGCGCAAGAAGATATTTGCAACGCTGACCCAGGAAGATGTTGCGGGATTTAAGCTGACGCCCGAAACGCAGGCCATTCTGATGAGCAAGGCCGCCTACACTTACAATGCGAATGGGGGCAGGGGCGAACGCGGATGGACGAAAGCGCCGCTTGCGGATCTGACCCAGGAAGATGCGGAGTTGGCCCTGCGTGAGGCTTGGCGTGGCTGCGCTTCGAAACGGCAGCTCGCGGCGCTTGACGCTGCCAGCTAAGGCGTAATCAAACGCTTGTTAACACTTTTCACGTTAACCTGTTGCTAGTGGGTTTGCGTCGGCTGGCGCGCCAAGTTGTGCGACCCAAATCGGATAGTGTGGGGAAACACGTGAACGGCAGTCGACAACTGATTGCGATTTTTCTGGTGGTCGCGGCTGCGTCGTTGGCCCTGGTTGGAGATCTGTTCGCAAAACTATTGGCTGTCAGCTATGGGGCGATATTCATCTGTTTCGGTCGTTACCTCGCCGGCGGCGCATTTGGGCTGGGTGTGTTGATTCTTTCCCAACGATTCCGGCTTCCGCCGCTTACTGATATGTCCGGTCAGTTTTTGCGTGCAGCCATTGCAGCTTGTTCGATCATTTGCCTGATTGGCGCCCTGATGCATGCGCCGCTTGCGGATGTGATGGCGGGCTTCTATCTCGCCCCCGTCATTTCAACCGGCCTGTCAGCGACTTTGTTGGGCGAACGCCTGGGCCTGGTGAAATCCATCGGCACAGGGCTGGCTTTGTTTGGCGCCATCGCTATCCTAGATCACACAGGTGCGTTCAATCTGGGCGGTGCGCTTGCCATCTTGTCGGGGGTGCTGTTCGCCTTTTACCTGATTGCAGCGAAAATGGCGTCTGAAGCCGAAGATCCGCCAAGCGCGGCAGTGATCCAGTCCCTGATGGCGGCAGTGTGCACAGCGCCATTGGCGCTATCCGGCGACGCAATTCCCCTATCTTGGCCGACTATCGGCCTGTTTGTGCTGATTGGTATGATTTCAACTATCTGTCAAGCGGCGACATTGATTGCGCATCGCTGGGCTGCGGCGTCGACGCTGGCGCCGTTTTTCTATGCTGCGCCTGTGTCTTCAGTCGGCCTTGGCGCCGTGGTCCTAAATGAGACGCCAACCCCGGCTGGATTACTTGGTATCATGGCGATTGCATCAGGGGGCGTGCTTGTTGCGTTGGCGGACCTGAAGCGACCTGAACTGCCCATAATAAACAGGACAACCCGGACGGCATAAATAGATGCAGAAAAACACTGACAGGAGGCCGATTCGGTGCTCTACTTTTCTGGAATAGCTTCGTAACCATCAGGAGATATATCATGAGTGTTTCGTCACATCTGGACGAACTTCGCCGAAAGCACGCTGTGCTTGAGCAGAAAATTGAAATCGAGACGCGAAGCCCTGGCTCTGACGACCTTCAGATTACTGAGATGAAACGTGAAAAACTGCGTTTGAAGGATGAAATCCTGCGCCTTTCAGAGTCATCAACGGTTCATTAGCTGACCTAGTTGTCTGGCAATATTTGAATGCTGTTGGCGGGGCTAGGCGCCGCGCCAACGTTTTTGAAAGCTGTTGCCTGGCAACGTGAGACTGATCTGTATCAACCGGATTGCGGGGGCCTAGCCAGCACCGCTTTCGCATCATCCAATGCAGCGGCGAGGATGTCGAACATCTGGCCTATTTCGGATTGCGTGATCACTAACGGCGGGGACATTACCGCAAGGTTGATGATAGGACGAACCATTAACCCCCGTTTTTGACAGAACTGATCGACTAAGGCGCCCAGCTGGTAATCCCGCGCCAAAGTTTCAGGCGTGCGCGCGCCGTCTGCGGACAATTCCAAACACCCAACCAAACCAGCGCCTCGTGCATCGCAAACCAGCGGATGGTCTTGTAGCGCCTGTAGTCGCCGCTGAAATAGCGGCGTTACTTCGCGAACGTGGGCGAGAATGTCGTCTCGTTCGAAAATCTCGATGTTCTTCAGCGCCGCTGCGCTAGAAACCGGATGGCCCGAATAAGTGAAGCCATTCTTGAAAGCTTGACCAGCTTCGCCCAGCCCCTCAAGCAAACGATCCGATATTAGACATGCGCCCAGCGGGGCGTAGCCAGACGTCAGCCCTTTGGCTGAGGTAATGATGTCGGGTGTGATCCCGTAAACCTCTTGCGATGCAAACCAGTGGCCGAGACGGCCAAATCCAGTGACGACTTCATCCGAAATGTAAACGACGTCAAATTCTTCGCAAATGGCTTTGCAAGCAGCATGATATCCGGCAGGTGGAATGATCACGCCGCCTGACGCGAGGATCGGCTCTGCAATAAAGGCGGCGACGGTGTCAGGGCCAATCTCAATGACCGCGTTTCTCAAATCAGCTATTTTCTCTTCAAGAAACGCTGCTTCTGATTGCTCTGCTGGGCGGCGCGATGGACAGACATCGGGCAGGATACGAACTGATTGATCGACATCCATCATCGATCCGTCGCGTTCTTTCCCGCTGACCGATGCCGAAAGATAGGTTGAGCCGTGATAGGCGAACTGGCGTGAGATGAAGCGCTTTTTTTCGGGCCGTCCAAGCACATTGTTACGGAACTGAACAAATCGCAGCGCTGCATCGACAGCGGTTGAGCCACCGGTGGTGAAGCACACATTGTTCAGATCGCCGGGGCTGATTTCAGCCAGTTTTCCCGCCAGTTCTGAAGAGACAGCGTTCGATGCGTTGAACGGCGAAAAATACGGCAGGCGGCGGGCTTGATCCGCCATGGCATCGGCCATTTCAGGGCGGTCATAACCAATCTGAACGCACCACATGCCGCCAGGGCCATCCAACAACCGTCGGCCATCATCTGTATGAATGTAAACGCCCTCGCCATGCGTAACGAAACTACGGGCGTCCGGATCTGGCGCGGCGAAATCATGCCACGGATGGATGATATGGTTCGCGTCCCATTCTCTGGCTGCGCGGTCGTAGTTTGAGTGGTCTACCATTCTGCACCTGCGTTCACTTTGATATCTTCGTTCGTAAGCGCGGGGCTTGCGTCTGAGCAGCAGAACGCCACTAAAGCGCCAACCTCATCAGGCTGCACCAGGCGGTTCTGTGGGTTCTGCGAAGCTATCCAGTCTTTCGACATGCCTCGAGCGACTGCGCCGTCCATCATTGGTGTTTCGATCCATGTCGGGCTGATAGACACGCAATTGACGCCATAGGGCGCGCCTTCGATTGCAGTCACTTTCGACAAGGCCACCACCCCCGCTTTGGACGCGCAATATGCAGCATATGTTGATGCGCCGAGATGCGCTGCGGTTGATGCGATGTTAACGATCCGTCCCCAGCCTGCCGCGTGCATATCCGGCAGGACGGCGCGGGTCATCTTGAACACGCCAGTTAGGTTCGTGCCAATGTCCGTTTCCCAGTCCTCGTCGGTTTGTTCTTGAATCGCCGCGCCGCGGTAGATCCCGGCGGAATTCACGAGGATGGTTGGCGCACCAAGATCGGCGCGGACCTTTTCGACGAAACAAGAAACTGACTCGGTATTGCTTACATCCAGCGGGGCGAAGCCACCCGATCTGGATGCGGCGGCGACCGTACATCCCGCCGCTTCCAATGCGCGGGCCGCAGCGGCGCCAATGCCGCTGAGACCACCAGTGACGATTGCGACGCGTTGGGCGGTCACCCAAGCGCCTTTTGCACTAATCTGTGGAAGTGATGCAGTGCATGCTCTCCCCGACCAGACCGATCGGGATCAACGACCAGTGGTCCTTGGGAATAGCCTTTCGACTTTAGCCCACGCTGCACACTTTCGCAGAGACCGATATCTTCCGGCACCAGCACATCGGCTGTATAGGCCATGCGTTGGGGGTCAAACTCACCCGAGGTGGAGAACGAATGGCCACCGAAATAGGTATCTTCCAGCCCAGTTGGACGAACGACTGAGATGTTCAACTCTTCGGCCCCTGGCAGAATGTTGAACGTTGTATTGGGCCAGAGGAACCAGAAAGAAGACTGCTGCACCGGTTCATCCTTGCCTACATTGTAGGCGGAGTTTTCGTGCCTTACGACCGGTCCCAACTGACGCGCCCACTGGTCGTACGTGTCGTGCCGATAATCGTCCATGCAGAGGATGTCGGCGAAGTCAGGGTGGGCGTGATCACAGTGATAGCACTCAACATAATTGTCGACGACGACCTTCCAGCCCGCCTTGATATCGGTCTCGCCAAGCGTGTTTTCCCGCGCGCCGATGAGGCGGTCGAGATAGGGAACCTTGGCGAGGATATCCGCCTCTAGATCGCCTGCAATATCCTTCAGCGGGATCGCGTCAGGGTCCATATTCACGAAGGCGCAGCCTGCGAACATCTCAAGCCTAAGCTGCTTGAGGCTGTAATCCGCCTTGTTGAACCCAGGGCGATGCTGGGTGCGGGGCGCGCCGCGCAGGGCGCCCTCCCTCTCGAACGTCCATGCGTGATAGGGGCAGACGATGGCGCGTTCGACATTGCCGATGCCTGCGGGCAACAGCTCGTGCGCCCGGTGTTGGCAGACGTTGTAGAAGCCCCTCAGCTCTCCATCTCCGCCCATCATGACAAAGACGTTCTGGTCGGCGATCTGCGCGGTGACGTAGTCGCCGGGCTTCTGGAACAGGGTCTTGTGGCCGACATACTGCCACGTTCGGTAGAAGATCCGCTCTTTTTCCAGCTCGTAAACCGCTGGATCAGTGTACATCCAGTTAGGGAGGGTAAAGCTTTCCTCCGGCGTGTCGGTGAGTGGTTTCGGGTAGTTCGTCAGGTCGTCATACATCGCTAACTCCCTTCCTTATAGGTAGCGGATTTACGTTTTAGTCATCATCGCCCGCATGATTATCGCGCGGTCGATCTCACCCACAATGGCCCCCGCAGCGTCAGCCACGGGCAGCACGGCGTCTGTATCTGCCATCCGTTCGATGAGGCTTTCGATTTTAGCAGAGGCGGGAATCGGGTGTGTCCCATTCGCGGCGCCGCTGACAGGCCGCATGACTTTGCCCGCTGACAGCACTTTGTAACGCGGTACGTCCTCTGTGAAATCGGCCACGTACTGGTCGACGGGGTTGGCGACAATTTCTTCGGGTGTGCCGATCTGGACGATCTCGCCATCCTTCATGATCGCGATGTGGTCGCCCATCTTGATCGCTTCCAGAAAGTCATGGGTGATGAAGACCATCGTCTTTTTGAGTTTCGATTGCAGATCAAGAAGCTCATCCTGCATTTCGCGACGGATCAGCGGGTCGAGGGCTGAGAACGGCTCATCAAAGATCAGGATTTCCGGGTCAGCAGCCATTGCTCGGGCAAGGCCGACGCGTTGCTGCATGCCGCCAGACAATTCGCGTGGGTAGTTGTCGTGCCACCCGGCAAGGCCAACAAGGTTGATGACGTCCATCGCCCGCTGGTTTCGCGTGGTCTTGTCTTCACCTCGAACTTCAAGCCCGAAGGCGATGTTGTCGAGAACTGTACGATGAGGGAATAGACCAAAGTGCTGGAACACCATCGCCATCTTGTGGCGGCGCAGATCGATCAGCTTTTTGTCACTTAACTTGGTGACATCATCGCCGTCGATAACAACCTCGCCGCCGGTCGGTTCGATCAATTGGCTGATACAGCGAACCAGCGTGGATTTGCCTGAGCCGGATAAACCCATCACCACGAACGTCTCACCTTCTTGTATGTCGAAAGTGACGTCCTTTACGGCCACGACATGACCGGTTTCTTCCTGAACGGCTGCACGGCTGGCGGATTTGTCCAGCGTATCCAACGCCCGTTTCGGGTTGGGTCCGAAGACTTTCCAGACGTTTCGACATGTAATCTTGGCTTGGCTCACGCGTATCCCCTCTGCTGACAGGCATCTTGCTTGTGAATGCAGCTAACTCAAGGAAAACTCGCAACTTCAGTCGTTGTTGGTGCTGCCATAGCAGCCAGCGGGGATATTTGAAGTCAAAAGGTCAGGTGTGAAATTGGGGAAAGGTTTCACGCGTGAAACCACAGGTAAGACGCAGATATTATTGCGTATTAAAGTGCTATCAACTTTTCGCAGATACGTGGTTTCACACATCCGGACCCGCAGTGAAAAATTGACTTTCCGGGCGCTTACAGAATTTGTCGTTGCCATCCGCCGCTATCCCGTTTGTAGTTCCCTTGAATAGGGGAGCAGTGCAACGATGGCGGATATAGCAAATCCAACCGGCAAGGGACTTGATCTGAACGGGCCTTGGGCGCGCGCGGGTGGGGCGGCGATCATTCTTATCCTATCGTTGATTGTCCTTTACACGATTGGCGAAGAGCAGGTCTTTCCCGAAGCCGCCACATCCCGCTTTCCCTTTGCCGATTGGGTAAACAACGCTGAAGATTGGCTGAAAGCGAATCTGCGCTGGCTGACCCGCGCTATATCTTCAGGTGTTGGTTGGGCGCTGGAAACGGTGGAAGAATTCCTTTGGACCGTGTCGTGGTGGGTGGTCTTGATCGGCCTTGTTGTCCCATCGCTGGCTTACGGCGGTCTTCGCCTTGCCATCATCACCACTCTGGGCGTGATGATGTGGGGCGCATTCGACATGTGGTACGAGGCGATGTCCACGCTTTCGATGATGGGCATTTCCGTTGGTCTCAGCATCTTTTTCGGCGTTCTGATCGGTGTTGCGAGCGCCCAGTCGGACCGGTTTGAGGCGGCCGTTCGCCCGATCCTCGACACGATGCAGGTCATGCCCGCTTTCGTTTATTTGCTGCCTGCGATCTTTTTCTTTGGCATAGGGCCGACAGCGGCGACGATGGCGGTGATGATCTACGCCATGCCGCCGATGATCCGCCTGACTAACCTTGGCATTCGGCAGGTGCCGGAAACAATGGTTGAGGCGGCTCGGTCCTACGGCTGCACCCCGCGCCAGATGCTGTTCAAGGTTCAGATCCCGCAGGCGTTGCCGTCGATCATGCTGGGCGTGAACCAGACAATCATGATGGCGTTGGCGCTGGCGGTTCTCGCAGTCTTCGTTGGCGGTGGAGGCCTCGGCGAACAGGTCTGGAAAGCCATCGTAAAGCTGAAAGTCGGCTGGTCGTTGGAGGGTGGTCTATGCATCGTTGCCATGGCCATCATTTTTGACCGGCTCAGTCAGGCGATGAGTTCACAGCCCGAAGCGCCAAAGCTAAACCGGGGCGAGATGCTGTTCCGGCTGTTACCACAAAGCTGGGAGCCATATTTCCTCGCCCGCTGGATTGAGCAAACCATCAACGTCGTCTGGGTTGGGGTTGCGACGGTTTCCACTGCGATCACCCGCGCAGTGGCGAAAGCTGTGGGCGTAATCTCTAAGCCGGCAGGAGAAGTGATCGGAAAACGCCCTCATCTGGTCATGGCTTTGACGCTGATCGCGATCATAATGATTCTGCAGGAATACGCCCCTCGGTCTTGGCGACCGGGTGATTATCCGGGCGATTGGGAGTTTTCCATCCGCAAGCCTGTGGATGACGCGATTGCCGCGCTGACTATCTATCCACCGTTCTATTCTGTGACACAGTGGATGCGGGCGATCACCTATCTTTACTTTCTGAAGCCTATCGACTTTTTCCTGACGCATCTGCCGTGGTGGTATGTGTCAGTCCTTTTCACGGCTATCGCTTGGTACATTGCAGGATGGCGTTTGGGTTTACTGACGGTGCTAAGCCTTTTGTTCTGCGGCGCCAGCGGCCTGTGGGGCCTGACGATGTATACGATCACAGGCACTACGGTTTCGGTGTTGTTCTGTCTGTTGATCGGCATTCCGTTTGGCGTTTGGGCGGCCTATTCGCGGTTAGCCGATATGATCCTGCGGCCGATCCTTGATACGATGCAAACGATCCCCGCCTTCGTCTATCTAGTGCCCGCGTTATTCTTCTTTGGCGGCAACCCGACGACGGCGGTGATCGCGACTGTCATTTACGCGATCCCACCTGTTATCCGCGCAACGGCGCTGGGCCTGCGACAAGTGCCGGTTGAGGTGGATGAGGTAGCTCGCAGTTTTGGGACGACGCCGTTGCAAGCGTTGGTTAAGCTGAAAATTCCACTGGCGTTGCCGTCAATCATGCTGGGTGTGAATCAAACCGTGATCATGGCCTTGGCGATGCAAACCGTAACGCCGCTGGTCGCCGGATTGGGCCTTGGCAAAGAGGTTTATGACGCCATGAACATTGCCGACACGGGAAAGGGTCTGACAGCGGGTCTGGGCATCGTTCTCATGGCGGTTGTGTTGGATCGGCTTTCGCTCGCCATCACCGCAAACCAGTGGGCCGCTTTAGGTTTGAAATGACGTAGACAGGTTCTTCTTGTCTGGATAGCGTTTGAACCAACCGCAAAGATATGCGGGCGACAACAAACGTAAACCCAACTGGGAGACAACCTATGAAAACGACTTTTGCTTTGGTCGGCGCCGCAATTGGCCTGGCCGTGGCGGCCCCTGCATCCGCTGGCGGCCTGCTGAAAGCGCCCGTCGCTGACTGGACCGGCGGCGCGGTAACCTGTGAGATCATCCATCAGATCCTTGAGAACGAGATGGATTACAAAGTGAAGCGCATTACTATGCCGTCTGGCCCGGGTGTTGCAGAAGGCCTGCGCGGCGGCGATTTGGACTTCGCTTGTGAGACGTGGCCATCCTATTCCACTACCAAGGAAAAATATGTCACCGAATATGGTGGCGATGGATCGGTGAAATACTTTGCGCCCGTCGGTGTGATCGGTCAGTCTGGCTATTTCGTGCCACGTTACATGATTGAAGGCGACGGCGCTGTTGCGCCTGATCTGAAAACCTATGCTGATCTGAACAAGTACAAAGGCCTCTTCAAAACGCTGGAATCTGGCGACAAAGGCCGCCTCATCGGGTGCCCTGTTGCTGCGTGGGAATGCAAGGACGCAGAGCGGATCGCAGGCTTGAGCCTTGACTATCAGTTGGTTGAACTTGGGTCTGAGACCGCTCACTGGGCAGAAATGAAAGCAGCTTATGCGCGCAAAGAGCCATTCCTCGCTTACGCTTGGACGCCGCATTGGATCTTTGCGGAACTGGATCTGGTCGAAATTGGCCTGCCGCCACATTCCGAAGAAGCATGGCCTGTGTCTGATTGGCCGGAAGATGTGACCTATAACTACGGTCGCCCTGACCTTAGCGATGACCACCCGCAGGTCGTTCAGCTGATCGAGAACTTCCGTCTGTCGAATGACGAACAGGCTGGTCTGATTCTTGCGATCGACATCGAAGGTAAAGACATCGAAGACGTTGCCTCTGCCTGGCTGGCCGATAACAAAAGCACTTGGACAAACTGGGTTCCCCAGACGAACTGACCGCAAGTGCTAAGACTATTTGGGCCGTCCCTTTTGGGGCGGCCTGTTTCGTTTAACTCTTTGGATGAACATCACACGGCGGATATTTGGCGCCAAAAGACCTGGAGTTATGGCGATGGCTGATCATGAGACTATGTCTGACCTGCACAAAGAGATGACCAGCTGGCGCAGGCATTTGCATCAGAATCCGGAGTTCGGGTTTGAAGAGGTGCAGACTGCCGCCTTTGTCGCTGAAAAGCTGCGGTCATTCGGTATTGAGGAAGTAGCCGAAGGCGTCGGTGGGACCGGCGTCGTCGCGACCCTTAGGGCCGGCGAGGGTAATCGCGCGATTTCGTTCCGCGCCGACATGGATGCGTTGCGCATAGAAGAAGCAGGCGAATCGTCTTATCGGTCGCAGACGCCCGGGGTGATGCACGCCTGCGGCCATGACGGACATACAACCATGCTGCTTGGCGCTGCGAAGACTTTGGCTGAAACACGAGATTTCAATGGTGTTGTTCATCTGATTTTCCAGCCCGCCGAAGAATGGGGCAAGGGCATGATCGCGATGTTGGATGACGGGCTTTTGGATCGTTTTCCGCATGAAGAGGCATACGGCCTGCATAACTGGCCCGGTCTTCCCGTTGGCCACTTTGAAACCCGCACCGGTGGGTTCATGGGGGCCGAGGATAATTTTGAGATTCGGGTGCAGGGTGTCGGCGGGCATGCGTCGCGGCCGCACGAGATCAACGACGCGATTGTTGCTGGTTCAGCAATCGTGATGAACCTCCAGACCATTGTTTCGCGGCAGGTTGATCCTTCACAGTTAGCAGTGGTTTCGGTCACTGAGTTTCTATCCGACGGAACGCGGAACGCCATTGCAGGTGGCGTGCGAATACTAGGTGATTGCCGCAGTTTCGATCCGGCGGTCAGCAAGCGCATAGAAGAGGTGATGCGCCGGGTCGCTTTGGGCGTTGGCGCCGCACATGGATGCTCAATCGAAGTGGATTATTCCCGTGAATTTGTTCCCGTGGTGAATCATGCGGCCCTTACGGGCCATGCTGTTCAGGCCGCTCAGATGGTTGCAGCGCCCGGAAATGTGAATTCTGAGGCGGCGAAAATTGGCGGGTCAGAGGATTTTGCGCGCCTTCTGGCCCATGTGCCGGGCAACTTCATTATGATGGGCAATGGCGACAGTGCTGCACTGCATAACCCCTCATACGACTTCAATGATGATGTATTGCCACTTGGGGTTGAATATTTCGCCACACTGGCCCGCCAACGGCTGCCCGTTGATCAAAAATGAGGCGCCTATATTTCATAACGCAGACGTATTTGCCCTAGCCGAACTTTGCCCTATAACTCGGCGCACACAAACACGACCGCTCGAACGGGCGGTTCAATAGGGAGATCCGTAATGGAACGCCGTAATTTTCTAAAAGCAGCTGCCGTCGGTGCAGTTGCGGCCCCACTCGCCACCCCGGCGCTTGCTGCTGGCCACAAAACCATGACCATCGTGTCCACCTGGCCACGTGACTTCCCGGGTCTCGGCATTTCTGCCCAGCGTCTGGCTGCTCGCATCACTGAGCTCAGCGATGGCAAGATCCAGACCGAGTACTTCGCCGCTGGCGAACGCGTTGGCGCATTCGACAGCTTTGACGAAGTCGCATCAGGCAACTCACAGGCGTACATCGCGGCTGACTACTACTGGCTGGGCAAGCACCCTGGCTATGCGTACTTCACCGCTGTGCCATTCGGCATGACGACGCCAGAGTGGAACGCCTGGATCAAATTCAAAGGCGGTCAGGAACTTTGGGACAAGATCGCCGGTGAGTTCGGCCTGAAAGCCCTGCCATGCGGCTCAACCGGCACACAGGCTGGCGGCTGGTTCAACAAAGAGATCGAAAGCGCAGATGACCTTAAAGGTCTGAAAATGCGTATCCCGGGCCTTGGTGGTCAGGTGATGTCGAAACTCGGCGCCTCAACCGTTTCGCTTCCAGGCGGCCAGATCTACGAAAACCTCGTATCCGGCGCGATTGAAGCAACTGAGTGGGTTGGTCCTTACAACGACTACTTCATGAAGTTCTACGAAGCTGCCAAATTCTACTACACCGGCGGCATGCACGAGCCAGGTGGCGGCCTTGCATTCGGCATGAACCAGGCATGGTGGGCAGGTCTGTCAACTTGGGAACAGGCTGTGATCACTGCAGCATGTAACGAAGAGCATGCAGCCCAGCACGAAGAAAACATGGCGAACAACGGCGAATACCTCGCCCGTTTGATCAACGACCATGGCGTTCAGGTTCGTGCGTTCAACGACGACGTCTGGGACGCATTTGGTGATGCGGCTGCTGAAGTCTACGAAGAAACCCGTGGCCATTCTGCGCTTGCGGCTGAAATCGACGACAGCTTCCAGTCCACGCTGCGCGAAATCGGCGGCTTCATGAGTGCTTTCGAAGGCACTTATGTGAACCAGCGTAACCGGGTTCTGGGCATCGAAGCCTGATCGGCGACTACTGACTAAACTAAGGGCGGGGCTTCGGCTCCGCCCTTTCGTTAAAGTGTTTTGCTTTGATGTTGAGATCGCGGTTTTCTGATCAGAGGCGAAGGTAATCGCCCGCACCGAAAGCTGACAACACCAACGCAAAACGCTTCAAGCAGACCGTCGGAACAATCCGACGAGGGGAGGGGTCTTCATGACAACCGCAGAAATGCAAGGCGGCGGCGCAGAGATTTCGCGCGAAGGGCCACCCGCCCTGCTGACACGTCACTTCAGTTGGATCATGTTGGGCATTCTGACAGCATTCATGGTCAACAATGTTCTCACCGTCAGCTTTGGTTTTCCAGGCGTGTCCAGCGCGCTGGGTGATGGCGGCGCAGTGGCCTGGGTTCAGGTCGCGGTCTATCTGGCCTTTATTGGAATCGCTGCATTTTACGTCGTCTCAACCCCGACAATGGCCCTGCGCTGGGATGCACGGCGGATTTCAGACTTCAACGCCTACCTGATCCGCGCCTGTTTTTGGTCAGTGTTGATGGTTGGCGTCGCCGACGCGACAATAGCTTTTCTGCGCACAGAAGATTTGCTGACCGCGTTCGTAAGCGAAGACATGGCCAAGAAATTCGGGCTGTCACGCTTTGTCGGTTCATATGTCCACATCCCACTGATCATCGTCGGCTTTCTGATCGCCATCCGCAGTCGGACGCTTGGCTTTACCTGGCTGGCGTTGATGATTGTCGTTGCCGAATTGTTGATCGTCATCTCGCGCTTCGTTTTCTCTTACGAACAGGCGTTGATGGGCGATCTGGTCAGGTACTGGTATGCTGCACTCTTCCTATTCGCATCTGCCTATACGTTGCTTGATGAAGGCCACGTGCGGGTCGATGTCTTTTACGCCGGGTTTCGGAACGAGAAGAAGGGCAAGGTCAACGCCATTGGTTCGATCCTGTTGGGGATGTCGACGTCGTGGGTGATCATTGCGCTGGGCTTTAACGGCAAAACAGCGATCATCAACTCGCCTGTCGCTAACTTCGAAGTGACCCAAACTGGTGGCGTCGGCATGTTCATCAAATATCAGATGGCCCTGTTCTTGGGCATCTTCGCGATCACGATGCTGATCCAATTCGTCGCTTACCTGATGGAGGCTGTGGCGGATATGCGCGGCGAGCCGGGTAAGCGCGTCATCAACATTGCGGCGCATTGAGGGGCTGACTGATGGAACTTCTCTTTCTCGCCATTCTGGTACTCATAATGGCCTGGGCCCTCGGGTCTGGCTTTCCTGTCGCCTTTGCATTGCCGGGCGCTGCAATCATCTCAATCGGCCTGGCTGCAGGGGCTGGCTATATATTCGCTGACAGTACGGACGCCTATTTTCACTCAGGCGGCCCATCGCAATGGTTATCGGCTGGGGTAACCAACCTACGCGGGGTGTATTGGGAAGTTGAACGCGACACCCTGATCGCCATTCCCTTGTTCATCTTCATGGGCATCATGCTGCAGCGGTCAAAGATTGCTGAAGATCTGCTGCTGACCATGGCCCAACTGTTCGGCCCTGTACCGGGTGGTTTGGGTATCTCAGTTGTTTTCGTGGGCGCGCTGTTGGCCGCAACCACAGGCATCGTTGGCGCGACGGTTGTCGCTATGGGCCTGATTTCGCTGCCGGCCATGCTGCGCAACAACTATTCCCAGTCACTGGCGACCGGCACGATTGCGGCTTCGGGCACACTGGGACAGATCATTCCACCGTCCATCGTTCTGATCATCCTCGCTGACCAGTTGGCATCGGCCACCGATCAGGCGTCAACGATGCGTAAGGCGTTGCATAAAGCGTCTACGGGCGAGCTGAGCATGCCGACGCAATTTGATGTCACCTCGACGTCAGCGGGCGAGATGTTCCTTGGCGCCTTCGTGCCAGGCATGGTGCTTGTCGGCCTCTACATGCTGTTCATTCTGGTCTACGCGATCATCAATCCGAAAGCGGCCCCAGCCGTATCTTATGGCGGTAAGTGGGATGCGAAGTTCTGGATGCAGGTCTCGCTGACGCTGATCCCACCCTTGGCGCTGATCTTCCTTGTCCTCGGCTCTATTATCGCGGGCATCGCGACGGTGAACCAGGCGGGCGCCATCGGTGCAGCGGGCGCGTTGATCATGGCGGGGTATCGTCTGTCTGATGGCAAACGCGGAGCCTATATCCCGGCGTTCCTGGCGATCATTTCGTTCTTCATAATCGGCTACGCGCTGTCGAACTATGAAATGAACGTCAAAGCCATCAGTACACCCGAAGACGTCACCGGCATCACGCTGGGCGTCATCGCAACACTACTCTTGCTGACAGCTCTGATCTGGTCCGGCATCCGCGTCCTCCACATCGAAGACACCCTGCGCGGTGTGATGCTGGAAACGGCCAAAGCGACTTCGCTGGTCTTTATCATTCTGCTCGGCGCTGCGATGCTGACATCGGCTTTCCGTGCATTCGGCGGTGAGGATCTGGTTCGCGATTTCCTCAATTCCCTCCCCGGCGGGTTCTGGATGAAGTTCGCCATCGTCATGGGCGTGATCTTCTTCCTCGGCTTCTTCCTCGATTTCATTGAGATCGCGGTGGTCGTCGTGCCTATTGTGGCGCCGATCCTGTTGTCTGATCCCTCCGCCAACATCACGGCGGTTTGGCTGGGCGTCATGATCGGCTTGAACATTCAGACCAGTTTCCTGACGCCACCCTTTGGCTTTGCGCTGTTCTATCTGCGCGGGGTCGCCCCGCCGATTGTGAAGACGATCCAGATGTATAGGGGCGTCATCGCATTCATCGGTTTGCAGCTTACGGCGCTGGTCATTGTCGGGTTCTATCCGCAGCTGGTGAACTACCTGCCGAACCGGGTCAGCTTTACCTCTGACACGGCGCCACCGCCGCGGAACCCGAAACTGCAGTATTGCCTTGAGCAGTTCGTAAGCGATGAGCTCGCCTCATCTTCGGCCACGTTTGACGCCATCTCAGCGGCCAAGACTTTGGACCTGTCGCCGTTATCTAAGGATCTGGCCAAGGACCTGAGCAAGGCGTTCGAAAGCGCTGACAAGGCGATCGCTTCTCTTGGTGAGGCTTTCGTTGCAGAGGATGCGGTGAATGAGGCAGCTGTAGATTACCGCCCACTGCTCCGCGAAGTGCGGTTTGTGCAAAAGGAAATCCGCGAAGCGGAAGCGGAGCTGAAAAAGGTCAAGACATCTTTGTCTCGTTCCGGCGGTGATATCGCGAAGCTTGAGGCGAAGGCTGCTGAACTTGAAACCTCAATCGAAGGTTGGACTGCAGATATCCCGGCTGAATGGGATGGGCAGTACAAGACCTTCTCAGCCCTGACAAAAGCTGAACAGAATGCGCGGAACACTTATCGTCGCTCTGCGGACCAGTCGTATGAAGGCGTTGTCGAGGTTCTGACCGTATTGAATGCGAATGAGGAATTCGATGCGTTGGAAGGTGACCTGAACGCGATGCGGGCGACGATTGAAACGACGCCGCCTGAAGAGGCGCATGAACTGGTCAATGCGCTTTCTAAAGCGTTCGGCAAGGTTGATGGCGCCGGCGATGTGAAATCGCCTTTGTCCAAAGCCCGGCGCGCGTTGAAGAACAAGAACCCTGATCCGGCGAAGGCCATGGCTGAGTACGAAAAAGCCGTCGCGGCCTATGCCGAGCAGAAGATTTGGCGGGCAGAGGCCGCTTCGTTGAAGCCCGGTCTGCAGGCCTATCTTGATGGCATCGCGCCAACGCTCGGCGCTCGCCAGCAGCAGCGCCTGAACGAAGATCAGGCCCTGTTCCTGGCGTCCTGCACCGCTGGTCACCGCGACCTGTCGTTAAACTTCTAGGGTTGGCCGTATGAGCGACGAACCGAGACGCCTTGTCATCGTTATGGGCGTTTCGGGCTGCGGAAAATCGACCATCGCGGAAGGGGTGGCCGCCGCAATTGGCGGCCGGTTCTTTGATGGCGACCATTTCCACCCGCAGTCCAACATCGACAAGATGAGCCGGGGGGAGGCGCTGACCGACGATGATCGCTGGCCCTGGTTGACGTTAGTCGGACAAGAGTTGTCGCGCGGGCATGGTGATGTTGTCGGGGCCTGCTCAGCGCTGAAGCAGGCATATCGCCAGCACATTGCGCAGACTGTGGGCGCAGATGTGCGTTTCGTGCATTTGAGCGGAACCAAAGAACTGATTGCTGACCGCATGGCGGCGCGAGACGGCCATTTCATGCCGCTGAGTTTACTCGAAAGTCAGTTTGCTGCGCTTGAGCCGCCAGCGGGTGAGCCGGGCGCCATCACGGTTGATATCTCACCTGATACGGATGCGGTTATTGCGGCGGCAGCCCAATCACTCAGGCCGTAGCGCATCCAGACGCGGTAGCATTACCTGTTGATCCGGCATGACCCCGGTGTAGGCGGCGAAGGTGCGCAAGGCCATGTGCTTGAATAACTCAAATCCGCTGATCGGCGTTAATCCCGCCTGCCGCGCTGTCGCCAGAAACAGCGTCTCTGGCGGGGTATAGACCGCATCGAACGCCCATTTTTGCTTGCCGATGGCGTTGGTCGCAAAGGCCATGCCGGGGTATTCTGCCATCCCCAACGCACTGGCGTTTACCAGACCATCTGCTTCATGGGTGGCGCCGATAGCTTCGCCGGCGCTGATCACGCGAACCTTGCTGTTTAGTTTTGCCTTTAAGGCGGTCGCCTTTGCCGGATCGATATCCCACAAAGCAATCTCTTCAGCGCCAAGTTCCAACAGTGCTGGCGCCAAGGCTGCTGCAACGCCGCCTGCGCCTGCCATCGCGACCCGGCCTGGCTGCTCATCGCCCATATTTGCTCGCCACGCGCTGAGAAAGCCGGTGTAGTCCGTGTTGTTGCCTTGCACATCGTCATCGCTGAAAATCAGGGTATTGGCCGCACCCAGATGCGCCACTGCCGTTTCCATGCCAGCCTGTGCATAGGAAGCGGCAGAGATTTTGCACGGATGGGTCACCGTCACGCCGGTCCAACCCCAACTACGCAATTCATCCACTGTGGTGCGGAAATCAAACGGGGTTCGATTGGCGCTGTCGATCAGTTCAAACGTCAGATCGTACCCGTATTCGGCGCACAGAATTTCCAGGGCGGCAGGCAGACGGGTGCGAGAGATGTGCTCTCCTATCAAGCCTGCAGTAAGCTCTTTCGGAGCACTCACATTGTTGCGCCGATTTGCCATGGGACGAATTCATAATCGCCGAGGCCCTGCGCCTCAGACTTCGTCTGCTCACCTGAGGCGACGCGCAGGAACATCTCGTAGATCTCGCGACCCTTTTCTTCCAGCGTAACGCCGTCGGTCAGCATGGCGCCTGCGTTGACGTCCATATCCTCAACCATTTTGGTAAACATCTCGGTATTGGTCGCCAGTTTGATCGTTGGCGCCGGCTTCGATCCAAACGCTGACCCGCGCCCAGTGGTGAAGACAACCAGATTACACCCGCCAGCGATCTGTCCGGTGACGGAAGCAGGGTCATAGCCGGGCGTATCCATAAAGGTGAACCCTTTGGCCGTGACCGTTTCGGCATATTTGAACACACCGTTCAGAGGCGTAGTGCCGCCCTTGGCCGCCGCGCCCAGCGATTTTTCCAGGATCGTCGTCAAGCCACCCTTTTTGTTGCCAGGCGAAGGGTTGTTATCCATCGAGCCCTTGTTGCGGCTGGTGTAATCTTCCCACCACTTGATCAGCCCGATCAGCTTGTCGCCGACTTTGCGATCAGCCGCACGGCGCGTCAGCAAATGTTCCGCCCCATAGATCTCAGGCGTCTCCGCCAGCACGCCGGTGCCACCCTGCGCCGTAAGCAGATCAACGGCGTAGCCAAGCGCTGGGTTCGCAGTGACGCCAGACCACGCGTCGGACCCACCGCATTGCAGTGCGACAGTTAATTCCGACGCCGGGATCGGCTCTCGCTGGCATTTGTTCGCATCTGGCAACATGGCGCGCACTTTCTGGACGCCCAATTCGACCGTCCGGCGCAGCCCGGCAACGTCCTGAATGTTCATGGCGTGGAACAACGGGCCTTGCTTCAGGCCATACGCCTCCAGCAACCAGTCGATCTGCATCATCTCACAGCCAAGGCCGACCATGATGACGCCTGCGTGGTTGGGGTGCTTGGCATAGCCCCACATCACGCGTTGCATCGCCTCAAAACCTTCGCCATCACCCGCCATGCCGCAGCCAGTGCCGTGTACGAAAGCGACGACGCCGTCGACATTGGGATATTCAGCCAGCTCTTCCTCGGTAAAGCTGTCTGCAATCATCCGTGCGGCGGTCGCGGAACAGTTCACTGACGTGATGATCGCGATGTAGTTCCGCGTCCCGACTGACCCGTTTTCACGGCGATAACCCATAAACGTGTCGCTGCCGGTCGCATTCGGGGCGGGGCGCAGATCGGTGGAAAATTCGTACTCTACATCCGTGTTCCGAAACTCAACATTTTGCGTGTGAACGTGGTCGCCAGCCGCGATATCTTCCGCGGCGTAGCCGATTACCTGCGCATATTTCCGGATGACGCCACCCTTGGCGATATCTGTTGTCGCGATTTTGTGGCCGCGTGGGATCAGACCCGTGGTTGCGACGCCGGTTTCTGCCTCCGCCCCCATTTCCATTGGCTTGATTGCAGTGACGACGTTGTCAGACGGGTCGAGGCGTACGGTCAAAGACATGCGGAAATCCCTGTAAATCGCTGGTTGCGAAAATCGTATCAAGGTAGGGGCTTGCCGACAATGGATTTTCGAATTAGCGTCTTTCTTCGTGAAATACTAAAAATCACGAAATTTTGGATGTCAGCCCTGATGAACGTCCACAACCCAACAAGGCCAGCGTCGTCCCTCGATATCTATTGGGACCTGCGAAAGCGTATGATCGCGGCTGACTTTGGCGCTGGCGACAAGCTTAAGCCGGATGAGTTGCGCGACAGATATGGCTGCGCCGCCTCAACCATCCGCGAGGTTCTGTTCCGTCTGTCCTGTGACCGTCTCGTCAATTTTCAGGATCAGCGTGGGTTCCGCATGCCTGAGGTCAGCCGCCAGATGCTGCATGAACTGACTGATCTCAGGGCGCTGGTTGAGCGTGAAGGCGCAAGGCTGTCCATCGAACATGGTGATCTGGAGTGGGAAGCAGACCTGACCGCCGCCCATCACAAGCTGACCCATGTAGAAACCTCGATCAGCAAGGGCGCACAAGATTACAATCAGGTCCTTGCGGCCTCTGAATGGCAGTTTCACCGAACGCTGATCTCAGCTTGCGGGTCTGAAACGCTGAAAGACCATTACCGCGATGTGCATGACCGTCAGCGCCTAAGCCTTGTGTTGGCGGCGGGCGGCACGGCCTACCGCGACGGAAATATCGCCGAACACAAGGCGATCCTTGACGCCGCCTTGGCGCGGGACGCTAAGCTTTGCGATGAATTGCTGGATGCGCATCTTCATCGCGGCCTTGAAACACTAAAACTGAATTTCGCCTGATAAGGAGACGACCATGGGCCGACTGGCTGGAAAACGAGTATTGATGAGCGCGGCAGGGCAGGGGATCGGCCGTGCATCGGCGTTGATGATGGCGGCGGAAGGGGCGAAAGTTTTTGCGACCGATATCAACGCTGACACGCTGGCGCAGCTTAAAGCTGATGCGAAAGGTGATATTGAAGTCTTCGAAATGAACGTTCTGGATCAGGACGCGATCAAAGCCGGTGTCGAACGTGCGCAGCCAAATGTCCTCTTCAACTGTGCTGGCTTCGTCCACAACGGGACGATCGAAGAATGCACTAATGATGAATGGGATTTCGCCTTCAATCTGAACTGCAAATCGATGTTCCAAATGATGCAGGCGACGCTGCCGGTGATGCTGGCCAATGGTGGTGGTTCGATCATCAACATGTCATCCGCTGCATCCTCAATCATGGGCGCACCAAACCGGTTTGTTTACGGCGCGTCGAAAGCGGCGGTCATCGGCATGACCAAGTCGGTCGCCAAGGATTACATCAACAAAGGCATTCGCTGTAACTGCATCTGCCCTGGCACGGTCGAAAGCCCATCACTGCACGAACGCTTGCACGCCACTGGCGACTACGAAGCTGCGCTGAAAGCCTTCATCGCCCGTCAACCTTTGGGCCGCATCGCAACGGCGGAAGAGATCGCATTGCTGGTAACATATCTCGCGTCCGAAGAAAGCGCGTTCACCACCAGTCAGGCGCATGTCATCGATGGCGGCTGGACGTCGTAAAGAAACATTCCTGGGGAGGAAGCCATGACCAAGAAAGTTCTGCCGGAAAACCTCCGGTCCCGCCTCTGGTTTAACAATCCAGCCGACCCGGAAATGACCGGGATCTATCTGGAGCGTTACCTGAACTACGGCCTCACCTTTGAAGAGTTGCGCTCAGGCAAGCCGATCATCGGGATTGCACAGACGGGGTCTGACCTTTCCCCCTGCAACCGCCACCATATCGACCTTGCGCGGCGTGTTCGCGACGGTGTCGCGGCGGCTGGCGGCGTGGTCATGGAGATCCCGGTTCACCCCATTCAGGAAACCGGCAAGCGGCCAACGGCTTCGCTTGACCGGAACCTCGCGTATCTGAGTCTTGTGGAAAGCCTATTCGGCTATCCCATCGACGGCGTTGTTCTGAACATTGGTTGCGACAAGACCACGCCAGCCCTGCTGATGGCCGCCGCCACTGTAAACATCCCCGCCATCGCCTTCAGTGTCGGTCCGATGCTCAATGGATGGTTTAAGGGTGAACGAACTGGCTCAGGCACGATTGTCTGGAAAGCGCGTGAGATGCATGCCAAAGGCGAGATTGATGATGAAGAGATGGTTGAATTGATCGCCTCTTCCGCCCCTTCAACCGGCTATTGCAACACGATGGGCACTGCTTCGACTATGAACTCCTTGGCTGAGGCGCTGGGTATGCAGTTGCCTGGTTCCGCCTCTATCCCTGCGCCGTATCGCGAGCGGGGCCAGATGGCCTACCGGACCGGCAAACGGATCGTTGATATGGTGTGGGAGGATATGCGCCCAAGCCAGATCATGACGCGCGAGGCGTTTGAGAACGCCATCGTCGTCAACTCCGCCATCGGCGGGTCGACCAACGCGCCGATCCACCTGAACGCAGTTGCGCGCCATCTTGGCGTGAAGCTGAACAATCAGGACTGGCAGGATGTCGGGCACAAGGTTCCGCATTTGGTGAACCTGCAGCCGGTTGGTGAATATCTGGCCGAAGACTATCACCGCGCGGGCGGTGTTCCTGCAGTGGTGGCTGAGTTGATGAAGCACAATCTGTTGCCGCATCCAGACGCCAATACTGTCAACAACAAGTCGATGGGTGAAAACTGCAAAGATGCGGAAATCGTCAATGCTGACGTGATCAAAACGGTTGAAGCGCCGATGCAGGCTGATGCTGGATTCCTGAACCTGTCGGGCAATCTGTTCGACAGCGCGATCATCAAGACATCTGGTATTTCGCCCTATTTCCGCAAACAGTTTCTGTCGAACCCTGATGATCTGAATGCCTTCGAAGGCCGCGTCATCGTCTTTGACGGACCTGAGGAATACCATGCCAACATCGACAACCCGGACCTTAACATCGACGCAACGTGCATCCTGCTGATGCGCGGCGCAGGTCCGATTGGATACCCGGGCGGGGCAGAGGTCGTGAACATGCGCGCGCCGGATTACCTGTTGAAGCAGGGCGTCGAAGCGCTTCCGTGCATCGGCGATGGTCGTCAGTCAGGGACATCAGGTTCTCCCTCCATCCTGAACGCTTCACCTGAAGCGGCATCGGGTGCGGGGCTGGCGATTGTTCAAACTGGTGACACATTGCGGGTCGACCTGAACAAGTGCACCGTCGACATGCTGTTGTCGGAAGAAGAATTAGCGTCCCGTTATGAGGCGTTGAAGGCCAAAGGCGGGTATCCGTACCCTGAAAACCAGTCGCCATGGCAGCAGTACTTCCGTGAGATGGTTGAGCCCTTCTCGGAAGGGATGATCCTTCGCGATGCAGACAAATATCAGGACATCGGGAACAAGTTTGAGCCCCGGAACAATCACTAAAAGTAAGGAAGGTTTACCATGAAACTACTTCGCTATGGCGAGGCCGGCGCTGAAAAGCCTGGCATGATGGATGCAGCCGGCAATATCCGCGATCTGAGTGCGCATGTTGCTGATATCACGGGCGATATGCTGGATGATGCATCGCTGGCGAAACTTGGCGCCATCGATCCTTCTTCGCTGCCTAAGGTCGACGGGAACCCCCGCATCGGGCCTTGCGTCGCGAATTTCTCAAAGTTCTGCTGTATCGGCCTGAACTATGCCGACCATGCGGCTGAGCAGGGGCTGGACCTGCCAAAACACCCGATCCTGTTCATGAAGGCGAATTCCGCCATCGTTGGCCCGAACGACACCGTGCAGCTGCCGCGCGGGTCCGTTCGTGGTGATTGGGAGCTTGAGCTGGGCGTCGTCATCGGCAAGGCGGCCAAGTACGTCTCGAAGGAAGACGCGCTGGATTATGTTGCCGGCTATTGCATCGTGAATGACGTCTCTGAGCGGAACTTTCAGCAGGCGCTGACGGGTCAGTGGACCAAGGGTAAATCCTGCGACACGTTTGGCCCGACAGGCCCGTGGCTGGTCACGAAGGATGAGATCGCCGATCCGCAAAACCTGGACATGTCTTTGGATGTAAACGGTGAGTGTCGCCAAACCGGCAACTCCAAAACCATGATTTTCACGATTGCTGAAATCATTGAGCATCTGAGCCAGCTGTTCACCTTGCAGCCGGGCGACGTCATCTCAACAGGTACGCCTCCGGGCGTTGGCGATGGCATGAAGCCTGATCCGCAGTACCTGAAAGACGGTGACGTGATGGAACTTCGCATCGAAGGTCTGGGCGAACAGCGCCAGGCCGTCGTCGCCGATACGTGATCGATGACGCTGACAAAGCCCTCCTGATCAGCCTTTTCGATGAGGCTGTCAGGGCGGCTGATCCCGAAACTTGCCTCGCCGGTCATATCCCGGCGAGGCCAAAGGGCCGAACAGTTGTCATCGGCGCTGGCAAAGGCGCTGCGCAACTGGCGCAAGCGTTTGAACGGCAATATGACGGTGACCTGGCCGGCGTCGTCGTCACACGGTATGGCTATGCCGCGCCGTGCGAGCAGATAGAGGTGCTGGAAGCCAGCCATCCTGTACCGGATCAGGCTGGGATCGAAGCGACGAAGCGGATCATCGACGAAGTCACAGGCCTTGGCCCTTATGATCTGGTTGTAGCGCTGGTCTGCGGCGGTGGATCCGCCCTTCTTGCTGCGCCGCCGGATGGATATGACCTCAGCCATGAGCAAGAGCTGAACCAGGCATTACTTGCTTCAGGCGCGCCGATTACGGCGATGAACGCAGTGCGGCGACGGTTCTCTAAAGTGAAGGGCGGCAGACTGGCCGCGCTGGCTGCGCCGGCAAAAGTGCTCAGCCTTGTCGTCTCCGACATCCCCGGGGATATCGCGGCGGATGTGGCGTCTGGTCCGACAGTACCGGCGCAGAGCGACCCGAAAGATATCCTCGCCTTTGCCGAAAACTACGCGATCGAATTGCCGGAATGGGCGCCAATGGCGCTATCGGCCCCCGCCGCTGCGCCGCCATCTGCGGACAGTTTCGCGAACCTCGAAACGCGCATTGTTGCTTCGGCCCGCAAGTCGCTTGAGGCGGCTGCTGCGCTGGCGAAAACGCGCGGGATCAAAGCGCATATCCTTTCAGACGCGCTGGAGGGTGAATCTCGTGAAGTTGGCCGTGTATTGGGCGCCATCGCGCGTGAAGCTGCGACTGGCTCGTTGTGGCCAAAACCCCTGCTAATGCTGTCCGGTGGCGAAACGACCGTGACGCTGAAAGCAAAGGGCAGGGGCGGGCCGAATACCGAACTCCTTCTCGGTCTTGCATCCGCTATTGAGGGCGTTGGCGACATCACGGCGATGTCCGCCGATACAGACGGCACCGATGGGTCTGAGGATAATGCAGGCGGCTTCGCCGATGGTGGAACGCTTGCGCGCCTGCGGGCCAAAGGTCTGGACGCAAGGGCGCTTCTGAACCAGAATGAGGCTTACACGGCTTTTGAAGCACTGGATGATCTGCACGCGCCCGGCCCCACGGGGACCAACGTGAATGACTTTCGGGCGATCCTGATCCGATAGGATCGCCACGCCGCTACCTATTCAGTAAGACAACCATCTGCCGCCCAGGCGCGCAGCACCCGTTTGAAACTGCCGCCAAGTGGGTGGGATTTAAGCTTCGCCCTGTTCCAGATATCACCCTGATATCGCGTGCCGTGTTCACACAGCGCCGCCTGATCCCATTTGTGACAATCTGAGCATGACTTGTCCTCCCAAGCGCTGGTTGGCAGGCCTTCGATCGGGATACTTTGGCTTTAACTTGATGATCTCACTGATCGAAAGGCCATCCAAACTCTTACCTGCGCCAGACAAAGGCGATGAAAAAAGAACTGGTCGAAGAAGCTCCAACTCATCTTCAATTTCCTCTGCAGATTTAGGCACCCCGCCCAGCAGTTCGTCAGACCTTTCAAAGTCAGGATAGAGCGCTGCAAAGGCGGCAAGCTTTTCCTTGCTGCCGGTGCGGGACAGATCATAGGCGCGCAATTGCAATATTCGGTCGACTTCACCCTGGTCAGGTTCGACGTTCACGATAACTGCAGACGCCTCGCTGCGAATGAAGGTTGGGGTCAGTTTTCCTGCGCTATAGGATTTGGCGCCATGGGCGGCCAACTCAATAAAGGGACCCATTAGCAGGTTGGGAAGCTGCGTTTCATCGCTGAAAGTTATGGCGAATGCTTCGTTGGTTTCGTCGTCCGGCTGCACACCGGACGCACGTTCAATGATTGCGACAAGACCTTTCGGCGGGGTGCGCAATGGACCTACGCCCTGTTGGATATTCGCCGCTTCGGAAGCCTGCGCAAGATCCAGAACAACAAATACGCCGCTGCCGCCTGCCGCAGTCAAAGTGACGATCTGATCAAGCAAGATGGCGCGGGATGCGATGCCCGCACTGGGATCCGCATCAATTGGCAAAAGGTAGGTTTGATCATTTTCGACGGCGGTCCTACCGGCAAAATAAATCACATTTACTGCGTCAGGGCCGCTGGTCGCAGCGATGGAAGTGAATGCCGCCATCCTCTGCCACAGAGTAATGGCGTCGCCATTTGAGATCAGACTTACATCAAACCCTAACTGATCAAGCGCTAGTTCCATTTCTTCTGCATTTCCAACTGAAGCCGTTGCAACGGGCAAGCTCTGATAGGCGTCATTGCCTATGACGAGTGCGCGCAGATGGTTTTTAGCGGCTGCGATATCAGCGCCGCCGATCAACAGTGCTGTCAGCATCAGTAGGACAAATTGGTTACGCATTGCTTTGGTCCAGGTCATCACGGATTGACAGCCAAAAGCTCAATTCGCTGGTTATAGCGATTCTACCTTGCAACTGCCTTTGGCACGCGGGGTTTGGTTTCACCATATCCCACAGGCAGCAGACGATCAGATGGGACGCCAAGCGAAATCAGTCGATCTCTGATATCGACCGCGAGGTTATTAGACAAAGCCATGTTTTCATCACTGCCTGCCTTCGCTGTCGTGTGAACACCGATTTCTATCAACTTTATGGGGCAGTACCTGATGATTTCCGCAGCGTCCGCAATCAGTTGCAGCGTTGAAGGGCCGATTTGGGCGTCTTCGCCAGTCAGCGTTAGCTGGCCCATTTGCCGAAGCACTCTAAACTGAAGGTTGCATTCGGCTTTTGTCAGCAGATCTTCGACAGGCAGGGGCGCTGACGGTTGATCTGCCGCTACGCTGTTTTGCGGTGTCGGTGTTTGTTCTGTTGATGCCAGCGCCTGATCAGAGGCAGGCGCCAGGGGGGCAGGCTCTGGCTCTGATGGTTCGAGGGCTGGAAACTCTTTCAGTGGCTCGTTTTCCTTCCGCTTGAACACGAAATCGAACGAAACAGTGGCGGAAGGAATGATCTTAACTTCTGCTGCGCTTTCAAGCTTGGCCACACCATCGGAAAGGCCGAATGCGGCAGTTGCGATTGAAATCGGCGTTGTCGAGGAAACCGAAACCAGATCATCCGAAAGCAACGTAACGGCGACGTCTGCTGTCAGTTCTTTTTCGACCCCGTGCAGGGAAAGGGTGACCGGAAGCGTAATGGTCTTGCGGCGCAGATCCTCAAGATCCGCCAGATCATCCATGTTGAGCTGCGCAGATATCTTCGCTGTAGGATAAATGAAGGTTTCAAACAGAAAGAAACGCATCCGAACATTTCGGAGATCTACTTTGGTGTCGACTGAATCGAGATCGATTTCGATCTCCGCATGGCCGTCGGGCAATATTGCTCCGTTCAATCGACCAAATTTGCTCGACTCAACTTTTGTGAGGTTCTTGATGGACTGAAAATTCAAAGATGAAAACTCTGTCTGCAGCACCCATCCCTGTTCAAGAGGATTGGCCATAGCGGTCACTGCGCCAATAAGGGACACAACAGAAAATGTGACGACCCCCATCGCCCTTTTAAATGTTCCGGTCTTCAACAACACTTCACTGCTCTCCCGTCAACTCCACAACAGGCATCCGCCCACGCAAAGTGATGACGTCTTTGATACCCCCCCCCGATTTTCCGCAAATAATCGAGTATTTGCACTAAATACCGCTAATCAGGCGATAGTTCGACGCAAATTGGACAGGTGTCTGAATTGTGCACCTGCGCCGGGGAGAAGCGTTAAGCGACTTTTTGAGCTTAAAGTGGAGTTATGAACACGCAGAGGTGTTTCCACGTTTGTTTCCCGCAACTGTGCACAGTCATTTTGCAACTATGCGCAGTTTATGGATGCGTTAAGCATATCATTTTTTAATTACGCCACGACAGCCCTGCCACAGAGCGAATGGCCCATTTCCGCGCCACATTGTGCGAAAATTCCATTTAAGTTTTCGCCGCGCCTTGGCCCGCTAACCTGCCTTGCGGACCGTCAGACCGATGCTGGTCGCGGGGACTTGATGCATGACATATAGACGAATGTGGATGTCATTGTCTCGGAACCGGTCAATCATCCGGTCAGTTGGCGTCGCGCCAGGTGACAGATTTAATTCTATCTGATGCCCCTCAGCCCGCATTTCTTCGGCAAATTGAAGGATGTCTTTTTCGCGATAAACGACGGTTCCGCCCTTGGTCAGGGTTTTCTTGTCTGAGCCAAGGTTGAACTCGGTCGTATGTACGGCCAGGCCGCCGGGTTTCAGGCAGGCGATTGAGTTTTTGATGAAATCGAACCCTTCGTCCAACCCGCCCAGATGTTCCAGTGCGCAGGCTGACCAGCAGAAATCATAGCCCTGCAGGTCGTCCGGAATGGCCTTCATGTTCGCCGGGCGAAACTCGACGCGTTTTTCAAACTCGTCCCGATCAATCAAATGCAGCCAGCACAGCGCATCCAACGTTGCAGCATGTTGCGGCCCGCCTGCCCAGTGGCTGTCCGCCTCAGTCATCGGCAGGTCGGTTGCAGTGATATTGCATCCCTGCGCGGCGAGCAGCGAAGGCAGCTTTTCTTTACCTACGCCAAACCCAAGGCCGCGCATGTCCGGCGCCAGGCAGTCGCCGGCCTCAAGCGCGCGGAGGATATAGATAAACTCCCACTGCTTACGACGAAGGGTTGGCTGCACCTGGAAGAGATTGCAGAGCCGGGTGTAATCGGCCTCACCAAACTGATTGGCCGTGCACAGCTGGCTGATAGGCGCGGCCAGCGTCGGCGCCTGATCCCAGCGCCGCAGCAGATCGTGAGAGAACGGACTGTCGAGCGAATCTGGCAGCTTTGCCGCCTTCTTCTTTGCGATCTGGATGCGCGCGGCTTTGCGTGTCTGGTGGTCGCCCACATTCGGGTCCGGCAGTTTGCTAAGACCAAGTATATCAAGAATGCCCATATTCGCCCGCCGTTTTGAATTTCAGGTTCACTACCGCGCCAGCGATCAGGCGTAAAGACGCAGAGGCCCCATCGACTAGGACAACGCATCACGCTATGTGACGGCCATCGCAAGAATTGAAGGAGGGTTCGTGATGGCCTCGGAAATGCTGAACTCCTACCGTACTGGTCCGGATGAACGTGGTCGCTTTGGCGATTTTGGCGGGCGCTTCGTCTCTGAAACGCTGATGCCGCTGATCCTCGATCTTGAGGCTGAGTACGAAAAGGCCAAGACTGATGCCAGTTTCTGGGCTGAAATGGACGACCTTTGGAAGAACTATGTCGGCCGCCCCAGCCCGCTCTATTTCGCGCCCCGCCTGACCGAGCGTCTCGGCGGCGCCAAGATTTACCTCAAGCGCGATGAGCTGAACCACACTGGCGCGCACAAGATCAACAACGTGCTCGGCCAGATCCTGCTGGCCCGCCGCATGGGCAAAACCCGCATCATCGCTGAAACCGGTGCTGGACAGCACGGCGTGGCGACGGCGACGGTGTGCGCGCGGTTTGGTCTGAAATGCATCGTCTTCATGGGCGCCACGGACGTAGAGCGGCAGAAACCAAACGTCTTTCGAATGAAGCTGCTGGGCGCCGAAGTCATTCCGGTAACTTCAGGCCGCGCCACGCTGAAAGACGCAATGAACGAAGCGCTGCGCGATTGGGTGACCAATGTGCGTGACACGTTCTACTGCATTGGCACCGTCGCAGGTCCGCACCCGTACCCCGCCATGGTCCGTGATTTCCAGTCGATCATCGGTAAGGAAACCAAAGAACAGATTATGGAGCAGGAAGGCCGTCTGCCTGACAGCCTGGTTGCCTGCATCGGCGGCGGATCGAACGCGATGGGCCTGTTCCATCCGTTCCTCGACGACACAGACGTGCGCATCATCGGCGTCGAAGCGGGCGGTTTGGGTGTTGAAACTGTCGACAAGCACGCAGCCTCCCTCACCGGCGGTCGCCCCGGCGTTTTGCATGGCAACCGCACGTATCTGCTGCAGGATGATGACGGCCAGATCATCGAAGGTCACTCGATTTCAGCCGGTCTCGACTATCCCGGCATCGGGCCAGAGCATTCCTGGCTGCATGAGATGAAACGCGTCGAATATGTCTCGGTTACGGATGCTGAGGCGCTTGAGGCGTTCAATCTGTCCTGCCAGACCGAAGGCATCATTCCTGCGCTAGAGCCGTCTCATGCCCTCGCCCACGTCGCGAAAATCGCGCCAGACCTGCCGAAAGACCACCTGATGGTCATGAACATGTGCGGGCGTGGCGACAAAGACATCTTTACCGTGGCCGAGGCGCTCGGCGAGGAAATGTAAGGCCACAATTCGCTGGACGCCGCTCTGCGCAGCGCCCATAACCCGCGCCTTAGAGCGTTTTGCGTTTGCGTAGAGACGTTTTGCGCCGTCAACGCGTTTGAAAGGCAAACGCTGCCTGACGACGCGAAACGCCAAGACGTTCTAAGAAAACGCAAAAGCCTAGATAACTTGATCCGCAGTTCAAGGCTGCGGCGAAAGGACAAAACATGTCTGACTATAAAATTGGCGATCTGGTCGTGCTCGTATCCGGTTCCATGCGCATGGGCGTTGAAGCCGTCGATGGCGACAACATTGCCTGCGTCTGGTGCAACGAAGGCGAAATTGGCCGCGATAATTTCGACACGCGCCTCGTGAAGAAATGGGAATTCCGCGAAGATCACGGTTCCCGCGCTCGCGGTGGTGATGACCGCGGCGGCGACCGTGGCGGCAATCGCCCATATCGGGGCGACCGTGAAGGCGGCGGCAAGCCATATGGCGGTGATCGTGGCGGCCCTCGCGGCGGCGGTGATCGTGATGGCAGCGGCTACAAAGGTAATCGCGACCGTGACGACCGTGATAGCGGCGGCTACAAAGGCAACCGTGACCGTGATGACCGGGACAAGCCCAAGGGTAAAACCGGCTGGGACGGTAAACCGCGTGAGAAGAAATTCTTCCGCAAAGACGCCTAAGCATTTTGATCAAAAGTTAAAGCGTTTTGAAACCCGACCACGTTTGCAAGTGCAAACGCTTCCTCGGATTTCAAAACGCAAAACGATTCAATATAAGATCAAAAAGCTACAAGGGACCGGGTAGATGACCAGACTGACTGACAAATTCGATGCGCTGAAAGCCGACGGCAAAACCGCATTCGTCACCTATACCATGTCTGGCGACCCGGACCCTGCAACCTCGCTGGAAATCATGCGCGGCCTGCCCGGCGCGGGCGTTGATATCATTGAGCTTGGCCTGCCCTTCACCGATCCGATGGCTGATGGTCAGTCGATCCAGAAAGCCGCCTTGCGCGCGCTGGACGCTGGCCAGACGCTGAAGGGCGTGCTGGCGATGGCGACGGAATTCCGCAAGGACGACCAGACCACGCCAATCATCCTGATGGGCTACTACAACCCGATTTATTCCCATGGCGTTGAGGCGTTCCTAGTGGACGCCAAAGCCGCTGGCATCGACGGCCTGATCGTCGTCGACCTGCCGCCGGAAGAAGATGATGAGTTGTGCCTGCCAGCCAACGCAGCGGGCCTCCACTTCATCCGCCTTGCCACGCCCACGACCGACGACAAGCGCCTGCCAGCCGTGGCCGCGAACACATCAGGCTTTGTTTACTACGTCTCAATCACCGGCATCACCGGCGCGGCAGAGGCTGAGGCATCCGCCGTAGCGCCAGAAGTAGAGCGTATCCGCGCCCTCACCGGCCTGCCGGTTTGCGTCGGGTTCGGCATTAAGACGCCAGAACGTGCGGCGGACATCGCCAAAGTGGCGGATGGCGTTGTCGTTGGCTCTGCAATTGTTGACCGGATCGGGGCAGGGGAGAGTGTCGACAACGTGCTTGGCTTTGTGAAGCAGCTGGCGGACGGCGCGCATAGCTGATCTGGGTGGCGGTGCGCTAGGGGCGCGGAACTGACTTCAGCAGCACTTGCTAGCATGAGCCGGGCCAGCGCCTGCTCGTGGGTTGGCGCTACATCGTTTGTTCTATACGCTTTATGGCAGCGGCGTACATCCAATCTTGGAAGGGTGCGCTACGCTGCAATTGCGCCTACCCTCGGGACGGGCAGGCGCAGGCTCGGCGGGCTGCGTCCTTGATTCCGAGCCATGGACGCCAAACCGCCAGCCTCACAGCAAAGCAAACAGCTTCTCAGCCAAAGCCACCATCCTGCTCAGCAACGGCGCCCCCGGCCCAGTCATCGCCCACGCATGAACAGTCACGCCAGCGGCGACCCCTGTCAGAACCCCCAGCGCCGCCCGAACTGTTTTGGCTGTCCGGCTGCGCCCCGCCCGTTCCGATGCTTCACTTGGTCCGTCTGGATCATCCCGTTCCCGCGCCATTCGCTCAGCATGGGTTTGCAATAGCCGAGGCACCGGCGCAGTCACCGGCGCAGCGTCGGTCGCAGCGCTGGCGGCGGCTTCAAGTTCCGCTGCAACCTCGGCCAGTTCTTCGACCAACTCGCCGACATCATCGGGCGAGACCTGATCATTCGGGGCCTCATCTCCCGGCTCTTGTGCAGGCTGGATGAACTCTTGCAAATCGTCATGCTGCTTGCGCCACAGCGCGACTGTCGGCGCCATCCCATCATCCAGCTCTTCGGCCCGAACCAACCCATTGGCGCGCAAGAAACCAGCATCCAGCGTTTCCCAGATCAGGTCTTCATTCGACCGCAGCGCGCGTTCATAGCCGCGAATGCGCAGGATCAGACGATGATCCTGATTGGACAGGTTTTCGCCCAACTCTTCCTCAATCACCCCGGCCAGATCGCGCGACAGGTCGGCTTGTGAGCGGAGGAGGCGGTTTTTCTTTACCTCATCCTCGCGAACAGGTGCCACACCAACCGGGCGTTCCGCCAATTCCTGTAGGCCCTCGTCATTAGGCCGCGTCGTCACTGGGCTTTGCGCGCCGATTTGCCGTAGCTTCAAAAACTGAACCAGCCGCCGAAAAACCTCATCATCCCGCGCGTCGTTCCACTGGCTCAGGTCCAGCGTATGCCGTCCGCCAAAGGGCTGCGGCAGTTGATCTTCGCTGAGCGGTTGAATCATCACCGGCGCAATAGTTATCGCCCGCCGCGTCCGCTGCGCCTCATCCCGGACATGTTCCGAGGCGGCGGAGGCTTCGGACCACAACACCAGAACGCTATGCGCCGACGTCACGCGACGGCGCAGTTCGGCGTCCCAGTTCATGCCGGGGTCGATCATCTGATTCCACCAGATGGACAGGCCTTCTTCTTCCAGCGCTGATTTCAAGCGGCAGGCGGCAGGTTGGTCGGTGTGGGCGTAGGACAGGAATACAAAGGGACCTGTCGGAGCGGGGGCTCTGGCGGCGGCAGGCGGCGGCCCCAAATCGGGCAGTTCCCGCAGGCGGGACAGAGTTTCGCCACCTACAATCCCACCGCTTCGCCGCCCAATTTCAGCCAGCGCCTCATCGTCGACCGGAACCTCTTTGAATTCGATATCACTGAGTTCGCGATTGTCATGTTCCCACGCTGCACCGGACGCGACCAGCGAAGCCAGCTCTGCCTGCGTGCTGTTGAGGCGGAGCAACTGCAGCGCCACCATCCCCGCGAGGGGGGACAGGTCCGTCACCTGCGTGTTGTCCAGATCTAGTCTTTTCAATTCGGTCAAAGAGGAAATCGAAGACGGGATTGTCGCGAGGTGCTTTAGCGCCTCTTCATCTTCCTATTTAGCCAGATCGTCAGACACTGCATCCTCGGCGAGGCAGAGATACGCCAGACCTTCCGCTTTCGCCCGCCCGATCCGTTGTTCTGCAATCTGATAGGCTTTTTCTGCGTCGGTCATGTCATGCGCTCCAAATCCCTTGGCGTTCAATGGGGCAGCGTAGCCACATGTGGCGGCGTATCAATACGTTTCGAACGTAGGGTGGGTGGATGAGTTTGCCTTCAAACTCATGTCGGCAGCACATTGCCTTCAATGTGCGAGAGACTCCGCCGCACCGTCTGACTTCACAGTCCTCGCATGATTGTCGGTTGGAGTGGTGGGCCATAGATCCATCCTACGTCCGCGCGATCCACATCGATCAGCGTGAAAGCCCAAAGGTTAACAAAGCCTTAATTTCAAATAAAAAAAACTTTACCCGTGGTTTCACGCGTGAAACCCTGCCCACTTTCACAGTGATCTACCGCCCCGACGGGCTTTCCTTTGGTGACAGTTTCCGCCGCCCGGCGATCTTGAACCGGTCCGCCGTGCCGTATTCCCGCAACCCGACCCCAGCCACAAAATCCCCAAACGTCGGCCCGTGTTTGTAGAGGTGGCCAGAGCATCCCCCGGCGAACAGCACATTCTCGTGCTCCGGGTGCCAATCTACGATGAAATGCGTGTCCGGCGTGATCGAAATGCCGTTGAATTTACTATCCACCACCCGCTGCCCCACCAGCCCCGGCAGGCGGGTTCTGAGGTAGCTTTGGGTCCGCGAAAGCGTGCTTCGTTTGATCAGTCGCTCGTCATTCGTCAGGTCAATCTCATCCGGGATCACAACGGCGGCCTTCACCCCCGACCCCTCAACCGAAGACAGCCCAAACGACCCCTGCCCGTGGTCTATCCAGCAGGGCATATGGCTCTGATCAAAGCTGTCATCGCCGTCGGGGGTGGAGGTGTAAAGAACGCTCATCCCCACCAGCCCGAGGATCGGAGAGATGGTCTTCGGAAACATCTCCTTCATCCACCCGCCCGTCGCAACGACGATCAGATCAGCCTCCAGCTTCTTGCCGTCGAGATGCAGCGTTTCACTGCGGTCCGTCGTCGCCCGCCCCCGTGCGACCTTGCCGCCCAGCCGCTCAAAAAGCCCCACAGCGGCCTGCACCCCGCGCTGGGCCATGACCATCCCGGCCTCAGGTTCATAAAGCGCATAGGCGATGTCGTCGGTTTTGAATTGGGGGAAGTGGAGCGGTACATCTTCGGCCTTGAACCGCTGATACGGCACGCCGACTTTCTGAAAGGTGTCCTGCGTCGCATCTTCCCAGTCGCAATGGCCTTCCGTAGCCAGGATTAGCGCGCCGTTTTCGTAGTACAGCTTCTGGCCTGTCTCGGCCTGCAGCTCGATCCACCGTTCGCGGGCATCACGCACCCAGCGCGTATAAAACTCATCCCGCCCCGAAATCGCACGGATGATGCGGTTGTAATCGGTTGAGGCCGCGCGCCAGTGACCCGGCTCCCACCGGTCGATCAGCGTGACCGATGCCCCACGCTTGCGTAGCTCCAGCGCCGTCATGGCCCCGGCCACACCTGCACCCACGACAATCGCTTCGGTTCGGTTTAGCATAGGGCTTGATCCTGTTTCTGTTCACTGTATACAGTATACGACGTACAAAGACGGATCAACCGCGAACGAAACAACAGGGAAGCCAAAATAATGGGCGAGACAGACTTCAGCCTCCCGGAAGGGACACATACGGTTGTGATGGGCATGGGCGACGCAAACGGGATCATGCGCGGCAAACGCATCCCGGCGGGCCACTGGGATAACATTTGCAAGAACGGCAACGCTTATTCGATCGCGACGTTCGCCGTCGATATGACCTGTGACGTCTGGGACACTCCGTACGTAAACTTCGACAACGGTTATCCGGATTTCCACATGTTCCCGGCGACCAAACCTGTTGCCTCGCCCTGGGAAGAGGGTGTCGCTTACTGCTTTGGGCGCGCCGAAGGGATGGATCACAAGCCTGTGCCGCTGGACCCGCGCAACGCGTTGATCGCTCAGGTCGAGCGCGCCGCTGCGATGGGCTATGAGGTCAATGTCGGGACTGAGCTGGAATTCTATCTGCTTGACCCAGAAACAATGAAGCCCAGAGACAAAGGCATCGATGTTTACGGGCTGGCCCGCGCTGCGGAGATGGAGCATGTACTAGGCCCCATCCGCCGTCATATCGATGCTTGCGGCATCCCGCTAGAGCAATCAAATCCCGAATACGCCGCCGGCCAGGTAGAGGTTAACATCCGCTATGGTGAAGCGCTGCAAGCCGCTGACCGCGTCGTGATGTTCCGCAGCCTCGTCAAGCAGTTGGCGATTGTGCATGGCTATCACGCGACGTTCATGGCCAAGCCGTTCTTTGAAGAATCCGGCAACGGGTTCCACGTTCACCACTCGCTCTGGAAAGACGGCAAGAATGTCATGGCCGATGGTGGCAAGCTGTCGGCGGCCGGCATGAACTATCTTGGTGGTCTGCAGGCGAGGATGGTTGAGGCCTCGATCACCACAGCGGCCACACCAAACGCCTATCGGCGCATTCAACCCTATTCATTCTGCCCGTCGAACAATACATGGGGCGGCGACAACCGCACCGTTGGTCTGCGCGTGATCGAAGGCTCGGACAGCGCAGTTCGGATTGAGCAGCGCAATGCTGCGGCTGATTGTAACCCGTACCTGTTGCTAGCGGCACAGATCGCAGCTGGCCTTGATGGGATTGAGCGAGGCCTGCAGCCGTCAGTCAAGGAAGAGGGTAATGGGTATGAAAATACCGAGGCGACGCCACTTCCGACCGATCTGTCGACGGCGGTTGAGCTGGCCCGCAACAATGACTGGCTGAAGGGCGTCATGGGCGAGCTGGTCCATGAATTCCAGATGCAACAAGCGGATCGTGAGCTGGACTTCTTCGCCCAGCAGGTCACTCAGGTCGAAATTGACCGTTACATGACGAGCTTCTGATGAAACTGGCGCGCGTCACCGGAACCGTCGAGGCCACGGCCAAGGACGCCGCTTTGGTCGGTAAGAAGTTGCTTCTTACCGACCTCATCGATGGCGCGGGCAAAGTTGCTGTGCCCGCGTTTGTCGCTGTCGATGCCTGCGGCGCAGGCGTTGGCGATCAGGTCCTCATCACATTCAACGACGCGGCGCGGATGCCATCCGCCGCCGCTGGTTGCCCGACGGACGCCACGATTGTGGCCATCGTCGACCGCGTTACCATCAAGAAATAAAAGATAAATCGTCTCCCTGATCAAACCTAAGAAGGAACCCTAGCGATGGCGAAACCAGCACCCGGCCAGATGGCCCTCGGCATGATTGAAACTCGCGGCCTGGTCGCCTCGATTGAGGCGGCGGACGCAATGGTCAAGGCGGCTTCGGTCACCATTGTTGGCCAGACCAAAGCGGGCGGCGGCCTCGTCTCCACCCTCGTGCGTGGTGAAGTTGGCGCGGTGAAAGCGGCGACTGATGCTGGCGCCGTTGCTGCCAACAAAATCGGCGAAGTCGTTTCCGTCCACGTCATCCCGCGCCCGCATGATGAGCTCGAGGCCATCATTGACGGCCTCGGCGCCGGCTCAGCCGCCTAATCCTAAATGAGCGCCTTCAGCGAATTCGCCGATGCGATGTCATCGACGGGCGTTAAACCCGTCGAGACTGCCGCCGACATGTCCCGCGTCGCCATCCTTGGCGGCGGCGACGATGCAAGGCTGCTGGCGGCGCTGTGTCTGGCTGAGGGCGCTGAGGTTACGCTGTTCTCAGCCTATGGCGCTGAGCTTGATGCGCTGAAATCAGGCGTCGCGGTCCACGGCGCCGGGCCAGTTGGGGCTTATCAGACGAACCGTGAGGATGCGCCGTCGATCCAAACGACGGCGGAATTGGACCGAGCAGTTGCTGGGGCTGAATTGATCTTCCTGACCGGCCCGATCCACAAGCAGCGCACCTATTCGATGGTTCTGGCCGATCATCTGTCAGACGGACAGGCGCTTGTACTGGCCCCCGGTAGGTCCATGGGCGCGCTAGAGGCCGCATGGCTGCTGCGCGTCGGCGGTTGCGAGGCGGATGTTACGCTAGTTGAGGTGCAGGCAGCGCCCTATTGGTTCACCACCGAAGGTGCGACGCTGCACTTGTCAGAGGCTGGCCCTGCGGTTGCGGCGACTTTGCCGAGCGGGCGGACGAGCGTCTTGACCGCCTTGTCGAAATACCTGCCGAACATCGCACCAACAACCAGCACCCTCGCCAGCGGTTTCGCTGATGGGTCGGGGCTGGTTGAGGCGCCAGCGCTCCTCCTCGGTGGCGCAGCGATGTCTGACGGTGGCCCAACGATCCCGATGGGCGGTGTGCCGCTTGAGGAAAACCAGTCCTTCCGCAACCTGATCGGCGACGACCAGCAGCGCGTTATCGAGCAAATGGCCGACGAGCGCCGCAAGGTCGCCTTCCGCTTCGGCGTCCGCGATCTGCCTTCGATCGATGAGTGGCTTGCGACCCATGCAGGCGCCGCCAGTGGTGATGGCCGTCGTCCCGTGCCCAGCCATGCTGAAGCAAAAAAGATCCTACGCGACGTTGCGATTGGCTCGCTGGAACCCCTCGTCTCCGCTGCCCGTGTCGCGGGGTGTGAGGTTCCGGTCACAAAATCGATGCTCCAAATGATCTCCGCCGCCTTGGGCGCGGACCTCGCGCCCGCTGGTCGTCGACTTGAGACCGTTGGCGTCACCGCAGATGATCTGGATGATGCGCGCAAAGCGATGGATCGCATCGCGAAAGGAACCCGCTGATGGACGCCGACCTTCTCTCCATCGCCGCCGCGCGACGGTCCGCCGAAAGCGCGTTTGAGGCCTATCAGAAATTCCTCGGCACTGACCCCAAACACGTCGACGCCATCGTCGACGCCATGGCCCGCGCGATTGATCCGGAATGCGCCCGCCTCGGCCAGATGGCGGTGGATGAGACCGGTTATGGCAACGCCGACCACAAGCGCATGAAGGATCTGATGAATGCGCGCGGCACAGCTGACTGGCTGCGCGACATCACCACGCTGGGTATGCTCTGGCGTGATGACGCCGCCAAGATCGCGGCTATTGGAGAGCCGATGGGCGTCGTCGCCGCGTTGATCCCAGTGACGAACCCAACCTCCACCATCATCTTCAAGGTGCTGTCGGCGGTTAAGGCAGGCAACGCCATCGTCTGCGCCCCGCACCCGCGCGGTGTGAACTGTGGCAAGGAAGTCGTGCGCATCATGTCTGAAGTGGCCGAGCAGATGGGCGCGCCCAAGGGCCTGATCCAGTGCCTCGAAAGTGTGACCATTCAGGGCACGGCAGAGCTGATGAAGCATCGCCGCACCTCCGTCGTCATGGCGACGGGCGGCCCTGCGATGGTCAAGGCGGCCTATTCGTCTGGCAAGCCAACGCTGGCCGTCGGCGCGGGCAACGTGCCCTGCTATGTCCACAAGTCGATGGCCAAGGAACTCGATGAGGTCGCCGAACAGATCGTCGCCTCCAAAGGCTTCGACTACGGCACCGCCTGCGTATCAGAGCAGGCCGTTATCGCCGACCCGGAAATCGCCCGCGAAATGCGCCATTCGCTGAAACTTGCAGGCGCGTACTTCTGCACCCCGGCTGAGGCGGATCGCCTCGCTAAGGTTATCTTCACCGGCAAGCAGGCGATGAACCCCGAAAGGGTTGGTCAGGCGCCGGAAGTTTTGGCTGAACTGGCCGGTTTCTCTGTTCCACCACGCACCAAGTGCCTCGTCTCGGAAGAAACAGAGATCGGCTGGCAGCGGCCCTTATCGGCGGAAAAATTGAACCCGGTCCTCGCTTTCTACGAAGCTAAAGACAGCGACCATGGCATTAAACTTGCCCAGTCCATCGCGCGGTTCGAAGGCTGGGGCCACTCATCTGTGGTGCACTCAAATGACCCTGAGATTGTCGCGAAATTCTCGACCATCCCGACGGGCCGGGTTCTGGTGAACACCCCCGCCATCATGGGCGGCGCAGGCTATTGCACCGATTTGGAGCCGAGCTTCATGCTGGGCACCGGCACATGGTCCGGATCCATCACATCCGACAACGTCACCGCTCTGCACCTGATCAACATCAAGCGCGTGGCCTACGCGAACCGCCCCTGGCGCGACATTTATGAGGAATACGGCTGATGAGCACCACCATCCGCGCCCTGATGCAGATCGACAATCTGCAACCGAAATTCGCCGCCTATAACGGCGCGACCGTCCAGGGGTCTGTCCCCATGTCGGGCGACACTGTGCTGATCGGCGAACTTGCCCCCGGCAATGGCGTTTTCTCGCTGATCGACCGGGCGTTAAAGGCGTCTTCGGTCGAAACCACGACGCAGATGGTGGAGCGTGAGTTCGGCTTCTTCATCCTCCGCTCCCGTTCCAACGCAGAGGTCAGCGCCGCCCGCGATGCGATCCTTGACGAGCTTGGCGCCTCTATGGCCGACCGGACGAAGCCAAAGCTGGCCTCAACCCAGATCATTACTTCAGTTGAGCCCTTTCAGGCGCAGCTACTGAACAAGTGGCGCAAAGGCTCCCTCCTGATCCCCGGTCAGACGCTGGGCATTCTGGAATGTGAGCCTGCCGCCTATATCTCCATCGCTGCGAACGAGGCGGAAAAATCCGCTGAGATCGATATCGTCGAGGTCCGCGCCGTGGGTCGGTTTGGCCGCCTGTTCATTTCCGGCACCGAAAACTCCGTCCAAACCGCCATCGCCGCAGCGACCAAAGCGATTGAGGCTGTCGACGGGACCGTCCGCTGATGGCCCGCGTCGTCGGTGCAGAACATATCGAAGAGGTGCGCGCCAAGGGCCTGCGCCATTTCGAACTACTGCCCGGCGACATCGTCACGTCCTTGGCGGAAGAGGCCGCCAGCCGCCTCAGCATCAAACTGATCGAGGGCCCGATTGAACGGCCGACGCCCCATCGCACCGACGGCGCTACGATGGCCCGCCGCGCAATGTATCGCCGCGCCGCTCGCTGGGTTGCGCCCTCTGCGGCGCCACGGACAGAGGCGCGCCGCCTAAAAAAACTCGCGCTGATCGGCGCAGGTGGGGTAGGTGGCAACATCGCCCATCTCGCCGCGAACCAAGACATCGCCGATGAGATCGCCCTGATCGACATTGCGCCGGGCCTAGCGTCATCGACGGCGCTGGACCTGCTGCACGCCTCCGGCGTCACCCGTTCCAGCGCCCGCATCAACGGCGGCGAAGACCTGAACGCCGTCGCAGGCGCCGATGTCGTCGTCGTTACAGCAGGCCGCGCCCGCACACCGGGCATGACCCGCGCCGACCTGATCACGGTAAACCGTAAGGTAATCTGCGCCGCTGCCGAGGCTATCAAATCCCAGGCCCCGAACGCTGTCGTCATCGTCGTCACCAATCCGCTGGATGAGATGACGGTGGAAATGTTGCAGGCGACGGGTTTTCCCCGCGAGCAGGTCCTTGGCATGGCCGGAACGCTGGACAGCAGCCGCTTTCGCTATTCTCTCGCCAAAGCGGTAGGGGTTGAGGCGCGGGATGTTGAGGCGATTACCCTTGGCTCACACGGCGACGAAATGGCGCCAATCACCTCGCTTGCGCGTATCAAGGGCAGGGCGCTTGAGGCGTTTCTGACAACCGATCAGATTGAGGCTTGTCGCAAGGACGCGGTCACTGGCGGCGGTCAGGTCGTGGCGCTGAAGAAAACCGGCTCAGCCACAATCGCGCCAGCCCATTCTTCGTTGGAGCTGATCGACCACATTCGCGGCGCCCGTACCGGTTCTGTACCTGTATCGGTGATGCTGGAAGGCGAATACGGCATCGCCGGCGTCGTCCTCGGTGTGCCTTGCCATCTGGGCCAACGTGGCCTCGTTTCGGTTGAGAACCTGCGCCTGACCGAAGCCGAAAGCACAGCGCTGAAAGCTGCGGCAGAGGCTATCCGCACCCGGCTCGCCTCATGACGCTGATAACTCACAAATCTGGTGGACGCCTCGAAGATGTCGGCAGTTATTCGCGCGCCAAACGGGTCGGGCCGTTTGTATTTGTGGCGGGTACAACGGCGATTGAGCCTTCGGGCAAACTCCATGCCCCAAACGACGCCTATGCCCAATCAGTCTACATCCTGGGACGTATTGAAGACGCGCTAAAGGCCGTCGGCGCCGACCTGAGACACGTCGTCCGCACCCGCGCCTATGTCACCAGCCTGAAAGATCACGGGCCGGGTTTTGTGCGTGCGCATGGCGAAGTTTTCCGGGGCATTGACCCCGTCACATGCGGCATTGAATGCGGCCTGAATCAGCCCGGTATGGTGGTTGAGGTTGAGGCGGACGCCGTCATCCACGATGAAAACGGCGATATTCAGTTCTAGAGTTTGGCCCTGAAAATCGGGGGGAAACGGGAACGAGTTGTGGCGATTCATGCGAGTACTTAATGAAATCAATAACTTAGGTGTGATTTCACATGTGAAAGGAATTTGTTTCTTCCGCGCCTGAGCAGTCTCAGGCGCGGAAGGTGATGGCCTACGATCAGACCGCCAGCCTACCAGCTGCCAGTATTCTTCATGGATGCCCAAGGTTCTTGCTTAGGAAGTGGTTCACCTTCCTGAATCAGCTCAATCGAGACATCATCAGGCGATTTGATAAACGCCATCCACCCGTCGCGCGGCGGACGATTGATCGTCACGCCCTTGTCCATCAGGTCCTGGCAAACCGCGTAGATATCATCAACTTTGTAGGCCAGATGACCCCAACTGCGGCCGGTCTGATAATCCTCTTCCGAGCCCCAGTTATACGTCAGCTCAAGCTCTGGCGCGCGGGTTTCCTTGGCGCTTTCCGCATCCTGCGGGGCGGCGAGGAATACCAAGGTGAACTTGCCCTCAGGCCGATCGACGCGGCGGATTTCTTCCAGGCCGAACTTCGTGCAATAAAAATCCAGTGAAGCGTCCAGATCTTTGACGCGAACCATCGTGTGAACGTAGCGCATGAGTGTCTCCTTCAGGGCTGTTCCCCAATATATGCCGCTCGCCAGCGCCAATAGTCAAAGGGGGCTTACGTGAGGGCGAAGAGAATTTGTTTGTGGCGCAGGGGCGCAGCGACCAGATAGGTTTGAGACAAATACAGGAGACGCCCCCAATGCCCGGACCCCTGACAGGAGTACGCATTCTCGATCTGACCGCCGTGATCTCAGGGCCGTCGGCGACCATGTTGCTGGCCGATCAGGGCGCTGATGTTATCAAGGTTGAAAACCCTGAGGCCGGGGATCTGACCCGCTATGTCTCTACCCGCCGGGGCGGGTTTACAGCAGCGTTCGTGAACAACAACCGGAACAAGCGATCCTTGGGTCTGAACCTGAAGGACCCCAAGGCTATGGAGGCGCTGAAGGCGCTTGCCAAAACCTGCGACGTCGTCGTCCAGAACTTCCGCCCCGGCGTGGTTGACCGTCTTGGCATCGGCGAAGCGGCGATGCGTGAGGTGAAACCGGACATCATCTACGTCTCGATCAGCGGCTTTGGCGAAGGTGGGCCTTACGCCCAAAAGCCGGTCTATGATCCGCTAGTGCAGGCACTGTCCGGCCTGACCACAGTGCAGGCAGGCAATGACGAAGACCGCCCGCGCCTGATCCGCACCATTGTCCCGGACAAACTGACCGGCATGGCGGCGGCGCAGGCGATCACGGCGGCGTTGTTCCATCACGCCAAGACTGGCGAAGGGCAGCATGTGAAGGTCAACATGCTGGATACGATCCTCGCCTTCCTCTGGGGTTCCGACATGGGCGGGCATACGTTTGTCGGCGATGAACTGCCGAAGGAAACGGCGCAAAGCTTTATCGATCTCGTTTATGAGACCCAGACCGACTTCATCACTGTGGCCGTCAACAACGACAAGCAATGGCGCAACCTGATCCGCGCTTTCGACAAGCAGGAGTGGCTGGAAGACCCCCGCTTCGCAACCCCGCAGGCCCGGTCTGAGAACATCAATATCCGCCTTGGTTTGATTCAAGAGGTGCTGCTTACCAACACCGCCGAACACTGGCTGGCGCATCTTGACGCGAACGATGTGCCTTGCGCGCCCGTCCTGACAAGGCGCGAAGCGATCCGGCATCCGCAGGTCGAGGCAAATGAGACGGTGGTTTACTCCGAGCACCCAGAGGCTGGGCGCCTCCGCCAGTCACGCCCCGCAGCTACCTTCTCGGAAACGCCAACAGACATCCGCATGACGGCGCCTTCAATGGCGCAGCACAACGCTGAAATCCTGTGTGAAGCAGGCCTTAGCGAAGAAGATATCAAAGGACTGATCCCATGATCGACTTTTATTACTGGCCAACGCCGAATGGCTGGAAGGTCTCTATTCTGCTAGAGGAGCTGGGACTGCCCTATACGATGCACACAGTGAACATCGGTAAGGGCGATCAGTTCAAACCCGAATTTCTGAAAATCTCTCCCAACAACCGGATGCCCGCCATTGTCGACTATGATGTGGAAGGCGAGCCTGTCAGCGTGTTCGAGAGCGGCGCGATCATGTTCTACCTCGCGGAAAAGACGGGGCGCTTCATGTCACCTGATCCGATCGAGCGAAAGGAAACGTTGGAATGGCTGTTCTGGCAGACCGGCAATCAGGGGCCGATGGCGGGGCAGTACAGCCATTTCTACAACTATGCGCCCGATGAGGTGAACAAGAAGGGTTACGCCTTTGATCGCTATCGCAGCCAGACTTACCACATGATCTCTGTCCTCGAAAAACGACTTGAGGGGCGTGATTGGATTGTGGGCGATGAGTATTCCATTGCTGACATGATCGCCTGGCCCTGGGTGTTGATCTCCAAGGCTGTGAACATGCCTTTGGATGATCACCCGAATGTTTCTGCATGGCGGGGGCGAATCAAGGAACGGCCTGCGGTGCAGCGAGGTGTTTCTCTTGGGAAAGAGGATCGCCCACCGCAAAAACAACACACCGAAGAAGCCCGCAAAATTCTTTTTGAACAGAAATAATCCGCAAGTAAGGCAACCAATATCATGGCAGGCACAAAATCATATCGCATCGCGACCATTCCCGGCGATGGCATCGGGACAGAGGTTATCCCGGCAGGTCAGGCTGTTGTTGATGCGATCAGCGCCCGTCATGGATTTTCGATGAAGTGGGATGAGTTTGACTGGTCCTGCGAGCGCTATGCCGAAACAGGGCTGATGATGCCTGAAGATGGCGTTGATCAGATCAAGAACCATGACGCCATCTACCTGGGCGCAGTCGGTTTTCCCGGCGTGCCTGACCACGTATCGCTTTGGGGGCTTCTGATCCCGCTGCGCCGCCAGTTTGACCAGTACGCCAACGTTCGTCCGGTGAAATTGCTTAGAGGTGTGACCTCACCTCTTGCAGGCCGTACGGCGGAAGATATCGATTTCATCGTCGTGCGAGAGAATGTCGAAGGTGAGTATTCTGCGATAGGCGGGCGCAGTTTTGCAGGAACTGATCGGGAAATGGCTTCGCAACAGGCCGTGTTTACCCGTTTCGGCACCGACCGGATCATGGATTATGCTTTCAAGATGGCGCAGACGAGACAGCGCAAGCATGTGACATCGGCCACCAAATCGAACGGGATCGTACATACCATGCCGTTCTGGGATGAACGGTTCGAAGCGGTTGCCGCCAACTATCCTGATGTGGAAACCGCCAAGTTCCACATCGACATTCTCGTCGCGCATTTTGTGCTGCATCCGGACTGGTTTGATGTGGTCGTCGGTTCAAACCTTTTTGGCGACATTCTGTCCGACCTTGGCCCGGCGGTAGCAGGCTCCATCGGCATCGCGCCTGCCGCCAACATCAACCCGGAACGGATCTATCCGTCGATGTTCGAACCGGTTCATGGGTCAGCGCCAGACATCGCGAGTAAAGGGATTGCGAACCCGATCGCGGCGATCTGGACGGCCGCAATGATGCTGGAACACCTCGGCGAACCAGATGCTGCAGCCGAGATTGTGGAGGCTATCGAGGTATCACTTGAGAATGACGCGACGCGAACCGCAGACCTTGGCGGGACAGCAGATACGAAACAGTCGGTTGATGCGGTTCTCGCGGCTTTGAAAGCGTAGCCGCCATGACCAAAATCATCTCAGCCGAAGTGATCGAACTGAACATCCCCTTTGACGATCCAGGCAAGGGCGAAGGTCTGTTTGAAGGCGCCTGGACCAGCCATGACTTTGCATTGCTCAGGGTTGAAACCGATGATGGTCTGATCGGCTGGGGAGAAGGGTTCAGCTATTTCTGCCGGGCGACTGTCGCGACGCTGATGCGCCAGTCCATCATCCCGGCGCTGGTCGGGCGCGACCCGGCGGATATCGACTTGATATTGGCTGAGCTTCGGCAAAAGCTGCACATCATAGGCCGCTATGGCATCACTATGTTCGCGATCTCCGCCGCCGATCTGGCGCTGAACGACTTGAACGCCAAGATCGCTGGCGTCTCGCTAGCTGAACATCTTGGCGGGCGAAAGCGTGAGAACGTCCCGGCCTACGCCAGCCTGGTCCGCTATGCCGACACAGGGTTGGTGGGGGAGCTGTCCGCCAAAGCCGCCACCGAAGGTTTTGGCATGATCAAGCTGCATGAGATTAAGCTGCCGTACATTGAAGCCGCCCGCGCCGCCATTGGGCCGGATGTGGCGCTGACTGACGATGTGAACTGCAACTGGACTGAGGTGCAGACGAATGATTGGGCTGGCGCCCTTCGCGACGTCGACCTTCTGTGGCTGGAAGAGCCGATCTTTCCGCCAGAGGATTTCGCCGCGCTCGCCCGCCTTCGCAAATCCACAGGCCTCGCCATTGCGACTGGAGAAAATCTCTGCACCGCGCATCAGTTCGGTGAGATGATTGCGCAGGGCGGCGCGGACTATGTCCAGCCCAGCGTCACCAAAATCGGTGGCCTGACCGAGACGATGGAGACGCGCAGACTTGCCAACGCCGCAGGCCTGAAGATAGCGCATCACGCGCCCTACTTTGGGCCGGGTGCTTTGGCGACGTTGCAGTGCCTTGGGGCCGCCGAGGATGAAGAGTATATCGAGTATCTCTACGTAGATCGTGAGGCGAGCCTCTATGGTGATACACTGACTCCAAAGAATGGGCGGATCGACATTCCTTCAGGGCCGGGGCTTGGGTTTGATCCTGATCCGGACGTCATCGGGAAATTCAGGGTTTAAGGCCTTCAAAAGGGCCTTTGATCACGCTTCAATGAAGAGAAACCAATTTTCTTGCGCGTGCGCAGGAATTGCTAAGCTATTGATAAATAGAAATTCGAATTGCGTATGCCCTAATTTGTTCTCGTTTTGGTATGAACTTTGATCCGCAGTGAGCGCCAAAAACTACCCTGCAAAACCACATCTACTGGTCAGCATAACTTCCTCGTCAGGGCCGGCGAATGCGATCCCGTCATAACCACAGATTTGAAAACTGTTCGCGTCCGCTATTGCTGATTTCACGCAGTAGCGCCCTGATGCATCTATAGAATTGTATTGCCGACGAAATGGTGGTGAGAAGCGCCGTCAGTCTTCATTTTGACAGTAGTCCAAGTACGCTGATCGGCTCAGAAAGGCCTTTCACTGCGATCTCTCCGAGGTCTGTGAACTGATGGAAATTCTGATCGCTTACATCAATTGATGAGCTCGATATCACAAGCTGAAGATTTTTGGCCTTCGCATAATCTTCAAGTCGCGATGCAACGTTGACGGTTGTACCTAGCGCTGTGAATTCAAGCCTTCGGTCGTCACCGAATGCTCCGATCAGCGCCGCGCCGCGGTGAATACCAGCCGCCGCATCAATTGGATGAGAGTTCGCCTCCCTGCTGCGGTTCCGGTGGTCGAGACCTGTCATCACACTTTGAAACGCGGCGATTGCATCTGGCGCCGATGTCTCAGGCGCGTGCTTTCGGTCGAAGATCAACATGGCGCTGTCGCCAACAAACTTGTCGACAATTCCTCCATGCTTTTCTGCGGCGTCAATCACCAACCCCCGAAACCATGTCAGAACGTCCGCAACTTGAGATGCGCCAAGTGTTTCGGTCATTTCTGTAAATCCGCGCAGGTCCATCATAAGGATCGTCACATCGCGCCTTTGCGGTGTGCGCAGGTCGCTGAGTGCGTCGTCGCTGAGATCAACGCTAAGCTCACCAGGAAGAAAACGCCGAAGATTGTCAGCGTCCTCCACTTCTTTGGCGACCCGAAGGACGAGGCGTCTGGATCGGTAAACCGCTGTCCCAACAACCAGCGCAAGGGTCGCTAGGATGACAAATCGCATCACGTTTGGAGGTGGGGAATAGAGAATGCGCATCTCTTCTATGACAGCATTGCTCCAGGGTTCGCCGACCAACGGGGCATAAAAAGTGACTGCGGCGCAAACAGCCAGAAGCAGCAAGGCGGTGAATATGTGGAGTTCAAGCCGATATCTCAGGGCCTGAATTGCGAGCACCAGAGTGATGACCAGCAAAAGTGGGCTTGCCAATGCGATCAGTGATGGTGTCGCCGGGTCGTACACATCAATGAACAGCTGGGCGCCCAGCAGCCCGACCTCAAGCGCGTTAAAAAGCCAACTTTGCCAGAATTTGAACCGCTTCGGGTCTGAGAAATAGAAATTTGTAACCCCAAGAACGAAATATGCTGCCGCCCCGAACAAAAGAAAAACCAACTCAAAGCGGCGTGCGGTCAGGCCAGCAGAATCCAGATTCAATAGTAAGCCGGCGACACCTAAGAACAGAGCGGACGATAGCACCATGCGCAGGATTGCAATCAATCGCTCTGCCTGAACATCAGACTGGCGCAGTAATCGAGAACCTCGACCAATCGCTAAGTTATCTGTCATTTTCCAACCAGCCATTGGCGCCTGGCGCCTTCTGCGGCCCACCTGCTTCAGATTGCATCGAAACCGGCCTAAGCGAACGGCACCACATACGGCCCCTCTGGAATAACTGCGATCTCAGCATCCCGTTGCGTCGCCATCGCATCGGCAATCGCTGTGCGCAGATCCGTCGCCTCGCCTATGCCTGTCACCGCATGACCCTCGCCAAGGTTTGGCGCATAAAGCACGATCTGGCCGACGCGCATCGGCTTTAGCTGCATTTCCGTCTGCCATTCATCGACATCCGCCAGCGCCTTTTCCTGTATCGACGCGAGGAAGTTTTCAGGTCCCATCTCAACCAGCCGTTCCTGCGCCGCTCGGAATTCTTCCGACCCGACGCCTTCTTCGCATTCAGAGGCGATGATCAGGGTGCCGCCGTCCTCAAGCACTCCCAAAGGCGTCACCATTCCTTTGACGGTCTGATAGTAGGTCTTGTCGAGGGGATAGCCTGCCGACGATGTCACCACGGTTTTGAACCGGCGACCAACCTGTACTTCGCAACTGCTCCGCGCATAGTCGACGGCGGCAAGGTGGCTTTGGATGATCTCGCCAAAGCTTGCGAAGGCCAGATTGCGCTGGTCGTCCAGCACCGTGTTCAGCGCCAGAACGGGGCCATCCAGCATCTCAACAATCTCCAACTGCGTCTCATGGAGGGGATTGCCGGCGAGGTTACAGGATGTGGCGAGCGGGTTTTCCATGAACCGCGCCGAATGGAACGTGCGGATGGTTTCGTGGTGGGCGACACCGGGCGAGATGACTTTGCGACCGCCGGAATAGCCAGCCATGAAGTGCGGTTCCACCAGCCCTGTTGCGATCTTCACATCCGCCTCAACGAACAGGCGGTTCAGGCCGACGGGGCAGTCGTGTTTTTGGGCGTGGCCGATGTGGACAATGCTGTTTTCGTCGCGGGCGTAGTGGTTTTGCATGCTCACGTTTTCCAGCACCCAGGGGTCGCCCACCAGCTCAGCCAGTTCATCGCCCAGGTTGGGACGGTGGAGGCCGGTTGCGACCAATACCGTGATGCCAGATAGTGGCACGCCTGCGCCCGTAAGCCGGTCGATCAGCGGGCGCAGGAATAAGTGGTTCGGCACGGGCCGGGTGATGTCGCAAATCAGGATGCAGGCGGTTTTGGCGCCTTTTGCGATCTCACCCAGCGGTGCGGCGTTGATCGGATTGTCGATGGCGCGCGCGATTTCTGCATGGGGGTCATCGGGCAGTGTCATTTTCGGTTTACTGATGACCGTGGGTTGAGCGTCCTCTGGCAGGTCCACGACTAAACCGGTTTTCCCGTATTCCAGTTCGATCTTCATAGCACCCTCCGCATGTTCGCTTGCAAAGTGACGGATCACGGCTGAGTTGCCAAGCGCCGCCTTCGTTTCCATAGTCGTCCCAGCAATCGGAGCCGCAAATGAACGTTCTCACCATCGTCGCCCATCCCGTGCCGACCAGCTTTAATCACGCCATTCGGCGTGAGGTTGAGGCTGGACTGGCTGAAGCGGGACATGAAGTAAAAGTCGCGGACCTGTATGCCGAGGGGTTCCAGCCCGCGATGATAGAGGCGGATTTTGCGCAGTTTACGGGCGACCCTCTGCCCATCGCCATTCAGGCAGAGCAGGCACGGGTTGAATGGTCGGATGCGATGATCTTCATCTTTCCCCTCTGGTGGTGGTCGATGCCTGCGATGATGAAGGGCTGGATTGATCGGGTGATGTCTTATGGGTTCGCGTGGAAAGACCCGCGTGATCCTGATTCAGCAGGCATGCGCCGCCGCAAGATCATCGTGATGATCACCGCTGGTGATGATGCTGCGGGGTTGGCAAAGCGAGGCTATGACACAGCACTGCATACGCAGTTGAACGTCGGGACGTGGGATTATTGCGGGTTCAAGGACGTAACGACCCGGATTTTTTATGGCGTGACGCCGGGCGCGTCTGAGGAGTTGCGGGCCGAGTATCTGGCTGAAGTGAGGGCGCTGGCGGCTGGGATTTGAGCGCTTAGTCGAATTTAAAGCCGATAGCCCGAATGAAGGCGCCGAATGTACTTCGTTCGGGTTTGGAATACTGCCGCGCCTTGTCTTCTGACCAAGGATAGCTGGTGTCTTCGCCATATTCATCGCTGAATCGTTGCTTTGCATAGGGCTGGGCTGCTTCTCGTCTCGTGTCGTAATCAGCCAGCGCCTCATCAAACCCATCATCGCTGAACCGGTCGATGTGGACGGTTTGGGACAGAGGTAGGCGAAAGGACACGCTGGCCGGTTCTTCAGGCCAGCCAACCGCTAGTCCGGCGACCGGGAAGACGTGATCGGGCAGGGCGAGGATGCGGCTGACGTCTTCAGGTTTATTACGGATGGCGCTGACAGGACAGCAGCCAAGACCCGCTTCCTCTGCCGCCAGAACAAAGGCGGACAGGGCGATCCCGGCGTCTACGGCGGGGTTGAATAATGCATCGAGGTGGTCGTTGGCGAAATTGCGTCCGCGCAGTTCATGGATGCGACGCTGACGGCGATTGTTGCCGCAAAATACCAGCAGCTCTGGCGCTTTGGCGACCCAAGTCTGATCGCCAAGGCAGGCGTGGATCGCCGTGCGCTGGTCCGGATCGCGGATGATTATGATGTCGCGCTGTTGCAGATCGCTTTTTGTCGGAGAGCACAACGCCAGCGCCGCCAGTGTCTCGATCATCGCGGGATCAACCGGTTTTTCAGAGAACGACCTGACACTGCCGCGACTTGCTAGCCGTCGCCACATCGTCGCCATGTCCATCGGGCCATCAGGGGCAGCGCCAAATCGCGTTTCGAGGTCAGGTTTCACCATCGGTCTCTCTCTGCCCAACGGGCGGGTGGCGCTGGCTATAACACCGTCCTTCGCCGCATTTTTGCTGGGCTATTGGTTTCCGTCTCTGTGCGAACGACGTTGCCCTCTTTTACGTGCCGCAACAATACGCCGACCATCAGCCAGGTCAGGGGTGTCAAAGGCGCGTTCGGGATCAGGTCCAGCAGATTGATTGAATGAATCAGACAGATACCTGTGGTTATTGGCGATACTTCCATTGTCTTCTGTCGGCGGGATTGCAGCCAGAACATGAAAATTGGCGCAATGAAGATGATGTAGGTCGCAATATAACCAATGATGCCATGCGTGCTGAGGGCGATAACCCAGTAGCCATCTGACAGAGTGCGGTCATAGCCCCGGCTGTCGTAAATGCGGAACCTGCCCCAGTTTCCCCAACCAAAGAACGGTTTCTCTAACCCGCGCTCCAGCAATTGGCCTTCATTCGTGAACCGGGCCTCCAGTGATTCTGCTCTGCGATCGCTCACTGACGCCGCAGCGCTGACCAATTGCTCATGCGGCACCAGATCCAGAGACCGCAGGATCGGATAAGTGGTTGCTAAAATTGTGATCATTACGGCGACAAGCAATTGCGTTCTGGGTTTGAACAGAACGATGGCGCAAACGGCGAAAGCGCCAAATAGCAGCGCACCCAGTGACCGGCTGATTACCAGAATGGATGTCATATACGTCGCAGCCAACCCGAACCAACGCGGCTTTATGATCGCCAGCTTGTTCAACCCTTCGTTTAAGCGCGTTCTATCATCGCGCCAAATGGCAAGGGTTGCGATGACCACTGTAAGGGTAAAAAAGGCGGCGACCAGTCCGTTAACCAGAAACCCCCGGGGTCTGAAGCCACTACCACGGCTACTGGAAGAAAAGCCAGATGGATGGAACCCGTAAATCGTTTTGTGAAACTGTGGACTAAGCCGTACTTCGATCAGCAAAATCAGGGAATAACACAGACCTGCTATGACGATCATGGTCAGCATCATTCGTTGGTCGCGCACAGAGGTTATCAGCCAGTAACCAATGAATAATGGAAACAGGCGAAAGGTCTCTCCAGCGCTCATGCTGAGCCCGTCTTAGAGTTGCATGCCAGGTATGGTGCGCGGACCAGCAATGATCGGATCTGAATTCGTCATCGCCGTAAACAGGGGCGAAACAGCGTAAACGAAGATCGCGAGCATGTAGAAACCACCGCCGATGGCCAACGGCATCTTGACCCGACCGCCAAACAACAATGCGCCAATCAGGGTAAGGGCCACAATGTTATCACGGTCCAGCGCAGGTAGCCCTGCGAGATCAATTCCGACGGAAGATGGCAGGAACAGAAAACCAACCAGAATCGACAGGATGGCGCCTCGCTTCGGATCTTTCTGACTCGCAAACAGAAGCAGTCCGAAAATCGGCCAGCCCAGGATTGCGATGGCCGTCAAACTGTTCAAGATCCAATCGCCTTCTCTAAGCGAAACCTGCGCCCTCTTACCTTGCGAACTTCGGCTTGAAAAGCGCTCAGCGGGTAGCTGGTATGATGTTCGCTACCCGCCTTTTCGTCGCGCTATGCTTGCCTTCAGGTCGTACAGCGCGATATCGAAGGCCAACGCCAGTAATTTAAGGAGACGCCCTCGTGCTGCAACTCAACCCTGTCAGCAAGCCTGACCTCGGGACTTTTGTCTGGGACGATCCCTTTCTGCTGGAAAGCCAGCTGACCGAGGACGAACGGATGCTGCGCGACGCAGCGCGGGCCTATGCAGAAGAAAAACTGCAGCCGCGTATCATAGATGCGTATCGCGATGCTCTGGTCCAGCCTGAGATTTTCAAAGAAATGGGTGACATGGGCCTTCTGGGCGTCACCACGCCAGAAGAATATGGCGGGCTGGGCGCCAACTATGTCTCGTACGGCCTGATTGCGCGGGAAATTGAACGGGTCGACAGTGGCTACCGGTCGATGATGTCGGTGCAGTCATCGCTCGTGATGTATCCGATCTACGCCTACGGATCAGATGAACAACGCAAGAAATATTTGCCCAAACTTGCTGCTGGCGATTTTATCGGCTGCTTTGGCCTGACCGAGCCTGATGCAGGTTCCGACCCGGGCGGAATGAAGACAACGGCGACGAAAGTGCAGGGCGGTTACGTTCTGAACGGCGCCAAGATGTGGATCTCCAACAGCCCGCTGGCGGATGTTTTCGTGATCTGGGCGAAGTCCGATGAGCATGGCGGCAAGATCCGTGGCTTTGTCCTCGAAAAGGGGATGAAAGGTCTGTCTGCGCCAAAAGTCGGCGGCAAACTTTCGCTTCGCGCCTCTGTCACCGGTGAAATTGTAATGGAAGGCGTTGAAGTCGGCGAAGACGCGCTGTTGCCAAATGTCGAAGGCCTGAAAGGCCCGTTCGGATGTCTTAACCGCGCTCGCTATGGTATTTCGTGGGGCGCACTGGGCGCCGCTGAATTCTGTTGGCATGCCGCGCGCCAGTACGGTCTGGATCGCAAGCAGTTCAACAAGCCGCTGGCACAAACACAGCTGTTCCAGAAGAAACTGGCGGATATGCAGACAGAGATCACGCTGGGCCTGCAAGCATCGCTGCGCGTTGGTCGCCTGATGGATGAAGCGCAGGCAGCGCCGGAAATGATCTCAATGGTCAAGCGCAACAACTGCGGCAAGTCACTGGACATCGCCCGGATGGCCCGTGACATGCACGGCGGCAACGGCATTTCCGAAGACTTCCAGATCATGCGCCACATGGTGAACCTGGAAACGGTAAACACCTACGAGGGTACGCATGACGTTCATGCGCTTATTCTTGGCAGGGCGCAGACAGGGCTGCAGGCGTTTTTCTAAGGCGCTTGCCGCGCAGAATTCAGCTTTGACCCAACAGATGCCGCCCGGATAAGACGGGCGGCGTATTTCGTTGAGGTATTTGAGTGTGAAGCCTCAAAGTATTGAATCATTCGAAGAATGCGTACGCCGTCGAAATGAATGTCGCGCGGCCGAGGGCGTACTTAACCACCTGCCCGAACAGACGAAGACAATTCGGTGCAAACGCACTGGCGGCTTTCTCAAATCTCTGCTGGCGATTTGCCTTTATTTCGTGATCATCGCCCTTGGCGGCGGCTTTCTTCTGACCCAGTTTTCACCCGAACTTACCAGTCTGGTTGAGGCTGATAGCGATGCAGTCCCACCCATCGAAAACGAAGAACAGCCAACACAAACAGAACCCGGGGCGCTGTCCTCAGCCCTGACAGAGCTTGCGGATGCGCGCGATGGATGGGCCAGGCTGATCGAAGGCTTTCAAAGCACGATGAAGGTTCTGCGTAACCCCAAAGAAGAATTGTCGAATGGGCGGGGTGAACTGGCCTTGCGCCGTCAGGTCGACGCCGGTGCTGAAGCCGACAATCCAGGCTTGAAATCCACCCGCCTTGGGGCTGACTACGGCGAAGGCGTCGTTCTGTGGGCAGGCGCGACTGAGCTGCCCAGATCGACCCTGCCAGGCAGCGCCCCGCCGCCTGCGTTGACTGTTGAGATGTTCGATCGCAACGAAGGATGCGTGCTCAAGAAACCCACAGTCGATCAGCGCTTTGTTGGGGTTCGTTTGTTCGCCAGTGGCGGACCAGTGGCGGCGCATGCCTTTTCGGAAGATGAGCTGATCAAACAACTGGAAAGGATGATTAATGCCGCGCGCGCCGCCGGCGTTGGATCAAAAGGGTTCAAACGCCTGCAGCATGGCCTGCGGGTCGTTGATGTCTTTGTGACTGACAATGAAGCGCCGCTATACCTGACCCTGCAAAGCGTCAGCGGTGTCGCCTGGCGCCTGCATCTAGCGGACGGGGTGAAACTGGCCCACATCGCGCTGATTGGGGAACGGTCTGGCACCCTGCTGGAACCGCCGCAGGGTGTCCCGTTTGAAGCGATGCTGTCACGCGATTTCATGCGCCGGAGTGCGAGGTCCCCCTTTCCCTCTGACAGCGCCCGCCCCAAAGAATGCTTCGTCTTTCCCAGCCGGAAACCCGATGCGAGTTGGACTGCGTTGCAAGAGGCCAATAAAGGCAAATCCACATCACGCAACCTGATGACCAAGGCGCAGGAAGGCTTTGATAACTTCGACCAATGGCACCGCGCAGCGCTGGGCCTGCCAGCAGATCAGGGAATGATCGAAGCGTTCAAAGCCGAAACCGTGCTGATCGGTCCACAGCCAGCGGCGGGCGCCACGTTTCGCACCGGCCCGGCGAACCGCCTAATTATCACCCGCGACGAACATATCGTTATCGGTGATACAGCCGCGTTGGAACGGGACATGCAGGCCTTGCACGAAGGCATGATCGCGACGGCGGCAGGGGGCGATATCAGCATGCTCAGCCCGCCCAAGATGACGCGTTGAGGGCGGGCTTATGTGGCGCATCGTCTCTTTCATCTTCGTGGTCGTGGTGTTCGCCGTCTGGCTGTATTTCCAAAATATCAGTCTGAACATGATGGATTGGAGTCGGACTACCACGCAGACCTTTATAGAATTGAGCACCGATTTTGGCGCCAATCGCGGTATCGCTGAGCGCAACGCCGAACCAAAACCGGCGACCTTGCAGGAACGTCTGCAATTTAAGGCGGATAATATTTCGGGTGAAAGCGCGTTTGACCCAGACCGGTTCGTTCGCAATCGCATTATCCGGACTGAGCGCCTTATGGGTATCGAAGACGTTCTGGAAGATGGCGAAGCCGCGCCAACTGAAGCATACGAAATGCTGTACATGCAGGCGCGCGCAGCATCGATGATGCGGCGTGACTGCGCTGATCTGTTGGTTCGTCTGGCGACTGAATGCATTGTCGCCAAAGTAAGCGTGAACAAGAAGCGGAAATTTGGCTATCGCATCAAAGGCGACCTTCGTTACGAGCCCGCTTATGATATTGGCCCAAAGGCGGAAAAATCAGCGGAAATCGTCAAGGGCAGCGCAAAACTGACTTTGGCAGAGCTAGGTCAAGACAGCCCAGAGGCGCGCCAGGCCTATCTCGATCAGGCGATGGCGATCTGCGATGATCTGCGGAATGCGTTTGGCAACTGTTTCATCAGCCACGTTAACTTTTCTCTTCGAACCGCGGACAACAAGCGGGTGGGGGAGGATTTTCACCTGTTCGCCAATGCGGGGTTTTCGGTTCATGGGGTGTGGTCGGTAGTCAACGAGGCGACGCTAAAGTCCAAGATCAGCGACCTTGTCGGGACTGACGCCAAGGCGAACTGAGCGTTGGCGATATGACGTAAGGAAGGGGTGGCGCAAAGCGACAGGCCCACTACCATTCTTTAGATGATCTACGATCCAACAGACCCGGCGATCATCGCCGACCCATACCCTCAGCTTCTCGCCCTGCAAGCGGAAGAACCCGCGCATTTCAGTCCTAAACTGAAAGCTTGGGTCCTGACCCGTTACGATGATGTGAAGCGGGCGCTGGGTGCGCCGGAAATGTCTGTAGACCGCATCCAGCCATTCTATCGTGCGCTGCCTCAGGAAACGCAAAGCAAGGTCGCGGAAATCGTCAAATACCTGTCCCTCTGGCTCGTCTTTCGTGATCCGCCGGAACACACACGCCTGCGTCGACTGATGGCCAAGGCGTTCACGATGAAGGCAGTCGTAGACCTCCGCCCCGGCGTTGAGGAACTGGTCGATGGGCTGATGGAGGATGCAGCGGGCGACAGCGATTATATCGCGACATTCGCAATGCGCCTGCCGGGCCTCGTGATCATGGATCTGCTCGGCGTTCCACGTGAGAAGATGGATGAGGTGAAAGGCTGGTCCGATGAGATGCAGCTGTTCATCGGTTCGGCCCAGAACACGCCGAATAAGTATGAGCGCGCATCTGCGGGCGCGAAGGCGATGGCAGGCTTGTTCCGCGAGTTGATTGAAGATCGACGGAAAGCGCCGACATCTGACCTGATCTCTGCTTTCATCGCAGCGCGTGAGGCGGATGACCAGATGAGCGAGGAAGAGCTGATCGCCGCCTGCATGCTGGTCCTCTTTGGCGGGCACGAGACAACGACAAACCTGCTGTCGACTGGCTTGATGAAGTTCCTGAACGACCCTGCGGCGCGGGAGCGGTTGGCCGCTGACCCCGCGTTGGCCGCTTCGGCGACAGAGGAATGCTTGCGGCTGGATGGTCCATCGGGCTCAATGGCCCGGCTGGTGGCTGAGGATCACGATCTGCATGGTAAGACTTTGAAGGCAGGCGACCGCGTCTTTGCGATGATCAACGCCGCCAATCAGGACCCAAGTGCATTCGATCGCCCCGGCGAGTTCGACATGACCCGAGAGCGGAACAAACACCTGACCTTTGGCTACGGTCCGCATTTCTGCATTGGCGCCGCATTGGCCAGGTTGGAAGGCGAAGTTGCGCTGCAAAAACTCTGCGCGCGGTTCCCTGATATGAGCGTGACCGGCCCATTGGTCTGGCACGAAACGATGATCATGCGTGGGCTGCGGTCCATGCCCGTAAGTTTAAGGTAAGGAGGCCCCGATGGCCGAAACAGTAATCGCAGGCGGCGTCCGATCCCCCCTCGGGGCATTTGGCGGGACGCTGTCTGGCATCGAAATGACGGACCTCGCAGGCCGAACTGGCGCCGCCACGATGCGTCGCGCGGGTGTGCGGCCAGAGGCGGTTGATCACTGCATCTTCACCACCACTGTCCCCAGCGACCGCGACAGCCTGTTCGCCGCCCGCGTCGTCAGCATGAAAGCGGGCGTACCGGAAGAGGCGGGCGCGCTGCACGTCGTACGCGCCTGCGCCAGCGGTTTGCAGTCCATCCTCTCGGCTGATCAGCAAGTGCGCACAGGCCACTCGAAAATCGCGTTGGCGGGCGGGGCTGAAAGCTATTCGCGCGCGCCGTTCGCAACGACGACCATTCGCTGGGGCGCCGGGAGGGGAACGCAGCAGTTGGAGGATATGCTCGACTGGGCGTATCGTTGCCCGTTCAGCCAGGAATACATGGGCGAGACGGCGGAAAACCTCGCCGAAGATTTTCAACTGACCCGCGAGGCGATGGACGACTACGCCACGCAAAGTCAGGCGCGTGCGCTGGCTGCGATTGAGAACGGGTTCCTGGCCCAGCAGATTGAACCGGTTGAGGTGAAGCAGAAACGCCAGACGATCACGTTCGAAACTGATGAATGCCCACGCGCCGATGCCACGCTGGAGAAATTGACGTCCCTTCGCCCCGCCTTCCGTGAGGGGGGCAAAGTGACCGCTGGCAACGCTTCAACCGTCAACGACGCCGCTGGGTTTGTATTGGTCGGCGACCGGGATGCGTTGGAGGCGGAGGGTGCCAAACCCCGCGCCAAAATCGTCGACTGGGTTTGTGTCGGTGTGCCAGCACGCATTATGGGCCACGGGCCGGTGCCTGCGATCCAGAAACTGTTGGAAAAATCAGGCCTTGGCATCGGTGACATAGATTATTTCGAAGTGAACGAAGCGTTTGCCGCTGTGAACGTTCATGTAGAACAGCAGCTTGGCGTGCCACGCGATATCCACAACGCCTATGGCGGCGGTATCTCTTTGGGCCATCCTCCGGGTGTCACCGGGGTGCGCATGTGCCTGACGGCGATGCAGCATCTGGAAGCCACGGGCGGTAAGCGCGCGATCCTGTCGATGTGCCTTGGCGCTGGGCAGGGCATGGCGATGATGATCGAAACTGTATGATCCGGGTAATTTGATGGAAACGCTGTGGAATGCGCTGGAATGGGCGGTAGCCGAACATGGCGACAAGCCGTTTTTGTGCATACCGGCGCGCGCAGATCGTGAGTATCTGCCTGAAGGCGCTGAATACACTTTCGCTGAAATTCAGGCAGAAGCTTCGACGCTGTCCGAAGCGTATCGTAAGGCTGGATGGGGACCGGGGCATCGTGTGGCCCTCGCGCTGGATAACCACCCGGCGCACTTCGTTCATTTTCTGGCGCTGAACCGGATCGGGGCGTCGCAGGTCCCGGTAAACCCTTATTATCTGAAGGGTGAGCTGGAGTATCTGTTTGAACATTCGGAGGCGGCAATAACCGTCGCCGCGCCGTGGCAGATTGAAAAGCTGCAGGATGCGGGCGCACCGACTGTCGTCTCGTTGGATGGCTTCACGCCCCCACCCGCACCAACCGTTGCGCGCGCAGAAACGCCGGGGCTGACGACTGAAATCGCCGTCATCTACACATCGGGCACGACGGGGCGGCCCAAGGGCTGTGTTTTGACCAACGATTACGCCCTTGCCGTCGGTCGTTGGTATCGCGACCTTGGGGGCGCGCTGACGCTGAAGCCGGGTGCGGAACGGGTCTATGTGCCGCTACCCGTCTTTCACGTAAACGGCGGTATCAACACGCCCGCCGCACTGATGTTGAGCGGGAATTGCCTGATCATGCCCGATCGCTTCCATGGCGGCACATGGTGGGACGATCTGGCGGCCACTCGTGCAACCGCGATGCACTACCTCGGCGTGATTCCACCAGTTTTGATGGCGGCGCCACCGTCAGATGCTGACAAAACGCATGGCATCAAGTTCGGTCTCGGCGCCGGGCTGGACCCAGCGCTGCATCAGGCGTTTGAGGAGCGGTTTGGCATACCGATGGTTGAGGTTTGGGGGATGTCCGAAACAGGGCGCTTTCTGGCCAATGCGTATCAGCCACGCCAAATCCACACCCGCGCCTTCGGGCGGGCCACGGACGACATGGAAGCGATGGTCGCCGATGATGCCGGTGCGCCGGTCGCCGATGGGGTAGAGGGGGAACTGCTGGTGCGAACCCCCGGCGATGATCCCCGCCGCTACTTTTTCGATAGGTATCTGAAGAACGAAGAAGCGACTGAGGAAGCCTGGGCGGGCGGTTGGTTCCACACAGGCGATGTTGTGACGCGCGATGAAACGGGAATGTTGTATTTCGTTGAGCGGGCGAAGAATATTATTCGGCGGTCAGGTGAAAATATCTCTGCCGCCGAGGTTGAGAATGCCCTGATCGAACACCCTGCTGTGGCGCAAGTTGCGGTGATGTCTTGCCCGGATGAGATGCGCGACGAGGAGATTTTTGCGTGCGTATCGCTGTCGGCTGAGGTCGCCCCAGATACCTTGCTAACCTTCGCTGCTGAACGCATCGCACAGTATAAGCTGCCAGGCTGGTTGGCGGTGATGGATGCCCTTCCAGTCACAGGAACTCAGAAAATTCAGAAACATCAGATATTTGCGAAAGGTTTTGATCCGCGCTCTGATCCGCGCGCTATCGACCTTCGCGTAGCGAAAGCAGGGATGAAACGACGATGAGTGGCAAGGTAGATCTGGAAGTCGATGGCGCGATTGCGGTCGTGCGGTTCTCAAACCCGCCCGACGGATACATGGATGACGACACCTCTGCCGGGCTTTTGCAGGCGCTGGATCGCATCGAAAGCGATGACGCAATCCGTGTCGCCGTTCTGACCGGCGCTGATGCGGGCGTTTTCATCCGTCATTTCGACGTGCGGATCCTGGAAGAACGGGGCAGGGCGCTGGCCGCGCGTGGGCTGAAATTCACCGAGGATCGCCCCGTGCCGCCGTCGCCCCTTCATGACGCATTAGGGCGGATGGAACGCTGCCCGAAACCTTTCATTGCTGCGCTGAATGGCGTGACCATGGGGGGCGGATTCGAAATTGCGCTGGGCTGCGACATCCGGCTGGCGGAAGCGGGCGATTATCAGATTGGCCTGCCGGAAGCGAACATAGGCCTGTTGCCCGGCGCTGGCGGCACACAGCGATTGCCACGCCTTATAGGCGAAGCCCGCGCGCTGGAATTCATGCTGACCGGGCGGACCGTGGCGCCAGAAAAGGCCGAACATTACGGGCTGGTGTCGGCCTGCGTCGACGCCCCGGTGCTGGACCATGCGTTACAGATGGCGCGCGGCCTTTGCGCCAAACCCGCCATCGCGTTGGCGCATATCAAGCGGCTGACGCGGCTGGGCGCCAATGATGATATGCTGGCGGCTGAGCGGACGCTGTTCTGCGATCTGATGGTGTCAGATGAGGGGATTGAGCTGATGTCAAAGATGAATGCGGGCGGCGATATTCTGAACCCTGGCGGCGATAATGACTGACTGCCTCGACGACCCGCAGGTCTATCTGCCTGACCTATTCGCAACCCACGCCCGTCACGACCCCAACCGCACCGCAATCGTATGCGGTGATGAACGGCTAAGCTGGGGGGAGTTTGACGCCGCAATGAACCGTGTCGCGCATTCCGTGCTGGCCAAGGGCGTGCAAAAGGGTGACCGGATTGCAGTGATGCTGGGCAATGCCGCCATCACCCCCGCAATCATCTACGGCGTCGTGCGCGCCGGGGCCTGCGTGGTGCCGCTGTCCGGGATGCTTACCGGAGAACAGCTCGGTGGATTGATCGCCGACAGCGACGCTGTGCTGGCTATCGCAGCCGATGAGTTCCGCGAAAAGGCAGAAGAGGCGATGCAGGGCGCGCCAGACGTGCGAAACTGGCTAAGCCTCGGCTTCGATGGCGACGGCTGGACCAGTTTCGGTGCCGCGATGGCTGACGCTGAGGCGACGCAGCCGAATGTTCGGTATGAAATGAGGGACCTCTTCAACATCATATATTCCTCTGGCACCACGGGCCTGCCGAAAGGCATCGTGCAAAGCCACCGGGCGCGGACGCATTGGGCGTTCTCGAACGCGTCCGATATGAGCTTTGCAGCTGACAGCAAGGCCCTGACCACGACCGCGCTATACTCCAACGGCACCTGGCTGATGATGTTGCCGGTCCTGTTCGCGGGCGGAGAGCTTCATGTCATGCCCGCCTTCGATCCTGCCGAGTTCCTGAAAACGGTAGAACGGGAAGGGATCACCCACACCTTCATGGTCCCGCCGCAGTTCATCATGGTGTTGGCCGAGGCCGGGTTGGACAGCGCTGATCTGTCTTCGCTGCGGTCAGTCCTCAGCGCGGGATCACCTCTGCGCCAGGACACCAAGGAACAGATATTGCAGCGGATCTCACCCCGCCTGTTTGAGCTTTACGGCTATTCCGAAGGCTTTGCGACGATGCTGAAACCACATCAGCACGCCACGAAATTCGCCACGGTCGGAACGCCGGTCATTGGGTTTGAGCTTCGCATCCTGCGCGAAGACGGAACCGAAGCGGATGCGGGTGAAGCGGGAGAGATTGCAGGTTACGGCGCTGGCAATATGACCTGCTATCACAAGCGCGATGATCTGACCGCAGAACTGATCTGGCGGGACGAGCGGGGCCGCACATTCATCCGATCCGGCGATGTCGGGGCGGTGGATGAGGACGGGTTCCTCAGCATCCTCGACCGCAAGAAGGACATGATCATTTCTGGCGGGTTCAATGTTTTCCCGACAGATGTTGAGGCTGTTCTGGGCCGCCATCCTGCAGTCTCGGACGTCACTGTAATTGGCGTGCCGCATGACAAATGGGGTGAGACGTGTCTGGCGCTGGTCATCGCAGAACTGGGGGCGGATGCGTCAACTGATGCGATCCGCGAATGGGGGAACGAAAGGCTGGCCAAGCACCAGCGCGTCGCTGCGGTGGAGTTTCGCGATGAGTTCCCAAGGAACGCGCTGGGCAAGGTGCTGAAACGGGTGCTGCGGGAACCCTATTGGGCGGACTAAGGTAAGCCTGATCAAACAACGGATCCGGAACTAATCTGGGACGGCGCGATCTGTTGGGATGCAACGTCACCTCCCACATAGCTTGCGCCGCAACCTTCGCATGTGCAGCATCTGGCCAACCGCCACAAAAGGATCGCCGCCATGACCTGGGACTATGTTGATTTCGAAGACGCCGTCGCCGCCGATGGTCTGCGCATGACTGTTGTCAGCCAGGTTCCCAGCCCGTGGGGTGAGGCGGCGAAGGGGATTTTCCACGTCAAAGGCCTTAACTGGTCCGCCGTTCGGCTCGACCCGATGAACCGGGACATGACGAAATGGGCGCGCGGCGCATCGGCCCCTGCAGTGATGAACGGGAAAGAAGCGCCCCGATCTGGGGCGACCGATATCCTGCTGCTGGCAGAACGTCTTGCGCCTGAACCAGCGCTGCTGCCTTCCGATCCGATGGACCGCGCGTTGGCGTTGGGGATGGCGCATGAGTTCTGCGGCGAAGGCGGCCTCGGCTGGGCGCGGCGGCTGCACCTGACGCATCTGGGCCTGAACGGTCAGGGCGGGTTTGTGGAGCCTGTGGCGCAATATCTGGCGCAGAAATACGGGTATTCAGAGCAGGCTGGCGCCGCTGCACATGGCCGCGTGATTGACCTGCTGACGATGTTCGCCGGACGGCTGGCGGCGCAGCAGGCGAAGGGTTCGGATTACTTCTTCGATTGCGGTATGACGGCGGTGGATATCTACGCGGCGACCTTCGCGGGCCTGCTACAGCCCCTGCCAGAGGAGGTCTGCGCCATGCGCTCCGCTACCCGAGCGGCGTTTTCCACAGTGGACGATGAGACGCTGGGGGCGGCCGGCGGGCTGCTGGCGCATCGGGATATGATGTATGAGCGGTGGCTGGAAGGGGTTTTGCGGTTGTGAAAAGACGCAGGCCTTCGCCTGACCCGCGGTTGAGGCGCTCAGTAGGCGCTTAGCTGGAATGTAAAACTGTTCTGGCGAGGAAGTGAACTGATATCAGTGCAACAGCGACTTCGCTTCAAAATTTTTCAAGCTGGGTCTGACCAGTACGATTGCTTCGGGGTTGTCACGAAGTTCAGGGAAGATCGACAGAAGTTCTTCCTTCAGTCTCACATCCATTGACTGCATGTTCCGGCGGCCAGGCCGAAAGCTTTCTGTTGGCGCACCTTCGGCAAAGACTATTTGGTGGCTGTCAAAGAAGAAATGAACGTAGCAGACCTGGTCGAACTCAGCTTGGTAAACGTCATCAAGGATGGTCAAGTCGATCGCTTTTACCAAAACCTGTGCTTCACCGAACATAAGTTCGGCTTTTGCAGCTGAAATCAGCATCCGATGCTGTGGCGACACACAGAGATCACGGTCATTATCAAGCACGCCTGCCTTAATGATCACAGGATTGCTGGCCTTCGAAGGCGTGATCGTACGTGAACTGATCCAGCGTATTGCTTTGGCGCCGCCATCCGTCGTTGTCACAAGGTCATCAACCTCCAGGTTTTCTACCGGGCATGGACCAGTGGGGGTCAAGATCAGCGTCCCAACGGCGAAGCATGGAATTTCTGTAAAATTGGTGCCGATCAGAAGAGCGTAGGAATAGTTCGCCTGTGAACCCGGGTTCGACAGGTTCTGCTCGTTTGGAACAGGATTATTTATAGGGTCAGAGCCGTTCGAGAAATATGCGAAAGAAAGTCCCCCGGTTTAGTTGCCAATAGGGGCGCTTAATTCAATTCGACCGACGACAAAGTTATTTACGTCTTCAAATTCGTTATAGCCATCAAAGTCAATGATTGTAATCGGATCGCCATTCACATCCAGAACTGGGTCGCCATTGGCATCCAGAACAGTAAGGCCAATATCTTCGCCATTCAGAAAATCGTCTCCGGCTCCTGTGTTGATCGAGTATGGAAGCGGATTGGCTACGGCATCTGTCGATACGATGCCGTCCTCCGATGGCGGTAGATCAGCGTTATCCGAGCTTCCCTCACGATCCACAAAGAACAAAGTTATAAGGGCGATGAGGTGTTCTCCTGCGCATGGGCTAGATAATGTATGCAAATATTAATATATCTAAATGTGATGTGCAACTTTAAGTTACGGATCCCATTGCGCCTTGACCGCTCGGCCTCAGGTTTAAGCATGGTTGCGCGCCACCCTTTCCAGACCCTCGCAATCAGGGACGCTAGAATTGAATGACAAGGCGAACTCATGGGCGGTTTTGCCGCCTGCGTTGATTTGGCTGTTTCCTACAGTCTGACTGTCTTTTAGCGAGGAGAGTGTCGCCGAAGTGTTCGTCCTTAACTGCACACCTCACAATAACGCCTATGCTCTCAAAATATTTGGCACATGTATGCGTGGTCTGTGAGGTGTTTACAAAAAGTTTTTACTAAGAACGGCAGCTAAATATTCTACGATGTAGAATATTTATTGGAAGAATTTCCCCTCTACATCGTAGAATTTTTCAATCGTAATGGGCTATACTACCACTATCAGCTTCCCGCGATTGCCCCCGCGATACAACAAATCAATCGCCCCAGGCGCCGCCTCAGCCCCATCAAGAACATGTTCTTGATAGGTCAGCCGCCCGTCGCGTATCCAGTTCGCCAGCGCCGCAATCGCCGGGCCATAGCGGTCCCGATAGTCCAGCACCAGAAACCCCTGCAGCCGCGCTCGCGCAACCAGTAGTTGGCGATGAACACGAGGCCCCACCGGGATCGGGTCCCAGTCGGTCAGCGAGGCTGTGCCGCAGATGCAGATCCGTGCGCCGAGGGCGAGGTTGGTGAAAACGGCATCTGAAATCTCGCCGCACGTATTGTCGAAATAGCAGTCGAACCCGTCCGGCGCCGCCGCTTTCAGCGCGCCCGCCAGATCGTCCTGGCGGTAGCTGATCACCTCGTCATAGCCAAACTCATCACGGCAGAGGGCCATTTTCTCTTCGCTCGACGTGATGCCGACCGTCCTTGCGCCCTTGATCTTCGCGATCTGACCGACGGCAGACCCAACCGAACCGGCGGCAGTCGATACCACGACCGTTTCACCCGGTTTCGGGTCGCACACGTCCAGCAGCCCGTAATACGCCGTCACCCCGTTCAGGCCGAGCACGCCAAGCGCGAGGGAGGGGGAAAGGTCCGTCTCCGCCACCTTCCTGTCCACGTTTGACCCGTCGCTGACAGCGTAGGAATTCCAGCCGAACATTCCGGTGACGACCTCGCCGACAGCGTAGTCTGGGTGCTTGCTGTCAACCACCTCGCCCACAGCAAAGCTTCGCATCGCGGCGCCGATCTCGACAGGGGGCAGGTAATTTGGCGCGTCATTCGCCCAGCCGCGCATCGCAGGATCGATGGACCAGTAGGACATTTTTATCAGGAACTGACCGGTGGAAAGGGTAGGGATCGCCGCATCCTCAACCGTGAAATGATCGGCCTGAGGCACGCCCTTGGAGCGGGAAGAAAGGATGACGCGGCGATTGGTTGTCATGGGGGCGGTCCTTTAGTTTTGGTGGTTGGGTATGGGGTAAACCATGAATAAAATGTGGCTTTCACAGAGGCAGCTCATATAAAACAATGCCTTAAGCCTGCTTTCACATGTGAAAGAAACCCGATCACAGCATATGCTCAAACCGGCTGTTCACCCCAATTTCAGCAACCGAAGCGCTGTTGGACAGGCTCAGCGCATAAGCGACGGTCTGGGCGATGTCGTCGGGGTCGATCTTGAACGCGCCTTCGGCTGGCGTGACGTCTTCGACCATGCGGGTGTCGACCAGACCGGGGCAGATCGATGTGGCGCGCACGCCATCTTTCCACCCATCCTCGCGGATCGCATGGGTCAGGGCATTGGCGGCGAATTTTGAGGCCGAATAGCCGAGGATTTTGGCCCGCATCACGCGCTTGCCCGCCAGTGAGACCAGGTTGATGACCCGGCCATGGCCCGATGCTTTCAGATGGGGCAGGGCGGCGCGGGCCAGCCACAGCGGGCCTTTGAAGTTGACCGCGAACATCAAGTCGAACTCATCTTCGGTGCCGGTTAGCAGCGATCCGCCAACCTCGACGCCCGCATTCAGGAAGACGGCGTCAATTCTGCCATATCTCTCCATCGTTGTATCGACCCAGTCGGTTGAGGTTTCCGTCTCTGTCGCCTCCCACCGATGGGTGAGGGCGTCGCCCAGCCCGTCCATCGGGATAGAGGCGGGATCTCGGGCGCCGAGGCTGAGGGTGTAGCCAAGGCTGGCTAGGTGCTTGGCTGCGGCGAGGCCAATACCCCGGTTGGCGCCTGAGATCATGACGACGCGGTCGGTTGGGGGGATCATATCAAGCCTCCGGCGCTGAAAGGATCGTGACGGCGCAGGCCGCTTCGTCAAAGCCCATCACCCCGCCGCCGTTTTCGGCCAGCGCATAGCGGGGTGCCGGGGCCTGTCGGTCGCCCGCTTCACCGCGCAATTGCAGGGTCAACTCGTGGATCATTGAAAGACCAGTTGCGCCGACAGGATGGCCCTTTGAGACCAGTCCGCCCGACAGGTTGATCGGTTTCTTGCCGCCCAGCGTGGTTGCACCGCTTTCGACGTATTTGCCGCCCTCGCCGATCTCGCAGAACCCCATCATTTCGGCCTGATAGATCTCACAGAACGATGTCGCGTCGTGAACCTCTGCAATGTCGATGTCGGCGGGTTTAACGCCTGCCTGTTTGTAGGCTTTTTGTGCGGCTTTCATGGAAAGGCCCGGTTCTTCAAAGCTGCGATACTTGCCACCGGTCATCTGGCACGCCTCAACTTTCACGGCGCGTTTCTGCAAATCGGCGGGTTGAGCCGCGAGATAGTCGGCGGAACAGACAATGGCGCTGGCTGCCCCATCGCCGATGGGCGCGCACATTGATCGGGTAAGGGGGAAGGAAATCTCGCGGTCCGCCAGCGCGTCTTCAACCGACACCTCGAACCGGTACTGCGCATTCGGGTTCATCGATCCGTGCCAGTGGTTCTTGGACGCCCCAGCCGCGATCTGCGCCTGTGTCGTGCCGAATTTCTGCATGTGCCAGGCGGCCTGCATGGCGTAGGTGTCCATGAACACGGTGCCGCCGCCTGTCTGCGGGTCGAAATGCTTGCCTGTCTCTTTGGCCGCGCGGCCATAGTATTCGTGCCATTCTTCAGGGTCGAGCTGGTCGATCCCGGCGCTGAAAATCTCCTGCGTTTTGTCGGCGTCACCCTTGAAGAAGGTCTTCTCAACCCCGATGGCGAGGGAAACTTTGGTTGCGCCAGAGGCAACGTCCTTGACTGCGCCATTCAGCGCCATCGACGCAGTCGCGCAGCCACCTTCGACGTTGATCATGGGCACGCGTTCGGGGAACAGGCCCTCGTTCACCAACGGTGTGAAACAGGTTTGGCCGCGAATGCAGGCCTGCCCGAAAGTGCCCATACCGCAGTTGCCGAACCAGGCGAATTCTATGTCGTCGCCGGTTTCCAACCCTGCGTCCGCGAGTGCCCCCAGATACGTCTCGCGCGTCAGGTTGCGGAACGTGTCGGCAGGGCGCTTGCCGAAGGGTGTTGAGTGGGCACCGATGATGTAGACGTCTGGCATGATGAACCTCCCTGTTTGATAGGGAGTTTAGCGTTGTTTGTCGTGTTCGCCAGATATTGCGCGGGGGCAGTTGTTTTGTGCCGCCATCACAAGGGCGATGGGGTTCAGGGGCCTCTTAACCTCACACGACAGATGGCGGGCGGGTCGAAATAGTTAAAGGAAAATTATTTTGTTTATTTATCAATGGGATAGACATGGTTTCACGCGTGAAACCATGGCCGTTTCACACCCTACAGCGCGGCTGAGATCGCCTCTGCCGTCGCTTTGATTTCTTCCATATCGCCCATCTTGCCGGGTGGGGTTGTCTTTATCCCGGGCCAGCGCGGCAGGATGTGGTAGTGGAGGTGGTAAACCTCCTGCCCGCCGGCATCTTCGTTAAATTGCTGGATGGTGACGCCTTCGGCCCCAAGCGCCTTCATCGCCGCATGGCTGACCTTCTGAACAGTTTGCAGACAGGTTGAAAGCTGGTCGGGCGAAGCGTCCAGCATGTTCCGGCAGGGCGTTTTCGGGATGACCAGACAATGCCCTTTGGACCGGGGCATGATGTCCATAAAGCAGTAGGTATCGTCATCCTTATAGACCTTGAAGGATGGGATTTCGCCGCGCAGGATTTTGGCGAAAATATTCTGATCGTCATAGGCCATCAGCCGGCCTTTCTGTTCATGAAGGCCATGAAAGCGTTACGCGCTTCGTCCGATTTCAGCTGGGCGGCGAAGTGTTCGCTTTCTTCCAGCATCCGCGCCAGACGCGTTTCAGGATCGGATCTCAGCAACCCGCGCGTAATCTCCATCGCCCGGGGCGGTTTCGCGGCAAGGCGGCGGGCGGCGTCGCGGGCGACCGTTTCAACCTCATCGACGCTGCAGACCCTGTTCACAAAGCCAGCATGATAGGCCTGTTCCGCTGTGAAACCTTCGCCGAGGCACAACATCTCAAACGCCTTCTGGTGACCCATGATGAGTGGGGCGAGATAGGATGAGGCGTTTTCCGCCACCACGCCAAGGTCCAGGAACGGCGTTTTGATCATCGCGTTGTCAGCGACATAGACGAGGTCACACTGAAACAGCATCGTCGCACCGACCCCGATGGCCAGCCCCTCAACCCCGGCGATCAGTGGCGTCTTGCCTTCGACCTGCTGGCGAAGGAAGCGCGCGACGCCGCGTTCACCTTCTTCAACCGGCGCCTGACTTGTCGCCTGCTTCATGAAACCCCCGACATCGTTGCCAGACGTGAACGCGCCACCTGCGCCAAGGAACAGAACGGCGCCGATGCTGTCATCGCCATCCGCAGAGATCATCTCATCGGTCAGGGTGTGATACATTTCGTTCGTCAGCGCGTTCTTCTTGTCCGGCCGGTTCATGCGGAGCGTTTTGACGCCCTCTTCAACGGTTACGTCGATGGTCATTGGGAAATCCTTCGTTTCACTGTGATACGCTTTGTGCCGGACTACTGGGTCCGTGGCGGCAGCGTGCCTTCGTACTTGCAGATGATGCCCAGCATGATCTCGTCGGCGCCACCACCAATCGACCAAAGACGGCCATCGCGGTAGAATTGGCTGATGATGTTTTCACGCGTGTAACCCATGCCGCCCCAATACTGGAGGCAGCTGTCCGAGATTTCGCGGGAGAGGCGGCCGCCCTTCAGCTTGGCCATGGAGGCGAGCTTCACGACATCCTTGCCGTTTACGTAGTCCTCAATCGCGCGCCACGTAAGGGCGCGGAGGCATTCAACCTCGGTCCTCAGCTCAGCCAGCTTGAAGTGAATGACCTGATTTTCGATCAGTTTCTTGCCAAAAGTCTCACGCTCGCGCGTGTATTCGATCGTCGCGTCGATCATCCGATCAAGGCTGGGAAGGCCGTTGGCGGCGGCCCAAAGGCGTTCTTCCTGGAACTGCATCATCTGCATCTGAAAGCCCATGCCTTCCTGCCCAACGATGTTGCGGGCAGGGACGCAGACGTCGTCGAAGAAAAGTGTCGCCGTATCTGATGAGTTCATCCCCATCTTGTCGATCTTGTGCTTTTCGATCCCGGGCGCATCCATCGGCACCATGATCAGGGATTTGTTGGTGTGACGGCCATCAGCCTCGGACGTGTTGCACAAAAGACAACACCAGTCGGCCATCATTCCGTTGGTGATCCAGGTCTTTGACCCATTGATGACGTAGTCGTCGCCATCGCGCCGCGCCGTGGTCCTGATGTTCGCGACATCAGACCCGGCGGAAGGCTCCGAGACCCCGATACAACCTACAGCATCGCCTGCAATGGCAGGGCGCAAAAACTCTTCCCGCAGCTCAGCTGAACCAAATCGCGCCAGCGCCGGAGTACACATATCCGTCTGTACGCCCATCGCCATCGGTACGCCGCCACAGTCGATGCGGCCAAGCTCTTCAGCGACGACCATTGCGTATGAGAAATCGAGGCCCAGGCCGCCATCTTCTTCTGGGTACTTCACACCCAACAGGCCAAGATCGCCCATTTTCTTGAACACCTGGTGGCTGGGAAACTGTTCCGCCTTTTCCCATTCCGCCACATGAGGATTGATATCCTCATCAACAAAGCGTGCGACGGTGCGGCGAAGCTGGTCGTGTTCTGCGGTCAGTTGCATGGCGAAATCTCCCTTTCGGTGCAATATGGACGACCTGACCAATACGTCAACGTGAATCCCTTTGCGGAAATGGCCTTGCAAGTCTGCAGAAATAACTTAACGTTAGCGTCAATCTCATTACGCCAACAGGAGACATGGAATGAGCATCGCAGAACTCGCAGGAACCCTCGCCCCGAAAGTTGCTGAAGGTACATTTGACAGCACGATCAAATTTGACTGTGGCGATGGCGGCGTCTTGGTGATCGACAACCAATCTGTCAGCACCGATGACGCCGACGCCGATTGCACAGTTGGTGTTAGCCTGGAAGACCTGCAGGCCATCGTCGCTGGAGATCTCGACCCAACGGCCGCATTCATGCAGGGCAAGCTGAAAGTGGACGGCGACATGGGCGTCGCAATGAAACTCAGCCAGATATTCTGATCGTATTCGGCGCGCCTTTGGTCACTATGGGTGCGCGCTGGAATTTGTCATGAATGATCAATCGCCAGACACCGGTGCGCGCGCCGCGCGCATCCTTGCCGAAGATGCTTCGAGTGGGAAGCAACGGCTGTTCGGGATTTCCGAACTTGCGAAGGAATTCGCAGTATCCACTCGCACGATCCGTTTCTACGAAGACAAAGGTCTGCTGACGCCTGAAAGGGTAAACAGCGCCCGCATTTTTTCTCGCCGTGACCGCGCACGTCTGGCGCTAATTCTGCGCGCCAAAGCGATCGGCGCCAGCCTTTCTGACATCAAACATTTTCTCGATCTCTATGGTGAAGCTGGCGAAGGCCAGAGGAACCAGATGGAGTATCTGATCGGTCGGCTTGATGAAGAAATGGCTGAATTGGAGCGTAAGAAGGCTCTGATCGACGATACCCTTCGTGAGCTTGCTGCAATGAAGCGGGATGCGCAGTCGGGATTAAGCTCGCTTTAAGCTGACTGCCCCTGTTTCCGCCGCGCTAAGTGCCAATTGCCCTTGCCGCTAGGTCGTATGTGCCTGTGGATTGACAGCAGGCCGCGCTGAACGGACCTTCACCTGCATGAAAACTGATCCGATCGACGTTCTTATCGTTGGTGCCGGCGCATCTGGCGCAGCTGTGGCCTGGTCACTGGCGGACACCAAAATGCGGATCGTCTGCATGGATCAGGGCGGCACGCCGGATCCGACGCAATTCCCGGCGAATTTCATGGATTGGGAAGAACGCCGCAACGGCCCCGACCATATTTCCCCGAATATCCGCAAGGCGCCATCGGACTATCCAATCAACGACGACGGCTCACCCATCAAAGTGGTGAATTACAACGGCGTTGGCGGCGGGACTGTGCTGTTTGCAGGGCATTTTCCACGCCTTCACCCGTCGGATTTCAAAGTGAAAACGCTGGATGGCGTCGCCGATGACTGGCCAATTGACTATCAAACGCTGGAGCCGTTTTTCGCCATCAATGACCGCATGATGGGTGTTAGTGGCTTGCCCGGCGACACCGCCTATCCTGCAGATCGTAACAACCAAATGCCGCCAGTACCCTTAGGAAAGTCGGGCGAAGCTCTGGCGAAGGGGTTTAACAAACTTGGCTGGCACTGGTGGCCATCTGATGTCGCCATCGCAACCCAACCCTATGACGGGCGGGCGCAGTGCATCAATCTTGGCGCTTGTCTCTGGGGCTGTGCGCAGGGGGCCAAAGGGTCAACAGATGTAACGTACTGGCCTCACGCAAAACGGGCAGGTGTTGAATTGTGGGAACATTGCAGGGTTTCCCAAATCCTCGTCGGTGATGACGGAATGGCTGAGGGTGTTCTGTATTTCGACAAGGACGGCGTAGAGCATAAGGCCGAGGCGCATGTCGTGATCATGGCGGCCAATGGTGTTGGCACGCCGCGCTTGTTGCTGACCTCTACGTCAAAGCAGTTTCCTGACGGGTTGGCGAATTCCAGCGGTCTTGTTGGGCGGAACCTGATGTTCCATCCCTATTCCTTTACTGAAGGTGTCTTCGACTATCCGGTGGACGGGGCGCGCGGCCCGTTGAAGTCGATCTGGAGCCATGAGTTCTATGAAACTGACCTGGATCGCGATTTCGTCCGGGGGTATATGTTTGAGGCAGCACGGGGTCGTCCACCGGTCAACGCCGCCCTCGCGGGGTATGAGTGGGGCACACTTCCTTGGGGCGAAGGGCACCATGATGCGTTCAGAAAGCTGAACGACCGGATCATGGCCTTCTGTGCGATCTGTGAGGACCTGCCAGAGCTTCACAACCGTGTAACACTGGACCCGGACCAGACCGATGCGAACGGCATCCCCGTGCCAAAGGTCGACTACACGCTGTCTGAAAATTCAAAGAAGATGTTGGAACATTCTGCGGCGCGGGCCACCGATATTCTGAATGCCGCCGGCGCAACTGAGGTTCATGCAGGCTATCCGATTGTCTATGCGGGCTGGCATCTGCTGGGGACGGCGAAGATGGGGCTGGACCCCGAAACCTCCGTCGTTAACGACTGGGGACGTAGCCATGATGTGAAAAACCTCTTCATCGTTGATGGATCAGTGTTCGTAACTTCAGGCGGTTTGAATCCGACCAGCACGATCCAGGCGAATGCGCTGTATGTGGCCGATCAGATGAAACGCCGGTTAGCGAACCTGTTTGACTGAGGTGGATGATGCTTTCTGAGGCGGAAATCGAAACTCTTACCGGCGTTGCCGGACTGATGATCCCGGCAAGTGAAGCCCATGGCGTTCCCGGGGCGGACGACTCGGCGATCATGTCTGAAATCATCGTCAGCGCTGAGCGTACCGAAGATGCGGTGCGTAATGCACTGGCCGCGTTTGCCGAAGTCGGCGATTCTTCCTTTCAGCAAAGCCACCCTGATGAAGCTGCAGTTCTGCAAACCATCGTGGCTTCCTGCTATTATCGTGACGCCCGTGTTCTGGTGTCGTTGGGACGCAAGCCTCAACCACCATTCCCCGAGGGTCATGAAATGGAAGAAGGGGACTTTTCCTTGCTCGATCCTGTCAGGGCGCGCGGGGAAATCTGGCGCAAGGTGGACTGAGTTAAGCGTTCTAGCTTTGCTCAGCTTAGGTCACCCCACGCCTGATACATTATTTGGATCAGCTGTTTGCTGGCGCTCTCGCCTCAACCATCCCGCTTAACCAGCTTGCACCGAATGGCAGTGCCTCGTCATCGAAATTGTATTCCGGGTGATGGCAGACCGCCGTGTCGCCGTTGCCGAGGAAGATATAGGCGCCTGGCCGTTCCAGCAGCATATAGCTGAAATCTTCTGCCGGCATGATCGGGTTGACGTTGTCTTCAACCTGACCGGCGACTGACTTGGCTACATCGGCGGCATAGGTCGTTTCATCTTCATGATTAACCGTGACTGGATAACCGCGCCTATAGTTGATCTCAACTGTCGCACCGTGGACCATGGCGGTGCCTTCCGCCACTTCGCGGACACGCTTTTCAGCTATGTCACGACAGCTTTCATCCAAAGTACGGACTGTGCCTTCCATGACAACTTCATGCGCGATGACGTTGCTCGCCTCACTATCAGTTTTAAAGGTGCCGACCGTGACGACGACGTTTTGCAGCGGATCGACATTTCGCGCCACGATGGTTTGTAGCGAGACTACGATCTGCGCCGCGACCAGCGTAGTATCGATGGCGCGGTGCGGTTCAGCCGCGTGCCCACCCTTGCCTGTCACTGTGATGACGAATTCATCCGCTGAGGCCATTAGCGGACCGGGGCGAATGGCAAACTGGCCCACGGGGATGCCGGGCGCGTTGTGCAGGCCGTAGACTTCGTTGATCCCGAACCGGTCCATCATACTGTCTTCGCACATCGCCAGACCGCCGCCGCCGCCTTCTTCTGCGGGCTGGAAAATCACGACCGCCCTGCCATCGAAATTTCGCGTCTCACACATGTACTTCGCGGCGCCCAACAGCATGGTCGTATGTCCGTCGTGGCCGCAGGCATGCATTTTGCCGGGGACAGTCGAGGCGTAGGGCAACCCGGTTTGCTCAGGAATTGGCAGGGCATCCATGTCCGCGCGCAGGCCAATGGTTTTGCCCGAATTGTTGGTGTTTCCGTTGATCACGCCAACAACGCCGGTCTGACCAATGCCCTCAACCACTTCATCGCAACCAAACTCGCGTAGCAGCTTTGCGACGATGCCAGCTGTTCGGTGGACGTCGTATTGAAGTTCCGGGTGCATATGGAAATCATGGCGCCAGCCGGTCATCTCGGCGTGCATTTCGGCAAAACGGTTTTTGATGGGCATGGGCTGGGGCCTTTCAGTTGGTCTTTGCCCCAAAGCGGCACAGTTTGACGATCAGAGCAAGACCGGGTGAGCACACGGGGGTAGTCTTTGGGTAACTTCCGTCACGCTCACGATGCGCCGGGTCATCCAAAGCGTCATGATGATCGCGAACGGGAGGTCACCATGGTCAGTAAGCTGGATTTCTTTTGGGATGTTGGGTCCACCAACAGTTACTTCGCCTTGAAATTCTTGAAGCCCCTTGCCGCGAAATACGGGGTAGAGATCTCCTATCGACCTCTGAACCTTGGCTATGTGTTCCGCCATCATAATTATGTGCTGATGGAGGAACCGAAGACAAAGATCGACAACCGCAAAATCGATCTGATGCGCTGGGCGCGGAAGTACGATTTGCCATTCAAACTGCCAACAGTCTTTCCGATCAAAACGTCACGCGCCCTACGCGGCTCCATCGCCATGCGCGACTGGGAGTTTGAGGCAGAATACGTTGAGGCGATTTTCGACGCCTATTGGGAAGATGGGGACAATGAGATTGGTGAATATGCCTCGCTGCGCGCTATTGCGGCGCGGCTAGGCGTTGATCCGGATGAGTTTGAGGCGAAGGCGGAGGGGGACATTGTTAGGACCGCCATCATTGCTGAAACGGAACAGGCGCTGGCCGAAGGTATATTCGGTGCGCCGATTATTCGGATCGAAGATCAGATGTACTGGGGTAAGGACCGGATGGAGTTTGTTGAGGCGCATCTGGCGGGCGCCCCTGTCTGAGTGATCTGTTAGCCGCCCGATTGCTGGGTGCGATTGTCGCTTTACCTATGACAGCGTTGCGCCCTAAGGCTGCGCAATGAATTCGCATCTCAAAGGAATCCTGATCACAGCGCTCGGCGTTTTGATCGTCACACCAGATTCTCTGTTTGTCAGGCTGATCGACGGCGATCCACTCGTGACGGGGTTCTGGCGTGGGCTGATCGCCGGTCTTGTTGTCTTTATTGCGGTTCTTCTCTTTCAGGGGCCGCGCGCCTTTTCCGTGGTGTTCCGGTCAGGCAAGCCCGGCCTGATCTACATGGTACTGGTTGCATCTACAGCGCCTGCCTTTGCTCTGGCGGTGACAAATACCAGCGTTGCAAATGTCGTGTTTATTCTTGCGGCGACGCCGATCTTCGCAGCCATCTACAGCCGGATATTTCTGGGTGAGCCGATTGAGCGACGCATGGTGCTTACGCTGATCGCCGTGGTGATCGGGCTTGGCGTCATCACTATTGGTTCATCTGAATCCGAAATAGCCTCGTGGAAAGGCGACCTCTGGGCGGTGTATATCGCGGCCGCTTTCGCAGCTGCGCTGACAGCGGTGCGCAAGATCAAGGACGTCTCAATGGTGCCGGCGGTGCCGTTTGCCTATATCGGCGCAGCGCTGGTTCTGTTGCTATTCACGTCTCCCTTTGAGGCGTTCGCGGCGAACTGGCCGCTGTACTTGGGTCATGGCGTCATGATTGGCGCTGCAAGTTGCCTTCTGACCCTCGGCCCCCGTTACATAACTTCAGCTGAGGTATCGCTGCTGGTTTTGCTTGAGTCCGTTCTGGCGCCAATTCTCGTTTGGTGGGTCTTAGGCGAAGATCCTGGCCCGTTGGCAATCGCTGGTGGCGCCACGGTAATTGTCGCCCTCCTTGTATCGAACTACTTCGCGGTGCGAGCCACTCGCGTCTAGGCCGCAGCCATCTGATCCATCAGCGCCTTTTCGCTTTTGATCCAGTGCATGACGGCCTGAGGCAAGGCAGGCTTGGCGGCAAAGTCCTCACCAAGTTTCTCAAACGCCACTTCATTCGGCACCAACCCTTTGCGAGAGGCGGCAGCCCCCTTGGTGTAACCCGACGCGCAGATGCGCCCGTCCATCGAGACGAAGTCGAAATGCAGGTAATTCCAGAACTCGTCAGAGCCGTCCCAGCGGAACCTAAGCTTATACGGCGGACCCAATTTCAGCTCTTTGCGGTAGGTGATGACCGATCCGCCAACCACTGGACGCCACTTGTTTTTCAGCAAGACATTTAGAAAGCCGGTTCTGGCGAAATACTCAATCACCATCAGATCGATCATCGTAAGGTAGCGGCCATTGTTCATGTGCCGGTTGATATCGAGGTCATTGGGCAGAACGCGAAACGTCCGTTCAATTTCATCGCGCACGTCGATCCGAGGTAGGCGGCGGGTGCGCAGCAGGGTCCAGAGGAGGCGTAGATAGAGGTTCATGGCGGTTTCCTAATATGGATATTAGTTCAATTATGAACGATATACGTTCTGAATTGAACTAATACAAGAGGTGGGATAGAAGAATTCCATGAACGATGTCGCCCCAACGCACCTCGATCCCGCCGATGCTCGCCTTGCGACTGAGGCTTGGTTGTCAATTGTGCAGACCTACAACCAATGCTCCGCCGCGCTGACCCGCGCACTTGCGCCGTTAGGCCTTTCTGTCCTGCAACACGAAATGCTGATGAACTTGCTGCGCACCCCGGGGATGAGCCAGCAACAACTTGCTGAGCGCTGCTTTTCGGCCAAAAGTGGCATCAGCATGCAGGTCGCAGCGTTTCAAAAAGACGGCGTGATTGTGCGCAAGGTTGACCCTAAAGACGCCCGCGCCCGCCTCTTGGACCTGACGCCCATAGGTGCAGATCTGGCAAGCCAGGCGCTGGGCGTGCAGACCGGGATCGTGAATGCGATGACCAGCGGCTATGACCGGGATGAACTGGCTGACCTTAAGCGACGTATGGACGAAATTGCCGCGATCCTAAAAGGTATGGTTGCATAGCCCCCTCTCACGCAGGAATTCGCTTCATGGACAGTCTTACCGGCAAAGCCGCCTTCGTCACTGGCGCCGCATCTGGCATTGGCCTTGGCATAACCGAGGCTTTGGTCGCCAAAGGCGCGCGTGTCATGATGGCTGACATCGACGTCGATGAACTGGCCCGCGTTTCGGACAGGTTGCGTGCCGAAGGCGCGGACGTCGCAACGGCCATCGTCGACGTGTCCCTGCGCGAAGATCAGCAACGCGCAGCTGATCAGATGGTTCGGGCCTTTGGTGGCGTCGATATCCTGATCAACAACGCCGGTGTTGGCGGCGGCGGTCCGTTTGAGCGCTGGAATGACAAAGGTTGGGATTGGACCGTCGGGGTTAATTTGATGTCGGTGATCTACGGCTTCGACATCTTTGGGCGAATAATGGCGCAGCAGGGGGCTGGCCACATCGTCTCAACCGCCTCAATCGCCGGGATGATGCCACTGGACAGCTCTGCCTATTCAGCCACGAAGTTCGGCGTTGTTGCAGTGTCAGAAAGCCTGCGCGAAGAGCTTGCGCCAAAGGGCGTTGGCGTTTCCCTCCTCTGCCCCGGTTTCGTGAACACCAACATTATCCATTCGCACCGCCATCTGCCGGAACGTTTTGGGGAGAACCTGTCGGATGGCGACGAGGTGCCCGTCGATGACGCCGCGCTTGAGCGGATCAAAACGATCTCTGACCTTATCCGGACTGGCCATGACCCAAGCTTCGTCGGTGACCTGGTCTGCGACGGCATCCTCAACAACCATCCGTACATCTTTACGGATCGCGAGCATGAACCGACGATTCGAGCGCGGTTTGAAGGGATTCTGGCGGCCTATGAGCGGCTTTAGCCGCCATCACTTGATCGGCTTGCAAACGGTTGCAAGCCTTAGTGGGTCAAACCAGCGTAGCCGTGTTCAGCCTTCATATGCCGAATGTGTCAGAACCAGGTACACCTTCTTCACGGGTTCTTGCACATCCCATGTGCAGTTGCAGCCGCAGGGCATCATGAAACAATCGCCGGCTTTATAGGTTTCGACCCTGCCTTCGTCGTCGTGCACATCGATGACGCCTTCGATCAGATAAACCAGCTCATCGTAAGGCGCGTCGGGCACGCGGTGCTTGTTTGGCTCGCACTCCCATACGCCGGCATCCAACTCTCCTGTCTGGTCCACATAGTAGCTTTTGCCCTGCTCTTTCGGGTCGCCACTGACCAATTCCGAGGGCGGGATGTAGTCGGTTGGCTCTAACCCTGTCAGCGGGCCTTTGGTTGGGATGCGGATGCATTAAGATATTTTGTTTTCCTGTTCAGTGCCACTGATCGGGCGTTTCGGATTTCTTTCGGGTAATGAAGTCTTGCAGCTCTTCATCGATAGCCTCATCCAATGGAGGAGGCTGGTAGTCAGCCAGCATCTCTTTCCAGCGGGCTATAGCGCGTTGTTCAATGGTCAGGCCGCCTGCATCGGTCCACTGTTCGAACGACGAGGTATCGGCCAGCGCGGATTGAAAATTCGCCGTCTCAAAGTTTCGCATGGTGTGGGCTGAACCGAGATAGTCACCGCCTGGGCCCGCTTCACGATAGGCGTCGGCGGCCAGCGCCTCGTCGTCGATCCTGAGGCCCTGCGCTAAGCGAAGGATTGTGCCGCACTGGTCAAGATCCATGACGAACTTTTCATAACCAACGGTCAATCCGCCTTCCAGCCACCCGGCGGCGTGGAAGATGAAGTTTGAACCAGCCATCAGCCCGGCCATCATCGACGCCGCGCTTTCCTGCATCGCCTGCCCTTCCGCAACTTTCGAGGCGGTCAGATGGCCACCGGTGCGCAGCGGCAAGCCAAGTCGGCGACATAATTGCCCGATGGCAAGAGAGGCGAGGTTCGCCTCGGGCGTGCCAAATGTCGGCGCGCCAGTTTTCAGATCCATTGTTGTCAGGAAGTTGCCGTAGACCACCGGTGCGCCGGGGCGAACCAGCTGAGACAGGGCAATCCCCGCCATCGCCTCAGCATGTGACTGGGCCAGCAAAGCTGGCTGCGTAACCGGGCCCATCGCGCCGCCAAGAATGAAGGGTGAGATCACCACGCTTTGCCCCGCCCGCGCATCGGCCTTCAGCGCGCCGGTCATCGTATCGTCGTAAACCAGCGGTGAATTGACTTTGATGTTGCCTTGAATGACGACGTTGCGGTCCATCCGATCACCAAAGACGATGCGCGCCAGAGCGATGGAGTCTTCTGCGCGTGTAGGCGCCGTCACCGCGCCCATGAACGGCTTGGTCGAATACTTCAGGTGCGCGTAGACCACGTCTAGATGGCGCTTGTTGACCGGAACATCCACCGGCTCACACACCGTGCCGCCTGAATGGTTCAGGTAGGGCGAAGCGTAGGTCAGCTTCACTAGGTTCTGGAAATCCTCAAGCGTTGCATATCGACGGCCCTTGTTTAGATCGCTGACAAAGGGCGGCCCATAGCTGGGCATCAACACAAGATGATCGCCGCCCAAGGTGATGGTCCGGGCAGGGTCGCGACCCAGCATCTGAAACTGGCGCGGAGCGGTGGCGCAAAAGCGCATGCGCATGGCCAGGGTCGAACCGGACACGCTCGCCGTCAACCGTCGCGCCGGCTACGCGAAACAACGCCAGCGCCTCCTCATCACCCCGAAACTCAATACCGATTTCCTTCAGAATCCAGTCGGCATGTGCCTCAAGCTTTTGCAGCTCTTCTTCATCCAGCAGTTCATATGTCGGTATGACCCGCTTCGCGATCACCGGGCTGGCGACGCATTTCGCCCGCCGCGCTGCGCGTCCGGCGCGGCCACCCGCCCGTTTAACCGGCGACCGCAGTTCGAGCTGGGGGTCAGTCGCAAAGTCAGTTTCTGCGTTCAAGATGATTGGCCTTGATGAGTTGTCAGTTTAGGCGAATCTCAGCTAGGCTGACGAATAGCTCCGCCGCGAACCAAACCTTTTGAACTTTGCGATTAGAAATTTAAACCGATCTATGCGCTTTCGATCCTATGACACGCTTCGCATCTTTCAGGCCGTCGCAGAGGCGGGCGGCTTTACCGCCGCGGCTGAGATTTTGCATCTGACCAAAGGCGCAGTCAGCTATCGTATCAAACGGCTGGAGGAGGAGTTGGGCTTTCCAGTCTTCACGTGCCTCCACCGCCAAATCGTCCTAACCCCGAAGGGGTGCGACCTGCTTCGTATCGCCGAGACCGCCTTTCGGGACCTCGACCGCGATATCGCCGCTTTGCAAGAGGATGACACCGGCGACATCACCATCGCGACCTCGACCTATTTCGCGTCTCGCTGGCTATCGCCGCGCCTTATGACCTTTATGGCTGAACACCCGAATATCGGCCTGCGCCTGCAACCGCTTGTGAACCTGATGGACCTGCGCAAAAGCGGTGCGGATATGGTCATTCGCTGGGGTGACGGGCGCTGGACCGATATGGAAAGTGAGCTGTTGTTTCCTTGCCCATCGTTCCCGACGGCTGGCGGCGCGCTGGCGGAACGCATCGCCAAAACCGGCCTGCGCGCCGTCTTCGCAGATGTGCCATTGCTGCACGACCGCGATGACAGCACAGCGTGGCAGGATTGGTCGCGCGCAGCGGGGCAACTTTATGCCCCGAAACGCAACCGCCTTGTGATCCCGGACCCAAATGTGCGGGTGCAGGCGGTGATAGACGGGCAGGGGGTCGCGCTTAATGACGCACTGGTTGCGGATGACATTGCAGCAGGCCGCCTGACCCGGGTTTCGCAGGTGGGGTTGGAAGAGTACGGCTATTACCTCGTCTTCCCAAAGGCTGACGCAGATGTCGGACGACGTCAGTTTCAGGAATGGATCGTTGCGCAGGCGCAGGGCTGGTTAGCCGATCAGCCTTAGCATTGAACTGGGAAGCGGCGCTTCAGGTCAGCAACCTGTTCGTCGGTCAGGGGCCGGGTATTCATGCCCTGAAGTGCAAGGAACAGTTTGGCCGTCTCTTCCAGCTCTTCCGTGGCATAGACCGCGTCTTCTAGCGACTTGCCAGCGACCACGGGGCCATGATTGGCCAGCAGGACCGCATGGTGGTCTGAGGCCATCTCGCGCACTGCATCGGCAAGCTTCATGTCGCCGGGTGCAAAATACGGGATCAACGGCAGTTTGCCGATCCGCATAACATAATAGGCGGTCAATGGCGGCAGGACGTCTTTATGGTCGATATCATGCAGACAACTGACGCCGACCGAGTGCGTTGAATGCAAATGCACGATGGCCCCTGCATTAGGGCGCTGGTCATACATTGCGGTGTGCAGGAAGCTTTCCTTGGTTGGCTTGTCGCCGCTGATATGATTGCCCGCAGCGTCCAGTTTTGAGATCCGCGTCGGATCGATCGCGCCCATCGACGACCCCGTCGGTGTCATCAACCAGCCGTCTTCCATGCGGACGGAAATGTTGCCCGATGACCCGAATGTCAGCCCCCGATCAAAGATCGACTTCGCGAGTTTTGCGATATCATCGCGTGTTTGGCTTTCACTCATTCCAGCGCCTCAAACGCTTCGGCGAAGAAATTCGGCCCGCCGAAATTACCGGATTTCAACGCGAGTGCGAGGGGCGCGCCGCCCAGTGCCTCAGTCCAAGGCACGCCGGTCGCGATTTCCTGGGCTATGCGCAGGGTTTTGGGTTTCAGCGCGGTTGTGACGGCGCCCGATGTCTCGCCGCCCGCCACTAAAATCCGGTCAAAGCCCGCGCCATGCAGGGAAGAGGCTATTATTCCCATAGCCCGTTCCACCATCTCACCGGCCTCAGTCACGCCATACTGCGCTTGAATTTCTTTTACCTCAGCAGGGTCGGCAGATGAGTATAGAAGGATCGGCTGATCTGCGCCCTGCGCCATCGCCCAATCGATCAGTGCGCCGATTTCCGCGTCACCTTCAGCCAGCGCATGGACGTTGATCATCCGTGTCGGCCAGTTTGCCTTGGCGACATCAATCTGCGCCCGCGTTGCGGTGGAGCAACTGCCCGCCATTACCAGCCTGCGCCCTGTCATCGATGGTTGTTCGGCTGTGATTGGTTCACCTAACAACCCTGCGTTACGGAAGTTCTTTGGCAAACCTGTCGCGACGCCCGACCCGCCAGTGATCAGCGCATGGTCTTTCGCGGCATAACCGATGATGCGCAGATCATCGTCCGTCAACGCATCCACGACGCCATACGAAAAGCCGTCAGCAGCCAACTGATCGGCCGCCGCCTGAACTGCGGATGCCCCTTCGCGTACCGTTTCCAGTGGGATGAGGCCGCAACGCTTGCTTGATTGCGCCTCCATCAGCCGCACAAGACTAGCATCGCGCATCGGGGTCAGCGGATGGTCCTTCATCGAGCTGTCGGAAAGCAGATCCGGTCCGACAAACAGGTGCCCCTGGTAGATCGTGCGCTTGTTTGCAGGGAAGGCAGGGCAGACAAAGGCGAAACCGCCGCCCTGCGCGTCTAGCATCGCATCAGCAATCGGCCCGATATTCCCGTCGGCTGTACTGTCGAAGGTCGAGCAGTATTTTGAGATGATCTGCTTGGCGCCTTCAGCCTGCAACCAGCGCATGGCGGTTAGCGATTGCTCTACTGCTTCAGCCACGGGTGCGGTACGGGACTTGAGCGCGACTACGACAGCTTCGGCGTCGCCATAGTCGGTCTCAGCGTTGGGTGCGCCCAGCACCTGACAAACGCGCATTCCTTCCTTCACAAGCGTATTGGCTAGGTCGGTCGCGCCGGTGAAATCATCGGCGACAGCGCCGAGAAGGATGGTCATGCGTTAGCCCTCATATTCTTTTGTCGAACTTTGCGATATCCAAGCCTGCGGGTCTATAGCGCCGCTTCTTTTGATGGTGTATCTTGCCAGAAGAATTGATCAATCCATTGGTAAGAGCATGCTTTATCCACCAAGGTACTTTTGGCGCCGACTGACCTCGTTTTTTGTAGACTATGTAATTGTATTGCTTGTTACGACGATCCTGACGTTGCCTTTCGCATTGGAAAATACCGACAATGTTCGTTTCACGTCAGGCGGATTGAACTTTACGAAATGCTTCACTTCCAACGCTGCGCCGCAATCATTGATGGATGTCTCAGGCGGCGAGCGCATTGACCGGCTTCTGATTTGCGACAAGTTGATATTGGGCCTCTACAATGGGCGTTGGGCGACCTTGGAGGCGACCACTTCTAAGCCCGGCGACAACCTAAGAACTACGCGACGTATGTCGGTCGCCGTCAACATCAATGGCGATGTTGTCAGGCCAATCTACCTTCAGGACTGGTTAATTGCGGTTGCCTTCTTGTTATTGATTCCGTCGGTGATGGCGCGTTTCTCTGGCATGACCCCTGGCCGTAGGTTGTTGAAAGTCAGAGTAAAGGTGAAAGAGCCTAGTTTCCAAAGGATGATTGCGAGATAATGGATGAAATGGGCGCCCGTCATCCTCGTCGCGTTAGCCGCGTATCAACTATCACCAGCTACGCTTTTTGATGCATTAAACTACAATTTGCTTTGGTTGTTTGTCTTGCTGGGCGCGCTGGGTGTTGTTGCTGCAGCTTGGTGGGTTTTGCCGCTTTTCGTTTGGCGTGGACGCATGCCTTACGATCGGATTTGTGATGCGCGTGTTGTTAGGACTAGAGAAGAAGGTCAGGCCTAAGCGCCCAGTCCCTCAATCTGCAACTCAAACCCTTCCTGGATGTGAGTTGTGAACACCTCCAGTGAATGCCCTTTGTCGCCGGTCGCAATAGCCTCAACAAGGCTCATGTGGTCGCCAAGGGACTTTGTCAGATCCACTTTTTCGATGGCTGCGAAGAACAGGAAGCCTACAGCGCGGTTCCAGATACTGTCAAACATATCCAGCAAATAACGGTTGTCGACAAGCTCCACGAACTTGCGATGGATCGCCCGGTTCGCTTCGAAATAATCCTTGGCGGAGGCTGAAGAGATATTCTCTTCCGTCTCAATCGTCCGGCGAAGGATCGCAAGTTCTTGCGGATCATTACGATGCGCCAGAATGCGGGCGGCCTGTCCTTCTACCGCGGCGCGGGCCTGATACAGCTCTCGTACCTCTTTTTCCTCCATCCGGTGCAGGACAAAGCCGCCGCGCGATGACGTTGCCAGAACGCCCTCCTGCTCCAGCCTGAGCAACGCTTCACGGACGGGGGTGCGGGATATCTGCAGCTCCGCCGCCAGTTTTTCCTGGACCAGCCGGTCGTCGGCGCCAATCTCACCATCAAGGATCGAATCCAGCAGCTGGTCATAGACCTCATCCGCCAGACGGCGTCGTTCGGATTTGATGCTTTTCAGGGCCATTGCGGCCTCCGCCTGATTGCTGCTTGCCCGTGTCTTACCCGCGATACCCCGGCAATTACAACTTGCCTGTTTTTTGGATACTGTATACAGAATACACATCTAGCTGCTCAGGGGCAAGAAGACGCTTCGCAGCCAACAAACACTCAGGGAAGGTAAGCTTATGTGCGGCATCGCAGGTAGGATACTCAACGCCCCCGGCAAGGTCGGTCATGACCTGGTGGAGCTGATGGACGCCCAGGAACATCGAGGCGCTGACAGCACTGGCTTCGCCGTCTACGGCGCACCGATTGAAACAGGATACATCTTGCGCTGCATGGGGTTCGACAAGGCGTCGATGGATGCGGACCTTAGCGATTTTCGCGATATCCTGATGGCGCATGGGTCAGACTTCGTCGGCGAACCAACCATCGTTAGTGACGCTGCCAAGCACTACTGCGTGCGTATGGTCGTGAAAGATCCAGGCGATATCGCGCGCTGGATTGGCGACGCGGATGATATGTCTCATCGGTTCGAAGTGCAGTCCTGCGGCCGCAGCCTTGAGATCATCAAAGACACCGGCGGCTCGGTCGGAGTTGCCGACAAGCACGGCGTTCGCGACATGATCGGCACCCATGGTCTGGGCCATGCGCGGCTGGCGACGGAAAGCTCAGTCCTGCCAAACGCATCCCATCCGTTCTGGGCGCGGCCCTTTCCTGATGTCGCCATCGTCCACAACGGCCAGATCACTGACTACTATACGTGGCGTGAGAAACTGCAGCGGCAGGGCTATCGCTTCCTCACCGAAAACGATAGCGAGCTGATTGCGGTCTGGGTTTCGGATCAGATGAAGCAGGGCCTGACGGCTGAGCAGGCGTTGCGCAAATCCATCACTTCCATCGACGGCGTTTTCACCTACATGCTGGCCCGCCCCGAAGGCATCGGCTTCGCCAAAGACCGCTTCGCTATGAAGCCAATCGTCGCCATCGAGGAAAACGGCGAACTGGCTGCCGCAACCGAAGAACAGGCCGTGCGCCGGGTCTTCGCGGATGAGTGCGACGTGATCAACTATGACGGCCCTTCGATGATGGGGATCTGGGGCGCGGGGAACAGGAGCCTCGCGGCATGAGCGTAATAATCGAAGCAGGCAAGCGGCACATCCGCGAAGTGAACCAGGACATTCAGGCGGCATTGGCGGCTGGCGATGAAGTGACAGTCACTGAGACCTTGTCGCGGCACAATTTGGGCGTCGGGTTGCCGGAGCAGGGCGATATCTCGTTCAAAGGTTCGGTCGGTTACTACTGTGGTGGCCTGAACACCGGCACAAAGATCGACATTGAGCGCAACGCTGGCTGGGCCGTTGGCGAGGGCATGTCGGACGGCCACATCACCGTCGGCGGGTATGCTGGCATGTCCTGCGGCGCTGCGATGATGGGTGGCACGATCCACGTCAAGGGCAACGCAGGCCCGCGCTGCGGCGTCGCCATGAAGGGCGGCAACATCGTCGTCGAGGGCAAGATCGGCTACCAGTCTGGCTTTATGGCCCATCGTGGCAAAATCATCGCGCTGGGCGGGGCAGGGGAATCTTGCGCCGACGCCTTGTGGGAAGGCGAGGTCTGGGTCGCGGGTCCCGTCGACAGCTACGGCGTTGATGTGAAAGTGATCGAGCCGACCGCCGAAGAGGTTGCCGAGGTCGACAAGATCCTCGATCCGCTGGGTCTGGTCGACAGCTCCCGCGACTGGCGCAAAATGATCTCTGGTCAGCGCCTTTGGTATTTTGAAAGCCGGGACGCCTCGGCTTGGCTGATGATTTAAGGAACCGGATATGAGCGATAAACCTTACGAGTATCCGTTCGAAATGGCCCCGGAAGACGAAATCCGGTTCCGCGACGAAGGCGCCATCGAGGGCAAACCTGCGGGCGTGCCATCTTCCTACGAAGAAGGCGGCTCAACCCGCTGGACGCCAGAGGCGATTTCCGAGGTGCACGCGCTGGCGCAGCTCGGCCGCTATCAGGTTCGCGGCTACAACACATTCAACAAACAAATGCCGACCTTCGACGACCTAACCTTCGTGCCTGCCACGATGACCCGGTTGCCGCTGGAGGGATATCGTGAGACCTGCGACACGACCACCATTCTCGGCGGCGGTCGTGGGCTCGTAGAAAAGCCGATTGAGCTGAAAATCCCGATCTATATCGCTTCGATGAGCTTCGGCGCGCTTTCCGCCCCTGCCAAAGCCTCACTCGGCTACGGCGCGTCGAAAGTCGGCACCATGACCTGCACCGGCGAAGGCGGGATGTTGGAGGAGGAGCGTGAAGCCTCCCAAACCCTCCTCTACCAAATGTCGCCCGCACGTTATGGTATCGACCTCGATCACCTTCGCCGCGCCAACGCTTTGGAGATTGTCGTAGGGCAGGGCGCCAAGCCCGGCACGGGCGGTTTGCTGCTGGGCATGAAGGTGTCTCAGCGGATTTCCGACATGCGCACGCTGCCCGTCGGCGTCGATCAGCGCTCAACCATCCGCCACCCCGATTTCCTCGGCGCTGACGACCTTTCCGTGAAAATCGAGGAACTACGCATCGCCACCAACTATCAGGTGCCGATCTTCATCAAGATGGGTGCAACCCGACCCCGGTTCGACGTCGCCGTCGCCGCGAAAGCGGGCGCTGATGTGGTCGTCGTGGACGGGGCAGAGGGCGGCACAGGTGCCTCCCCGGAACTCCTTCTCAACCACACCGGCATCCCGACGATGAGCGCCATTCGCGCCGCTCGCGAAAGCCTCGATGAATGCGGCATGACCGGCAAGGTCAGCCTCGTCGCGGCGGGTGGTATTCGGACAGGTGTGGACGCCGCCAAATGCCTCGCGCTGGGCGCTGACGCCGTAATGATTGGCAATGGCGCGATGATCGCGGCGGGCTGTAACTCTCCGCGCTACGAAGAAGACTACGCGAAACTCGGCACAGCTCCGGGCGCCTGTCACCATTGCCACACGGGCCTTTGCCCGGTCGGCATCGCGACGCAGGACCCTGAGCTGCAGAAACGCATGAACCCCCATGCGGGCGCTGAGCGTGTCGCGCGGTATCTGACGGCCATGACGATGGAGATTACGGCGCTCGCGAAAGCTTGTGGCAAATCGTCAGTCCACAATCTTGAAGTCGAAGACCTTAGGGCGATGAGCTTCGAAGCTTCAGCGTTTACTGGCGTCAAAATGGCAGGCATCGACAAGCCATTCGAATGGTGAGGTAAACAATCCCATGACCCTGCCCGACAAGACTGACATCATTGTCATCGGCGCAGGTGTCATGGGCGCCTCCATCGCCTTCAACCTTGCGAAATCCTCCGACAAACGCGTGCTGGTGTTGGATCAGCACGGGCCGCTTGGTGGCATGTCGGGGCGCACATTCGGTCAGGTGAGGATGCACTATTCCAACGCCCTGACGCTGGAAATGGCGCATTTTGGCATGAAATACGTGGCGAATTGGGAGGCAGAAGTCGGCGTCGGCGCCAGCGGCTACGTCCCCATGGGCTACCTTCTAATTGTTGTCGAAAACCAGCTTGCGCCTTGCGAGCGAAACATTGAGCTTGCAGGCTCTCTCGGTATCGAAACCCGTATGGTGACGCCTGCTGAGATTGCTGAGATCGAACCCGCGATCAACGCGTCTGGCTTGTCCGGTGGCGCCTGGGATCCAGCGGGCGGATACATCGACATCAACCGCATGACCCTGGGATGGTTAGAGGCCGCGCGCGGCGCAGGCGATGTCTCGCTGGCGAAGGCGCGTGTGACCGGGTTGGAGACAACCAATGGCGCCATCACTGGCGTTGTCACAGATCAGCGCGCCATAGCCGCCGAACAAGTGATTGTCGCAGCGGGGCCGTGGAGTCGTGACTTGCTCACCCCAATTGGCCTCGATGCGCCGTTGGAGGCGCGGCGGTTAGAGACGATGTACCTCTCCCTTCCTCCCGGCGCACCGAATGTTCGTACTTGCGTCACCGATGGCCAGTCGAACATTGTAATCCGCCCCGACATGGGCACCATGGTCCTCGCCGCCGCCTATCCCCCTCAGATGGACCTCGTCGACGACCCGCTCGACCCGCCGCCAGAGGGGGCAGCAGACGCGCACCATGCCCGGTGCGAAGCCGCTTTCGCGGAACGCTTCCCCGGCTTGCAAGGGGCCAAGCCGATCTGCACGGTCAGCGGCTCCTACGACATCACGCCAGACTGGCACCCCATCCTTGGCCCAGCCCCGAACATCGAAGGCCTGCACCTTGCGTTTGGCTTCTCGGGCCATGGGCTGAAGCTGTCGCCAGCGGTCGGCCAGGTCATCGCCGAAACCGCCCTCGGCAAGCCACCCTTGTTCGACATCCGGCCCTTGCGCTATGAGCGCTTTGCCGATGATGACCAAATGTTCCTCGCCTATGGCCCCGGCGGCCGGGCCTGATCCGTGAAAGTATTGCACCGATGAAGATCACCGTCCTTGATTGCGTATCGCCCGACCGTCTGACCGAAAAGTACGGTCCAACAGGCAATCACGTCATCCGCTGGCTGTCGCCTGCTTTACCCGAAGCCACGATCGACACAGTCCATGTCGCGGGCGGTGTCCCGGCGCCAAAACCGGGCGAAGTAGACGGGATCGTCATCTCAGGCTCAGAAAAGGGCGTCTACGACGACACGCCGTGGATGGCGCCCCTCCGCGCCATCTTGGAAGAGTACCGCGAGGCTGGAACGCCGGTCTTTGGCATCTGTTTCGGCCACCAAATCATGGCTGATGTCTGGGGCGGCAAGGCGGAAAAAGCCGACAAAGGGTTCATCACTGGCGCGCGAGAGTTTGGGTCCCCCGCCGGACCTGTCTCAGCCTATGTGGCGCATCAGGATCAGGTCACGGATGTGCCGCCAAACGCTCAGGTCGTTGCAGGATCAGACTACTGCCCGGTCGCAGCGCTCGCCTATGATTTTCCGGCGTTTTCCGTGCAGTTCCACCCGGAATACAACCGGGGTTTTACCGAAGACCTGATCGACATGTTTGGCGATCAGCTAATGAACGCTGACCAGATCGCTGAGGCGAAATCAACACTGGACGCCGACGTACCAGCCGGGCTTTTCGGCGCGCAGACTGCAGCCTTTTTCCGGGGTAACATTTCACGCTGATTTTAGCTGTTCGTTTACCTTCAGGCACGCACCGGCCAGTGCTTTAAGGCGCTTTCGTACGATCTAACTGGATTTTCCTTCCAACCCGTCCAGCGCTGCGGCGGACGCGTTGTGGATTTTCATCTCGAATGTCTCACGTACGACGGTGTAATCGTAGTATCCGAGCCGGGCGATCGGCTCGATGGCGGGGATGTTCAGCTTGCCGTTCTCTCCGACGAATTCTTCCTTCACGTGGATCCGCTCAACCCGCCCATAGACGACATCGACCCACCCTGCGTTTGAGTTGCCCTCCAGGCGGTGTGTGCTCAGATACTTGCACTCAAAATGACACGGGCTTTCGGCCACACGCGGTCCGGGGGCATCGATGCAATCAGCTTTAGTCACACCCGCTTCATCGAATTCATCCACCTCGGGCGGGTATTCATGGGCAGAGATGTTGACGGCTTCACGCAGCGCATAGGTCGCCATGTTCCAGACGAACCAGCCGGTTTGCTCGGCGTTCAGTACTGTGTCTTTGCGCCGCCCATCCGATAGTTGGTTCGCTGCAAACATCACCATCGGTGGATCAAATGTCAGGTTCTGCCACTGGCTGAACGGGGCGAGGTTTACGACGCCTTCTGGCGAGATCGTCGATAGCCAACCAATCGGGCGTGGCACCGTGCAGCTTTTGAACGGATCATAGGGCAGCGGGCAGGCGTCTTTGCCGGGAGCGTAATGCATGTGCGGTCTCAAGCCTCGTGGCGATTGCGGAACAACTCCCATTGAAAGCGCGTACGCACGCCGATGTCTAGGAAGGGACGTGGGGGCAGGTCGCTTGGCTCTCCAAGACTCTCCATATCTGCAATCAGCGGATTGTCGACGCCGGACGCAAGATCAGCGGCCAGCGTACCGCCAAACGTGCCCTTGGTGACGCCGACTGCGTTCTGACACACGGCGCTCCAGATGTTCGGCGCCATTTTGCCAAATCCCGGCGCAGCATTGCGGGACAAGCAAACAAAGCCTGACCACGTATGGTCCATCGTCACATCGGGTAGGGTCGGAAACCGCTGGTCAAACAGGCTTTTATGCCGCCGCGCAATCGCCTGCCTCTCAGCCTCAGACACCCGTTGCGAGGGGCAGTAGTTCAGGCCTTGCCGGATCACGATCCGCCGGTCATTCGTGTAGCGCATGGTGATGCCCGCAAAGGCGTTGGCGGGCGTCAGGCCCCACGGATCGGGATCGCCTATCGCCGCCCGCTCTTCTGTCGTCAGCGGACGAGTGATGGAGGCATGGGCCGCCAAATGCATGAATTTCTTCGGGAAAAACCCGAACTGCTCAGAAAATCCGTTCGCCGCCATGATCATCTTCGGCGCACGAACCGATCCGCCGGGTGTTGTCAGCTGCAGGCCATTCTGAAAGATCGCTTCGGTGACAGGAGAGTTCTCAAACAGCTTCACATTATCCGGCAGGCTATCGGCCAGCCCGCGCGTCAGCCCCGCCGGGTTCATCAGTGCGCCGCCCTTGGTGTAGATCGCACGGGTGAAATGCGGTGTGCCAAGGCGGCGGGTCAGATCGCCCTTTTCGATCCACTCATAATGCTCCCCCAGCGCATCAAGCTCTTTTGCTGTTGGCTCCAACACCTCTTTCACGCCTCGCTCAGACACGGCGGCGTGGTACTTGCCATCCCGCGACCAGTCGCACTGGATGTTGTGGGCCTGGACCAGACCTTCCAGCTGATCGATCGCCGCGCGTGCGAGGCGCATGAAGCGGTGGGACCCTTCCAGTTCCTCCAGCGACGACCCAACATTGTGCGGCAGGTCGATGGCGAAGCCGGAATTCCGGCCTGAGGCGTTTTCCCCAGCCTCGCCCGCATCGACCATCGCGATGGATTGGTCGGGGTGCAATTCGGCAAGGCGCCGTGCGGCCGCCAGCCCTGCATATCCTGCGCCCAGAACCAGCCAATCTGCGGTGGCGTCGCCTTGCAACGCTGGATTGGCTTGGCGAGGGGGAAGTACGCCGCTCCACCCGTTGGTGCGGTCGTCTTTTGGCAAACGGTTGATCTTCATGGCAGATCCTCCCCTCATTCAGGATAATGGGTTTGATGACCATTGTCGCAGGTGAAATACGACAAGCGGGGCCGCAGATCAGTCGAGAACAGCGAAAATCTCGACCGGCTCGCGAATGCCCTTGATTGATATCTCGCCGCGACTTTCGGCCTTTACCTCGCCTTCGACCGCCGCCCAGGCGCGTGGCGACAGTAGGGTTTCGCCGTCCTCGGCCAGGTCGCTTAGCCTTGCGGCGGTGTTCACCGAGGTGCCCGAAGCGGTGTAGTCAAATCGCCCTTCGGACCCGACCATGCCAACAGTCGCATAGCCGAGTGAGACGCCAACGCCGAACCCCAGCCTATGGCCGAGCTTCTTCCACTTGGCGCAGAGTATTTTCATCGACGCATGCATAGCCAGGGCCAGCCTGACAGCATCGCCCGCTGGGTCGTCACAGGGCAGTGGGTCATTGAAGATCACCATGATTCCGTCACCCATCCGCTTGTCGACGCCGCCGCCATGGGCTGAAATCAACTCGCCCATCTGTTCATGATAATCCTGCAGAACTTCGATGGTTTCTTCTGGCTCCGCCGTTTCGCAGAACGCAGTAAAGCCCCGGATGTCGCAGAATAGCGTGGCGATCAGCGCACGGTGAGACATCAACGCCTTGTCATCGCCCGACGAAACCAGCGCGTCGGCGACTGCAGGGGACATGAATTGTTTTAGCTGGCCCATCCGGGCGATCTCGCCCACCTGTTCTTCGACCTTTGCCTCAAGCGATGCGTTCAGCGATTGCACCTCTGCTGTCCGGGCCTGCAACTCACGAAACTGCTGGGCGTTTTCCAACGGGATGGCGGCCTGTGCGGCAAAGGTTTCTACCAACGCGATCTGGTCGTGGGTGAACGGGCTGACCTCAGGTTTCCAAAGAATAAAGCAGCCAACGCCGCCGTCTGGGCTGTTCAGCGGCACAAATAGGTTGGTGCGGATGCCCTGGTTTTCAACGAGAATCCGATATCGTTTGTGACCCATCCGATAACCGTCAGTTTCCTTCATATCCGGCACATGGATCGTTCGCTGTTCAAGAATGGCCTGAGCGACCAGTGAATCCTCTGGGTCCATTGGCACGGCGCC
>CALKOT010000057.1 GCA_938092015.1 uncultured Paracoccaceae bacterium
CGTGAAGGTCTTTGGCCTCTGCCTCGCTCGGGCCGCTCTGCTTGCCGCCAGAGAACACATCCGCCATCCCTTCGATGGCCTGACGCTTCCACGTGCTAACCTGGTTCGGATGCAATTGATGCTTCGCTGCAATCTCCTGCACGGTTTTGTCGCCATGCAGCGCTTCCAACGCCACCTTGGCCTTAAAATGATCTGTAAAGTTCCGGCGCTTCGCCATCTTCGTATCCCTTCAAACGTTTGGAATACACCTTAGGTGACTGTCAGGTTTTCTAGGACCACTTCACTCCCGAGTGGGCGTACTGCGGCGGTGCAAGGTATTGATAGGCCTGATGGTGTCGGTGCCATAAACCACCAGCCCTCTAAAACGTCACGTGTCCACCCGTGGTTGAGCGCGGCCCTCCGCCAGTTCCAATGCCTCATATGCCGGTTTATCTGCTTTCGCCAACCCGCCAGACGCTCTACGCATCCCTAACGTCGCAAATCCGGGGAAATCTCATGGCGCAAAAAGCCACCATCTACAAAGTCGAACTCTCCGTCATCGATATGGATCGCCCCTACTATGAGACCCATAAACTGACCGTCGCCAAGCACCCCTCCGAGACGGATGAGCGGTTAATGCTGCGCCTCCTCGCCTTCGCCCTGAACGCTGAAGAGCAGTTGGAGATGACCAAGGGCATCTCGACGGATGATGAGCCGGACATCTGGCGCAAAAGCCTGAGCGGTGAGTTGAAGTTGTGGGTGGCCCTGGGTCTGCCGGGCGAAAAGATCATTCGGCAATCCTGCGGCAAGGCGAGCGAGGTGATCATCTACAGTTACGGCAGGACGGCTGAGATGTGGTGGGACAAGACCAGGAACAGCACGGCCCGGTTTGACAACCTCTCAGTGATGAACATCCCAGAAACGGCGATGGGTGAGCTTGGCGAACTGGCCAGCCGCACGATGCAGCTGCAGGTCACCATTCAGGACGGCGACGTGATGGTCAGTGAGGGTGACAGCATCGTTTACGTGACCCCGGTGAAGTGGAAATAGGGGGGCGTTAGAGTGCGCTTTGGGGCGCTCAATCTGTGAAACCCGCAACGCGACAAATCATAAAATAGTCTTAATTTGAATATTTTTCAATTGAGCAGCCCCACTTGAGTGGTCCAAGCTGAAGGTTAGTGCATGATCGGCCTTTGTTCCATTGGGACGATGGCTTCAGGCGCTGGCGGGCGGTAGCCCAATGCACTGTGTGGTCGCTTGGTGTTGTAGTGGTTCCTCAATTTTTCGATGATATCCATTGTTGACGTGGCGATTGAGGACGAAACAAAGCTGAAGACAGAAACGACCTTAGCCGTCACTATGTACATAAGATTTTTAGGCCTTGTTTCGCGAGTTCTGGCCGTATCAAAGAATAGCCGCCTATTGCGTTCTTTGGATCCGGATAAGCACTGTCACTCCTGATTAACCCTCGCCATTCTTCCACGCGAAGGACCGTTTGCAATGGGGGCAAATACGCTCCCCAGACCAGGCGCTTTGAAACGTTGTTCCACAGCGCAGGCAGTTCCGCGCTTTTGGCTCCTCTGGCTTACGGAGCGACCATCCCTCAGCATCAGAGGCCAGAACATGTGGTTTACTCGATGACACAGCTCGCCTCCAATTGTACGAATGGCCTGGGACAGGACCAGCCATCGCCTCGCTGGTTCAAATGCGCATACTCAGGCAGATCCACGGCGACACATGTACGATCTTCGATGCTGTACCCGCGCTCACAAGTCCATCCGCGACCAACAGAGTCGCCCGTAAGGTATCCGTTTTGCGGAACCTCAACTTTTTCACAGGCTGTCTCTGTCGCCTGAAACCCACGCTCGCACGCCCAACCTTTGCCGTGAGTGGCGTTGGTCAGATAGCCGTTCTCAGGCGTCGCAATCTTGTGGCATTCGCCATCCAATGGGCGGTAACCGCGCTCGCATGACCACCCTTTGCCTGTCGGTGAAGTTTTTAGAAACCCATTTTCGGGAACGAGAATCGCCACGCAATCATTGGCTTCCGCCTTGTACCCCCGGTTGCAGCGCCAAAGGTCGCCTGAGACGTTCAAATGTGAATTTTTCGGGATGCCGAAGAGGACACATTTCTTCTGACTTGCGACAAAACCTCTCGCGCAGATCCACCCGCGTTGTCCGAAGCGGGTCGAAGTCGCATAGGCGTTTTGGGGGATGATGATTGCGACGCATTCAGCTCCGCGCCTGTTGAAACCTTGTTCGCAGGACCAGCTCAAACCGCCACTGTCCAAAATCGCATTCTGAGGTGCCTTGACCTCAGACGCCGCTGAAGAGGATGTCAAAGCAAGGACGAATAGAAAAAGACGAAGGGCGAAGTGCATTATTGAATCCAATTAGATGGGTGGCCTGAGCGTCCACAGGGAAAGTAAGTGCCGACATCGATGAGAAAGACGCCATCGCGGGTAGGCTTCGACTAAGGAAGGTCTTGCACGAACAGTGAATCTGTCCGGACAAAAGGCGCATCTACCTCAAGAGAGAACAGTCGCTTTCTCGACTGCGCCGTCATGATAGGGTCTGTCGTCGAGCACCACTTTCGCCACGTCCGGCGCACTCATTGCCCTCATCAGCGCATCATAGCCCATTCCGATGTGACATTCACTCCCGACTTTCAGTGGAATTGTTGTGGATTCTACAACCATATGATCGCTGGTTGCGCCCATAAGCGTGATGTTGGGAGGAAAGTGCAGGCTGGCTGGATCAACATCCTGACAGCCTATCGCGAGAATTGACCGGAAACTACAACGATCTTCGAACCCCTCAAGCGGCTGCTGCTTGATCTTGGTTTCAATGACTTCAGCTTTCAGGGCAAAGGCATCGGTACGCAGACCTTCAATCTGACCACCTGTCATAGGATCAAGGCCAAGAAGAATAGCCTCGCCCAACCTCAGTTCATTGACGCGGCCTCGACTTGGCGCCTGCGTCGCCCAGGGAATGCAGACCGAACCACCCCCTGAAACTGTTTGCGTGACCGGTCCGCAAATGCCCTCTAGCTCCTTAGCCAAGGCCGACAGCGCACTCATCTTCGGCTGGTCCGGGGCGATGTGGCCGAGGCAGGCGAAATTGGCGGCGATCCCTTTCAGCGCGACGCCAGGAATGGACATAACCCGTATTGCGCAGGCGGCGAGATCGTCAGGCGGGACGCCATCGCGCAGGTCGCCCATTTCGACCATCAGGATGACGCTATGGACCCGGCCTAGCTTCAGCGCTTCAACGCCAAGCTGTTCAATCACGGCGATTTCCGTGTTGTAACTAACCTCGCAGTGCCGAACGACGTTCTCTGTCTGGCTAACCATGGGCGTTCGGATCAGTGTAATCGGCGCCGTTATCCCAGCCTTTCGCATACGTTCCACGTTGGATATCCGTGCGTCAGCAAGGCCTGAGACGCCTCCGCTGAGCATAGCGTTCGCGACCCCGGAATGCCCGCACACGGCTTTTGTGACGCCAAGGGTGGTGATCCCGCGCCTTTGTAGGCGCTGAACCAGCGTCCGCGTGTTCGAGCGGATTTTACCGAGGTCAATCTCAACCCGGGGCAAGGTCATGCTGCGGCCACTGTGGTCCCAAGTCGTAGGGCGGGAAATGCGGCCAAGACCATATCCGTCAATCGCCCCTCAGGGCGCGCGAGGGCGTCAGTCACGGGAACATCCAATGCCCTGGAAAGGTATTGAGTCGCAGTATCGATCTCACCATCCATCATACCCTCATGATTGATCGTGAGGCCGATCACTTTGGTCTTGGCGAACGCCTCGATCAGCTTCACCTCATCCAAAGGATCAGGCATCGCCATTGCAGGAAAATCGCAACGATGCGGGCGGTTTGGCGCATGCTGTACGATGACTGCGTCCGGCTGGCACCCCCTGAGTATGAAAGCCGAGGTGCAGAACGCAGGGTGGCTCAGCGCGCCCTGGCCTTCAATCAGAATGACGTCTGGCTGCTCTTGTTCTGACGCTGCGACCACCACCCGTTCCAGTTCTCCGCAACAGAATTGCGGGGGGACAGCGTCAAGCGCGACCCCGTATCTGGCACCCTGCATCAGGCCGGTTTGCCCGGTCCCCACAAGGACTGTCCTAACGCCCAACTCATTCAACGCCTTGGCGAGAATTGTCGCTGTCGTCCTTTTGCCAATGGCGCAGTCGGTTCCAAGAACGGCGATGCGGATCGCCTTTGTCTTTCCGACACTGCCGTCAAACAACCGCATGTCCTTTGTCGGGCGCGGCTTGCGAATGTCCCTGACTGACACATTGGCGGCCGACGCGGCGTCTGCAATCTCAGGATCATCGCCAAGATATTCGTGCAAACCACTGACAATGTTCATGCCACGACTAATTGCGTCCAGGACAACCTTTCGATCCACTGCGGATAGACGACCGGAGGCTGGGGCCATTCCGTAGATCAGAGTGTCGGGGACAGAAGATTCGTTCTTAAGCGCGGTCTCAAGGTCGGCGACGATCGGAATGTTGTTCACAGCATCGTCGAGCACGACCCCGCTATCGAGGCCAGCCCACGCGCCGTCAATGACCGAGCATATCCGATACATCTGTGAATGACGAACAATGCCATTGGCCGTTTTCCCATCGATCTTCGCAAAGTTGGCTTCGCAGTATACCACTGCGCTGAGCGGCTTCTGCTGGGCTGCTTTGGTTTTGGCGCCGGTAGCAGGTCTGGCGTTTTTCGCACTCTGGCGACCAAAAGCGTCATTCTTTCGCGCAGATTGCCGCGAGAAGGGGTGCGGGTTCATACTGTTTCCTTAGGGTTTGAGGCGCACAAGGTCAGGCAGGCCACAACAGCCGACGTCAGGCAGTCTGAGCCATCCGCCATGTACGCACTTTATAAATCGTCAGAATTTCATGGGCATTCTGTTGTCCACTGGCCGCCCTAGATCGCGGCCGCCAAGCCGCCGACCGACGAGTAGCCTATCCGCTTCGGCGCTCAGTTCGGCACCATTGCTCGAATGGTTTCATACTACCGTCGTCCGCACCTGAAATCGAGGCTCAAAAGCTGGTTGCGGGCGGCGATAAACCCATGCCTGCCCGCAGCTTGGTGCGATTGAAGATCACGCCTAGCAGTCAGCCCTCGTTGGCCAACACCGCTTGCACCGGTTCCTATTTGGCCTTCTTGGCCCCCAGTACTGACGCGGTTTTTCCCTTGTTAAAATCGGCTGTGGCCGACACCTTAACTTTTTCCTTTTTGGGCTTTTTCGCTTCGCGGCTTCCGCGTCGTTTATCACCTTTCGACATCATGTGTCCTTTCAGAACTGCGGGGCGGAGTGTCGGTACGGCTGCAAAATCCGGGCTTGCCCGTTTGCAACCGGAACCTGTCTGTTTCTACTGTTTCTACTGTTTCTACTGTTTCTACTGTTTCTACTGTTTGGACAGTTCGGCGGCACAGGCGCGCGCCAGCACTTTACTTGCATTTTCTGAACCGGGCATCGTCGCCCACCCAGCGTCGGCGACACTATCGCCTCGCTTGTAGGACGACGCGCTTTTGATGGCCTCCAACTTGGACGCTGAATCTGGATCTGCCATCGCCTGCGAAACACAGATTGGCACCAACGCCTGCATCACGGCCGAATCTGCCGCGTCAGTCGCCATGGCTTTGGCAGAGCCGCCGGTCTCCCAGCCAGCAAAACTAAAGCCTCCAATTGCGGCAATGATTGCGCCGCAAACTGCGCCGGTTATTCCTGGCTTTAACCAATTTGGCATGCCCATTGGATCGTCTCCTTTGAGGCGGCCCAGTTGGCGCACCTTTTTGTTGTTTCGAGTGAATCACGAGAATTAGCCGGACCGCAAAAGTTCACTTGCGGCCCTTGTCGGGGACGGATCGAAACAGATAGCGCTTCAGGCGCCGACTACCGGATCGACCTAGCCATTCCAGCCAGAAATATCGCGATATGTAGAGAGAATATGTGCCCACCCTTTCGGACAGGACAATCGTCTTATAACATAATAATTTGGATTGTTGTGAAAATAATTTTAATCATAAATGATTTTCTTATGTTCATATTATGAATTAGGAATTATAAAAAATTCCTATACTATATCATTTTTATTTCTAAAAATGAATCGTTATTTTTCAAATCTGGATCAGTATGTGTAAATTTTTTAGAGAATTGCTTGTATATAAAATCAATTATTGGATCGAAAATGGATAATTAGAAGACGATCGCAAGTTGGATGAATAGTACTTTGAGCAAACATTGGTTGACCAAAAGATGAGCTCGACAGAAATTCTAACGCAAAAGGCTTACTAAATGAAATCCAAGGACAGTGGCCCGCAAACTCTTTATATCTGCCAGATCTATCGACGAGAAAAGAAGTCTCGCCTTCAAGTTGAACAGACGATTGAATGCCGCGACGCTGAACACGCAAATGATCGGGCGCAGCGCGCTTACGATTTGGGTCGGCATGCAGGAGCTGATGCTTACAGCATCGTCGTCAATACTGAGATGGACGATACTGGAATGCCAGTTTTCCTGGCGCGTTTCGGCGACGTCCCAGAAGTGGACGAAAGTCAGGCGTGAGTATGCCTGACGCCGACGATCATGGCGCCAGCTGCGGCGCCTACAAATTTGTCTCAATTCCCCCCTCACGAAAGGCGCTCTGTGAAACATGAGTTAGAAGTTCCAGTCATCAAGGCGGTGATCATAGCTGCAGGCGAAGGATCGCACACAGACACCTCACGGCCGCTCGCACTTAAATGCCTGCAACATTTCGACGGTGTCGCCGTACTTGAGCGAACGATCAATGCCAGCCTTGAGGCAGGGGTGACGGCCTTTGTTTTCGTTCTCGGATTTCAGGATGAACGCATTCGCAAGTTCGTTCAGGTAACCTTTCCCGATTTGAATGCCGATTACGTTCACTACCCCAACCGCTCGCGCATCGACGCTGAATACTCCTTGTCGCTGGCCGAACCCTATTGCCGTAGCTGTGATTTCATCACTTTCAATGCAGATGTTCTCTTTGACACTCAGATCATCTCCCGACTGCTAAGCGCCAGCCAGCCAAACTGTTTGTGCATTGATCAGAACATTCAGTCAGATACTGATGAAATCAGAATTGTCATCGGCGCCCGCAATCTGGTCTTTAAGGCGAACAAGTCTGTCGCCCCGGAAACGGCAGTTGGCAGGCTCATTGGTATCGAGAAAATTGGCAAGGCGGCTGCAAGGCTGTTTTTTGCGGATCTGGCGTCAACGACGTCAGCGATGTCCAGACATCAGGAATTCTCGTCGAGCCCGTACGAGCGACTGATCGCCAAAGGGATTGAATTTCATACAGTCGACATAACAGGATTGAATTGGCTTAGCGCGGCAAAGCGTGCGGAAAGTAAATTGCCAGAAAAAGTTCACTAAAGCCCATTGGCGGGTATTCGGGCCTTGCCCTAGCGATTGCCCGCACCTTAGCCATTTTCTAGCTCTCCAACGTCAGCCACCCAAAAGATCTAACATTGGTTAGCAGCCGATGCGTAATAGCGCATTTCAAGCGCTTCGTTCAGATGCTGGCAAATCATTGACGCAGTGCAGTTGCCTTTAAGGCCCGCTTCGATTTGCTTACCGACTGAAAGCGCATTTCCGCGTTCGACATTGCAGCGAATGGCCGGTTTGGCTTTCCGCAGTTGTGATTTCGCAATAGCTCACAATGTCTCTTGTGGGCTGGTTAGATCTGCTGCATGCGCGAATAAATTGGTGGGAGCGACCGTCGCATTAGGGCTCAAAGGAGCCCTACCGCAGTGCATCGATACCCGTGATCTAGTTGCGAAACGATTATCAGGAACGGCCCTTAGCATGCGTAATTGGGCTACCTCTGCTTTTGAGGTCAAGCTCCCGATAGGATCACAGGATAGCAGTGAACAAGGGAGATTAGCGATGGATTATTATGGAGGATTAGATGTGTCGCTGCGATCTTGCGCGGTGTGTATCGTCGACAACAAAGGGAATGTGCTGCTGGAGCGTGAGTTAGCTTGTGAAATTGCTGACAGCTCCAACTGTCTGACGTCGGCACCTTTGGGACAGATTTGAGGTTTTCGTAACGGAGGATTTCTGGTTCATCGCAACCTTCATGGAGTAAAGATGAACAAGAAACCCGGAACCAGCAAAGCCTCAGCTGACAAGCTTGTTAAGAACA
>CALKOT010000058.1 GCA_938092015.1 uncultured Paracoccaceae bacterium
AAGGGAGAAAATCAAAAAACTGACAATCCGACAGCGACGCTTGCAACATCAAAAACAAGCAGCATAATCAAGCATACAAACGAGCCAGAGCCTCCAATGCTCAAAACGCTCTGATGCCCCACTTTATTCGACGACGGACAACGAAGGCCAGATCAGTCCCGAAGCGGCCCTTCACCAATACGGAGCGAACAAATGACCAACTCACGTGGGCGCGCCCGGATCGGCGTCTTGGTCCCGTTCACCAACACTAACCTTGAACCTGACATGGCGCTGCTAAGGCCTGATGGCGCTTCCCTCCATTTTGCGCGGCTCGGGGGGTATGATCAGGATGAGATCCCGGACGCCGATCAGATGCACGGCCTGGGCGCGGCTGACTTGGACGAACCTCTGCGCCTTTTGCAGGGCGTGCGTCCTGATGTGATCCTTTAGGGCTGCACGTCCGCCACACTGACCCACGGCCCCCGTTTCGACAGCGATCTGGCCGATCGCATCAGCCGCGAAAGCGGCGCTGCAACCGTCACCGCAGCAGGCGCGCTTACGCATGGATTGAAAGCGTTGAACGTAAGCCAGATCGGCTTTGCTTCGCCCTATGTGCCCGCGATCAATGATATGGCCATCAAGTTTCTGGCCGAAACAGGCATAACAACAGTGGCGCGATCCGAGGTGACCGATACCTTTGATAACTACGGTCAGGGCGATCTTGACCCCGATGCCGTGTTTGAACTTGGCCTCGCCGCCGATCATCCTGATGCGCAAGCGCTGGTTCTGTCTTGCACAGATATGCGTAGCGTAGAGATCATCGCGCGGCTTGAGGCGGCTGTCGGCAAGCCGATGATCACCTCAAATCAGGCAATAATGTTTCAAGCGCGTCAATTGATCGGGATTGGCGATGCGGCGCCCGGCTTTGGGCGCCTGCTGGAGATGGAGTGATAACGGCATTCCCGTTCTTTAGCGGGCGCTCCGCATGACCGAAACGCCGCGCATCATCCTTCATAACAACGAAACGGAACCGCTGGCCCGTTGGCTCACCACCAAGCATCCAGAGGCGGATTTTCGGACATGTAATAGTTATGCGGCGCTGCCTGCGCTGATCGACAGTTACCGTCCGGACATCGTCTATTCCGTACGCTTCGCCGGTAGTCCAAATTTTCCGCGCGATGCACTCTTTGGCCAGCACGGGCCGCGCTGGCTGGCGAATGGGGGCGCCGGAACTGATCATTTCGGGCAATGGAACACTGCGCAGACCACTGTCACCAACGCGGCTGGCGTGGCTGCAGATATGATGGCCGAATATGTATTTGGCGGTTTTTTGCACTTCACGCTCGATGTGCCGGGCTTACAAAAAGACAAGGCCGATCGGCGGTGGAACGCCCGCCGCGTCACGCCGCTTTCAGGAAAAACGCTTCTGATTATCGGCCTTGGCCACACAGGTCGGGCCATCGCAACGCGGGCCAAGGCGTTTGGCATGACTGTTCTTGGCGTCCGCGCGCGCCCTCAAGCAACTAAGCATGTCGATGAGGTCCATGGCGCAAGCGCCTTGCTCAGCCTTCTGCCCCACGCCGATTTCATCGCGATTTCCACCCCTTTAGTCCCGGCGACGCGAGACCTGATCGGACCGCAAGAAATTGCGGCGATGAAGCCGGGCGTAGTTCTCAGCGATGTCTCACGCGGTGGTGTGGTCGATCAAACGGCTTCGGGTGCGGCGCTGGAAACAGGCCATGTCGCAGGCGCCGCGCTCGATGTGTTTGAGGAAGAACCCCTGCCAGCCAGCAACCCCCTCTGGCAGCATGAAAACCTTTTGATCTCTCCCCACTGCTCATCGGTTTATGAAGGCTGGGAAAAGGCCTCATTCGATCTCTTTCTGCAAAACCTGGCGCGTTGGATGCAAGGCGAGACACTAGTCAATATTGTCGATCCCAAGCGCGGATATTGAAAACAGAAACAACGGCAAATCGCCTGAATGCAGCCCGGCACCGAACAAGCTTATATGGTTCTTAAACATCTGACGGCCTTGCAATCCACACCAACGAATGGGGCTCATCCAAATGTCAGATCCACACTGACAGGGTAATGGTCTGATCCATCCAGCAAAGCCTGTTTCATCTCCTCATCCTTGAAACACCGATCGTCATCAAACGGGTGCCAGATCCGCCATGACGCCTTCGCTTCGGCGGCAAGCCGCGGACTGAGCATGATGAAATCGATCAAAGCGTTTAGATAGCCTTTGGTCCGCCGATTATAGAACCGCGCGGTTGCAGGCCGCCAACCGAAATCCGGGTGCAGACGAGCCTTCACATACGGGTTCCGCAACAACCGGTCGGGGTTGGAAATATCGCCCATCGCAACCTCAACGCCGGACCGGCCAAACAGGCGTTCATACCTATCGATGCCCGGGCCATCATTGAAATCGCCAAGCACGATGACGTGCTGATCTTCGTCCAGATGCTGATCAACGCGTCGCCTGATCCATTCGCATTGCGCCAGTTGCTTTCGCCGGTTGGCGATCTGCAGGCGCACAGCACCCTCATCATCCTTGGCGCCGTGCGGCGCTTTCGATTTCGCGTGAACCCCGATCAAACGCAGGATGTGATCCCCAATCGAAACTTCAGCCTCTACCGGTGGTTTTGAGAATTGATGAAGATCCACCAGACCATCTTCATCAATATCCAGCGGCAACACGCCGTCAAAGCGTGGGGCACGGGCCAAGGGGCCCAGTTTTTCCAACCGTAACCTTCGCCCAGACCGTGGCGGCGCCCATTTCGCCCCGCGCGGATCGTGGCGGACGGCGACGCGCGCCGGATCGTAAATCAGCGCCAGTTCCTGTGTCGTCCCGTTGGAAAACCCGATCATCGCTTTGGATTGGCGCAGATCAAAGCGATCAACAAACCGTTCCAGGGCAGTAACGCATGACTGATGTCGCCCGTCATTTGGCGCCTCGACGATCAGCATAACGTCGGCATCAACAGCGCGGACCACCTCCGCCACAGCCTCCGCCTGCCGTCGCTTCACGACCCCATGGCGGGCGGACCAGCTGTCATCCAGAACCAGCTGGTCGTCTTCGTCGAACAGGCTAGCGAACCATTCAACGTTGTATGCGGCTATGCGAAGGGAATTGGTCATTCATGGGCCTGAAACTGATTTCGAAGTGACCCTAGCGGGAATTTACACCCCCGGCGACCGTGCAGTGAAGACACGAATATAATCGCCGGGTGAAGAGCCTGCCCAATAGACCCATAAGCGAAACGGGTCTTCAGGATCGATCCAAGCGTAATCACCCCTTTCCAGCCCGCGAAGTTCAGGATTGAGGTACGTCACTTTGGTGTTGGCCAAAAAATCAGTCGCGCCCATCGTATACTGCGTAACAGCGACGCCAAGGATCACCGCGTCGAAGTCGACATAACCGACTTGAGCGCCACCAAGCGAATCCATGAAGACATAGTGACTGGCGACAACCGTGCCCGCCTCAATCACACCCCTCTTGCCGCCGATATCCACGCGGATTGGTTTTTCCAGCAAGATGTTCTGATCTTCGTCAAAGGCGTAAAGATCATCAGTGTCGAATGTATCGGCGCCAACGGCAAAGATATCGTTAGGGTCCAGCTTGACGAACGTCCCGTTCCCAACCTGATCCTTGATTGCGCCGCTCAGCACATAGGCGGCGGCGGGGCTGGCAAGGATATTGGCGACAAACACTGCGATGATTGCGAACTTCATGCCCGGGCCCCTCTGATGACATCACAAACTAAAAGAGCGCCTCAAGGGCGCTCTCTCAAATCACATCATGGTGTGGTGGGGTCTATTCAGCCCCGTCAACGCCCGGGATCATGCCAAGCGCGTGCATGTAGAGGTCAAGCATAGCTTCCTCTTCCTGCCGCTCTTCCGCGTTCTTTTTGCGAAGCGTGATGATCTTGCGCAGTGTCTTGGTGTCAAAACCGTTGGCTTTCGCCTCTGCCATGACTTCCTTGATCTGCTCGGCGACCTCTTTCTTCTCTTCTTCCAGCCGCTCGACCCGTTCGATGATCGATTTCAGCTGGCCAGCCGCAACGGAAACAGTTGAGACGTCTTCGTCGAGCATCAGATCTGCTTCTCTGGCATGTTGACGACCAGACCATCGAGGTCGGCGGTGACTTTCACCTGACAGGTCAAACGCGAACGGGCTGGATCTGGCTCATACGCGAAATCCAGCATGTCTTCTTCCATGCCGTCTTTTGCAGGCAATTTGCCAGCCCAGTCAGGGTGGACATAGACGTGGCACGTCGAACAAGCGCACGCGCCGCCACAATCGGCGTCGATGCCCGGAATGTTGTTGTCACGGGCGCCTTCCATGACCGTCAGCCCTTCGGCGACGTCAACCACATGTTCTTTGCCGCCATGCTCGATATACGTGATCTTGACCATATCCAGTTTCCTGCTTTGCGCCCGACCTTTGCGTCCGGCGGCGTTCGCTGCCAATTCATTCGCCGGGTGTCTAAATCATCCTACGACGCTGCGCCAGTGTGGTTTATTACAAAGCTGACGCATGTGACGCGTGGCCACCCCGCCAATTTCAGATCAACTGGCGAAAATCGCATCCATTGCGATCAATCTTCCCAAAAGTCAGGCCGCATATCATGCAATTGCTCAGCCGCGAAATCATCGATCCAGTCCTGTTGTTCATCCGCTGATTTAGCTGCGAAATCAGGCTCTGACATAGACAGCTTGGTCGCGTTGCGGAGGGCTTGTTTGTATTTCAGCACTTCAATCGGTTCATCAGGAACAATCGCATAGACGAATTTGCCGCCCATTGCGGCGGCCAATCTTTCCATCTGCTTTAGCGAAACTGCGCCGTCCTTTTCGCTCCGCTCCGCCTGATAAACGGCATTCCTGCTAACGCCCTTACGCCTGGCGACCTGCTCTGCCGACATTCCCAAAGCATGACGCATACCGGAAATCCACCCACTTTCAGGTGCTTGCAGGTCGCGCAAACGTTCTGCGCTGCGGTCAAGCAAGCGGGCGAGCCTTCTGCGATTCAGGAAGTCCGGCATAAGTCTAGCAGCGCCTCATGTGAGGGGACGTTTATCGAGAGTCTAAGGCTAACATAGCCTTGAAAGGCATAATATCTATATATTTTTACATCTTTTTGCATATATATATTTAAGATCTTGAAAACCACTCCCCATATATCTTTTGAAAGGAAATTAATGTTTGAACTGATTTTCGTACCTCACTCTCTTCCATTCGCCGTCGCCTTGACGATTGTTCTCGGCCTATTTTTGCTGGAATTTCTGGGATCACTGCTGGAAACCACCGTTCTGGGTTTAGGTGGTGATGGCCCTGACGTAGACATCAATGCGGGTTTCGATGTCTCAACCGATCTGGATGCGGACATTGATCTAGATGGGCCAGATGCATCTGGTGAAGCGGCTGAAATCTCTACCGGTCTTTTGGGCCGGCTGGGCGCAGGGCGCGTGCCGTTCCTGATATGGCTGGTGTCTTTTCTGACGATGTTTGGCCTTGTCGGCCTTGCGATACAATCCGTGGCATCGGCGGTTCTGGGCGTTCCTTTGTACACACTGATCGCGACAGGGCTGGCGCTACCACCAGCATTGGTCGCCACAAAGTTTATCGCAAACTGGGTGGCGTTACTCATGCCCAAGACCGAATCCAGCGCCATGCGCACGCGGCATCTGGGTGGATATCGTGGTGTGATCACTCAGGGCGCCGCCTCGCGCGGCAAACCTGCAGAGGCCAAAATCAAAGACCGATTTGGCAACATTCACTACCTGCGCGTCGAACCACTGGCCGACGACGCCATTTTTGCCCAGGGCAGCGATGTAACGCTGATCCGCAAGCGCGGTGACAAGTTCTTTGTCATCTAAGCGGACGTAGCTTGCCCCATTTCAGCCCGGGTATTCGCCCAAACAAACCAAAATACCTTAAGGAGAGACTATACAAATTCCATCATTCGTTTTTATCGCACTCACAATTATCGTACTGTTTTTGTTTATCGGCCTCGTCATGGCGCGCCTCTACAAACGCGCGACACGTGAAACCAGTCTGGTTAAAACCGGATCTGGCGGTCGGAAAGTCATCATGGATGGCGGCGCAATTGTCGTGCCGTTCCTGCATGAAATTTCAAAAGTGAACATGAAAACCCTGCGGCTGGAAGTATCGCGCGCAAACGAGCAATCGCTGATCACCAAAGACCGCATGCGGGTTGATGTCGGCGTCGAGTTCTACGTTTCGGTTAACGCCACAGAAGACGGCATTTCCCGTGCAGCGCAAACGCTTGGCGACAGGACATTCCACGTCGATCAGCTGCGCGAAATGATCGAAGGTAAACCAGTCGATGGCCTGCTCGCCGTTGCAGCCCAGATGTCGATGGACGAACTGCACGAAAACCGCGCCAGTTTCGTGCAAGAGGTGCAAAACGCCATTTCTGAAAATCTGTTGAAAAACGGGTTGGAGCTTGAGGCGGTTTCACTGACTGCGCTTGACCAGACACCATTCGAATCCCTCGATGAAAACAACGCTTTTAACGCAGTCGGCATGCAGAAACTGGCGGCGGTAATTGCGACGTCTCGCAAGGAACGCGCCGAAATCACAGTGGAAGCGGACGTTTCAGTCGCAAGGTCGGTGATGGAGGCGGAAAAGCGCAAATATCAGATCGAACGCGAGCAGAAAGAAGCGTCGATTGATCAAATCCGCGAAATTCAGACCCTGCAGGCAAAACAGGAAGCTGAGATCACGCAAAATCAGGGATCTTCGGATCAGGCCAAAGAACAGGCCCGGATTGAACGCGAACGCGCTGTTCGCGCCGCTGAAATTGAACGTGAGCGGACAATTCGTGAAGCCGAAATCGCGATGGAACGCGAATTGGAGGTCGCCGATCAAGAACGTCAGATCATCGTCGCCCGCAAGTCAGAAGAAGAAATCCAGGCCCGCGCCTCCGCTGACAACGCCTGCGCCGAGGCCAAGAAAGCCTCAGAAGCGATTGAGACCGCCCGCGCGGTGGCTGAGGCTGAACGCCAGAAGCGCATCGCCCTGATCGAGGCTGAGAAAGAGGCCGAACGTCAGGCGACGGCAATTAGACTGGCCGCAACGGCAGAAAAGGACGCCGCCAGTGACCGGGCATCAGCCAAGCTTGAGGAAGCACAGGCAGACGCGGACGCCATCAAGGTTCGTGCTGAAGCGAAGAAGGCCGACCTCTTGGCGACAGCCGAAGGTCAGACCGCCATCGCGAACTCTGAGAATGAGTTGAGCGCAGAGATCATCGCCATGAAGATCCGTCTCGCCAGCCTTGAGGCGATGCCTGCGATGATTGCCGAAATGGTGAAACCTGCGGAAAAGATCGACTCGATCACGATCCATCAGGTGACAGGTCTGAATGGTAGAGGCGCCTCTGGCGATGGCGCGGGCGGCACACCAGGCACCCCGGTCAATCAAGCGCTGGATTCAGTGCTGGGCATGGCCCTGCAAATGCCCGCCATGCAGGCGCTTGGAAAAGAACTGGGCGTCAGCCTTGAAAACGGTATTGGTGGCGTGGTCGATGGTGTGATGGGCGCAGAAGACGCCCCTGCACCGGAAAAGCCAAAACGTGCCGAGCATGCTGAAGTCATCAACTAAAAACGACTACACCCCCGGCCATCAAGCCGGGGGCGCCATTGCAATCAAACAGCGCGGCGGCGACAGACCCTGGGTCAGTCCCGCCGTTCTTCGTTTTGCAGGATTGCCGTCGCGGCGCGGGCAGATGTAGGTCCACCCGGCACCGGCTTCCAGCCGGTAGGCTTTGAATCAAATGTGATGCTGTTCGCCAGTCTCCAGCCAAAGACGACAGCAACCGACCCAACCAGAACCGCGGCGATTGTCTGGACATAAACGATGCCAGGCGCCGCGAAACTCGTGCCGATAACCACTAGCAACAATGGGATTGCGATGGCGTCGCGCGTCCAGTTGAACCCGGTGGACCAGAGGGGGTGGTTCAGGTTGTTGAATGCGGCGTTGGCGACGAACAAGAGCCCGTTGAACATGAACCCACCCGCGCCGATGTAGCAGAACGCAAGCATCACATCTGCGCCTTCACCCGTCGCGCCGAACCCATAGACGATGTAAGGCGCTGCGATGATCAGCAAGGCCCACATCACCACGACATACCCAACAGCAAAAATCATACTGTCGCGATAGGCCTGTCCAACCCGGTCACCCAGCTTTGCGCCGTAGTTCTGACCGATTATGCCACCGATAGCCCCGGAAAGCGCAAAGATGCCGCCGAACGCCAGTACGGTAAGACGGCTTGTGACCGCCCAGCCCGCAACAGCGCTATCGCCATAGTCAGCGATGGCGCGGGTCAGCAGGAAATTGCCAAACGGCGTCGACAACTGCGTTGCGATCCCGGGCAGTGCGATGGCGGCGTAAGGCCTTGCGAAATCGGCGATATCTTTCAGAGACGGCGGCGCCAGCAGGTTGTGGATCTTGATGCAGAAATACAGCCCGCAGGATGACGAAATGATGCGGCTCAGCACGATCGCATAGGCCGCCCCATCGACCCCAAGCTCCATCGCGAAAATCAGAAGCGGGTCGAGAACCATTGCTGCAAGACCGCCGATCATCGTCACGTACATCGACCGTTTTGCGTCGCCTGTGGCGCGCAGTACTGTCGATGTAATCATGCCAAGGCCGACAAATGGCAGCGATGGGACAGATATCAACAGGAACCTGTCAGCGATGTCGCCAGATGGTCCCGTCGCATCAATCAGGTTCAGGATGTCCCGGCGAAAGATCAGCACAGCGACCGCGATGGTCACCAAAAGCACAACTGTAATGCAGATCGAGGCGGTCGCCATGCGGCGGGCCTGATCGATTTGACGCGCGCCCAGCGCCCGGCTGACCAAGGCGAGGGCCGCGATAGACAGGCCAATGCCTGCGGATATCGTGAAGAACTGGACCGCCCAGGCGAACCCGACGCCCGCCGTCAGCGTCTCGTTCCCCAAAAGCGAAACGTAAAACAGCGTCGCGAAATCGATGAGGAACATAAAGCTGAGGCCGAGAGAGCCTGTCAGCGTCATCACCGCCACATGGCGCATTGTCGATCCGGTGGTGAATCTGCCTGCCGGCGCGCCGCCGTTAGCCTCTGCCATAGATTATTCCGCCGGGGTTACGGTCAGGCGGGGCCGGAATGTCGTCTCATGACCTTTCGCCGGGTGGCGCGGAACCATGAAGCTAAGCATCAGCGAAACGCAGGCCATGCCCGCCGCCAGCGAATAGACGGATGAGGGCGACACTAGCCACAGATAGCCAAGCGCCGCGGGCAGAAAGACAGCCGCGATATGGTTGATCGTGAAGGCCACAGCGGCCGTCGGCGCCTGATCTTCCGGATCAGCGATCTTCTGAAAATAAGTCTTCTGTGCGAACGCTGCAGCGAACAGGATGTGGTCGATGATGTATAGCGCCGCCGCAACTTCCCATGGCCATTCGAACCAATAGAGGCCTGCATACGCGACGAAGACAAGGAAGAGGCCGACATATTCGATTTGCAGCGTCAGCCGCTCACCCCAATTGGTGATCATTTTGCCTACGATGGGGCTGAACACCATGGTTGAAATGTGGTTAGCAAGCATCAGTCCAGCGACGTGGTGCAGCTGAAATCCGTAAAGTTCAACCATCATGAACGCGGCGAAAACCACGAAAATCTGGCGCCGCGCACCGCCCATAAACACCAGCGCATAATACAGCCAATAGCGCTTTTTCAGCACGATATCCTTGCGCTGTTCTGTGTGGGCGCGGAACTGCGGATAGGCGAACCAGCTGAACACCGCGATCGCCATCGTCACACCGCCCGACGCCCAGTAGACGGTGCGATAATCGAGATCGAACGCCTCCCACGCCATGACAATGGTGGAATACGAAATCAGCGCGCCCAGCGCCCCAGCAGAGACGATCCAGCCCAGCATCTGCGGGGCTTTGTCTTTGGGCAGCCACTGTAATTGCAGGCTTTGCGCGACCGTTTCGTAATAGTGGAATCCCAGCGACGAGATGAAAGTGACGACCAGAACGCCCTGAAAGGTCGGAAACTCAGCAGTCAAAGCTGAACCCAGTCCAAGGGTGAACAACGACAGGATGCCGAAGGTCTGCTCTTTGATCAGGATGAAGATGAAGATCGCCAGAAACGCCAGAAACCCTGGAATTTCGCGCACTGTGTGCATCCAACCCTGATCTGAGCCGTTGAAGCCGACGACCTCAACCACAAAGTTCGCAGCGACCGCCATCCAGGTTGAGAAAACCATCATTGAGGCGAATGCCATCAGAACGAGCAACGCCTCTGGCCGACGCCAGCGCGGTAGGGACTTCGCATCTGTAAGATTGGCTTCGGCGCGCATGATAAACGTCCTTTCGTCGGCTCCAATACACCGATCAGAATTTGGCGCCAGTGGGTTCCGTGGCGCAATTGTAGATATGTTGGTTGGTGGGCGCATTGTTTGGCGAGAACATCCAGCGCGCCCATAAAGGCTACAAAGACCAGCAGCGCCTGCGGGTAATGTCGCCGAACAGCCTGTCACCGCGTTCCCCCTAGACGTGTGACCCCTTTCTGCGTCTGATAGCGCAAAGCAGACAAAGGACGCCCATGCCCCGCCGCATCATCGACATTTCAATTGCTCTCGACCCGGCAATCAAAGCCGACCCACCACAGATGCATCCCGAAATCGACTATCATTCCCATGCCGACACCGCGCCGATGATGGCGGCTTATTTCCCCGGACTGACAAAAGAAGACCTGCCCGCAGGTGACGGCTGGGCGGTGGAAACCCTGCGCCTGTCCACGCACAACGGCACGCATCTTGATGCCCCCTATCACCACCATTCCACGATGAGCGGCGGCCAACGCGCCATCACCATTGATGAGATGCCGCTGGAGTGGTGCTATAATCCCGGCGTCAAACTGGATTTTCGCCATTTCCCAGACGGATACGTCGTCTCAGCGGCGGAAGTTGAGGCAGAACTGGCCCGCATCGGTCACGACCTTAGTCCGCTGGATATCGTGGTCGTCAACACCTCTGCTGGCGCAGCTTATGGCGACGAAGATTACGTAGATCGGGGCTGTGGCATGGGGCGCGAAGCTACGCTCTACTTACTGGAACGCGGCGTGCGCATCACCGGCACCGATGCGTGGTCATGGGACGCGCCGTTCTCTCACACCGCAAAGAAATGGGCTGAAACCCGCGATCCATCGATCATTTGGGAAGGCCACCGCGCCTCAATCGACATCGGTTATGGCCATATCGAAAAGCTCTCAAACCTTGAAAGTCTGCCAGCCACCGGGTTTGAGATTTCCTGTTTTCCTTTCAAGATCAAAGGCGCCTCGGCCGGGTTCACCCGCGCCGTTGCGATACTGAATGACTGACATTGCGATCCAAGACGCCGTCGAAGCCGACCTTCCGACGATGGCCGCCATCCTGAACAAGGAAATCCGCGAGACGACTGCAACCTGGACCACGGTTGAGCGGTCCCCCCGCGCAATGCGTCGTTGGTGGATGGACCTGCGCCGCGACGGCTATCCAACGCTGGTCGCGGTCGAGGGTGACAACCTGCTCGGCTACGCATCTTATGGCCGGTTTCGCACTTGGCCCGGCTATTGGCGCACAGCGGAAAACACCGTCTACGTTCATGGCGACGCGCGTGGGAAAGGCGTTGGGCGCGGGCTTCTGACCGCGCTTTGCGCCAGGGCGAAGTATCAGGGGCTTTCCAATCTGGTGGGCGTTATAGGGGCCGATAGGGCAGGATCTCTCGCACTGCATACCGCCTGTGGCTATGTAGAAGTTGGCCGCCTGCCCGGCGTCGGCGCCAAATTCGGCGAACCTCTCGATATGGTGATGATGCAAAAGACACTGTGACAGGCTTTAGCGCTGATGATTTTCGCATGAAAAATAGGGCAAACCATGAACAAATTATGGCGACACACGCGGTGATTCATATATTTCAATGACTAAAATCTACTTTCATATGTGAAAGAAACCCACGCCTAAGTCCTTTATCATCAATGCTGACATCAATGATCACAAAGCATCGTTAGCCTTCCACGGCGGCATCACAGACTGTGAAGACCGCTTTGGAGGGTATTATGAACGTTGAACGTATTTCCGCATTCTCAATCGATGGCGCAGGCGGCAACCCGGCAGGCGTGATGATCGCTGACAAACATCCTTCGGCGGATGACACGCTGAGGATCGCGGCTGAAATCGGCTATCCTGAAACAGCATTTCTTGAACGAAAGGGCGACGCATGGCGCGTTCGTTATTTCGCGCCACAGATGGAGGTTCCCTTCTGTGGCCACGCCACCATCGCGCTTGGCGCAGCACTTGGCGCGCACCACGGGGCTGGCGTCTACCCTTTGTCACTGAACGAAGCAGACATTTCTGTCGAAGCGTTTGAAAGCGATGACGGCTGGTCCGCCGCCCTGACCTCTCCGCCAACTTATGAACTGACGCCTGACCCTGATCTGGTGAGCGGCGTGTGGAAGGTTTTCGGGATAACGGATGATGACCTCGTCGCCGACATCCCGATCAGCCGCATCAGCGCTGGCGCGGACATGATCATGATCCCGCCGAAATCTCGCCCACGTCTCGCCAAGCTGGACTATGACATCGCAGCTGGGGCCGATCTTTTGAACGCCCACAAGATCATCGGCGCCTATTTCATCTTCAAAGAACCAGATGATCGCTATCAGGTTCGCATGGCGTTCCCAACGGGCGGCATTTTTGAAGATCCCGCGACTGGCGCGGCGGCAGCGGCGCTGTCTGGGTGGCTGCGCGACTCAGGCAGAAAAACGGGTGAAATCACGATCATTTAGGCCGAAGACACAGGCGCCGCTTCGCGCCTGATCGCCACCCCAACGCCAAAAAAGGGCGCGCCTGTAAAGGTTTCGGGCGCGACACGGCGCCTCGAATGACACATCTGCCCAGACCGCCCAGGATAGGTTATGCTGTCGCTATGTCTATTTGGGAACGCATCGGCGAGGCGCTTTCCGCACTCGCCGCTGGCGAGGGGCTTTCGGATGTCTTCGCCAAACTGAAAACGCCGCCAGAAAAGTCGATCGGCTTTACGATCGCTGTCATTGCGCTTGGCGCGAAGATGGCGAAAGCCGATGGTCAGGTGACGCGCAATGAAGTCTCAGCCTTTCGGCGGGTCTTTCAGATCCCGCCCGGCGAGGAAGAAAACGCCGCGCGGGTCTTCAACCTCGCCCGGAATGACGTCGCCGGATACGACGGCTACGCCCGACAGATTGCGCGGATGTTCGGCCCCAAAGACAAAGCGCTGGAAGATATTCTGGACGGCCTTTTCCATATCGCACTGGCCGATGGCGAATATCACCCTGGCGAGAATGACTTCCTTGAGGACGTCGCGAAAATCTTTGGCATCGGTGATGAATGTTTCAACCGTCTGCGCGCCCGGTACTGGCAGGATCACAACGACCCTTATGCCGTTCTAGGCGTCAAGCCTGGTGACGACGCCAAGGTGATCCGCCGCAAATGGCGCGATCTTGTCCAGATCAATCACCCCGACAAAGTGATTGCGCGCGGTGTGCCCGAAGAAGCCGTAAAAATGGCTGAAAAACGCCTGGCCGAAATCAATGAAGCCTATGAAGAGGTCACCCGCGATCTGGCGGCCTGATAGGCTTTCGATCGTTGGCGAAAGTCCGGGCAACCTTGCCTTGGGCAAAACGCAGAGGCGGGAGATAATCCTAGCCCAAAGGTGTTAAAGCGCCTGACCTCGCGAACCCATTGACGCTGCGCCCCCTCCGCTGAACTGTCGGCCCTCATGAGAGGGCAACGATGAGCATTGCAAACGTAAGTTTGGCGCGGCGGGCCTGGTCGATCAGGCGGCATGCGCTGCGGATGGCTGAGGTTCAGGGACAGGGCTATATCGGACAGGCGCTGGGGGCGGCAGACCTGCTGGCGGCCAGCTATTTTCACGCCCTGAATTTCCACGCAGATGATCCTGACTGGGAAGGGCGCGATCGGTTCCTTCTGTCCATCGGTCACTACGCTATTGCGCTTTACGCCGCGCTGATTGAGGCAGGCGTGCTGCCCGAGGATGAGATCGGGACCTACGGCATGGATGATAGCCGCATGCCGATGTCCGGCATGGCGGCTTATACACCCGGGATGGAGATCACAGGCGGTTCTCTCGGCCACGGGCTGGGCATCGCCGTTGGCGTCGGCCTGGCGTTGCGGGCCAAGAAGAACCCGGCCTTCGTCTACAACATGATGTCTGACGGAGAACTAGGTGAAGGCTCAACGTGGGAGGCGGCGATGGCGGCTTCTCACCACTGTCTGGGCAACCTCATTTGCCTGGTGGATTTCAACAACCAGCAGGCGGACGGACATTCAAAGGACATGATGTCGTCCGAGCCAGTTGATCAGAAGTTTGAGGCATTCGGCTGGTACGCCCAGCGCGTTGACGGCAATGATATCAAGGCGCTGACCAAGGCGTTCGATGCCGCAAAAACGCTAAAGGATGATCGCCCACGAGTGATCATCTGCGATACCAAAATGTGCAAAGGCGTTCCCTTTCTTGAGGAACGCGAGATCACCCATTTCGTCCGCGTCGCACCTGAAGAATGGGCCAGCGCCATCGCCCATCTGGATGGGGAGGCGCCAGCATGACCCTGTCGCGCCGCAAGTCAAAATACGAAGCACGGGTCGCAACAGGCGGCCCTGCAACTTCAGCCATGATCGCGTCTTTAGAAGCTGAGGGATATGAGACCGTCGCCGCGCCCTTTGGCCATGCGCTGGTCGACATCGCTAAAAGCAACAGAAAGATCGTCGGTCTGACGGCGGATCTGTCGAAATACACCGACCTCCACGTCTTTGCCGAAGCGTTCCCAGACAGGTTTTTCCAGATGGGCATGGCGGAACAATCCATGTTCTCAGCCGCCGCTGGCTTGGCCCGTGAGGGGTTCAAACCATTCGCCACGACCTACGCCGTCTTCGCCTCACGCCGCGCCTATGACTTCATCTGCATGGCCATCGCGGAAGAGGCGCTGCCGGTTAAAATCGTTTGCGCCCTGCCCGGTCTGACAACTGGTTATGGCCCCAGCCATCAGGCGACTGAGGATCTCGCAATTTTTCGTGGCCTGCCTAACCTTACGATCATCGACCCCTGTGACGCAACCGAGATCGCGCAGGCGACCCGCGCCATCGCCGCATCCCCCGGCCCTGTTTACATGCGCTTGTTGCGTGGGCAGGTGCCAGACGTACTGGGACCGCTTGGCTATCAATTCCAGATGGGTAAGGCGCAGTTCGTTAGGCGGGGCGGCGATGCGACCGTTGTTGCAGCAGGCTTCATGACCATGCGGGCGCTTGATGCTGCGAAGGTGCTGGCGGCGGAGGCGATAGAGATCTCCGTGCTGCATTCGCCCACTATCAAACCGTTGGATGAAAAAACAATTCTGACCGCGGCGGCCAATGCGAACCTGCTGGTTACCGCAGAAAACCATACAATCATCGGCGGGCTGGGCGAGGCTGTCGCCGGGGCGTGTATGCGAGAGGGCGTGCACCCGCGCTTTCGCCAGATCGCTTTGCCGGATGAGTTTCTCGACGCGGGCGCATTGCCGACTTTGCACGATCAGTACAGGGTTTCGGTAAAAGCGATGGTGGAGCAAATCAGAGGATGGCTGACATGAAACTTCTCGAAGGACAGGGCGCTATCATCACGGGCGCCGCGCGGCTGAATGGCCTGGGGTTCGCAATGGCGAAAATCTTTGCCGACCACGGCGCCCGCTGTGCGTTGCTTGACCTGGACGGCGAGGAACCGGCAAAGGCGGCGAAGGCTTTGGGCGAGGGACATATCGGGCTCGTCTGTGATGTGACAGATCCTGATGCCTGCAATGCTGCCGCCGAAAACGCGGTGAAGGCCTTCGGCCAGATCGACATCCTTGTAAACAACGCCGGGATCAGCCAGCCACTGAAAACAATGGAAATCAGTCAGGCCAACTACGACGCCGTTCTCGACGTGAATCTGCGCGGGACGCTCAACATGTCACAAGCGGTGATCCCGACGATGCGGGCAGCCAAATCCGGATCGATCATCGCGATGTCTTCGGTTTCCGCGCAGCGCGGCGGGGGCATCTTTGGCGGGCCGCACTACTCGGCGGCCAAAGGCGGCATTCTGGGGCTGATCAAAGCAATGGCGCGTGAACTTGCGCCCGACAATGTACGCGCCAATGCTATTTGCCCCGGCTACATCGAAGGCACTGACATTACCGGCGGCATGATGACCCCCGAACTGCTTGCCCAAATTAACGCAGGTATTCCCATGGGACGCCCCGGGACGACGGGCGAAGTTGCCGGCTGCGCTCTCTTCCTTGCCAGCAACTTATCAGGCTATGTCACAGGCTCAGAAATTGACGTAAACGGCGGCAGCCTGATCCACTGAGGACCAAATGAGCGAGACAACCGTAGCCCTTCGCGCCCGCCTGTATAAACTAAGCGCTTTGCCAGACGATCTGGCGCATTCCATGCCCGCCTCGTTCTATACAGACGCTGATTGGCTGACGGGCGAAGAAGACATGCTGCGCCGCCAGTGGATGTGCATCGGGCATGTCGGCGAAGTGAAGGCGCCCGGTGATTTCTTCACGACCGAACTTTTGGGTGAACAACTGCTGGTCACGCGCGATCGGGACGGCGACCTGCGGGTTCTGTCCAATGTCTGCCGTCATCGCGGCAACAAGGTCGCAGAAGGGTCAGGCAACGCCCGCAAGTTCATCTGCAGCTACCACGCCTGGGCCTACGGCGCGGACGGCGCGTTGTTGTTAGCGCCGCTAATGAAGGGCTCCGCTGCTTTTGATCAGTCGAAATGCAGTTTGCCTGAATTTCCCCATGAGGTCTGGAACGGCTGGCTGTTCATCAATCTCAGCAACAACGCTGCGCCGCTGGCCTCTCAACTGGAAACCCTACAGGGCGTCATCCAGAACTATCACACCGATGACCGCCATCTGGTGTTCATGGAAGAGGATACCTGGGCCTGTAATTGGAAGTGCCTGTTTGAGAATTTCATGGAAGGCTATCACCTAACCGCCACCCATCTCGACACGCTGCACCCGATCACGCCCACCCGCCTTTGCCGCAAGATGGCGGGCAGTGACGCCCATACCGGCTACCACGCCTTTTACGATCCAGCCTATCCCCCCCGCGGCCCATTTCACGAGGACCTGTCCGAGGAGGAAAAGACCAATTCCCCCATGTATGGCGTCTATCCCAACCTTGTCGTCGGCATGGCCACGAACTTCACGCTGTTCATGATCCTGCGCCCAGATGGGACTGACAAGGTGAAGATCAGATGGGGCGTGACCGGGTTGGAGGATGCGCCAGACAGCGAGAATGTCCACGACTACGTCGATCTCTGCCGGTCGTTCAATGCTGAGGACAAGGAAAAGCTGGAAACCCTGCAGGTCGCCCTCAAATCCCGCCACTACGACGGTGGGCCACTGGCCCCTGCAGATTTCGAAGGCTGTGTTTGGGATTTCCTGAAATGGATGGCCACTAGGTGAACCGCCCCCGGATCGCTATCGCCGGGTTTCAGCATGAGACGAACACCTTTGCGCCGGGCGCCACGACTTATGCCGATTTCGAGGACGGTGGCGGCTGGCCCGCGCTGACAAGGGGTGAAGCGTTGCTCAACGCCTTTCGCCCCCTGAACATCTCAATCGGCGGTTTCATCGCGGCGGCTGAAGGCGAATCGGACCTTGTCCCAATCCTCTGGACTAATGCAGAACCCGCGAAACGGGTTACCGCCGACGCCTTTGACCGGATCAGCGCAGAGATTATCGAAAGCATCAAAGCGTCAGGCCCGGTGGACGCCATCTACCTCGACCTGCATGGCGCGATGGTTACGGATGAAGCTGAGGATGGCGAAGGTCAGCTTCTTCGCCGCCTGCGCGCTGAGTTTGGTGATGATCTGCCCATAGCCGCCAGCCTGGACCTGCACGCTAATGTCACGTCCGAAATGATACGCCTTGCCGATATCATCACGATCTACCGGACTTACCCACATCTCGATATGGATGCGACTGGCGCACGCACGTGGGGCCACCTGAAAACGATCCTTCAGCACGGGAACTGTCCTGCAAAAGCGATGCGGCAGGTGAATTTCCTGATCCCCCTTTCGGCGCAATGCACAGATTTCGGACCACTGAGCACGCTTTACAGTTCGCTTGACCAGTTGGGCGACCATGTCATTTCGGCAGATAACGCATTAGGGTTTCCCTTGGCTGATATCGCCGACGCTGGACCCGCCATTGTCGTTTATGGTGTGGATCGGGCGGCTGAAAAGCTTTGCGCCAGATTTGAGACGCATGCGTCAGACCTGCCAAACCAGCTTTTACCGCCTGAAAGCGCGGTTCAGCGGGCCAGCAATAACACATCCCCAAAACCTGTTATCCTGGCAGACGTTCAGGACAATTCCGGCGCGGGGGCTTTGGCAGACAGCACTGGCTTGCTCAAAGCGCTGCTTGCACGCAGCACCGGCCCAAGCCTGATTGGCGCACTTTGGGACCCACAAACAGCAGTGGCGGCGCGCGAAGCCGGGGTTGGCGAAACGTTTCAAGCTACGATTGGCGGGCGATCAGGCCCCGAAGGCGTTTCACCCTGGACTGGCGAAGCCACCGTTCTTGCCGTGTCCAACGGGGTTTTCGTTTGCAAAGGTGCGATGCAGCGCGATGTGGAGACTGATGTCGGGCCTTCAGCCTTGCTCCGCATCCAAGGTAAGAACGACGTAACCGATGTTCTGATCACATCTTACCGCCATCAGGCGATAGACCGCGAAGTATTCCATCATCTGGGCGCCAACCTGAATGACTATGACATTGTCGGCATCAAAAGCACTGTCCATTTCAGGGCCGATTACACACCCATCGCGGCAGAGATACTGATGGTAGAGGCGCCCGGCTACAGCCCTTGCCGAATGACCCGCGACATGTATCAGGCGCTAAGATCCAAAGTACGGGTCTAAGAGGTCTAAACGCGAAAGGCTGGCGGGATGGGCAGGCATGATCGCCGGCCCCCTTCGCTGCTTCTTCCCAGACGGAAGCGTCACAAACCCTTTGCTTTTGCAAAGGCCACCTGAAAGGCTGGCATTCATCCAGCAATGCATACCCAGCCCGCGTTCGATCAGGTTTTGGATACGCACATTCAAAGCACAGGAGGTTGAAGATGAATTTCCAGACGCCAATGACCGCCGCACATCCGCTTTCGCCCCTTTCAGGTGATGAAATCAAACAAGTCGCCGCGATTGTCCGCCGTGATGTGGAAAACGGCGCCGACATCCTGTTTGAGACGATTGAACTGGCTGAACCTGACCGCGAAGTAGTCCGCGCCCACGAACAAGGGACAACATCTAACCGAAGCGCATGGGCGAATGTCTATCATCACACCCGCCCGGGCGTCACACGCTGCCTTGTCTCACTGACCAACGATGCCGTCGTCTCGCAATCCTATCGTGAAGATGCGCAACCCCTGATTTCCGCGGCTGAATTCATGGGTATCGAAAACGCGGTCAAATCCGACCCGCGTTTCATCGCCGCCTGCAAACGGCGCGGCATTGATGATCTCACGCATGTCACCTGCGATCCGTGGTCTGCGGGTAATTTTGGCTTTGAAGAAGAAAAGGGCCGCCGGATCAGCCATGTATTTTGCTGGATCAGAAACTCCGAACTCGACAATCACTACGCCCACCCCATTGAAGGGCTGAACGCCACCGTCGATATCAGTACGCAAGAGGTGCTGGTTGTCATCGACGAAGGCGACGTTCCCATTCCCCGGGCCGAAGCCAACTATGATCGGACCTTCCAGAAGGTTGTTCGCGACGATCTGAAGCCGATTGATGTGGTGCAGCCCGAAGGCGTCAGCTTCAAACTGGATGGCCGCCGTCTGACCTGGGCCGATTGGGACATGCAGATCGGCTTCAACCCGCGTGAGGGGTTGACGCTGCACGATGTCTCGGTCGCCGGACGGCCAGTGCTGTATCGCGCCTCTATCGCTGAAATGGTGGTGCCCTATGGCTCACCCAAAGGCGCGCATCCCCGCAAGAACGTCTTTGATATTGGCGAATACGGGATCGGACGGCTGTGCAATTCATTGGAACTGGGCTGCGACTGCCTTGGTGCGATCCAGTATCTGGATGCAGAGATCAACAGCCTCGATGGCGGCGTCGAGACGATCAAGAACGCCATCTGTATCCACGAAGAAGACATGGGCATTCTCTGGAAGCACTGGGATTTCCGCCTGAACCGCACCGAAGTGCGGCGCGCCCGGCGACTGGTCGTCTCTACCATCGCTACGGTCGGCAACTATGAGTACGGCTACTACTGGTACTTCCATCTCGACGGCGAAATTGAGTTTGAGATGAAGGCGACCGGCATCATCAACACCACAGCGTGTGAGCCCGGCAAACCAGGTCTGCATGGTGTTGAAGTATCACCAGGCGTGCGCGGTCAGATCCACCAGCATACGTTTTGCGCCCGGCTGGATATGGCCATCGACGGCGACGCCAATTCAGTTGTTGAATGCAACACCTACGCCGACCCTGCGGGGCCGGAAAACCCATATGGCAATGCATTCCGACAACACGAAACGGTGCTGGAAACGGAAAAGGGCGCGGCGCGCAAGGCTGACCCGTCTACCCATCGGTACTGGAAATTCACCTCATCTGATCGAACGAACCATGTTGGCGGGAAAACGGCATATAAGCTGATGCCATCTTCAACGGTGACACCGTTCCTTTCACCAGATGGCCCATCAGGTCGGCGCGCCGGTTATACGTTCAATGACCTGTGGGTCACCAAATTTGACGCTGATCAGCGCTTTCCAACGGGTGAGTTTGTAAACGGGTCGGATGGGTCGGACGGCTTCCCAAACTTCACCAGCCAAAACCGTCCAATCGTTGATACCGACATCGTGGCTTGGCACGTTTTTGGCCTGCACCATCAGCCCCGGCCTGAAGATTGGCCGGTGCAGCCTTGCATCACATGCGGGTTCAAACTGATGCCTGTCGGGTTCTTTGACGATTCCAATGTGCGCGACCTGCCTTGGGAAAAGAACGCAGCAAGCTGTTCTCTGTCGGAAAGCACATAGGACGGACGCGTAAACCTGCGGCCTACCAGTTCAGCGCGAACTACCATTCGGCGCTGATTTGCCGACTGACTGAGAGGCGAGGATTAGTAGGCCGCCAGCGATAGACCAGTTCTTGATCATGATCGTCACCTGCCAGGGGTCGGCGCGCAATTCCCAGTGAAACCAGCTGGCCACAAGGCAGTAAGCCGCCAGCGCAAGGGCCCAGCCTCGGATCCATGGCCCGAAGACCAGGCAAAGGCCGCCCGCCAGATTGAACGCTGCAATCGGCCAGATCGCCAGGTCCGGCAGCCCGATTGAATTGATCATCCGCATGACTGGTTCAGGGTCCATCACCTTTTGTACGGCCCCGCCCAGAAACAGCATTGCGATCAGAATACGACCTGTCAGGTTCAGCCAGCCATTCATGCGAGGTTTCCTCTGCTTTGGGCATCAATAGCGGCAGCCTTCGCACCACTGCCGAATGCTCTAACTGCCATAAACCTTGGCGAACACGTCAAGCAAAAACGCCGTGCTTAACCCGAACGTCAGCAGACCATTCACGGCAGCCATGGCACCGAATAGCCGCCATTTCCGTTCTAACGTCACATCGCCGTAGCCAAGCGTCGTACTGGTGACGAGGACGAAGTAAACAGCGTCTTCCAGCGACTCGATTGAGGTGAACAGCTTCAACGCAAGCGCCCAGATCCAGACCTGCAACGTGTGGCCCAGCAGAGTGGCGGCGAACGCCACAATAACCATGGCCCAACCTGCATTGCCAAACTGATCCGCCAAACGCTGCAACAAGCTTATCATGGTGACCAGAACCGCGATATGCAGCGCGGACGCCAGCCCCATGACGGCGGAACCTATGGTGATCTGTTTCCATATACCTTCGATCCCTTCCACCTGATCCAAGCTTTGAGCATTATAGGTTGGATGCGCCAAAAGTATCCGGTTTTTCAACTGCTTTGTTGAAAGATGCCGCGCCGATCTTTGTGCGGTTAACGCAGATCCTTTTGATCCGCGGTTTCTGGCGGCAACGCCTCCAGTTCAGAGGCGGCTTCCCCACCGATAGTGAAACGGGTAGTCCCGCCCCGGTTCATATTGGCGAAATCTGACCGGGCTTTCATGTTAAAACTATCCGCTTTGCTTATATCGCTTCCCCCTATCGCATGCAGCGTGGCTAGTAGCGTGCAAGGTGCAAGAAGGGGTGTGGGCGGGTTGCAATGGACCGCAGCGGCGGGCGCAGGGTAGGTCAGAAGACCCACCCTAAAAGTGAAACCCTGTGGGATGGAAAAGCAAACGAATACTTAATTCCGTTCCTTTTCAGTCGCTTACCTTTGGTTTCACACGTGTAACGCCCATCACTGCTTGGGGAAGTAATCCTCACATTCCCCTTCACGGTAGATATCCGCCGTGCAGCAATGCAGCCCGCCGCCGAACGCGTAGGCGTCGCGGAGTTCGACCTCAACAACCTCCATCCCCAGCTTGTACATCTGTTCGGCCTGATAGACCTCAGACTTCTCAACGCAGACAGTTTTGGGGTCCAGCACCAGCACATTCATGCTCAGCCAGGTGGAAGAATAGCAAAGGGCTGGGGGGGAATTGTGGGCAGGCTGGGCGGCGTCGACGATTTCCCAGCCGTTCTTGTTGAACATCTCACGCTGTTCATCTGGCAAGCGACGCTGCGGGTTGTTCAGGATCAGCCCGGGGCGCAGCGGCGTGAAGGTCGCGTCGATGTGGATCGGATACGGATCGCCGGGGAAGTTCACGGCGTGGACCCGGTGCTCAGGGAAATGCCGCCGGATCCACTCGATACCTTTGAGATTCGTTGTGAAACCGTGCTGCACGACAAGGTCCTTGCCGAACCGCAGGACGTCAGCGGCGTCAAACAGTGGCTCTTCCTCAGTCGTCACGAAGAACTTGTCCGCGGCCCATTCCAGCCGCTTCGCATCACCGATTTTCTCGCTGAGGTAATCAGGGTGATAGTCAGCATCCGTCAGGCGCGGTTTTGGCGCGGCTTCGTGGCGGAAGTTCGTGTCCTCCTCCCAATACTGCTGCATCAGTGGGCGATAGCAGAGATATTCGAACCAACGGCAACGGTAGGACATCGTCGCCTCAAGGATCTCATGGCCAACCGTCAGCAAAACATCGCGCGGCGGCATGCAACCGAACTGGCTGTCGGTATGAAAATCCGGCGTCGTCGCGGGCAAGGAAAAATCTGTTGGCGTCGGGCGGTCGACCCGGATGCCGCGCTTTTTCAGCATGTCGGCAAAATTATCCAGCAGCTCATTACCACGATCAATCGTTTCCTGCGGGCGCTTGCCCCACTGACCGCGCATGTCGCTGTCTTCGGGCACCTTGGCGTCCAGCGCAGGTTCTGCCGGGGGGATATGGCAGTCGGTTGCCATGCCCACGATGACGTGTTTCAGCGGGTCCCATTCGTTCCAGGACTTCACTTGGGTTTTGTCTGGCGACCAGGTCATGCAATTCTCCCTCATTCTCAGAGAGGGCGTGTACCAGCCTTATTATCATACGCAAGCCCGACTTGGCCCCAATAAGTGCGGAAATGCGACGCAAGCTAAGTGAAATTTGCGGCCAATCTTCGCTCGGCTGAAGTCAGCGGCTCAATCAGCTGAGCGAAGGCTTCTTGAGTGCAAGGGATTTCGTCGCAACTTGAAATCTTGACTTTGAAGTGTTCGATGGCGTGATCCCCGAGGTGTTGGCGTCTGCCGTTCCACTACCCGCATCAAGGCTTTTGCTTCTTGGCGAGCTTGGTGGTTTAGCCGCCTTCAAACGAGTACGCCGCTAACGCGCGCAAGCTCGTCGCCTGTGATTTTCGCATAAGCCTATGGAACCGAGCAGATAATTCAATTTTTCAAGTATAGAGATTAGCAAGGTTTGGCCGGGGGTCAGCTCAAAAGCTTGCGATTTCTTACGCACGTGCACGCGAGGGACTCCTTTGC
>CALKOT010000059.1 GCA_938092015.1 uncultured Paracoccaceae bacterium
AAAGGGAGAAAATCAAAAAACTGACAATCCGACAGCGACGCTTGCAACATCAAAAACAAGCAGCATAATCAAGCATACAAACGAGCCAGAGCCTCCAATGCTCAAAACGCTCTGATGCCCCACTTTATTCGACGACGGACACTGTCCGGCTATGTGATGGTCGCCAGTACAAAAGGTCGCCAGACCACTTCAACCGCGTTTCTGCGTCGGCGGCTAACACGAATAGCGCCGCTTTACTGGCTCGTGACGATGGCAATCTTCAGCGCGCTTTTGGTGGGCTTAAACCCTGTCGGTGTTGCTTCCTGGGAATGGAGCGACATCGCGGCTTCATTTCTGTTTTTGGGCATGGAACGCTCAGACGGATACCCCGGCCCGCTTTTAGGCGTTGGCTGGACGTTGGCTTATGAGGCGTTCTTCTACGCAGTTTTTGGGGTCGCGTTGTTTGCACGGAAGAACGCCGCTGCGCTTGTAGTAGCCGTTATCATGTTTTGCGTCCTTAGCGGCCTGATCGCCAAGCCAACCTCATTTTCTGCGCAATTCTATACCGCCCCTATATTATTGGAATTCGCCTTTGGCATGGGATTGGCGCATCTGACATTGAAACGTGCTGGTGGTCCTTTGGTCGCAGCTGGCTCTATCGGACTGATGGTTGGGGCAGCGATACTGTCGACGCTCATATCGCCCAATCTCATCACACCCGGTGGCACTGGCGCAATCTGGAGGGCGATTTGTTTTGGTCTGCCCGCCACATTGATCGTTGCTGGGGCGATTTCACTGGAAAGTTCAGGGGTAGTTTGCCGAAATCCGTTTACCCTGGACCAGGGGGACGCCAGTTATGCGCTTTACCTGATACATTTGCCCCTGATCCAAGTCGTGGAAAAGGTTGCAGGCTCCGGCGGCGCACTATTGATAGCAGCGCCACCACTTCTGGCGATCGCCGCACACTTAACACATCACTATTGGGAACGTCCGGTCCTGACCATTCTCAAGCCAAGCCGCTTTAACCTGAGAACCTACAGGTTATCGGGCTGAGCCATGCCAATTGCGTGGTAGCCACCATCAACGAACAGCACTTCACCTGTCGTGCTGGAGCCAAGATCAGAGCAAAGGTACAATGCCGCACCGCCCACATGGTCCAGTGTCGCATTTCTGCGAAGGGGCGAGTTCGCCTCTGTATTCTTATAGACCTTGCGCGCCCCGCCAATAGCTGACCCTGCCAGCGTGCGCATCGGACCTGGGCTTACAGCGTTCACGCGGATACCGTCCGGGCCAAGGTCATTCGCAAGATAGCGAACAGACGCTTCAAGCGCCGACTTGGCGACCCCCATGACGTTGTAGTTCGGCATGACACGCTGGGCGCCAAGGTAGGTCATCGTGATGATCGACCCACCGTTTTTCATCAAGGGCGCTGATCGGCGCGCAACATCAACCAACGAGTAGCAGCTGATTTCCATTGAATTCAGAAAATTCTGACGCGATGTGTCTGCGTAACGGCCAGATAGCTCATTTTTATCAGAGTAGGCGATAGCATGGACGACAAAGTCCAATGATCCCCATTCATCCGAAAGCCGTCCGAAAGCAGCATCCATTGACGCTTCATCCGTAACGTCGACATCAACCATGAAGGATGATCCGACGCTTTCGGCCAGTGGCGCGACGCGGCGGCCGAAGGATTCGCCTTGGTAGCTGAACGCAAGCTCTGCACCCTCTGCGGCCAGTGTCTTTGCAATTCCCCAAGCGATGGAGTGGTCGTTGGCGACCCCCATGATCAGGCCGCGTTTTCCGTTCATCAAATCAGCCATGACCTCGGTCCCCGCTCAACCGTGATACCGGCTAAGCGCCAGTGTTGCATTGGTGCCGCCGAAACCGAAACTGTTGGAAATCACGGTATCAAGACCAGCGTCATCCACTCTGGTCGTGGCAATCTCGGATGGGTTCAGCGCGGGATCCAATTCAGACACATTGGCGGATGCAGCGATAAAATCGTTCTGAAGCATCAGGATGCAGTAAATTGCTTCCTGCACGCCAGTTGCACCCAAAGAATGGCCCGTCAATGATTTGGTGGAAGAGATTACCGGTTGCTCACCGTTCGCAAAAACGCGCCTTACCGCCTCTACTTCAGTAACGTCGCCAGCTGGCGTCGAAGTGCCATGGGCGTTGATGTAGCTTACTTTGCGATCACCTAGAGTCGACATCGCCAGCTTCATGCAGCGCTCGGCGCCTTCGCCGGACGGCGCAACCATATCGTGGCCGTCAGACGTCGCGCCATAACCGGTGACTTCTGCGTAGATTTTCGCGCCACGCTCTTTGGCATGCTCAAGTTCTTCCAGCACGACAACACCGCCACCGCCGGCAATGACGAACCCGTCACGGGTTGCATCGAATGCGCGGGATGCGGTTGTCGGATCGTCGTTGTACTTCGACGACATCGCGCCCATCGCATCGAACAGGCAAGACAGGGTCCAGTCCAGTTCTTCACCGCCGCCTGCAAACACAATGTCTTGCTTGCCAAACTGGATCTGCTCAACACCGTTGCCGATGCAATGGGCTGAGGTGGAGCAGGCCGAGGTGATCGAATAGTTCACACCTTTGATTTTGAACGGCGTCGCAAGACACGCAGAGTTTGTCGAAGACATGCCGCGCGTCACCATGAAAGGCCCCATCCGCTTGGGTGAGCCTTTTTCAATGACGATCTTATGTGCGTTGAAAAGGTTCTTGGTCGACGGGCCGCCAGACCCCATCACCAGACCGGTGCGTTCGTTCGACACATCGCTGTCTTCAAGGCCACTGTCGGCAATCGCCTGTTCCATCGCGATATAGTTGTACGCTGCGCCATCGCCCATGAAGCGAAGCTGGCGTTTGTCGATGCGTTCGACCAGATCGATTTCCGGTTTGCCGTGCACGCGGCTGCGAAAGCCGTGCTCAGCGTAGTCATCGGAAAAGCTGATGCCCGATTTGCTATCGCGCAAAGATGCAGTGACTTCCTGCGCGGTCGTGCCAATTGACGACACCACGCCCAGACCAGTGATTACGACGCGACGCATGACGCCTCCTTCAATTGCTGTACCGCTTATTAGGTAGCGGCGTCCTCTTGAAACAACCCTACGCGCATATCGGATACGGTATAAGCCAGTTCGCCGTCGGCTTCGACGGTGCCGTCTGCAATGCCCAGCTTCAGACGGCGGTCAATGATCCGCTTGAAGTCGACTTTGTATTTCAGCATCTTGACCTCAGGTGTGATCATCTTCGTGAGTTTCACTTCGCCAACACCCAGCGCACGACCCTTGCCTTGCATGCCTTTCCAGCCAAGGAAAAAACCCGTCAGCTGCCACAGGCCATCAAGACCAAGACAACCGGGCATAACCGGGTCGCCTAAGAAATGGCATTCAAAGAACCAGTTATTCGGCGTGATGTCGTATTCAGCGATGACCTGACCTTTGCCATGTTCGCCTGCTTCTTCCTCGATTGAGGTAATGCGATCCATCATCAGCATCGGTGGTGCGGGCAATTGTGCGTTGCCAGGGCCGAACAATTCGCCGCGCGCGCAGCTCATCAGGCCTTCAAAATCGTAGCTGTTTGCGCGTTCGGCCAAACCGGTTTCCCCCATTAAGTCAGTGAGCGAATGAGACGCTCCACACTGTCACCCACCTTGGGGCTTCGTTACGAATTGTCCCTAACACTCAGCCAAAGGGCAGACAAGGCGCAGGCGTGTCGCGCGGTCTGGCCAAAGTCCCGTTTTTGTGCGATCTTCCACCTGAAATACGTGGATAAGCGAGCGCTGACGATGAGCCATACCGCGAAAACTGAAACGCCTGCAGCCCGTGCTAACGCGTGGCTGAATGGCGCTGGTCTGCGCCCGACCCGGCAACGCAAGGCGCTGGCTGAGTTGCTGATTGGCGACGGTCGCAACCGCCATGTTACGGCTGAGCGTCTCTTTGAAGCCGCAAAGGGCGCTGGTGCGCCTGTGTCCCTTGCGACAGTCTACAATACGCTGAAGTGCTTTACCGAAGCAGGTTTGCTGACCGAAATCGCGGTGGATGGCGCTCGAAGCTATTTTGATACGCGAACGGAAGAGCATCCTCATTTTTATTGGGAAGATGAGAATCGCCTGACCGACGCCCCGGCCGATGCGATAGAATTTGCTCGCATTCCCGATGCGCCCGAGGGCATGGAAATCTCCAAAATCGACATCGTGATCCGTTTGCAGAAACGCTGACATCGACTATCTGGCAGCGTCTGACGTGACGTAGTGACGACATCGCGGCGTCGCTCATCTCTTCATTTTGAATTCTCAAAAAAGCGCGTTAGTCTTTCCCAAGCGATGGGAGGCCACCAATGACGATCGTGGTAGAGAAACTTCACGATAAGTTCGCCGCTAGAATTCGGGGCGTCGACCTTACAAAGCCTTTGCCTGTAGATGTTCGCAAAGACATTCAGGCCGCTTTGGACCGATACGCAGTTCTTGTATTTCCTGGCGCGCCGCTCACCGAAGATCAGCAGGCTGACTTTGCTGAGAACTTCGGCCAACTCGAACGTTCCAATATCATAATGAAAGTCAAAGCCCGCATCGGAGGGCGGCTTGCCGACATCTCAAACATCGATGAAAATGAACAATTGTTTGGTGAGTATGACCGGCGCAGGATGTTCTCACTCGGCAATCAGCTTTGGCACACTGACAGCAGTTTCAAGAAAATCCCAGCCAAGTATTCAATGCTGCATGCTCACGTCGTGACGCCTGAAGGCGGCGAAACGCAGGTTGTAGATACTCGTGTCGCGTACGAGACCTTGCCACAGAAAATGAAGGATCGGATCGACGGTCTGGTTGCGGAACATTCGATTTTTACATCACGCGCCAAACTGGGCTTTACCGACTTCACGGACGAAGAGCGGGCATCCCTTCCGCCTGTAGCGCGTCCGCTTGTGCGATCGCATAAAGAAAGTGGCCGCAAAGCGTTGTATCTGGCCAGTCATATCTCTCACATCTGCGACATGAACGTCCCAGACGGGAAGATGCTGGTGCGCGAATTGTTGGAGCACGCCACGCAGAAAGAGTTCATTTACGAGCTGAAGTGGCGGGTTGGTGATCTGATGATCTGGGACAATCGCTGCACACTGCATCGCGGTCGACCCTATGACGACACGCTGCACCGGCGGGATCTGCGCCGCGCGACACTTGAAGATCTGGAGTATGCAGCGGCGGAAGAGGCCGCTTAACAGTACTTTGCCGCCTGCGCACGCCACCATTCATCTTTGGCCAGCGCCCGACGTAGCGGGGTGTTGGTTGCAGCCGGGGCGTACTCGATGTAGCGGACAGCTTCGATCAGACTTTCGCCGTTCAGGGTCTTCAAGTAGTCGATTGCGCGTGGAACGCTGAACGACGTGCCGCGGTCTTCTTCAAAGTTACCACCCAGATCCGTCCAGACAGCGCCTGCTGCGCCTGTTCTGCGACACCAGTCCGCAAATATATCGGCGACCTCAGGGATCGAAGAACGGCGCGCGCCGGATGCGGGGTGGATCATACCAATGTAGTCGATGACTTTGGCGCGTTCCCTTGCACGAAGTTCTTCTGCGGCTTCGTCGATGTCATCTCGGATCGAAAGAATTGCGTTAGTCGGGCAAGGGTCGCCGTTGGTGTAATCGAGGCAGACCGCAAGACCCATTTTTCGCTTGGGTGAGACGCGCGTGAACTCGAAGGGCAGCGACGGCCCCGCGCCCATCATCCAGTCGCCGGTGACGAAAGGGGCCAAGTTGTCGAGATCCCAGATCAAAGACCCCCAACCAATGACCGCGATCCGGCCCTTCAACGCATCTGTCATCGGGTGAATTTCACTCCGCCATAGGCCTGATCACGTGGTGTGATCTCCAGTGCGCTGATGTTGACGTGGGCCGGCTGCGCGGCGACCCAGCGGATCGCTTCGGCAACATCTTCTGGCGTCAATTCTTCTATGCCTGTGTCCTTGATCTGATCGCGAACCGCATCATCCGCCACCGCGACATCGTAGAACTCAGTCGCCACGCGGCCAGGCTGAATATCGGTAAACCGGATGCCCACTGCGCCGGGATCAAGGCGCATATTGCGCACGAATCCGCGCACGGCGTGTTTCGTAGCACCGTAAAGCGCCGCGCCGGTTGCATAGAGGCCGGATACTGAGCCGACGGTGATAATGTGTCCACGCCCGCGCACCGCCATTCCCTCCATCGCCGCTTTGGTGGTTTGGATCATGGCGGTGACATTTGTATGGACGACTGTCTCTATTTCATCGGCGTCGGCAGCGGTCAGGCCCGTCATCCCGCCACCTAGTCCGGCGTTTGCAACCAACAGATCAGGTTTTGTCGAGGCGATCAGATCGCCCATCGCCGCGCGGTCAGTGACATCGATCTGATGAGGGATAGCCCCAGACTTTGCCGCCAGCGCCTCAAGCCGATCCAGCCGCCGCGCTGTCGCGTGGACGGTCCAGCCATCTTCGGCCAGCGCTGTCGCCGTGGCCGCGCCAATGCCTGCTGATGCGCCTGTGACAAGCGCGATGCCTTTGGTCATGTTCGATCCTCCTGCCATCGCCTTAGCGCAGGATTGTTGCACGCCGCTACCAGTTTCGTGAGGGCGCGCATGATCTCAGATGCGTTTGATCACGACCCCAATCACTGGATCGCGACTGAAATCACGCGCAATCTCAACGCTTTGTGCGCACAGAAACTTTTTGTTGCTGGCGCTCGAATTAGGCGATCAATGGACAGCGCCAAAACAAAAACAGGAAGGGCGCATTTCATGAAACTTACACTATCTTCCGCCGCGATCGCATTGACCGGAGCGCTGACACTCGCCGCCTGCGCCAATGCGCCGACGCCAGTTTCCAGCCAGAAAACGCAGTCGTCGACAATCGTCACCGCAAAAGGCGGATTCACAGACGACGACAAGCATATCGTTACAGGCAATACTGTTGTCAGTCGCGTGGATGGTCAGTGGGTAATCACCCTAGATGACGGATTTACGCTGGATGGCGCACCAGATCCGAAGGTCGCACTGGGTTCGGGCGGCAAATACGTTGAAGGAACCATTCTGGGCAAACTGAAAAGCCTGCAAGGTTCGCAAAGCTATGCTCTGGCTGAGGGGCTCGATATCGGCGACTACGATCAGGTTTAGATCTGGTGTGAGAAATTCAGCGTCTCGCTGGGTCACGCCAACCTAAAACTGCTTTAGTTTCGACGCACATAACAGGATCCGCCTGCTTTACTGATCCTCAGGCACATTCGCGCCGCTTCGCTTTTTCCACCTGCGCCCAGACGCGCAGTATAAACTGGCCCAGCGGCGCGTTTTCGTTTCTTCACAACGACCAGGCGGGACTTTGAGATCAGCGACGGCATCTGGCGCCGCGCCCGTTCAAAAGCGATCAGGGCTGCCCTGCGGCTGCGCCCCCCGGCGACAATGACGCCCCAACGCGGACGCGGGCTGGCGCGTGTCGCGATGACCTTCATTTCTGGGCAAGATTTGGCGAAAGTTTCGCCCTTTGTCAGCGGCTTTGCCTCAACCTCGCGCCCCTTTTCGCGGAACCATTCGGCGGGGCGGCCAGTGATGTCATAGACATAGCCACGAGTTTCTCCTGGCAAGCCGCTGCGCCCGGCGCGCCATTTATCAACCCGGCCTGAGCCTGCGTTATAGGCAGCGGCGGCAAGGCCAAAGTTCCCGTAAGCCGCTTTCAAATCAGCCAACAGTGAGGCTGATGCCGGGATCGCCTGTTCAGGATCGAACGGATCAGCCAACCCGCGCCTTTTGGCGGTTGCTGGCATAAACTGCGCCACACCTTGCGCGCCGACAGGGCTGACGGCCTTGATGTCGAACCGACTTTCCTTCCAGATCAAGCGGGCGAAAAACGATTTCGGCAGGCCGTGCTTTTCCGCCGCTGCATCGATCAGCTGGCAGATGCCTGCGGCCTTGGTGTAATCGGGTTTTGGTGCCTCCTCCGCTAACGCAGGGACGACCCAAAACATCGTGAGCGCAACTAACAGACGCTTCACACGCGCCCTCTCAAAAGCCAAACCTGCATCTCACCCTTGCCCTTCACATCAATCGCGCCGCGCAGCGAAAACTCGTAAGCTGTTTTCATGCGCGATTGCACCGCTTCCGTCACCTGAATTTCGCCTACCGGAGAGGTCGATTCCATGCGGCTGGCGACATTCACGCTGTCGCCCCAAAGGTCATAGACGAATTTCGATCGCCCTATCACCCCTGCAACGACCGGTCCGATATGGACGCCCGCGCGCATTGAGATGTCGACATCACGCCTCTGGGCGACCTCCGCCAGCCAGTCCCGCATCGCTAATACGGCATCCAGCGCGTGGCCGGGATCGGTTGAGCGCTCCGTCGGCAGACCTGCCGCCATCATATAGGCATCGCCGATGGTTTTGATTTTCTCCAGATCATGCTCATCAGCGATCTGGTCAAAGCCTGCAAATATCTCATCGAGAATGGCGACCAAGGCCTCTGGCGACATTGAAGCGGACAGTGGCGTGAAGTTGACGATGTCGGCGAACACGACCGTCGCTTCGTCACGGCTGTCGGCGATCAGCGTTTCGCCCCCGCGCATCCGTTTCGCGATTGAGGGTGGCAGGACGGACAGCAATAATCGCTCCGTCAGGGCCTGTTCTTCGGCCAGCGCTGCGGCGCCCGCCCATGCCTCACGCCGCACCCGCTCAATGGAGTACGTGACCCACAGCAGAGTGATCAGCGTTGCGCCTGAGATGACCAGCGGTGCGAAGGCGTTCTCTGTCCAACGAAATGCGGCATAAGCGATGACACCACCTGCAATCAGCGCAATTGGTGTGACATGGCGAAACTGCAGGCCGCTCGCGACGATCAACAGTGTCAGGGCGAAATTGGCATAGGTGAGGTTCAGCAGAATCCACGGGCTGATCAGGTCAATCGCCGGGATCTGCACGGTGATCAACACCATGGCGAAGATTGCGACCATGGCCTGCCCATTGCGAACCGCCCAGCCTGTCCATGTCAGCACAATCGCCGCCATCAGTATCGCGATAGCGCCAAGACGATAGGGCAGGGTTTGCATGTAGATCTCGTAACCGCGCCAGCCTTCGATGGTAAAGCCGTAAAGCTCCCCCAGCAGCGGGATGATCAGAGAGATAATGAAGGCGCCGATGACAACCGACGGCCCGCCGGTTGTGTTCCTGAATATAGGCGCTTTCAAGCACGCCATCGCAAAAACGGAGACTTAGGGGATTATATCCCCGGTCCTTCGGTTCCGCGAGAACGGTCACATCAGGGCCATTTCGCCTCTGGCGGCAGGCTCATCAACACAGCCTCGGGATTATGTCCCGTTTCCAGGCCAAACCGTGTTCCGCGATCATAGACGAGGTTAAATTCTGCGTACCGGCCCCGTCTTATCAGCTGGATTTCGCGGTCGGCGTCATTCCAGGCCTCGTCGCGGCGTTTTTCGGTGATCGGTAGATAGCTGTCCAGAAACGCACGGCCGACATCTTGGGTATAGGCAAAGTCGGCCTCCCAATCGCCAGTACAAAGGTCATCATAGAAAATACCGCCAACGCCGCGCGGCTCATTCCAGTGCTTGATCATGAAATATTCGTCGGCCCAGGCTTTGTGGGCCGGGTAGTATTCTGCTGAGTGTTTATCGCAGGCCTTCTTCAGGACACCATGGAAGAACGCAGTGTCTTCATCGACTTCAACCATCGGGTTCAGGTCAGTGCCACCGCCGAACCACCAACAGAACGGTGTCCAGAACATGCGGGTATTCATATGGATCGCCGGGCATTTCGGGCTGCGCATATGTGCGACAAGCGAAATCCCCGCAGCCCAGAACCGGGGATCATCGGCTAGACCGTCAATCTGACGGCGGGATGTCAGTGACCGTTGCGCCTGATCACCCAGCTTCCCGTGAACGGTTGAGATGTTGACGCCGACTTTCTCAAAGACACGCCCGCCGCGCATTACGCTCATTTCACCGCCGCCGGCATCTTCGCCAGCTTCCCCTGCGCGTTTAGTTTCCTTCCGCTCGAAACGGCCCGGCGGCAGGTCAGCATGGGGGCTAGTGGTTTGCGTATCTTCTAGGTTTTCGAATGCCGCGCAGATCTGATCGCGTAGTTCGCGGAACCATGCGGCGGCGCGGGCTTTTTCGGAAACGAAGGCGTTATCGGTCATTCTAACTGTGTCCCATCTGCATCGATTGGTTGCTTATCTGCCCCTTACTGACTGGTTTCAAGCCGATGCACTTTGACTTGGGTCAAGGCTAAGGTAAATACGCCCTATACAACGGATCAAGGATGAAACGATGGACATGAACAGGACCCGACTACCAGCGTTTAGCTGACAGGCCTGTTTGGGCCGTTCGCGCCCGCTCCCATCGCTTTCCCCTACGAATACTTGCCCCCTGAAAGGGCTGATCCATGCTCACCTTCTTTGAAAAACTCGTCGACCCCTATGCAGATCACGGTGCTGGCCGTGAGGTTCCGCGCAAGCTGATCCCGTTCCTTCTGGAATATCTGCGCCCGTTTCGCAAAGTCGCCGTCCTGATCGTTTTCTTCACAGCCATCGTCGCAGCGATGGAGGTTGGGATGATCTGGTATGCGGGCCGCTTGGTTGACGCCCTGTCTGAAGTTGGCCCCACCGAAGTTTGGAACATCTACGGGACTGAGCTGATCCTGATCGCACTGGCGCTTTTGATCGCACGACCTCTTCTGACGATGGTGGACGTCGCCTTCATTAATCAGTCGCTGATGCCAAACATCGGCACAATGGTCCGCTGGCGGTCGCATAAGCGTGTTCTCGGACAGTCAGTTGGCTGGTTTCAGGAAGATTTCGCAGGTCGCATCGCCAACCGCGTGATGCAGACCGCCCCTGCGGTGGGCGAAGCGTCGTTCCAGACGTTCGATGCACTCGCCTACGCCTCGCTCTACGTGATCGGCGCCCTCATCCTGCTGTCTGATACGGACATCCGTTTGGCCGTGCCGATGGTGCTGTGGCTGATCGCCTATATCGGCCTCATCGCCTATTTCGTGCCGCGTGTTGGTCGCGCTTCAAAGGCATTCTCTGACGCGCGTTCGGCCATAACGGGCCGTATTGTTGACAGCTACACCAACATTCAGACGGTGAAACTGTTCGCTCATACAGATCGAGAAGAGCGCTTTGCTTATGAGGCGATCGAGGAAGGGCGCCAGACGTTTGCTGCTGAGATGCGCATCATCACCTGGATGGACGTCGCACTGATGACAGTGAACGGCTTCTTGATGGTCGGCGTCGTTGGGTACGCAATATGGCTGTGGTCGGTTGGCGTCGGATCGCTCGGCGCCGTAGCAGCGGCGTCAGCACTGGTTTTGCGCCTCAATTCTATGACCATGTGGATCATGTGGGCGCTGTCTTCGCTGTTCCAGAACCTCGGCGTGATTTCTGAGGGGATGGAAACGATCGCCGCACCTATCGATCTCCGGGACAACCCAACCGCAAAATCGTTGGTCGTAGATGGCGGTGAGATCCGGTTTGACGATGTCAGCCATCACTATGGTAAAGACAAAGGCGGCCTGAACCACCTGAACCTGACCATCAAACCTGGTGAACGCGTGGGTCTGGTCGGCCGCTCAGGCGCAGGCAAATCGTCGATGGTGAACCTTCTCCTCCGCTTCCATGATGTGGAAACGGGGCGCATTCTGATCGATGGTCAGGCTGTGGGTGAAGTCACGCAGGACAGCCTGCGCACGAATATCGGCATGGTCACGCAGGACACATCGCTTCTGCATCGTTCGGTGCGGGAAAACATCCTCTATGGAAGCCCCGAAGCGACGGATGAGGCCATGTTCAACGCCGCGACCAAGGTCGCAGCCCATGACTTCATTCCTGAACTTGAGGACCCAAAGGGCCGTTCAGGCTATGACGCGCATGTTGGCGAACGTGGCGTCAAGTTATCGGGCGGACAGCGTCAACGCATCGCCTTGGCCCGTGTGGTTCTGAAAGACGCGCCTATATTGGTGTTGGACGAGGCGACGTCGGCGCTCGACAGCGAAGTCGAGGCTGCGATTCAGGAAAGCCTCTATGGCCTGATGGAGGGCAAAACCGTGATCGCAATCGCCCACCGCCTGTCCACTATCGCCCAGATGGATCGCATCGTCGTACTGGAAGGCGGCGCAGTGGCTGAGGATGGCACACATGCGGAACTGCTGGCGCTGAACGGCCTTTATGCTGGCTTCTGGAACCGTCAGTCCGGCGGCTTTATTGATGTTGAAGGTGAAACCGTCGAGGCGGCGGAATGAGGGCGTTTTTCTCTGGTTTCATTAAGCCCTATGCGGCCGCGGACGGACCGCCGCCGCAATCCTTGTGGGCGTTTATCCGCTGGTCATTGACCGGCGCCTGGCCCGCCATCTGGTTCGGCGCCTTTATGGGTGCGTTGGTCGGTGTGCTGGAAAGTCTGGGCGCGCTTTTCATCGGCTGGGTAATCGACGAGGCGGTCATCGCCCCGGACCCTGCTGCATATTTTCAAGCGAACTGGCGGCTGGTTATCATGACCGCCCTGTTCTTCATCGCCATTCGCCCCGCAGCCATGGGGCTTTCCGCGGCAGTCAACGCTATCTCACTAGGCCCAAACCTGTTCCCGCAAGTCGTGATGCGGCTGAAACGGCACACACTTGGCCATTCGATCCGCTTTTTCGACGATGATTTCGCCGGTCGACTGGCGCAGAAACACATCCAATCTGGCCACGCGATCACCGAGATCATCCTAGAAAGCACAAACTCCATCGCCTTCTGCATCGCGACGGTCATTGGCGCGACGCTGGTTCTGGGGTCGGTTGACTGGCGTCTGTCGCTGCTGCTGGCCGTTTGGCTGGTCGGGTACGGCTTCTTCATCCGGTGGTATCTCCCCCGCATCCGCCGTCTCAGCCGCGCCCGGGCAGAAGCGCGCGCCAACGTAACCGGCCAGATCGTCGATACGTTGTCCAATATGGCCACGGTCAAACTATTCGCCCATGTCGGCCGTGAAGAGCGCGCTGCAGAGCAGTCAGTGGATACTTTCCGCGAAAAGGCGCTGGATTTCGGCGTCATGGCCGCTGTTTTCCGCGCCCTTCTGATGCTTCTGGCGGGCGCATTACCAGTAATGTTGATCGGCGCGGCGCTGATTTTCTGGCAGCAAGGCACAGCGACGCCTGGCGACATCGCCGTCGCGGGTGTCCTATCCACCCGCATCGCGCAGATGTCTGGCTGGTTCAGCTTCACTATGATGGGCATCTTCGCCAATATTGGCGAGGCAGAAGACGGTATGCGCACCCTCGCGCCGTCACACGATCTGGTCGACGATCCCAACGCTAATGCTGTTGAGGATGCAGATGGCTCAATCCATTTTGACAACGTCACCTATCACTACGGCAAGGAAACTGGCGGCGGACTAGATGGGTTCGATCTGAAGATCAAACCGGGTGAAAAGATCGCCTTGGTTGGTCAATCCGGCGCTGGCAAGACGACCGTTTTGTCGCTGCTTCTGCGTCTATACGATGTGGAAGAAGGTGCGATCCGTATGGGTGATCGCGACATTCGTGATCTCACGCAAGACGCCCTCCGCCGACAAATCGCGATGGTCCGGCAAGAAACGGCGATGTTCAACCGATCCGCCCGTGAGAACATCTTCTATGGTCGGCCCGAAGCGACCGAAGAAGAAATGCTGAAGGCGACGGCTGAGGCTGAGGCGCACGATTTCATCCTAGAACTTGAGGATCTGAAGGGTCGCAAAGGCTATGACGCCTTCCTTGGTGAGCGGGGCGTGAAACTGTCCGGCGGCCAACGCCAACGTATCGCGCTGGCGCGCGCCATTCTGAAAGACGCGCCTGTCTTGGCGCTGGATGAAGCGACATCGGCCCTGGATTCCGAAGTCGAAGCTGCGATCCAGTCATCGCTCGACCGTCTGATGGAGGGTAAAACCGTCATTGCCATTGCGCACCGCCTCTCAACCATCGCCCGCATGGATCGCATTGTCGTGATGGAGGCGGGACGCGTCGCAGAGATCGGTACACATAACGAGCTTCTCGCCAAAGGCGGTCTCTACGCGATGTTCTGGAACCGGCAGTCTGGCGGCTTCATTGGGGTCGAGGAAATTGCGGCGGCGGAGTGAGCCAAAAATCGAGAAATTCTTCTCACCTATCTTTGCCCCACAAAAATCCGCCACGCCGCATTCCTCCGCAAGAGGAGGCTAAAGCGTCTCAACTTCAACCATCGCAGTATGCGCGCTGGTGCCCTGACCCAGCCGCGATGTGCCGATGTCATGCGTCAGCACGTTTGGATTACCGTGCGGGTCATCCCCATCGCCATCCGCCAGCCACGCACCGGTCGGAAGGGCGACAACGCCTTTCAAAACACCATCATTGAACGATGCGCGCGCAAGACATGATCCACGGTGGTTTTTTACCCGAACCACCTCGCCATCATTGATTTTGCGCGCAGTCGCGTCGACCGGGTGGATTTCCAACCTTACGGGCCGTGCATCCGGCTCATCCGCGATCGCGCTCTCCATCTGGCTGTGCAGCTTGTCGCCCGGTTGCGGCGATACCATGTGCAACGGCGCAGCCGGATCAGCCGCGCCCAGCCATTCGCATGGTGGGATCCAGACCGGGTGACCTGGGCAATCGTCGTAGTCAAAGCTGGCGATCGTTTCCGAGAAAATCTCAAGCTTGCCCGAAGGCGTCTGCATAGGATGTGCATCTGGGTCTTCACGGAACTTATCGAAGGGCGTGACAGCATGCTCATCGCCCCAGATCGGCAACTCGACCCAGTTCTTTTCTTTCAACTCATCATAGTCCGGTGTCGGGATGTCATCAGCAGCAGTGATCTGGCGGAACTGGCTGTAGAGATGGCGCAGCCAGTCTTCTGAAGAGCGCCCCTCTGAAAACAACTCACCCTTCCCAAGCCGCGTCGCTAGATCGGCAAAGATGTCATAATCGTCTCGCGCGTCAGCTTCTGGTTCAATCAATGGCGGCATATGGAAGAGGAACGGGTCGAGGAAAGATCGCCCTATATCTTCCCGCTCATATGGCGTCGTCGCAGGGAACACGATGTCGGCACGCTTGGCCGTTGCGGTCCAATACGGTTCGTTCACAATCACCGTTTCGGGACGACGCCAGGCCTCTTCGAACCGGTTCAGGTCCTGATGATGATGGAACGGGTTGCCGCCAGCCCAGTAGACGAGGCGGATATCCGGGTAAGGCGCATTGCGGCCGTTAAAATCATATGGCTCACCCGGATGCAGCAGCGCATCGGCGATGCGGGCGACGGGGATGAAATCTTTGATCGGATTATCGCCTTGAGGCAGCGCCAACCCTGGCACCGCGCGGATCGAAACGCCGACGCCGCCCAAAGCGCCGTAGCCATACCCAACGCCGCCGCCGGGCAGGCCGATCTGGCCCAGCATCGCCGCCAGCACCGCCGCCATCCAATAGGGCTGCTCACCATGCTGCCCGCGTTGCAGAGCGAAGGCGACCGTGATCAGCGTGCGGGTCTTCGCCATGTGGCGTGCAAGGTTACGGATCGCAGTCGCATCCGCGCCTGTCAGTTCAGCCGCCCATTCAGGCGTCTTCGGCACGCCATCACTATCGCCCATCAGATACGGGCGAAATCGATCATACCCCGTTGCAAAGCGCGCCAGATGCGCGTGATCCGCCAGCCCTTCATTTTCCAGCACATAGGCCAATGCCAGCATAAGCGCCGTGTCCGACCCTGGCCGCACCGGCATCCACTCCGAACCAGGAGGCGCATCGCCCCGCTGTGGCCCGATGTTGATCAGCCGCATGCCCTTCTCAGCAAACGCCTCGCACCAGCCCTTCGTCTCGTGCCGCGATATCCCCCCCATCGAGACCTGCGAGTTTTTCGGATTGATCCCCCCGAACATCACCAAGGTTTCGGTATTGTCCCGGATCGTCGCCCATGAGTTCTGATATCCATAAGCGTACTGACGGAAATTCATGCCAATCACATGAGGCATGATCGCCATCGCAGCGGCGAAGGAATAGTTGCCGTAGCTCGACACATATCCGCCGACCGAATTCAGGAACCTGTGCACCTGACTTTGTGCATGATGAAACCGCCCGGCGGAAGACCAGCCGTACGACCCGCCAAATATCGCACCATTGCCATGTTCACGCCGCACACGGCCAATTTCCTCGGCCGCGATGTCCAGCGCTTCGTCCCAGGGCAACTCAACAAACTCCGCACCGCCGCAGCGGTCCTTGTCGCGACCCTCAAGCCAACCCTTGCGGATCGATGGCCGGGCGACGCGGGTTTTATGGTAGACCGCCTTTGGGATGATCTCAGCGATCGGCGAAGGATCAGGATCAGGCCCGAACGGCGCCGTGCCGACGATCCGCCCATCCTTGACCGTCACTTCGAACGCGCCCCAGTGGCTGGAGGTAACTTTAGTGGTTTTCATGCCGCGACTCTTTTCTGCCTGAGGCGACTAGGCGCCCCAGCGGCGCCCTACGTCAAGCCAGACCAAACACACGCTGGGCGTTTCCGTGGAGAAAGAAAGCCTTTGCCTCATCATCCAGGCCCAATGTATCCAGTCCGTCCAGCGCTTTTGCATGGCTGAACATCGGGTAGTTCGTGCCGAACATTACCTTGCCGCGCCCATGGCCCTTCAAATAGCGCACCAGCTCAGCCAGGTACCGTTTTGCGGTGTAAGCGGAGGTGTCGATGTAGACATTCTCATGTTTGGTCGCGACGGCGATTGCCTCCTCCGTCCAGGGATAGCCGATATGGCCGCCAACGATCGCCAGTTCAGGGAAGTCCAGTGCGACGCGATCCAGATAGATCGGGCGGCCCACTTCAGACGACATCAAGGGGCCGGTGTGGCCGATCTGGGTGCAGAACGGCACGCCCATCTCGCAGCAGGCGGCATAAAGCGGATAGAACAGCCGATCTGTCGGCGGCAGGTCGCAGAGCCATGGGAGGACGCGGATCGCTTTGAAGTTCAATTCTTCAACGCAGCGGCGCACTTCGCGAACCGCTTCCATCGGTTTCGAGATGTCGACCGAGCCAACGCCGATCAACCGGTCTGGCGCCTCCGCCACGAAGCCTGCGACTTCGTCATTCGTGATCATGTCTCTATGCGGCGCCTGCCAAGCTGAGATCAGCGCCTTGTCGACGCCGCCTGCATCCATCGAAGCAATCGTCGCTCCGACCGGGATTTGCGTTTCTCGCGCCGGTGTTTTGGTCCAGCGTCGAAGGCTGTCGAACATCGAGACTTGCGAGTGGCGAAGCGTAGGATGTTGCGCCCAAACATCGATGATCACTTAGCTTCTCCTTTGCGCCAGTTGTTCATTCATCGCGATACAAAAGAAAAAGGCCGCCCTTGGAAAGGGCGACCTGTTCTTTACCATAGGTGTCGACTGACTTATTCGGCAGCAATCACGCCGCGATTGATCTGGTCCATCTCAATCGATTCAAACAGGGCCTTGAAGTTACCCTCGCCGAACCCGTCATCACCCTTGCGCTGGATGAACTCAAAGAAGATTGGCCCGACGACTGTCTTTGAGAAGATCTGCAGCAGTACGCGGGTCATGCCCCCATCGACCACGCCTTCGCCGTCGATCAGGATGCCGTGCTGCTTCATCCGCTCAATCGGCTCTTCATGGCCCTGAACACGCTTGTGGCTCATGTCGTAGTAGATGGCGGGCGGCGGCGGCATGAACTCAAGGCCGTTCGCGGCCAGACCATCGACCGAAGCGTAGATGTCGTTCGTCGCCACGGCGATGTGCTGGATGCCTTCGCCGTTATATCCGCGCAGATATTCCTCGATCTGAGAATTCGCGTCGGCGCTTTCATTGATCGGAATACGGATCTTGCCGCAGGGCGATGTGAGGGCACGTGAGAACAGGCCGGTGACCTTGCCCTTGATGTCGAAGAACCGGATTTCTTTGAAGTTGAAAATGCCAGCGTAGAACCCGTACCACTTGTCCATATTGCCGCGATGGACGTTGTGGGTGAGGTGGTCGATGTAGAAGAACCCAAGGCCTTCGGGCTGCGGATCGACCTCATCGGTCCAGTCATAGTCGTTCATGTAGGGTGAGCCGCCGTCGCGGTCGATGAAGTACAGCAACGAACCGCCAATCCCCAGAATGGCCGGTGCATCAATCACCTTGTCATCGCCGTCATAGCCCTTTGCGCCGTTTGCCACTGCGTGCTCATAGGCCTGCTGCGGGTCGACCACGCGCCACGCCATGGATGATGCGCAGGGGCCATGCTCCTTCACGAAATCCGCCGCAAAATCCTTCGCCTCAGCGTTCAGGATGTAGTTCACCGTGCCCTGACGATAGAGGAACACATCTTTGGTCTTGTGCTTGGCGACCTGAGTGTAGCCCATGGTTCGGAACAGCTCGTGCAGCTCTTCCGGCTCAGGATGTGCGAACTCGACAAACTCAAACCCGTCGGTGCCGGCTGGGTTGTGATCGGTAATCTCGGCGGGGGCTGCGTCGTGCGGGAAGGGACCCATGGTGCGCTCTCCTAAGCTTGCGTGGTGATTTCATGCAGATATAGGAGGGATCGTGCGGAATGTTCGTGCGAAGTTGGTAGATATTTGCTGCATAATGCGCATAATGCGCATGAAATCGCAAATATGCGCACAAAATGACGCTTGATGGCTTTGACTTCAAGATTCTGTCCTGCCTGCAGGACGACGCCAGCCTGACCAATGCGGCGCTGGCGGAGGTTGTGAACCTTTCCCCCTCCCAATGCTCTCGCCGCCGCATCGCGCTGGAAGAAGCAGAATACATCACCGGCTATCGCGCCGAACTGGATGCGGCGAAGCTTGGGTTCGGGGTAGAGGCGTTCACGCGTGTAACTCTGGCTGCGCAGGCGGCGACGACTGCCGACGACATCGCAAAGTTCTTCAATGGGCTGGAGGAGGTGCAGATGGTCTACACCCTCACCGGCGATGCAGATTACCTAATCCATGTGAGGGTGCGTTCGCTGGATGAATTGGCGAGTTTCGTGCATCGTCGTTTGTTACCTCACCCCAAGGTCAGCCAGGTGCGGTCGGATATCGTGTTGCAGAGGCTGGGGCGGCGTCGGGGCGTGGCGGTTTGACGATTGTGAAGATGCAGCGGCCAGATCAGTGAGGCGCGGCGTCGAGATCGATGGAAGCGATCATTCAAAGGTCGATCTTTCGACCAAAAATGCCGGTTCGCTTGATCAATGTTTGTTTTCAGAGTGTAAGCTTATTCAAACCCCTTCCCGCAAAATCAGCACCATCATAGACAGCCGATCATTTCAATTCATATCGCGCTCACGACCGAAGCCAGGGCAAGTGCACTGCGCCAGTCGAACACGTTGAATTTGATGATCGCAGATTATTGAGGTCCACATATGTTCAAGATTCTAAAATTCAGTTGGAAAATGGGATTGGCTCTTGCGCTGATGCTGAGCCTTTTGACCAACCTTCTTTTCCTGACAAGCAGTGCCGCATTTTATACTGCCTCAGCCGCTGTAAGCGCTGTTGCCGGTGTCTCAACTGTAGCCAAAAGAAGCGCCGCAGAACTGGCGAAAGTAACAACAAATCTTACGCAGGAGAAAGCCGCCCGAAAGAAATTTCAGAGGCAGCTGTCTGAAACAAGCACCGCACTCACCACTCAAAGAACTGCGAAACGAGCGGCAAGGTCAGAATTGGTGACGAAAATTGCGGAGGTAGGTGCTCAGAAGCGTTTGGTGCGAAGTTTGAAGGACGAAATCGCTGACCCTCTCAGGCGGATGGTTACTTATCGAGGGCGGCAGGTCGTCGTTCGTGAAGTCGTTGAAACCACTGTTTCTCGAGTTTCCAGGCGAACAGTTTTGACATCAGCGCGAGAGGTCGGCGGCATGGCGGCTGAGGCCATCCCATTTTTCGGGACGGCGGCAATCGTCGGTTTCACGGCGCTGGAGCTGCACGATCTTTGCGAAACTCTGAAAGATATGGCCGACTTACAAAAGGCCTTGGATCCGACTGCTGTTGAAAATGCCGATCAAAGAAAAGTTTGCGGGATGAAGCCTCTGACAAAGGAGGAGGTCTAGGCCAAGGTGAAAAGCTCTCCAGGTGAAGTCTGGGCATCGGCTAGGGCATCTATTCCTGACCTTTCCAGCATCAAAGACTATCAAATGCCTGAATATGATTGGGCCTCTATCTCTTCATCCTCGATAGAAAAGACCAAGAATGCATGGTCCGGAATGGTCGGGGGCACCTCGAAAGCAGGAAAAGCAACGTCAAACGCCGCCAAAAGATTGTATCAACGAACTCAAAAACTTATCTGGTCTGATGAAGCAGATAAGATCGAAGGTGAGTAGTCTGTTTGTAGAAGTGTGGCCATCTGGGCAGGCAATTCAAAAGGAGAGGATAGGGCCGAAACTGAAAATCGTCTTAGGCGAAAAGATGCCTCAGCCTTCACCCCGGAATCCGCACCATCATCTTCGAAAACCCCATGACAAAGTTCGAAGACACCCTCTCAGGCTCCCCCACCACTTCGATCTTCGGGAACCGCGCCAAAATCTCTTCCCAGAGGATGCGCAGCTGCATTTCCGCCACGTGATTGCCCATGCAGCGGTGTACGCCAAAGCCGAACGACATGTGGCTGCGGGCGTTTTTACGGTCGACAAGAAACTCATACGGGTCATCGAATTTGGCATCGTCACGGTTGGCAGAGACGTACCACATGATCACCTTGTCCCCTGCCTTGATCGTCTTGCCGCTGAGCTCAAAATCTTCGCGGCACGTCCGGCGCATATAGGCGAGCGGGGTCTGATAGCGGATGATTTCGGCGCACATGCCGGGGATCAGGGTCGGATCGGCGCGCAGCTTGCCGTATTCGTCGGGGTTCTGGTTCAACGCCAGAAGCCCGCCTGAAATTGAGTTGCGCGTCGTATCGTTCCCGCCGACGATCAGCAGCATCAGGTTCCCGAGTAGATCGCGGGGCGTCTCGTGCAGATCCTCTGTATCCGGATTCTGCGCCATCAGCGTGATGAAGTCCAAGGCGGGTGCGCCTTTCGCCCGCTCAAGCCACAGTTTGGTGAAATACTGCACGCACTCGGTCAGAATGCGCACACGTTCTTCGTGCGGCATAACCTCTGCGCCGACCAGTGGCGTCGCCGTCGTCACATCCGACCAATAGGTCAGCAAATGCCGGTCTTCCCACGGAAAGTCGAACAGCGTCGCCAGCATCTGGGTGGTCAGTTCGATTGAGACCCGCTCAACCCAGTCAAATTCCTCGTCGCGCGGCAGGTCGTCGAGGATGGCGACAACGCGCTGGCGGATCAGCGTCTCCAACTCATCAAGTCGCTTGCCGCCGACGCCAGGCATGACCGGTTTACGCCATTTGGAATGGAGGGGGTCATCCTCCCCAATGAAACTGCGGGGCTGAAAGTCGGCGGGCCGGTCCCCCATGAAAATGCCGTCAGAGGATGAGAAAACCTTTGGGTTCGTCTCAACCTTCATGATGTCGTCCCAGCGGGTGATCGACCAGAACGGGCCAAAATCGCTGTCCGCCAGATAGTGTACTGGATCTTCAGCACGTAGGCGGTCAAAGAACGGCCAATGCGCATTTGCAGCAAAAATCTCAGGCCGTGAGACGTCGATCTCAGCCAGCGGCGTCGCGGCGGCCTCTGCCCGGAAGGTGTCTGGCGTCATGACATTCATGGCTATCTCCATTTTTCGATCAGCCTAAGCATTGACGGCCACGTCCGTCCAACGAAACCCTACGTCGGGATGCGAACGGGCATTTTCTCAATCCCGCTGACATAGTTCGATGTCAGACACTCAACGTCACCCACGACCTCAATCTTTGGGAACTTGGCCAGGATCTTTTCCCATAAGATACGCAGCTGCATTTCCGCGACGTGATTACCCATGCAGCGGTGTACGCCAAACCCATATGCCATGTGACTGCGCGCGTTCTCACGGTCGATGCGGAACTGATAGGGCTCATCAAATTTCGCCGCGACGCGGTTGGCTGAGACCTACCACATCATCACCTTGTCGCCCGCCTTGATGGTTTTGCCGCCTAGTTCAAAATCCTGCAGCGCCGTGCGCCGCATCGACGGCAGCGGCGTCTGCCACCGGATGATCTCCGAGCGCATGTTGGGGATCAGATCTGGGTTGGCGATCAGTTTATCATATCGATCGGGAAACTCGTTCAGCGCCAGCAAACCGCCAGAAATGGCGTTTCGCGTCGTATCGTTGCCACCTACGATCAACAAAAGGATGTTGCCCATCAGATCGAACGGCGCTTTCACCAGATCTGTCGTATCTGGATGGTGCGCGAAGAGAGATACGAAATCTAGCTTGGGCGGCTGTTCCTTCCGCTCAAGCCACAGCGCAGAGAAGTAAGCGACACATTCGCCAAGGATGCGCTTTCGTTCCTCCATATCCATCGACGCGTCGCCGACCTTGTCGGTCGCCGTCGTCGCGTTGGACCACTCAAGCAGCTTGGCGCGATCCTCGTAGGGAATGTCGAAAAGGGCGACCAGCAGGTCCAGCGTCAGCTCCTTTGCCACCCGATCAACCCAGTCAAAGGTTTCGCCACGCGGCAGGCCATTTAATATCGCCTCGGCCCGCTCATGAATCAGCGCCTCAATCTCATCAATACGCTCTCGTCCCACCGCGGGCATAACGGGTTTGCGCCATTTGGCGTGCAGCGGGTCGTCTACGGTAACAAAACTGCGCACGACAAAGTTGGGGTCACGGTCGCCAATGAAAATACCATCTTCGGAAGTGAAAATTTTGTGGTTCGTGTCCACCGTCATAATATCGGCGTAGCTGGTGATCGACCAATACGGCCCAAACGGGCTGTCAGCGCAGTAGTGGACCGGGTCTTCCGCCCGCAAGCGATCAAAGAACGGCCAATGGGTATTCGATCCAAAGCGAGCAGAATCCGAAACATCGATTTTGTTCAGCGGTGTTTCCGCAGCCTCTTTACGGGCCTGTTCCAGCGGTGTTGTAAGCACGAATAATTCCCCCCGATCCACTCAACCTAAAGGCAATGTTGCGCAACAAAACCGCAATGTCGATTGAACTTTGACACGTACGCGCCACATCGCAGGCTATGGCCATCATTCTTGTTCTTGGCGACCAGCTGTCGCCCAATCTATCTTCCCTCGCCGCTGGCGATAAAACCCGCGACGTCGTGCTTATGGCTGAGGTTACCGCCGAAGCGACTTATGTCGGCCATCATAAGAAAAAGCTAACGCTGATCTTTTCCGCCATGCGCCATTTTGCCGAGGGGCTGCGAGAGAAAGGCTGGACGGTCGACTACGTCACTCTCAGCGATCCGTACAACACCGGTGATCTGGGTCGCGAACTGCGCCGCGCCCTGACACGCCACGCCGCAGACAAAGTGATTGTGACTGAGGCGGGGGAGCATCGTCTGCGCGCTGAGATGGCGGGATGGGTGGATGCGCGTGTTCTAGCGGATGACCGTTTCATTGCCACGCAGGCCGAGTTCAACGATTGGGCGGATGGCCGCAAACAGCTGCGCATGGAGTATTTCTATCGCGATATGCGCCGCAAAACCGGGTTGTTGATGGAAGGCAACGAACCCGCAGGCGGCAAGTGGAACTATGACGCTGAGAACCGTAAACCGGCAAAGTCTGATTTATTCATGCCAATGCCGCCTCGGTTTGAGCCTGATGCGATCACAATGGAAGTTTTGGTGCTGGTTGAGGATCGCTTTGGCGAAAATTTTGGCGATCTTACGCCCTTCTGGTTTGGCGTCACTGCAAGTCAGGCGGAACAGGCGCTGGATGCCTTCATCGAAAACGCCCTGCCCCGATTTGGCGACTATCAGGATGCAATGCTGTTGGGGGAGCCATTTTTGTATCACTCCCTCATCTCAATGTACCTGAATATTGGCCTGCTTGACCCACTCGCCGTCTGCCGCCGGGCAGAAGCTGCCTATCACTCAGGCGATGCGCCGCTAAACGCCGTCGAGGGTTTTATCCGCCAGATCATAGGTTGGCGCGAATTTGTGCGCGGGATCTATTACCTGAAGGGGCCGGAATATGTCTCGGCCAATTACTTCGGCAACACCCGAAAACTGCCGAATTTCTATTGGACCGGCGACACCGACATGGCGTGTCTGTCCGCCGCCATCACCCAAACGAAAGAAGAGGCGTACGCTCACCACATCCAACGCCTAATGGTCACCGGCAATTTCGCCATGCTGGCCGGTGTGAACCCTCATGAAGTTCATGAGTGGTATCTCGCGGTCTACGCCGACGCGTTTGAGTGGGTTGAGGCACCGAACACCATAGGGATGAGCCAGTTTGCGGATGGGGGCGTTTTAGGGTCGAAACCCTATGCCTCCAGCGGGGCCTATATCGACCGGATGTCGGATTACTGCGGTGGCTGCAAGTTTGATGTGAAGAAGAAGACAGGAAAAGGCGCGTGCCCTTTCAACTCACTCTACTGGGACTTTCTCGTGCGCAATCGAGACAAGCTGGGCCGTAATCCACGCATTGGGCGGGCATACTCGACCTGGGATCGGATGGCTGAAGATAAGCAGCAGGCGTATCTGTCCAGTGCAGCGGCTGTATTGGACGGGCTAGAATAGGATCGTGGAGGCGCTAAGCGCTGAGGGAGTGGATCACCGAGCGTAGGGTTTGCAGACCTTCGGATTTTTCCGATGAGGTCATGATCACCTCGGGATATGCCGCTGGATGCTTTTGCAGGTCATCCGAGATTTTGGCAGCGACTTTGTCCAGTGCGCCAGGTTTTGGCTTATCGGTCTTGGTCAACACGACCTGAAAATTGACTGCTGCGGTATCGAGCAAGGACATGATCTCATGATCCACCGCTTTGACGCCGTGGCGGCTGTCGATCAGCACAAATGCGCGGCGCAGGGTGGCGCGGCCTGTCAGGTACTGTTTCAGCAGGCGCTGCCATTTCGCAACTACATCCACCGGCGCCTCGGCATAGCCATAGCCAGGCAAGTCAACCAACCAGAGACGGTCTGCGAGGTCGAAATAGTTGATCTCTTGCGTCCGGCCCGGCGTGTTCGAAGCGCGGGCAAGCGCTTTGCGGCCGGTCAGCGCATTGATCAATGATGATTTGCCAACATTTGAACGACCGGCAAAGCAAACCTCAGCCCGGTCATCCGGTGGCAAACCGTCCATGTGGACGACGCCTTTCACAAAGTCGCAGTTGCCAGCGAACAGCTTACGGCCTGCTTCTGCTGCCAATGGCTCTGGCTCTGGCGCGATAGTGAAGTCAATTTTCATGGGCTGACCATGTCGCCGGTCTTGATCTCACCGCCATCAGCCACTTGGGCGTAGATGCCGAAATCCATGTGTTTGAAACGCTCATAAAGCAGCTTTGGAATTTCGGCGTTGCGTTGGCCGGTTTGCGGATTGGCGTTCGTTGCGTTGCAGCGTTTCACTCGACCTGTGATCTTCAGGCGGGCGCCGCCAAGCGCAATGTCCTGGCCATACCAGTCAAACTCTTCCCACGGCGCGGCGCCATCGATCCAAAGGTTCATGCGAAACCGGATACGTTCCAGCTTCATGCCTGCCATCTCTTCCAAAGCGCGTAGAGATGCGAGGTTGCCGATCGACAGATGCGTGTCTTCGAAATCATGCAGATTGCCGCCGGGGACCGAGACGATCCGATAGGGCGGCGGGCCAGACGGCGCAGCGATAGGCGCGATCCAGTCGGCTATGCGCTGGCCGTTGATAGCAGGGTTGGCGGTGATCTCACCGAGGTCAGGGTGGGACAACGTCAGTTCGCCTGCTGCTTCGTTATAGCGGCAGGTGACCTGCGCCAAGGCAGGGTTGGTGGACTGAATGACATGGTTGCGCGATTTCACCCAGGCAGGGCGATCATCGTCAAACTCAGAATTCCCGTGCGTGACAGCCCAGACCCGGTCCCATCCAATGGGCCGTCCAGCGGTTAAAAGCGTGCTTTGCAGAACCTCCTGCCCGAGGCCTTTCACCGGATTGCGGCGTATCTCCTCAAGCAGGATCATGTCAGCCCTCTTTGGGTTTCTTCTTGAACGTCTTGGCGACGTTGCCGAGGAAATCAACCTTCACGCCCTGGCTACGCATAATCGTGTACTGCTGCGTAAAGGTGATGATGTTGTTGGCGCACCAGTAGATCACCAGACCGGATGCGAACGTGCCCAGCATGAACATGAACATCCACGGCATGATCGCAAAGATCTGCGCCTGCATCTTGTCTGTTGGCGACGGGTTCAGTTTCTGCTGCATCCACATCGTCACGCCCATCAGGATCGGGAAGACGCCGATGGAGAAGAGGCCGAGGATGCCGACACCGGGTTCCGGTACATCGTAAGGCAGCGCGCCGAAGAGGTTCATCCATGATGTCGGATCAGGCGCGGAAAGGTCAGTGATCCAGCCGATGAAGGGCGCATGGCGCATCTCAATTGTGACGAACAGCACCTTGTATAGCGAGAAGAAAATCGGGATCTGCAACAGAATCGGCAAACAGCCAGCCGCCGGATTGGCTTTCTCTTTCTTGTAGAGAGCCATCATTTCCTGCTGCATCTTCTGCTTGTCGTCGCCGACGCGTTCCTTGATCTTTTCCATCTCTGGCTGAAGCTTTTTCATCTTCGACATAGAGACGTAGGATTTGTAAGCCAGCGGGAAGAGGGCGGCTTTGATAATCAGCGTCAGCACTATGATCGACCAGCCCATGTTGCCGATAAAGCCTTTAACCCAGATCAGCAGCTGGAAGATCGGTTTCGTGAGGAAGAAGAACCAGCCCCAGTCGATGCTGTCGATGAAGCCTGCAATGCCCAGATCAGCCTCGTACCCGGTGATGGCATCGTAGGCTTTCGCGCCGGAGAAGAGATATGTCTGCACATCGACGGCGCCGCCCGCAGGCACGTCATAAACCGGCATCAGCGCCTCTGTCCGGTATTCAGGACCCGTAGCGCGCTGAGTGTATTTGTAGACGCCTGTGAATGCAGTGTTCGGCCCGGGGGCGATGGCTGTCATCCAGTACTTGTCGGTAAAGCCGATGAAGCCATTCTGCTGTACCGGGATTTGTTCAGACTGCTGATTGCCGATGAGCGGCAAGTCGGCCATGTCGTCGTAATCCATTTCCTTCAGCTCACCATCGAAGACGCCGACCGCGCCTTCGTGCAGGATGAAGAAGTTGATCGTGTCTGGCTGATTGCGCCGGGCGATATAGCCATAGGGCGACATCTGCACTGCCTGACCAGTGGTGTTTTCAAGCGACTGGGTGATGTTGAACATGTAGCGATCATCGACCGACATCGTGCGGCGGAAGATCAGGCCTTCGCCATTGTCCCAGCGAAGCGTGACCGGGGCGCCAGCAGATAGCGTGTCACCACTTTCGACTGACCAGATCGTATTGGGATCAGGGGTTTTTGCGACCGTTCCCTCACCAGCCAGCCAACCATAGGCGGCGAAGTAGGGGTGGGTCGTGCCGACAGGGGCCAGCTGTGTGACTGTGTCGGAATTTTCGTCCAGCGTTTCGCGATAGTTCAGCAACTGGATGTTATCGATCCGGCCGCCTTTCAGCGAAAAAGAACCTGACAGCGACGGCGTGTCGATTTCAACGAAACCAACTTCGTCAGTTCCGCCGGCATCGCCCGTCTGACCGCCAGCGGCGATATTGCTTTGGCCAGCGCCAACGCCGCCGCCAACAGCTGCGCCGTTGTCGGTCGTCTGAACTGCCGTTTGCTCCATCCCCGGTTCTGGTGGGGGCGGCGCAAAGTAGAAAGTCCAGAGCACGATCACCAGAAAGCTGAGCACCGCAGCCATGATCATGTTCTTCTGGTCGTCCATCACGCGCTCCTGCCGTATTTGCGGCGAAATTCAGGTTCGGGGCGTTGAACCTGTGGTTGGCTGTCAGGTCAAGAGGATTCGAGGCTTCTGCGGTTTTAGGCCGTTTTCGGATTAAACGGAATCAAAGATCCCCTCCCGGTCCGCCGCCACTGAAACCATGTCCGAAAAGACTGGTACCTATAGATCCAAAATCACGTCAGAACCGGCCTTTGACGTAGCGCTGATATAGCCAGATTAGGACACATGCCCCAGCGATAGCGCCGACAAGTCCGAAAATCATGCTGCCCGCGACGATCAGGCCACGCAGCACCAGTCCGCCAATAATGGCGCCGAGAATGCCGATGGCGATGGTTTCAACTAGCGACAGATTTGTTTTCATCACCTTTGACGCGATGAACCCGGCGGCGACGCCGATGATGATAAGAAAAGGAATGGCCATTCAGAAGGATCCTCGCGATGCCAAAAGTCTCAGATAGGCGCCCTGCCCCGCTTTGTCATCGCCGGAACGCGTTAATCGCCAGCAGCGCGACGGCGCCGATTGCAGATGTCGCTGGCCGACCAAGACCAAGGCCAATGCCAAGGAAACTTTGAGAAAAGGTCAGGATCATGGCCCCGCCCACGGCCAGCGCGATGGAGACGATGACGCCATTCCGCGTGAAATTGAACTTTTCCGCAAGATACCCGATCAGGGTCCCAATGATGACAGCGCCAAAGAAATGAAACATCGATTTGCGTCCCTACGTTTCTGACCTGCAACTTGGCCTGCGTTCTGGTTGTTCATTCCTTACATGGGATTGCGGCGCCAGCGCGGCCATTTTTGATCTTTGATTTGCGTTCAATCGTTAGCTTCATCTTGCAAGCCAGGCATCACCTCGACTTTTGTTTCGCCCGGGCTCCCCTTTTGAAAGGCTGGTGTAGTAAGTCCGACCCAGCTCTCGCGTGAAAACAACTGTTCGCCTTTTGCCGATGTGATCTGTCTTCAGCAGGTCAACGAACGAGTTGGCCATGCCGGGGCGCCCGAAGCGCATGCAAAACACGCTTGTTGAGTTTTTCACGATTCCACATGAGGTATCTTGATACATTATTGATATAATTCAATCGGTAAAGCATGGTTTCACGCGTGAAACCCTGCTGGCGCATCCCATGCGTTTCACAGCGAACCTGCAGAACTTTCAGATGAATTAGCGGGCCGTCATGTCCCGGGTGACCCTTAGCCCAAAACTGCCAAGAACCCATTCCCGGTCATTTGACTGACACGCCGCTGGCCGGGTTTGCCAGGGGCGGTCGCTATAGGTGCCGCCCTTCAGGACATGTCGTCTGGCCCAGCGATTATCGCCTTCCCAAAAGTAGGGCTCACCATTGGTTGGCCCATCAGAAAGGTCGCTTTCGTAGACGTCCTGCATCCATTCCGACAGGTTGCCCGCCACATCGTAAAAGCCTCATGGATTCGGCTTTAACTGAGCGACCGGGGCCACGCCTTTCCAAAGGTCAGGACCCTCGGCGGCACCGATACAGCACACCTCCCGCCCCAGGTTCGCGTAGGCGCGATCGGGTTGATCACCCCATGGAAAAACCGTCGTCGTTCCGGCGCGGGCGGCGTACTCCCATTCCGATTCGCTTGGAAGGCGATAGGGTTCTCCTTGGACCTGGGTGTTCAGCCAAGCGACATAGGCCTGGGCGTCGACCCAGCGGACATGCGTCGCTGGATCGTCAGGCTTGGTCGGGCCATGGCGGGGCAACCCTTCACAGGCGCCGGCCTCTGCGCAGGCGTCATATTCCAGCCGCTTCAACTCTGTCTTCGCCAGTGCAAATTTCGGTATCGTCATCTGCCGCTGCGGCCCTTCGCTGTCACTGCGATACGGGTCATCCGGGGCTGATCCCATCAGATATGATCCAGCTGGAACAGCAATCATCTCAGGGCAATTCGAGCATTCCCTAAAGACGGCCAGATCAGGCGTCCCACTTGGGTCTGGTGGGGCGGTCGCCGCCTCCCAGCCCAAAAACCCTGCAATGCCGATCAAAGCCGCAGCGGCGATACCGGAAGGGATACGCCAGCTCAACGGCTTGGATGGCTTGGCGGCAGGAGGAGGCGGCGCTGCGTTCAGCTTTTCCCCGATTGCAGTGACCAGCCCCTGTACTTCACTGCGAAACCCCTCATGGCTAAGCCGCACAAACTGCCGACGCGGAAGGGCTGCGAGGTCAGCAGGCAACGCGTCTTCAGAGGGTGGCGCCGCACCGTCCAGTAGCACGGGGATCGTCAACGTTTCGGGCCGGCTTAAGGCCGAAGCTATCTCGATGCGAACAAAGTCATCCGGGTCGTCCAACCGTCTGACCCCGTCAGCGTTTGCCATGGTCAGCCAGTCAGGCCCGACGAGCGCCAAAAAGACATCGCACGCGCCGACCTGATTGGCGAGGATATCCACGAAGTCCTGCCCGGGGGCGATATGCTCCACATCCATGAACAGGTGATCATCCGGAAATGCGTTGGCCAAAGTGTCATGCACCCGCGCCGCGGCCCACTGGCTGTCCGCCCGCCGATAAGAGATGAAGATCTTGCCGCTGCTCATGGCTATCACAGTACGCCGATCACCTTTGGACAGGAAGGGCCGTTTCGCTGTGATACCGTCAGCGGTGATGACAAGTCGCACAGCTGTGACGGACCGTCCGTTGCCGGGCGCGGCGGAACCGGCTAGGTGTTTCATCATGTCGATCTGGCGATACGCAAATCCGGCCGAATTCATGCGCGTTTCTGGCGCAGTGACGCCGTTCCTGACTGTCCTCGGGCTGGCCGCGCTGGTGATTGGCGTGGGCTGGGGGCTATTCTTTACGCCCACCCATTATGAGCAGGGTGAAAGCGCCAGGATCATCTATATCCACGTGCCATCGGCGATGCTGGCGATTAACACTTATTTCCTGATGGCTGTCGCCTCGATCATAGGTTTGGTTCGCCGCCATCACGTTAGCTTTCTGATCGCAAAGTCCGCCGCGCCCATCGGGGCCGCCTTCACAGCGCTGGCGCTAATCACCGGGGCGCTTTGGGGCGCACCGACCTGGGGAACTTGGTGGGTCTGGGACCCCAAGCTGACCTCAGTCCTGATCATGTTCTTCTTCTACATCGGCTATATCGGCCTCTGGGGCGCTATCGAAGACCCGGACAAAGCTGGCGATCTATCGGCTGTTCTTTGCCTTGTCGGCGTCGTCTTTGCGATCATGTCCCGCTACGCGGTAGAGATCTTCGATGGCCGGACGCTACACCAGCCAGCATCACTTTCGCTGGATGAGGAAGAGAATGTAAGCAACGTCTACTACATCCCATTGCTGATCTCGATTGTCGGATTTTATGGGGCTTTCCTGTCGCTTCTTCTGATCCGTACCCGCACTGAGATACGGGAACGGCGACTAAGGGCTATGGCGATGCGGGCGGCGAGAAGCTGATGGAAATTGTCACGGACATGGGGGCCCACGGGGCCTACATCTGGCCCGCCTATGGGGCTTTCACAGTGATCTTCGTAGGCCTTTACTGGTGGGCGGCGTCGAGCAATGCCAAAGCCCGAAAGAAGCTGGAAGAGATGGAGCGGAAGAATGACTGAAGAGGCGAAGAAGTCCTTCAACTTTAGCCGGTTCATTCCGATCCTCGGTTTTGTCCTTGTTGGTCTGGCCTTTCAATTCGGCCTGAACCGCGAAGACGCATCAGATCTGCCTTCGACCTTCATCGACAAGCCCGCGCCAGAGACGGAGCTTGAGCCGCTTTTGGCTGACAAACCCGGTCTGCCCGCTGATCTGGCAGATGGTAAAGTAAAGCTGGTGAACATATGGGCCAGCTGGTGCGGCCCTTGCCGGATAGAGCATCCTTTCCTGATGGCGCTGGCCGAGGAAGGGGTTGAGATCTACGGGTTCAACTACAAAGACACGCCCGATCAGGCCAAACAGTTCCTTGATCAGCTGGGCGATCCTTACACGCAAGTCGGGCAAGATCTGTCTGGCCGGGCCGGTATTGAATGGGGGGTCTATGGCGTGCCGGAAACCTTCGTGATCAACGGCGAGGGGCGGATCATCTACAAGCATATCGGGCCGATCCAGAACCGTGATGTGACCAACAAGATCAAACCAGCACTGGAAGAGGCTGCGAAGACGTCGGGCGGCTAGGTTTCACAGGGTTTCACGCGTAAAACCATATCTAACCCATTGTCATATATAAGCATCACGAAAAGCCAATTTTCGCGTTAACCTTATTGTCCCTCCCGCATCCGGGCCCTAGCGTTGGCCAAATCAAGTCAATCGCGAACAAACCCCTGCTTTCGATCCTGATCTCTTGCCTCTGGCGAGCGCTCTTCGGGTTTGCCCCAGCCACCGCCCCCCGACGTTTCCAATCGGATACGATCGCCTCGGTCCAGGCGGATGTTTGAGATTTTTGAGGGAAGCTCGTTCGCTGACCCACCTGAATAGTGAACGAACCGGCCGCGTGCGCCAGCTTCGCCGCCCGACAGGCCATAAGGGCCATGGCGGAACCTTTCAAAGTTGCCCGAAACCGTGCCCCAGTCAGCGTTGAGCCGCCATTCGCGCGCAAGACCCAGCCCGCCGCGATGCTGCCCGTCCCCACCCGAATCCGGGATAAAGCCGTATTCGGTGAACGTGATCGGGAACAGCGTCTCGCACATTTCGACAGGTGAGTTCGCCAGGTTGTGGAAGCCGCAGCTGAACCCATCGGCCCCGTCGCCATCGGGATGACCGCCCCAGCCGCCGACCTCTACCTCAAAATAAACACGCGCCTCACCTTCGATAATCGGGTCGGGGGCCTGAAGCGTCATGACATAGCTCACGCCATAGTAAGCGGCCGGCACACGGTCGGGCGCCGCTTCGGCCAGCGCCCCCATCACGGCTGTGACGATCCGATGGCCTGTCGCCATGCGGTTAGCCACTGGCGCAGGCATGCGGCAGTTCGTGATTGAGCCGGGACGAGAGACGACCTCTATCGGGCGATACGCCCCGGAATTGGCCATCACTGCACCTTCGCCAAGCGAAAGCAGGGCGCAATAGACGCCCGATTTGGCCATGTTCAGTGTGCAATTCACCGGCCCTGGCGCCTGATCAGCGCTTTCAGACAGGTCTACCATACAGTGATCGCCCTTGATCGTAACTTCGGCCACGACCTCAAGATCAACAGCCTTCTGGCCGTCATCATCAACGAGATCCGTGAACCGGAAGACACCGTCTGGCAGATCGCGCAGAACGGTTTTCATCGCCTCTTCAGACTGATCAAGAATGGCGGCCATCGCATCAACGACCGCATCAGCGCCATATCGGCCCACCATGCGCCGAATGGCCTGCGCGCCGACCTCAAGGCAGGCAAGCTGAGCATGGATATCGCCGCCGATCTTGTCAGGTTCTCGACTGTTGCGGCGAATGATGCCGATGACAGCCTCGTTCGTGACGCCGTTTTCAACCAGTTTGACTGGCGGGATGCGCAGGCCTTCCTGATAGACCTCTGTCGCCCCGGCGAAATAACTGCCGGGCGATCCGCCGCCGACATCAACATGGTGCACAATAGAAGCTGTGATCGCGACGCGGCGGCCATCTACAAAGACAGGCTGGAACGCCACAAAATCAGGCAGATGCTGCCCTCCTGCATAAGGATCATTGGTCAATATCACATCGCCGTCGCGCCAGGTGTCGAGGGGGATCCAATCAGCAATGACATCTTCCAGGCAAACCGACATGGAATTTAGATGAATGGGAATGCGGGTAGATTGGGCGACAGCTTTGCCATGCCCATCAAACAAAGCGGTGGAGTAATCCAGCGTTTCTCGAACCACCGTTGACCGAGCTGTGCGCCAGATCGCGGCGTTCATTTCTTCCGCGCCGGCGATCAACGCATTGCGGATCACTTCCAATCGGATCGGATCTATCGTGGTCATACCGCGCCCTCATTTTGCCGTTCGGCCATCAGGTCGCCGCCATCAAGCGCGCGAACCCGCCAACCTGCGCCGATCCAAAGGGCTGAATACGCTTCGTCCACCACCAGAGGCCCAGAAACCGGCTGATCGCCGATATCACTGCGGGGCAGAACGGGCGTCGCCCGCCAATCGCCGTCCCGCCAGACCTGGCGCTTACCGGCGACGCCTTCGTTTGCGATGGCGGCGGTTACCTCGGTCCGTTCCATCAGGCCCAGCGCCTTGGCCCGGATCGTAACAATCTCAACAGGATCGGCCTTGGCGCTGTGCGCATATCGGTCCTGATGCAAGTCATGAAACCGCGCCACCAGCGCGGCGAGGGCGTCTGGCGTCACCTCAGCCACATCATCCCAGGGCGTGTTGATTTCAAAAGCCTGCCCGCGATAGCGCATGTCAGCGGAAATCTCAAAGGCGCGTGCGCCTTGCGGCATTTCATCGGCGTCAAGCTGCGCCTTTGCGCGGCTGAGCAGGTCTTTCACCACCTCAGCAGCCCTTGGCGCCATCTCCGCATCCGCCAGCATCAGTTCGGAATGCATAAGGTCATGGCGCAGGTCAGACATCAGAATGCCACGCGCTGAAAGCGTCGAAGCGCTGACAGGAAAAACCACCTGCCCGATATCCAGGTCTTCGGCGATATCGCAGGCATGCAAGCCGCCGGCGCCGCCAAATGCGGCCAGCGCGAATTCCCCGGGGTCTGATCCTTTTTCGAACAGCGACAGCCTGACCGCATCAGCCATTGAGGCTGTTGCGATTTGGCGAATGCCTGCCGCTGTCATTTCGACCGACAGGTCCAGCGCGGTCGCAATTGTCTGCAATGAATTTGCGGCTTCCGCCCGGCCAAGCGGCATGGCGCCACCCAGAAACTGATCGCCGTCGATCAGCCCGAGGTGAAGGTTGGCATCAGTCACCGTCGGCTCTACCCCCCCACGCAGATAGCAGGCGGGGCCGGGTTCAGCGCCTGCGCTGGCGGGGCCAACACGCAGGGCGTCGCCGTTCAGGCGGGCCAGCGACCCACCCCCGGCGCCAATGGTGCGAATTTCCACCATCGGAAGGCGCACCGGCAGGCCGTCGATTTCGCCGCTGGCGGTTTCTTCGATCCGTCCATCCTGCACGACAGACACGTCTGACGATGTCCCGCCCATATCAATGCCAACCACGTTCGCGAGAGAGTTTCTACGCGCAAGATCCACCATCGCAATTGCACCGCCCGAAGGCCCGGACAGAAGCAATCGCGCAGGCAGGCGGGCCGCCTCAGACGGTGTTGCGACGCCGCCATTGGATTGCACAAGGAACAGGCGCGCGGCGATGCCGGTGTCGTTCAGGCGCGCCTCAACCCGCTCAAGGTAGTCTGAGATGACGGGTTTCAGCAGTGCGTTCAGAACAGTCGTCGACATCCGTTCAAATTCGCGGATTTCAGGGCTGGTTTCATGTGATGTCGTGACGTGCAGGCCTGGAACCGTTGCGAGAATCTCAGCCGTGGCGCGTTCGTTTTCGGGATTCCGGTAGCCATGCAGAAAGCCCACAGCAACAGCGGTGATGCCGTCCTGCGCTAACTGTGCACCCAGTTTGGCGACCTGAGCCGGATCAACAGGGCGTTCAACTGACCCATCCGCCAGCACCCGTTCGTCCAGCTCATACCGGCGATCACGCGGGATCAACAGGGCGCGTTCTTCGGCCCGCAACGCATAGACGTTGTGGCGCATGTGGCGCCCGATTTCTAGGATATCGCGGAAACCTTTGGTCGTAACCAAAGCGCCTTTTGGCAGCCTGTGTTCCAATACGGCATTCGTGGCAATGGTTGATCCATGCAAGATCAGGCCGATGTCAGAGACTGAGAACCCGTAACGTTCTGCAGCCCCCTGCAGACCGTTGATCAACCCGATTGAAGGATCGCGTGGCGTTGTCGCCGCCTTGAAATCCCACACCATGCCGGTCGTTGGATCAAGGATCTGAACATCTGTGAATGTCCCGCCGATGTCGACGGCGGCGCGCAGGGGTGATCGTGTCATTTGCATGCTCTTGTTGCTTGCTCTGCGCCAACGTTAGGCCAGAACTTTCCCAGGCAATACCTTTGCTTTGGCTCCCCCGACGCAAGCTGTGCCTGCGACAGCGCTGATCTTACTGCCACAGCGTCTTTGCGGCGATTCACAACGCGAGTTTCAGCGTTCATCATTTCTTTGCAAAATTGCATAGCTCTCGCCACACGAATCAGATTCTATGGTTGAAGAAGAGTTTGGCGCATCAACCTTAGCGAAACTTTCCTGACACTCGCATCGGTACGCCCCGTTCACTCAGCAGCGACATAACCGAAGCGAGGCGGCCAGATGAACGCGTTTATCAACGAATTTCACTATGACAATATCGGTGGGGATCTCGGCGAGTTCATCGAGATCGCCGCGCCTGCGGGTTTCGACCTGAATGGCTGGACCATCGTCCTTTACAATGGCTCAAACGGCGCGAGTTATAACACGATTGATCTCTCCGGTTTGACGGTGACGGATAGCGGCGCCGGGTTCGGGTTCATCTCGGTCGAAGCGTCGGGTCTGCTGAACGGCTCGCCCGACGCTATGGCGCTGGTCGATGACAATGGCGCCGTTGTTGAATTCCTCAGCTATGAGGGGTCGTTCACGGCAACGGATGGCCCGGCCAGCGGCCTCACCTCAACCGATGTCGGGGTTTCTGAGACGAGCGCCACCCCTGCTGGCCAGTCGCTTCAACGCCAGGGAATTGGCGTGGAAGGCGGCGATTTCGTCTTTGCCGGGCCACTGATCGCCACCCCTGGGACTGTGAACGAGGGACAGTCTTTTGGCGACGCGCCGCCCATCCTGCCTTCGCTTGTGATCAACGAGTTTTGGCGGACCCGGATGCATCGGTCGCGCTTGGCGACGCCAACGGCGATGAGGTCCGCAGCGCAACGCAGGACGAATTCATCGAGATCGTGAACACCGGTGACAGCGACGTTGATCTGTCCGGCATGACGATCTCTGACGGCGTCAGCGTGAAGCATGTATTTGCGGCGGAAACCACGCTCGCGGCAGGCGCAGACATCGTCGTCTTTGGTGGCGGGACGCCCACGGGCGATTTTGGCGGCGCGCAGGTCGTCACCGCGTCCAGCGGCGGGCTTGGCCTGAACAATGGCGGCGACACGATCACGCTGGCGACGGCGGATGGCGATGTCATTCAGGAACTGGCCGATGGCAGTGAGGCAGGGCAGGATGTGTCGCTGACCCGCGACCCGGACCTGACGGGTGAATTTGTTCAGCATGATGGCGCAACAGGCGCCGACGGCGCAGTCTTCTCGCCGGGTATGACAATTGGCAGCGCCCCGTTCCTTGCCCCGCCGTCGCAAACCCCGGTTCTGACGGTCAACGAAATCCACGCCGATCCTGCGGCTGACCTTCCCGGTGACGCCAATGGCGACGGCGTCCGCAGTGCGACGCAGGATGAGTTCATCGAGGTCGTGAATAGCGGCAATTTCGAGGCGGACCTTTCAGGCGTCACCATTTCTGACGGCATAGCCGTGCGCCACATTTTTGCTGATGGCACGACACTCGCCGTTGGCGCCTCCATTGTCGTCTTTGGCGGGGGTACGCCAACCGGCGACTTCGGCGGATCGGCGGTAGTAACCGCTTCATCCGGCGGTCTTGGCCTTAACAATGGCGGAGACTCGATCACCATTGCTTCGGCAGATAGCACGCTGATTGCTGAGGTCGCTTATCGAAGTGAAGGCGGCAACAACCAGTCGCTGACCCGCGACCCCGATCTGACAGGCGAATTTGTCCAGCACACGGACGCAACGGATGCGAATGGCGCGCTGTATTCACCAGGGACATTGGTGGGCGGCGCCCCGTTCATTGCGCCCGACCCGGTCTTCACCATCAACGAGGTCGATGCGAACACACCCGGCACTGACGCGGCTGAGTTTATTGAGCTTTATGATGGCGGCGTGGGCGGATCATCGCTGGATGGGATGTTCATCGCACTTTTCAACGGCGGCAATGGTAGTGACGCGGCATATAACACGATAGATCTCAGCGGTCAGGTGACGGATGAGAACGGCTTTTTCGTCATCGGATCGGCGGATGTGCCGAACGTCGATCTTGTCGCTTTCACTACAAATGGCCTTCAGAACGGGGCTGACGCCGTGGCGCTTTATTCTGGCGCACCCGCTTATCTGACAGATGGCCTGCCAACCACGACAAACCTGATCGACGCCATCGTTTATGACACGAATGACGACGACGATGCGGCGCTGTTGGCGGCGCTTGGCTTGACTGAGCAGTTCAACGAAAATGCCAACGGGTTGGGCGCGACCGAATCCAATTCGCGCAATCCGGACGGTTCTGGCGATTTCGTCGCGCAGGCCCCTACGCCGGGCGAAAGCAATGTCGTCATCGCACCGCCAGAGCTGGTGTTTGTGCATGATGTGCAATCAGCCCTTGGCGCACCTTCCGCAGGCGAATTCGCCACTGTCGGCGTTGATGATCGCTCGGCGCTGGAAGGCCAGACCATCCGCATACAGGCGATTGTGACGGCTGATTTCCAATCCCTTTCACCGGGCATAATCGGGACCGATCTGAACGGATTCTACGTTCAGGAAGAAGACGCAGATGCGGATGCAGACACCGCTACTTCAGAGGGTATCTTCATCTTCGACGACTTCGCTGAAGGAAACCCTGATGTGCAGGTCGGCGATCTGGTTGAAGTCACCGGCACAGTGGCTGAGTTCTTTGGCGAAACGCAGATTTCCGCCACCAGTGTTGAAGTCATAGCGTCAAATCAACTGCTGCCAACGGCAACATCTGTCGACCTGCCCAGCACGGGCGTGCTGCTGGATCAGGACGGCGATTTTGTCGTCGATCTGGAAGCCGTCGAAGGCATGTTGGTCACCTTCCAGGACACCCTGACGGTGACGGAGCTGTTTCAGCTGGGCCGGTTCGGTACATTCAAAGCCTCGGCCGATGGGCGTCTGGAACAGTTCAGCCAGAACAACGCGCCGGATGCAGAAGGTTTCGCGCAACATCAGCAGGATATCGCTGCGCGCACGATCACGATCGACGATGGCACGAACTTTCAAAACCCAGACACGATCCGCATTCCAGATGGCAATGACGGCGTCCTGACCAATACGGACAGTTTCCGCATGGGCGACACGCTGACGAACCTGACGGGCGTCGTGTCTTATTCTGAAAACTTTCAGTCAGGGTCGGAAGAGCCGGAATTCCGCATTCACCTGCCTTCGGCGGATTATGAGGCGGTAAATCCACGGCCGGAAACGCCAGAAGATGTCGGCGGCAATTTCAAAATCGCTTCGTTGAACGTACTGAATTACTTTACCACGCTGGACGACGGCACAAACTCTGCCGGTCCAAACAACGTTCAGGGCGCACGCGGAGCGGATGATCTCACCCGGTTTGGCGTTGAACCGGCGACAGCCGAATTTGACCGACAGGCCAATAAGGTCGTGCAGGCCATTGTAGAGATTGACGCCGACGTACTTGGCCTTGTCGAGATTGAAAACGACGACGACATCGCCATCGCTGATCTTGTAGGCCGGGTAAACGCGGCCCTTGGATCAGAAGTGTACAGGTTCATTCCAACCGGCGATTTCGGCGGCGATGCGATCACTGTCGGCATGATCTACAAACTGGACGCTGTGAACCCGTTGGGCGGCAGTGCTGGTCTGTTTGAGTTTGATGGCCGCAATATCCTCGACCCGCTGGATGCAGGCCGCGATCTGAACCGCCCTGCCCTTGCACAGACATTTCAGGATCTGACCAGCGGCGAGACGGTGACTGTCGCCGTCAACCACCTGAAATCGAAAGGATCGCTTTCAGGACTGGCCGTGGATGAGGATCAGTTAGACGGTCAGGGCAATAACAACGCCACCCGGACAGAGGCTGCGAAAATCCATGCTGACTGGCTGGCGTCTGATCCCACAGGACAGGGGTCTGATAACACGTTGATTGTCGGCGATCTCAACGCCTACGCGATGGAAGATCCGATTACCGCGCTGGAGGATGCCGGATATACTGACCTTGCCGCCGAACTGATTGAGGATGCTTCATCCTTAGTCTTTGACGGGCAGGCTGGTAAGCTGGATTATGCCCTCGCCAATGAGGCGCCGTTTGAAAAAGTCACGGGCGTGACCGAATGGCGGATCAATTCGGATGAAGCCACGGTCACTGACTACAACCTCGATTTTGGCCGCGATCCAACCCTTTACAACAGCGACACGCCTGCGCGGAATTCAGACCATGACCCGGTCATCGTCGGCTTTGACTTCCGCTCGGACATCATTGGCACCACAGGCAGGGACAAGCTGGTCGGGACAGAGTTTAATGACACGTTCGACGGCCTTGGTGCACGCGACAAGTACACCGGTAAGGGCGGCGCAGACACGTTCATCATGGGCGATCGGGACAATGACAAGATCAGGGACTTTTCCTTCACCGATGGCGATCTGATCGATGTATCCGCCTGGGGTGTGCAAAGTTTTGAGGAACTGGACATTCGCGGCAGTGGCCGCGCCGTCAGCATCTTTGATGACACTAGCCACAACCGAGGCCGGGTCAAATTTGGCGACCCGGACGCACGCGGGGATGACCTGACTGCCGACAACTTCATCTTTGCCCCCGTTGAAGACCTTGTCCTGACCGGTGGGCGTGGACGCGACAGGCTGGAAGGCCGCGCCGGGGATGACCTGATTGACGGTGGGCGCGGGTTCAACACCCTGACCGGCAATGGCGGCGCAGACACTTTTGTCATCCAGAACCTGTCATTCAACACCATCACTGATTTCGAAGATGGGCAGGACCTGATCGACGTCAGCGCCCTTGGCGCCACAGATCTGGGCGATGTTTCGGTCAGGGATACGTTCTTTAGCGCGCTGGTCCGATCCAAGTTCGGGATTGCCAAGGTCAAAGGAGTCGATGCCGACGATCTGGGCGCGGATGACTTTATCTTCGCCGACGAATTGTTGAGCTAGGCGTCACCTGCAGCAACCCGCGCTTTGACTGACAGAGGCGCGGGTCGCATCACTGTGTGCTTGATCCTGCATGTTCACCGCGTCACATCCGAAGGGCGCGGTCCTTGTGTAGCAGACCGCTTTCACAACCGCCGCAAGGCGCAGACCGGTAGCGTACATGCCAGAAAGTACAGATTTGGCGGATCAAAACCGTACGGCAGCGTCCCAACGTGGCGGCCGCGCGAGGCGATCTTCCCTCTCAGTATTGAAATCGGCCATCACGATTGGCCTAATCGCTTATGCTGTCATCGCCGTCGCGGGGAACCATTTCGCCAAACACAAAGAATGGTTCCCGGTGTTTTCCTGGTCGCTGTTTTCTGAAGTCTATTCATACGGCTGGGCGACCCGTCTTGAGATCGTCGCCATCAATGGCCAGGCTTTGGCCGAACCTGACTACTACCGAAATCTCAGCGATGTTTTCCCGAATGCCGACAAGGCGTCGATATCACTGAACAAACTGCTGAAAACCATCGCGTTCGACCATGCGGAAGGCGCCCCGAACAAAGGCAGGTTACGCGCGCTGAAAGATAACTACCTTTCCCAAGTGGACAGCGTTGACTGGCGCATTGTTCGGCTGGTGACGGATCCCATCGATTACTACACCACTGGCGCCGTTGCGCAGCGCTATGTCTGGCTTGAAGGCAGCTTCCCGGCGGATCGGGCCGAATGATGCTGGACAGAATATCATCCCGCCTACGACGGCGCGCGGGTGGCCCAGCGCGGCTGGCGACAAACTGGTCATCGCACAGCCAGATCGCAAAAGATGGCTGGCTACTTGTCCGGGTGTTTTACGCCGTGTGTCTGGCGCTGCACTACGGGGCCTGGTCCAGAATGTCTGAGGCGGTGAAATCGCTGGACGCTGAAACGGCGTTCTGGCCGATTGCCTGGGCCGCGCCCTTCGCTGACGAGACGGCCGCGCAGGTCTTCACCGTGTTTGCCTTTGGCGTCGGCTTTGCCGGCGCCGAAGCTACGCACGCTCCGATGTCTCGCGGCCCTGTCCATCCTGTTTCACGCCTCGCTCGCCAATTCATGGGGCGGGGTCAACCACGCGTGGCACGAAATGGTCTGGATTTCAGCGATGTTGTGCTTGCTGCCAACGGGCGCTGCGCGGGGCCGGGATGCTGACATCCGCACGATAGTGGTGGTCGCCAGCGTCGGGCTGTTGCTGCTGTTCTTCTACAGCATGTCAGGCGCGTTCAAGATCTGGCACGCGACAGCCGCGGAATTTGGCGGATTTGCGCCTTTTGCGATGGCCCACACCATCGCAAGGCGTGCGATGGAGACGTTGAGCTTTACGCCATTGGCTGATCTCATCGTCTACAACCCATGGCTGGGTTGGCCACTGTATCTGTCGATCTACTATATCGAGTTCTGCGCAATCCTGATCGCATTTCGCCCCCGACTGCTGGCCGCATGGGGGCTGGCGCTGATTGCATTCCACCTTGGAAGAGCGGCCTTTCTGGGCATCCCCTTTCCGCAGCACATCATCTGGAATGCGCTGTTTCTGGTGATGGCGCCTCATTCGCGAAGCGGCGGCCTGTCCGCGCAATTGGCGGACCTGCCCCTGTTTGGTCGGATCTTCAGATAGGATGAAGGTCCGGATCAGCGGATGAACTGATCCACATAGTCGCCGCCAAGACCGACCTCTTCATAGTGCGCGCGGCAGTTTTCAATCTTGGTGAAGACGTCCTCATACCCCTGATGTTCGCCCCAGGGATCGACGTAATACATCACGCCATTCACCTGAAACATCGTGATCATCTCTTCAACGCCCTCATCGACGACCAGCGTATGGGTCTCACCCGGCGGTTCATAGACATAGCCGCCTTCTTCGGCGGTCCAGTCATGCTCCAGATACCGCCATTTGCCCTTGATGACGAAGCCATGGACGGCCTGCGGGTGACGATGGCGGGAAAGGACGCCTGATTTGCGCACGCGAAGCAGGTTCATCCAGTAGCCCTGGCTGCGGTTCAGGCAGAGGGGGCGAAACCAGACGTTTTCGGCCTGCGGCACCCAAATACGCTCATCCTCGGGCACGGCATTGGGCACAACGATTTCTTCCAGCGCGTCCTTTGGAAAGGGCAGCTGGTAGGGCATGCGGCTGTTGTCTTTTTCATCTGTCATATCGTCTTCCTCACATCGCGGCATAGCCGCCGTCGACCGGCATCACAGTGCCCGTCACGAAGCTTGAATTATCGCTGAGCAGCCATATGGCAAGCTCACCAACCTCACCGGGCTGGCCCCAGCGCCCCATTGGCGTGCGACCCAGAATTGGCGCTTCGCGCGCAGCATCGGCGCGAAGGCCCTCTGTCATCTCGGTCTCAATCCAACCCGGCGCAATTGCGTTCACACGCACGCCGTCTGGCGCCCACTTACCCGCCAAAGATTTGGTCAACTGCGCCACACCGCCTTTTGAGGCTGAATAGCCCGGCACCAATGGTCCGCCAAAGAAGCTGAGCATTGAAGCTGTGTTGACGATCGCGCCGCCAGAGGCCGCAAGCATGTCATGGCAACCAAGACACATGCGCATCGTGCCGACCAAGTTCACATCGACAACCTTCTGAAACTTGTCGATGTCATATTCTGCCCCGCGCATCAGGATGCCCGCGCAATTCACCAGACCGTTCAGGTCATCGATTTGCGCCAGCAGGGCGTCAACCGATGCCTGATCAGTGACATCCAGAACCTCTGCCTGCATTCCATCGATTGCGGGGCAGGCGGCGACTTCTTCGGCGGAAACACCGGTTGCAACGACGGACCAGCCATTGGCGATCAACGTCTTCGCCACGCCAAATCCAATCCCCCGCGTGCCACCGGTCACCAATGCGGTTTTCGTCATATCTACATCCTCGAATTTGTTCGTCACACCTCGCACACTGACATACAGAATGTCAATTACTGACATACAATGTACGAATAACTGGCGCTGGAACCCCGCGTCATGTAGAGATTAGGGATGAATCGATTTGAACGCCCCCGCTCACTAACCGAGCTTGTCACAGAGCATCTGCGCAATGAAATTGTGTCAGGCGCATTGGATTTCGGCGCGGCCTTGTCCGAAGCAACCATCGCCGACCGCCTTGAAGTTAGCCGCACGCCAGTACGTGAGGCGTTTCAGCGGTTAGAGATTGAAGGCCTTGTCCGGTCAGAACCGCAGCGCGGCACGTTCGTTTTCTCAACCTCGAAGGAGGAACTGCAATCGCTTTGCGATGTCAGGAACGTGTTGGAAACCGGCGCGATTCATTTGTCCGTCAAACACGACAGGCCTGGGCTGGTAAAACGTCTGACTACAGTCATCAACCGGATGGAGAAGGAACGAAAAGCAGGCAATGTCCCGGCCTATCTACACCTCGACACTGCGTACCATCAGGCGCTGATCAACGGGGCGGCGAATATCTACCTCGACCAATCCTACCAGACCATCGCGCCCAGAATGGCAGCGCTACGAAACAGACTTCCTGCGCATCCTGACCTGATCGAAAAATCGTTTCGGGAACATTGTGAAATCAGAGATCTGATCAACCAGGACAACGTCGATGGCGCGCTGGAAGTTCTGGGCCTTCATATTGGCCGCAAAGAAGGGTCCTACTGGAACCTTTAAGACCGCCCTTTTCGCCATTCGTCCAGCACTACCTTCGTGATCAGCGCCATATCCAGACGTTCGAAATCCTTCGGTTCAACAAAAGCGAAACCTGCCCCTTCGCCGAGCCGGATATCCGCCGGGGCAAGATCGGCGGAAACTTCATAGACATAGAGATTGCTCAAAACTTCAGGGCTGGTCATCCGAAACCGTGGAACGAAAACTTCTGGCGACAGGGCGACGCCCGCCTCTTCCTCAAACTCGCGGACTACTGCGGTGATCAGCGTCTCACCGTCTTCAACCTTACCGCCAAAGAAACCCCATTTCCCGGGATAACGCGTGGTGTTGTAGTCGCGAAGTTGCAAAAGAACCCGCCCCGCGCGATCAACCGGAATAACCAGCGCGCCCGTTAGCGGCGGGTCGTCTCGCCAAACGCCAATGGTCTGGAAATCATCGGCGCCGCATTTCACTTGCGGCGCTTGTGTTCTTCAAGGCGGGGCATGATCTCAACGAAATTGCAGGGCATGTGCTGATAGTTCAGCTGATGAACAAGAATGCCATCCCATGCGTCCTTGCAGGCGCCGGGACTGCCCGGCAGCGCAAACAGATAGGTGCCGCTCGCCACACCGGCACAGGCCCGCGATTGCACAGTCGACGTACCGATCTTTTCCCAGCTGATCATGTGGAACGCGGTGGAAAACCCGTCAATTTCCTTTTCATAAACCGCCTTGTGCGCCTCAACGGTGACATCCCGTCCTGTCAGCCCGGTCCCGCCGGTGGACATCACGACATCGACATCCGCATCCGCGATCCATGCCCGCAACTGCGCCTCGATCAGCGCCTGTTCATCCTGCACAATTTGTCGATCCGCCAGCACATGCCCGGCGTCCGTTAGCCGGGTTACCAGCGTATCGCCTGACCGATCTTCAGCAATCTGGCGCGTATCGGAAACAGTCAGCACGGCGATGTGCACCGGGATAAAGTCGCGTTCTTCATTCAAGGGCATTTCAGGTCTCGATTTTTGGCTGGTCGCCATCAAGCGCCGCACGAAGGGACAAAAGATCTTTCCAGCTTTTGGCTTTTTCCAGCGGCTGGCGAAGCAGGTAAGCAGGGTGGAATGTCAAAAGCAGCGGCTTGCCGCCGGTGCGCGGCGGCGCCATCCAACGGCCCCGCATTCGCGTTATGGCGACGGGCGTATCCAAAAGAACTGCCGCAGGCGATTTGCCCAGCGCCACAACATAGTCAGGCGCAGCTAATTGAATGTGCCGTTCAAGAAACGCCCACAACATTACCGCTTCGTCGGTCGACGGGTCGCGGTTTTCAACCGGTCGCCAGGGAAGAACATTGGTGATGTAAGCGGCTTTGTCTGGGTTGTCGCTGGTCCGGTCCAGACCGATTGCGCCAAGCATCTTGTCCAGCAGCTGACCAGATCGTCCAACAAAGGGCTTGCCCTGCCGATCTTCATCCCGTCCCGGCGCCTCACCAATAAACATGACTTTCGCCGCAGGATTACCATCAGCGAACACGGTGTTTCGTGCGCCTAGTTTCAGAGGGCAGCCGTCGAACCCTTCCATCGCTGAGCGCAATTGATCCAGTGTTTCAACCCCTGTCGCGAGGTGCTGTGCAGCCGTCACAGCCTGCGCCAACCCGTCATCCTCTGGCGCGGGCGCTTTCTTCTTTGGCAGAGGCGTTGGAGACGCCTTTGAAGCTTGCTTGGCGGCTGGCGCCTTGGCGATTTCCTCAAATCTGTCCAGCGGTGTCTCAGATATGCACTCATCAACGCCCAGCTCAATCTGCCACGCTAGGGCGGCGAGAAGGGCGTTCGTTTGTTCTGATGAGAGTGCTGAAGTCATACGAGAACAAGTAAGGCCCAGCCTGCAGGAAGCCAATGACCATTTAGGGTTATGTCATCGAATAGCATTTCAGATGACCTCAATCACCATGACGTTATGACCAATGGGGCCGGCTTGAACAATGTCGGTGTTGTAAAGCCTGCCCCAAGATTGCATTACGCATCTGCAAATGTGCAGTGAGCAATTTACAAATGGATCATAGGTTCGTGTACAGCTAGATACGCAAGATCAAAGGTTGGCTCACGCGTACCGACTACGAAATCATGACTTCCGTAATGGATGCTCAGGACGCCTCAAACTTTTAAGGGATCAGCGGCTGAAATCGGCGTACATCATGGCAAGTCATTTGTCGTTCTGGCCAGTCGAAACGAAGTTTCCTACGCCATCGACATCTTCGACATGCAGGAACACAATACAGACAATTCCGGGTCCGGCGATCTGAAAGCGTTCCAGAACAATCTTCGCCAGTTTGGCATCCCGGAAAATCACGTAACCATCGATAAACGTATGTCTGGCGATGTATCTGCCTACGATATCAATAAGTGCGTCGGCCCTGTGCGGTTCTTTCATATTGATGGCGGCCATCACCTGAACGCGATCCAGCATGACGTTCAGTTTGCAATTGAAAGCAGCGCGCCGCATGGCGTGATCGTTATCGACGATATGTTTCGCCCTGAATGGCCAGAAGTCAGCCAGGGCGTGTTTACATCTGGCCACCTCAACGACAGCAACTTTGTTCTGTTCGCGGTCGGTTTCAACAAAAGCTATTGGTGCCGCAGGGAATTTGTCGACCAATTCCAACAAGCTCTGACAGAGAATGCCTTCCTGGGCGCCCTGGTGAGTTCCAGGTACCAGTCCGAGAATTCGAACCTATTAGTGTTTCAAACCTACCCACAGCCGGAATGGAGCTTTGGGGAAGTAACACGTTGGCTGTTTGAGTTGTATTTCCCCAACGCCCTTCAAAAGGCGGTTTCGCTAAGGCGGCGCTTGCGCCGGAGATAATCTGTCAATCATGGCGCTACCGCAAATTGCTGCGCTAGCGGATCAGTGATCGCGACCAATCGCCCTGAGCAATTGACGGTTTACGAATACGTCAGCTAGATGTCCGCTGAAAGTTTTGGCGGCCAGAAACAAGGGAATCACCCGATGAGCGAGATCGAGCGCGAAGCCATGGAATACGACGTCGTAATCGTCGGCGCAGGCCCTGCAGGCCTTAGCGCTGCGATCCGGCTGAAACAGTTAGGCGGCGATGACATGAATGTCGTCGTTCTGGAAAAGGGATCCGAAGTCGGCGCCCACATCCTGTCCGGCGCTGTCCTGGACCCCTGCGGTCTGGACGCGCTTCTTCCCGACTGGCGCGAAATGGGTGCGCCGATCAACGTGCCGGTGAAAGAAGACAACTTCTACATCTTCGGTCAGGAAGGCGAATTGCGCCTGCCGAACATGATGATGCCGCCGCTGATGAACAACCACGGCAACTACATCGTTTCCATGGGCAATGTTTGTCGCTGGATGGCTGAGCAGGCTGAAGCGCTGGGTGTTGAGATTTTCCCTGGCATGGCTTGTTCTGAGCTTGTCTATGCTGACGACGGCAGCCTGAAGGGCGTTGTCGCCGGTGAGTTCGGCAAGAACCCTGACGGCACGATCGGCGACGGGTATGAGCCAGGGATGGAACTTCACGGTAAATACGTCTTCATCTCGGAAGGCGTGCGCGGATCGCTGGCCAAACAGCTGATTGCGAAATTTGGCCTTGATGTGAATTCCGACACGCCGAAATTCGGTCTCGGCATGAAGGAAATCTGGGAAGTTAAGCCAGAGAACCATAATGAGGGCGAAGTCACCCACTCAATGGGTTGGCCGCTGGGCTTCAAGAACGGCGGCGGGTCGTTCATGTACCACCTCGACAACAATCAGGTTTACGTCGGCTACATCGTCGACCTGAACTACAAGAACCCGCACCTGTTCCCGTACATGGAATTCCAGCGCTACAAGCATCATCCACGCGTCGCCAAGGTGCTGGAAGGTGGCAAACGCGTCGCTTACGGCGCCCGCGCTGTGACCAAGGGCGGCTATCAGTCGATGCCGAAAGCCTGTTTCCCTGGCGGCGCGCTGCTGGGTTGTTCTGTCGGTCTGGTGAACCTGCCGCGCATCAAGGGCAACCACAACGCAATGCTATCAGGCAAAGCGGCGGCGGAAGCGGCGCACGAGGCCATTCAGGCCGGGCGTCAAAGTGATGAGCTGACGTCCTACAACGACGATCTGCGCAGCGGCCCGGTCGCCAAAGACCTGAAAACGGTCCGCAACGTTGCGCCGCTTAGCGGCAAGTTTGGCCCACTGGGCGGCCTGTCCATCGGCGGCTTCGACATGTGGTTCCAGTCGATCTTCAAGTTCTCACTTCTCGGCACGCTGTCGCATGGCAAATCCGATGCTGAAAGCACGGGCAAGGCGGCTGACTATCCAGAGATTGAGTATCCGAAACCGGATGGCGTTCTCAGCTTTGATCGCCTGACGAACGTAAGCTTTTCCGCCACCAACCACGAAGAAGCGCAGCCCTGCCATCTTCAGTTGAATGACGATGGCGTGCCGATTGGCGTGAACCTGCCAAAATATGCTGAGCCTGCTCAACGCTACTGCCCGGCTGGCGTTTACGAAGTTCTGCGCGATGATGACGGATCGAACCCGCGGTTCCAGATCAACTTTCAGAACTGCGTGCACTGCAAGACCTGCGATATCAAAGACCCAAGCCAGAATATCAACTGGCAGACGCCGCAGGGTGGCGACGGGCCGAACTATCCGAACATGTAATGTGTTGCAGGTCACTAAGAAAGGCCGGCCCACTGGGTCGGCCTTTTTCGTTTTAGTGTTGGATGGGCCGGCCCGGCGTCAGGCCATGCGCCTTCGCTACAATCGACGCCGCATCAATTCCGAAATGGCGGTACAGGTCAGCGATAGAGCCTGTCTGCCCAAAGTGCTCCACCCCCAAAGGGATCACCTGATGGCCTTGGACCCCACCCAGCCACGACAGCGTAGCCGGATGCCCGTCAATCACCGTGATGATTTTGCACATGGGCGGCAGGTCGGCCATCAGCGTTTCGATATGGGCTGAGGCGCCCGTCGCCCCGCGGGCCCGGGCCCTCTGCGCCGCGGTCCAACCGGCGTTCAGGCGATCCGCCGAAGTTACGGCAAGAACACCGATATCCCGCCGCCCTTCACCTAACATCCCCGCGGCCTTGATAGCCTCTGGCGCCACGGCGCCCTGATAGGCGATCACGACCTCACAGTTCGGGCCCGGTTTGCGAAGCCAATAGGCGCCATCAATTGCGCCTTGTCGGAAATCGTCGTCGTGCCGCTTACCTGGCTGCTCAATCGGATTGGTAGTGAGGCGCAGATAGACAGAGCCGCCGGTTTCGTCCCTCAACCACGTCCTTTCGTCGGGATCGCCCTCGCCATCGCGCTGCAGATAGTCGAACGCCCATTCCATGATCACAGCCAGCTCATCTGCGAAGGCAGGCTCAAAGGCGGCAAGGCCATCCTGGCTCATCCCGATCAATGGCGTGCCGATGGACTGATGCGCGCCGCCTTCCGGGGCCAGCGTGACACCGGAAGGCGTGCCGACGATCATGAAGCGCGCATCCTGATAGCAAGCGTAATTCAACGCATCGAGGCCGCGATTGACGAAGGGATCATAGACCGTGCCAATCGGGATCAGTCGCTTGCCGAACAGGCTGTGCGACAGGCCAGCGGCGCCCAAAAGCAAAAAGAGGTTCATCTCGGCGATGCCAAGTTCAATGTGTTGACCCTCAGGCGCAAATTCCCATTTGGCCGTCGATGGAATGCGGTTTTCGATAAAAGCGTCAGACTTTTCCTCGCGCGCAAACAGTTTGCGCCGGTTCACCCACGGGCCGAGGTTTGTCGTGCCGGTGACATCGGGCGATGTCGTGACGATCCGCGATGCAAGGTCACTATCGCCCTTGGACAGATCATCCAGGATCTTGCCGAAAGCAGCCTGCGTTGAAACTTCGTCCGCCGAATTGGGTTGAATGTCCGGAACAGGCAGTTTCGCATCAGAAAAGCGCCGGGCACCTTGTGCGAAGAAGGGAACGCCATCCAGAAACGCCTGTAAACCGGCGGGATCGGCGACGGTCGCCAGCGGCGCCCATTCTTCCCCCTCAGCCACGCCCATATCGGCCTGCCACGCCGCCATCTGGGTCTTGTTCATCAGGCCGCCATGGTTGTCCTTGTGCCCTGCAATCGGTGTGCCCCAGCCTTTAATCGTATAAGCCAGAAAGCAGGTCGGGCGATCATGGTCGATGGCTGCGAAGGCTTCCGCCATCGTGTCCACACAGTTGCCGCCAAGGTTCTCCATCAGCGCCGCAAGTTCATCATCGCTGCGCCTGTCGATGAGGGCTGAGACATCGCCCTGGTCCCCCAGATCCTGCATCAGACGCTCACGCCAGACGGCGCCGCCCATATAGGTCAGGGCGGAATATTCCTGATTTGAGCAGCCGTCGATCCAATCGCGCAGCCGTTCGCCGCCCGGTTCCTGAAAGGCGGCGCGTTGCAAGGCGCCGTGTTTGACGCGAACAATGTCCCACCCAAAGGCGTCAAAGATCTTCTCAACCCGTTCAAACAGCCCCTCACGCACGATCCCGTCCAGCGACTGGCGGTTATAGTCGATCACCCACCAGCAATTGCCCAGGTCGTTTTTCCATCCCTCTTGCAGCGCTTCATAGACATTGCCCTCGTCCAGCTCAGCATCACCGACAAGCGCCACCATCCGGCCCATTGGCGTGCCCTGCCCCCATGGCTTTGCGGCGATGTAGTCCTGCACCAAGGACGCAAAGGACGTGATAGCGACACCCAATCCGACTGAGCCGGTTGAGAAATCAACATCATCAATGTCCTTTGTCCGGCTAGGGTAGCTTTGCACGCCCCCAAGCCCGCGAAAATTTTCCATCCTCTCTCGCGTCTGATTGCCCATCAGATACTGCATCGCGTGAAAAATTGGGCTGGCGTGCGGCTTCACCGCCACCCTGTCTTCTGGCCGCAGCGCCGAAAAATACAGCGCCGTCATGATCGATACCATCGAGGCGGAGCTTGCCTGATGCCCGCCCACCTTGATCCCATCAGCCTTGGGCCGGATGTGGTTGGCGTGATGGATCATCCAGTGCGACAGCCACAACAGGCGCTGTTCGATGGTTTTGAGATGGGATTTGGTCATGAAGCCTCCATCCACGCTGAGTATCAGCACTCCACCATCAATATTAACCAATCTCAGGGAGAAAACCTTGCATTTGCGGCTGATGTCAGCGTGAAATCAGTAAGTCATGAGGATTTCAGGCGTTGATATGACCGATCTCGACGAAACGGACCACCGCATCCTTCGGGAACTGCAACGCGATGCGCGCCAGACCCATCAGCAACTCAGCGAGCGGATCGGCCTGTCGCCCTCTCCCTGCGCGCGGCGCATTCGCAAGCTTGAAGCCGATGGCTATATCAGCGGTTATTCGGCCGACATAAACGAGCACAAAATGGGCTACGGGTTCAGCGTCTTTGTCTCTGTCCGGCTGGACAAGCAGATCGACGACCAGCTCAGCGCGTTTGAGGCGGAGATCGCCCGATGCGCCGAAGTTGTCGATTGCTGGTTAATGACCGGCAGCTTTGACTACCTGATCCGCGTAGCCGTTCGTGATCTGGATGATTTTGAACGCTTCCTGACTGCCCGCCTGACCAAAATCGCAGGTGTCGCGTCAATCGAATCTTCCATCCCCATCCGCCGTGTGAAGTACCAGCCTAGCCGTCTGTGGTAAGATGCTTTTTCGCCTGCCGTTCCCGGTTCGCGATATAAAGACCAGCGCCAAAAATCACCGCAGCGCCGATCCACGTGAATAGATCAGGCGCCTCGGCGAACAACCAGGCGGCCAACAGCGTCGCCCAGATCAGGCGCAAAAAGTCGAACGGCATGATAGCAGTTGGGTCAGCCTCTTTCAGCGCTTGGGCCAAAGACACCTGCGCGACTGACCCCCAAAAGCCGATGAACACCAGCCCGGCCCATCCCCACATGCTGGGGTCGCGCCAGACCCAGATCGCAGGGCCCAACGACAACAGCCCAAGCATGATGCCCATCCAGGCGGTGATGGCGACGCTGCTTTCGGTGCGGCCGAGGACCTTGATGATGGTCATCGCCATGCCCCAAAGGACGGCGGATGCGATCACCATCACGGCACCGATATCCAACGCGATGACCCCCGGGCGCAAGATGATCAACATGCCCAAAAAGCCAACGCCGATGGCGGCCCAGCGACGCGCGCGGAACCTTTCACCAAGGAACAGTACGCTTAACGCAGCGGCGAAAATCGGCCCAAGGAAGCCCAGCGCCGTCACAGTGGCCAGCGGCGTGATCGTCAGAGCGTAAAAGAACAGCAGCATCGCGCCGATGTTCACCACGCCGCGCACCGCATGCAGGCCAAATCGATTGGTTTTCATCTGCGCAAACCCGCCCTGACTAAGCAGGGGGATCAGGAAGACCAGGCCAAAAACATTGCGAAAAAATGCGATTTGAAACGGGTGCATCTCATCCGACAGATAGCGGATCGCGGTATGCATGATTGCGAACGCAAACGTTGAGATAATGATCATCGCGATGCCGCGCGTCATGGCGGTTTGGCCATGCCATGCCGCTTGCGCCGCCGCGATCATTTGCGGGACTTCAAGGCATACAAAAGGCCGCCTGCGATCAGGCCCCAGAAGGCGCCTGAGATGCCGAAGAACGAAACGCCAGAGGCGGTGACGAGGAAGGTGACAACCGCCGGTTCCCGCTCAACCGGGTTTTCCAACGCTTTAACGATGGCGGCTGAGAAGGCGCCGAACAGCGCGAGGCCGCCAACCGCCGTGATCAGGATTTGCGGCGCCAGCAGGACAAAGCTGACCGCTACCCCGGCAAAAAGACCGAAGATCACGTAGAAAAGCCCCGACATGAATGCCGCCCAATAGCGCTTTGCAGGATCTGGATGCGCCTCTTCGCTGGCGCACATCGCGGCTGTGATGGCGGCGTAGTTGCAGGCGTGCCCGCCAAAGAGAGAGGCGATGGCGGAGGCGACGCCAGATACAAATAGCGTTTGCCGCACATGCGGCTGATAGCCATGACTGACCAGAATGCCTGCGCCCGGCAGGTTTTGCCCGGCCATCGTGACCAGATACAATGGCAAAGCCACGCCAATCAGACCGCCAAAAGTGAAAATCGGCGTCGTGAAGATCGGCGTTGTGATCGCGATGTCGGCAAGGCCTGGCAAATCCTCACCCGATGGCTGCACGCCAAACACAACGACGCCGACGAACGCGATCAGCGCGCCCGGCGCTGCAAGAAGATTGCTGATGCGCCCACCAATCACCCAGCCCAGAAAGATCGGCAAACCCCACAATGGATTGAAGGCGATGGCCTGAAACGGTGCGAGGCAGAAGGTCAGCAAAACCCCCGCCAGTAAGGCGCTTGCCAACGCAGGCGGAATTTTCTCGATCGCCTCGCGTAGTGGCCGGATCATGCCCGTCGTCGCCAGCAAAAGCCCGCAGATCAGGAACGCACCTGTCGCTTCGGCAAAACCGCCCGGCAAAGCGCCTGATGTCGCAAGAAGGGCCGCGCCCGGCGTCGACCACGCCAGTGAGATCGGCACCCGCGTCTTCGCAGTGATCGCCATCGCGGCCAGTCCCTTGGCGACGGCGATCGCCATCAGGCCAGAGGCCGCCTCAGCCTCGCTCGCGCCCATGGCGCGCAGGCCCTGCAACACAACTGCGAAGGATGAAGCGGTGCCGACAAAAGCCGCCAATAATCCCATGCTGGCGGAGGATGGCGTAAGATCCATTAACATGGCCCTGTTATGGATCAGACTGCGCCCACCCACCAGCCAGATAAAGCAGGGGCGCCGCCATGACGCTAAAACAGATCATACCCTTCGTTCCTTGCACCTCGCTCAGCGCCCAAATCGCGTTCTACCGGGATGTTCTGGGGTTCACAGTTGGATTTCAGGCAGAGAACTATGCCTTTTTGAAACGCGACGCCGTTGCGATCCCGTTGGTTGAGGTCTGGCCAGAGGTCGACCTGAAGCATCCCGAACGGGAAGGATCATTCTACATTGATGTCGAAGGATTGGACGACCTGTACGAGGCGATGCGCCACGCCCTAAGCAAACTTCCCGTGGGCCGTGTCCGCGCCCCCTTTAACCAGGACTATGGTCAGCGCGAGTTCCACGTCAGCGACGAAGACTGCACACTGATTTTCTTTGGCGAAGCAGTGACGGGTTAGAACCCCCGCATTGCCTCTGGCGGCCCTTTTGGCGACTCCGCATCTTGCAGCGACCATTTGCGAATATTCACATCCGCTTGCAGATATCCGGCCAGCATCGCCGCCTTTTCAATCTTGCGATCGAACTGCTTAAGCCGTGTGCCCATCGCGTTCACCGTCTTGAAAACATCGTCGACATCTTCGGGCAACCACCCCCATTCGGTGAGCTTTTCGGCGTTTTTTCTGCCGCCCAGTAGGCGCCTACACGCTCTCTCAGGCCATCGTCCAGCTTGTGCCTGAACATGTTGATCAACACACGTTCGCGCCAGTCGATGCTGTATTCGAGAAAGCGGAACACAACTGGCATCATGATATCGAGGTTAAAGTTCCCCGGATCGGCATCCATATTCTTGCCAGCGTAGCTTGAGAAAATGACGCCACACTGCTTCCAGATCCCCTCCAGCCGAAGATTGTCATAAACGCCGCCATCTACCAACACCGGGCGCTTGTGCAGGCGTTTGTCGTCATATCGGGCGATTTCGTGGGTCTTCACTGTCTCGCCGCCCAGCGACAGACGGACCGGCGCCAGAACAGGCGGGAAAGCGGAAGAGGCTGCAACAGCCTCTGACAAGCGAACATTTTGTGTGGACGCCTCAAGCGTACGCCAGTCCGACAGTTTATTCTTTCGGAACTTGAAGAGGCCGCCAGTCTGCAGGTTAGTTGCGCAGAACACGAATTCTGGCGCTTCACCGATATTCTTCAGCCGGAATCCATCAAAAATATTCCGGTCATACGCCGCCGCCAGACGGTTGCCGCCAGACAGAAACGGCAAAAGCCCTTCAAGGCCAACGCGTACATCGATGTCCTTGGCTGTGGCCTTCAGGATCGGCCTTAAGAAATGCTGCCGCATTGTCAGCGGCGTCGCGACATCGCCCTCAAATTCCAGTTTGTCCCAGTTCATCGCCAGGACCGCAGTAGTGATCGATCCGCCAGAAACGGACGCAATCGTCCTTGCCCGCCGCATCAATCCAAGTTCGTTCAGCCGGACCAACGCGCCCGCGTGAAACAACGTCGCCCGATAGCCACCACCCGAAAAAGACAGGCCGATGGACGACGGCTCAAAGGCAGAGCCGCTTTCTTCGTCATCGTTCTTTTCGAAAAATCCTTCCGCGGAAGATACAGCCAGCGTAGTCATCGAAGTCTCCTACTCTCTCAAGTCGGGAAAAAGGCTAACATGATTCCCGTCTAAGGAGGAGCGTTCTGGCATCCAAACAACGACCCAGAGGTGACGCAGCGTGCACTAGCGCGCAGATCGCGCAGCCGCTAAGTCCAAACCTGAACGGTAAGGAAGGTGTCGGAATGCGCACGATTGAAACGGATTATCTGATCGCAGGCGCAGGTGCGGTAGGCATGGCCTTCGCCGATGTTTTGCTGACCGAAACAGACGCTACGATGGTCATTATCGACCGCCACCACAAACCCGGTGGGCACTGGAACGTCGCCTATCCGTTTGTCACCTTGCACCAGCCATCAGCTTTCTACGGCGTCAGTTCCAAGAAACTTGGAACCGGAGAGCTGGACAAAACGGGCCTCAACAAGGGCCTTAACGATCTTGCCTCAGGCGCTGAGATCCTCGCGTATTATGATGAGGTGATGCGCCACCAATTCCTGCCCTCAGGCCGCGTTCAGTTCTTCGGGATGAGCGATTATGAAGGCGACGGCGTATTCAGGTCTCTCACGACAGGCGAGCGTACCAAGGTCATCGCAAAAAAGACCGTCGATGCGACCTTCCTGAAGACCTCAACCCCGTCGATGCACACACCGTCATTCACCATCGACCCATCCGCCCGCTTCATGCCCCTCAATGACCTGCCCCGCGTGACCGAAGCGCCAGAAGGCTATGTCGTGGTTGGCGGCGGCAAGACCGGCATCGACGCTTGCCTCTGGCTGCTGGAACACGGCGTTGATCCCGACAAAATCCGCTGGATCATGCCGCGCGACGGCTGGCTGCTGGATCGCGAAAACACCCAACCCACCATAGAATTCTTCCATTCTACGATGGAGGCGCAAGCCGCCCAGTTCGAATCCATCGCCGCCGCAGACAGCATCGAAGACATGTTCGACCGGCTGGAAGCATGCGGATATTTCGTACGCATAGACAAAGATGTGCGCCCGAAAATGTTCCACGGCGCCACCATCAGCAGGGCTGAACTAGAAGCCATTCAGCAGATCAAGAACATCATCCGCATGGGCCGCGTCACCGCGATTGAGGCGGATCGCATTGTGCTGGAGGAAGGCGAAATCCCCACCGGCCCCAACCAACTGCATATCGACTGTTCGGCGAGGGCCATTTCAAACGAAGAGATCAAGCCCATCTTCTTGGGCGACCTGATCACGCCGCAAATGGTCAGGTCTTATCAGCCGGTTTTCTCTGCCGCGTTCATCGGCCATATCGAGGCGCGGTTTGATGACGACAAGCAAAAGAACCAGCTGTGCGGCGTTGTTCCGCTGCCCAATCACGATACGGATTTTCTGCGGTTCACCGCCGCGTTCATGACCAACCAGTACAATTGGGGTCAGGATGAAGAACTGCGCGGCTGGCTAAAGGAAAACCGGTTGGATGGTTTTTCAAAGCTGGTGTCTGAGATTGCCGAGGATGACCATGAAAAGCGGTCTGTGATGAAACGCCTGCGCAATGCGTCCATGCCCGCGATGATGAACCTGCAGAAATTTCTTGGGCAGTTGGACGCTGCTTAGATTTCGCCCGCAACTAACGCTTTGAACCGGTCGCCTGTCAGGGCATAGGCGACGACGCGTTCTTCTTCCTCGTCCATCAGACGCTTGTAAAAGCGTCGCGCGATGTCGTTGTGGCTGTAGCCGGTAAGCCAGACGAACTCTCCACCTTCCTCCGCCACCGCCCTCGCGACGGCCTGCACCAGCGCCCTGCCAGCGCCTGTCCCGCGATGAGTGGCGCGAACGTAGAGGTCATTGATGAACCCGCCCCACGCCGCATAGCAGGTCTCATAGGCTGAGTGCCAAAAGCTAAAGCCGATCAACGCGCCTTCCGCCTCAGCCACAAAAGCCCCCAGCGCGGCGTCAGGCCCCATAAGGTCGCGTGCGGCCTTTTCCGGGGTCATGTGGCCGGTTGGCTCATCCTCGTGCACGTTCAGCTCGTCGATTACTACGATCAGGTCAGCGATATCCGCTTTGACGGCTGGCCTGATATTAGCAGTCATTGCGCCGCCTTTGACAAAAGCTCTGCCCTGACGCGGTCGAAGATCGAATAATCGTCCAACGACTGGGCGATCATCATGCCACCCTCTAACGACGACAGGGCCATCGCTGCGTTACCTATGTCGCCAAGGTGGTTAGTCAACCAAGCAAGATTGTCTTCAAAGAACCGTTTAACCTCAGCCGCCACATCATCAGGGATCCCACGCGTTTCCGCCCCAAGAACGCCGCACAGGCAGATAGCTTCATCCCGTTTCAGCGCATGCTCAAAGACATCACAATATGCAGCCAGCGGATCAGGCGCGTTGTCCAGCGCTTCAAAGAACCGCTTCGAATACCGTTCCACCACCGCTTTGCCGAGATCTTCCTTACGGCGAAAATGGTAATGAACGCTGGCGCTTTTGATCCCCAGCTCATCCGCCAGATCGCGAAAGCTTACAGCGTGATAGCCGTTTTGCCTGATCCGCCGCTCAGTCGCATCAAGCAGCTTTTCCACCGTATCCATCAAAATTCTCCTTATCTATCGCCAGATAGGCTTGACGTTGGCCAAAGTCCATCCCACCTGTCTATCTATCAGTAGATAGACAAGAGGAGAGACCACATGAGGATCTACGAATTTGACGGCTTCCCAAACCCCGCCCGCGTTCGCATGGCGCTTGCTGAAAAGGGCCTGACTGACAAAGCCGAATTCATTTCGGTCAACGTTCCCGAAGGCGAACATCGCACGGCAGAGTTTCTGGCGAAGAACCCGTCAGGCGCCGTTCCCGTTCTGGAACTGGAAGATGGCCTGACGATTTCGGAATGCACCGCGATTACTGAGTACATCGATCACATCGATGGCGATCCAAAGCTGACGGGCGCGACCCCCCGCACCCGCGGCCAGATCCACATGATACAGCGTCGGGCCGAAGCGAAGCTGCTGGATGCCGTCGCCGATTATTTCCACCACGCTACGCCGGGCCTTGGCCCCAACATCGAAACCCACCAGAACGCCGAATGGGGCGAGCGCCACAAAATGCAGGCCTATGAAGGCATGCGCTATTTCGACGGCGTGCTGGCAAATCAGGACTATGTGGCTGGTGAAGACTATTCGATGGCGGACATCACAACTTTGGCAGGCCTCGCATTCGCCGACTTCACCGGTATCGCCATCCCGCCAGAATGCACTAATCTGACCAAATGGCGCGCCCGCGCGTCGGCCCGCTATTCATAAAAGGGGAAACCAGATGGAACTGAATGCAGATTTCGACAAACGCGCCACGTCCCATCCGGCGGATGCGGAATATGTGCCCTCGCCAATGGCGGGGGTGGATCGGCGGATGCTGGACCGGTTGGGGGATGAGGTCGCCCGCGCAACTACCATCGTCCGTTATGCGCCAGGCAGCGATTTCAGCCCCCACGTGCATACGGGTGGCGAAGAGTTTCTGGTGATGTCCGGCGTGTTTGAAGACGAACACGGCGCATTCCCGGCTGGCAGTTACATCCGCAATCCGCCTGAAAGCAGTCACAAGCCTGGCTCCAAACCTGGCTGCGAGATCTTTGTGAAACTCTGGCAGTTTGACATGGCGGACCGCACGCATGTCCGCGTCGATACAAACAAAGCGCCATGGTTCGACATCGACACAAACGGGGGCGGCGGCGGTCAGGCGCAAGGTCTGTTCGCGGACGCCCATGAAGACGTTCGCATGGAACGCTGAGCCGCTGGCGCTGACATTCCTCTGAACGCTGATGGCGGGCTGGAGGTGCTGGTGACGGCAGGTGGCTTCGAAGAAAGTGGCGAGACGTTTTCTGCGGAAAGCTGGCTGCGGTTGCCGAAAGGCGCGAAAACCACCGCCAAAGCGGGCGCAGACGGTGTTACGTTCTGGATCAAACGGGGGCATCTGAGCAAACCGCCACAGGCGCCCCAGACTTGATATCTGATCTGCCCGCACATCTACGCGGGCAGATTGACAAAGCGACCCTGACCACGCGTTGATGCCAAAAGCGCAATGACAGGGGCGAGACATGACTGCATCAACACCTGAGGAAGAGCTTACCGCCTTCCTCGCCAAACACCCCGACACAAAATCCGTCGACGCCTTTCTGGTCGACATCAACGGCAAGGCGTTTGGCAAGCGCCATCCGGTTGCTGATCTTGAAACGATTGTCACCAAAGGCTCTTCCATCTGCGAGGCGATGCAGTTGACCGACATCAACGGCATTGCCTGGGACACAGCAGGCAGAGGGTTCGCTGATGGCGACCCGGACGGGCCGACAGTGATGGTCCCTGGCACGTTGCAACCGGTCCCGTGGGCAGGCGAGGCGCGCGCACAATGCCTGATGCGGTTCTGGGATGATGGCCCTTTATGGTTCGAACCACGCGCCGTGTTGGAACTTATCGTCGAACGCTATAAAAGCCTCGGCTTGAAACCGGTGACGGCGATCGAGGTCGAATTCTATCTGATCGACCCTGCCCGCGACGCCGCTGGCGGGCCAACGCCAGCACTTGCCCCCGGCGCTCGCCACGCTGCCGCGCAGGGCAACGTGTTCAACATGGCGGAACTTGACGCCTTTAGCCCCATCATCGACGCGATCCACGTCGCTTGCACAGCGCAGGGCGTGCCGGTCACAACGATCATCAAGGAATACGGACCGGGCCAATACGAGATCAACCTCGCCCATCTAGCCGATCCCATTGCCGCCGCCGACCATGCCGCACTATTGCGCCGCACCGTGACAGGCGTCGCCCAAGCGCAGGGCATGGAGGCGACGTTCATGGCGAAACCTTACGGACCGGACTCCGGCAGTGGCATGCAGGTCAATCTCAGTTTCGAAGATGAGAGCGGCGCCGGCGTCTTTGGCGGGCCGGGCGGTGACGCCATACTGGCGAATGTCATTGGCGGCATGCAAGCGATGCAGGCCGAAACCATGGCGATTTTCGCCCCGAACCTGAACGCCTTTCGCAGGTTTGAACCTGATCAGTTCACGCCCGTGACAAGCGACTGGGGCGAAGACAACCGATCCGTCGCGTTCCGGGTCCCCGCAGCCAGCGGCCCCGCCCGCCGCGTTGAGCACCGCATCGCGGGCGCGGATGCAAACCCGTATCTGGTCATGGCCGCAGTTCTGGCGGCGGCGCATCATGGGATCACGAACAAGCTGACGCCGACGCCCATGGTCAGCGGCAATGCCGGGGCTGAGGTTGATCCTGATCTGCCGCTGACACTGTGGTCAGCACTGGATCGGATGGCGGCCGGCGCCACGCTGCCTGACTATTTTGAACAGCGCTACATTGATGCCTACATCCACGCCAAACAGGCAGAGTTTGATGCGTTCATGGCGGACATCCATCCGCGTGAGCATGAGTGGTATCTCTAAACGAAAACGGCCGCCCAAAAGGGACGGCCGTTTCCAAAACTCTGGTAGAAATCAGCTTTCCAGGAAGCTCCGCAGTTTGCGGCTCCGTGACGGATGTTTCAGCTTCCGCAGCGCTTTGGCCTCAATCTGACGAATACGTTCGCGGGTCACGCTGAACTGCTGGCCAACTTCTTCAAGCGTGTGGTCAGTGTTCATGCCGATACCGAACCGCATCCGCAGAACCCGTTCTTCACGGGGTGTCAGCGAAGCCAGAACGCGGGTCGTCGTTTCCTTCAGGTTGCCCTGAATAGCCGCATCCAGCGGCAGAACGGCGTTCTTGTCTTCGATGAAATCGCCGAGCTGGCTGTCTTCTTCGTCGCCAATCGGCGTCTCCAGCGAAATCGGCTCCTTGGCGATCTTCATCACCTTGCGAACTTTTTCGAGAGGCATCTGCAGCTTGGCCGCCAATTCCTCTGGCGTTGGTTCGCGCCCGATTTCGTGCAGCATCTGACGGCCGGTGCGGACCAGCTTGTTGATCGTCTCGATCATGTGGACCGGGATACGGATCGTGCGGGCCTGGTCAGCAATCGACCGCGTGATCGCCTGCCTGATCCACCACGTCGCGTAGGTCGAGAATTTGTAACCGCGACGGTATTCAAACTTATCGACCGCCTTCATCAGGCCGATATTGCCTTCCTGAATGAGATCGAGGAACTGCAGGCCACGGTTGGTGTATTTCTTGGCGATCGAAATCACGAGGCGAAGGTTGGCTTCGACCATTTCTTTCTTGGCGATCCGCGCTTCTTTTTCGCCCTTCTGAACCGTCTGAACGATGCGACGGAATTCAGGGATGTCGACGCCGATCAGCTGGCCGATTTCACCGATTTCGTTCCGCCCGGCTTCGACCTTTTCGCGATCTTTCTCGATCATCGCGGCCCAGCCTTTGCCTTTCAGGCCGGCGACACGGTCGACCCACATCGGGTCAAGCTCATTCCCGCGATATTCTTCAATGAACTCGCGGCGGTTCACGCGGTGGGCGTCAGCGATCTTCACGAGGCCCGATTCAAGCGTCAGCAAACGGCGGTTGATGCCGTAGAGCTGGTCGATCAGTGTCTCGATGCGGTTGTTGTGAAGATGCAGGTCGTTGACCAGAATAACGATCTCATTGCGCAGCTTCTGATAGCTGCGTTCCTGCGTCGCCGAAAACTGTTCATCTTCGTTCAGCGCCGCATTGATACGATCTTCCTGCATCTTGTGTAGCTTGGCGTAATTGTCAGAGATGATGGTCAGAGATTCCAGAACCTGGGGTTTCAGCGCCGCTTCCATCGCACTCAGCGACAGGTTGGCCTGCTCATCCTCATCTTCTTCGTCATCATCCGTAGCGGTCGTTTCGCCTTCGGCTTTCTCTTCATCTTCACCGGCAGGCTTCGCTTCGCCGTCGCCAGCCTCGGCGCCATCGACGACTGTTTCTTCAGTGTCGTTGGCTTCTTCGATCAGCGTCTCGCCGAACGTTGTCTCAAGGTCGATAACATCGCGCAGAACGATGCGTTCATCTTCCAGCTCTTCCAGCCAGATGGTGATCGCTTTGAAGGTCAGGGGGCTTTCGCACAGACCGCGGATCATGGTTCCACGACCAGCTTCGATCCGCTTGGCGATGGCGATTTCGCCTTCGCGGCTTAGCAGTTCGACCGTGCCCATTTCGCGCAGATACATGCGGACGGGGTCGTCCGTGCGGTCCAGCGTCTGGGTTTCGGTCGTCGTGGTGACGACCTCTTTGGATTCAGATTTCTTCTCGTCGCCCTCTTCTTCAGGGTCGGCGCTTTCTTCGGCCTCGATGACGTTCACACCCATTTCGGACAGCATCGACATCACATCTTCGATCTGTTCGGACGAAAACTGCTCAGGCGGCAGAACTTTGTTCAGCTCATCATAGGTGATGTAGCCCTTCGCCTTCGCGGCGCCGATCATCTTTTTGACGGCGGCCTGGCTGATGTCGAGCATCGGGCCAGAATTTTCGCGTTGTGCGTCTGTCTGGGTCTCGTCGACGTCTTTAGCGGCCATGAGCGGCTCCGATCTATCTAGCTGGGTGCGAATCGCCGCGAATCACTGATTCGTCAACTGCGCCGGCGACTTTTCTTTTCCCAGATCTTTCCTTCAATCGCGTTTCTTAGGCGCGCCGAATAGGTTTCATCGTCATCTTCTGCCTCAGGTAGCGTCGGCGTCGCATCTTTAAAGTGCGCCCTCGACGCGGCCTCAAGCCGTCTGTCCACATCTTCACCAGGTGCTGATGTCATCTCGGCTTCCGCTTCGGCCACCTCTCGCTGGAACGCAAGAAGCGCCTTGTGCCGTGCCAGGATTTCCTCAAATCCCAACTCGGCCAGCTCCTCGTCCGCATGTGGAGCCGCAAATCGGGCGTCGGCGGCTTGAGGGGTCGCCATCAGATGTGTGACCGGATTCCGGCCTGTGAGATGTTCGATCTCTGCGATAAGCCCGTCGCGAATCGATGCCGCGCCGTCGAGCCTTAAGAAAGCAGATAGTAGCGCTACCCTCACTTCGTCAAGGTCACGGCAGATAAAGTCCATCTCTTCAAGCGCTTCAAATCGCCTGTCAGCAAGCGATGGATGGTTGATCATCACCAACAAAAGCGTCGCTTCGCGGCCTCGCGCTTCGGACTCCCGCCCGGCGGCACGGGCAAGTGAAGACGACTTCATCTCAGCCGACGCCATTGTCGGGGCCCAGGGCGCCTTGCCCCAATTGCCCCGGCCGCCGCCGCCTTCGAACCGTCTTGCAGGCGCCCCGCCACCTGCGGGCGCAAACAGATGTGCGCGGCGTTCCTTGATGGCCTGCCCATAATGGCCGCGCAGATTGGGGTCGCCGATCTTGGCCAGCGCCGCTTTCAGGCGGGCGTCCAGCGCAGCACGGCGTTCCGGGCTGTCAAAGTTCTGGTCCTCTGTTTCCCGACGCCATAGCAGTTCAACCATCGGAAGGGCCTGATCCAGCAACGTTTGCATTGCGGATGGACCGCTGGCCTTGATCAGATCATCCGGGTCCTGACCATCGGGCATCAGCGCAAAACGCAGGGATTTGCCCGCCTCAAGCATCGGCAGTGCAATGTCGATGACACGCATGGCGGCGCGCAGGCCAGCTTTATCGCCGTCCAACGCGATGACAGGCTCATCCGCGATACGCCACATCAGGCGCAGCTGATCTTCTGTGATCGCAGTGCCCAGCGGCGCAACACCATGACTAAAGCCACCCTGCGTCAGCGCGATGACGTCCATGTACCCTTCCGCAACAATCAAGGCGCCGATCTTACCCGCCGCTTCGCGCGCCGGGCCGTGATTGAACAGGCTGCGGCCTTTATCGAACAAAGGCGTTTCCGGCGAATTCAGATATTTGGCCCGTGCATTCGGGTCCATTGCGCGCCCGCCAAATGCGATGCAGCGCCCACGTGGATCACGGATCGGGAACATGATACGTCCCCGAAACCGGTCAAACGGCTTGCCGCCATCATCGGGAATAATGATCAGCCCGGCGTCATCCATCTGTTTTGGCGACACGCCTTTGCCGCCGAGATGCTCAAACAGCGCCGTGCGTGTGTCCGGCGCATAGCCGATCTCAAACTGGTCGACGATTTTTTCCGACAGGCCCCGTCGCTGGATATAGTCGCGCGCGTTCTGACCTTTCGCGGCGCGAAACTGCAGGCGGTAGAACTGCACCGCATGTTCCATCACCTCTGTCAGCTCAGTGCGTTTTTCCTGGCGCTCTTGCGCACGCGGATCGCGTTCGGGCATCGGCATGCCAGCCTCAGCCGCCAGCACTTCGACAGCCTCCATGAACCCCATGTTTTCGGCATCTTTCAGGAAGGTTATGGCGTCGCCTTTGGCATGACACCCAAAGCAGTAGTAAAAGCCTTTCCTGTCCTCGACATGGAAGGATGACGTTTTTTCCTGGTGGAACGGGCAGTTTGCCCAGTAATCGCCCTTAGCTGCGTTCGACTTTTTCTGGTCCCACGTCACCTTACGCTCAATCACTTTCGCAATTGAGACGCGTGCGCGAATCTCATCGAGGAAACCGGGGGGGAGCGACATGTAGCGGAGTATCTGTCTCTGGCAGGTGCAGCGCAAGGGAGGGTGAGGTGACATTCGCCAAGCAGGACTTTTGGGACGCGCGACCAGCACCGCCCGCGTCTCTTTGCCTGATAGGCGATTGAAAATCGCCGAAAGGGGCCCGCCCCCAGGCGGACGCGAGCCTTAACTCTTGTTTCCACTACTGTGATCCAAATAAGGGCAGCAAAACCAAAACCTGATGCAATGTTCTCCACTTTCGCTCTACGCTGCGCACAACAGAAAGGGGGACCAGCCATGCCCGACCACAAATCCGCAGCAGACCACCTCTGGCAAACTGCCCTGTCTGGCGGCCTGATCGACACCCTCCCCACCCCGCCTACATCCCGCGCAGAAGGCTACGTCATTCAAGCCACCTATGAGGACCGCTCAGCCCACCCACGCTACGGCTGGAAAATCGCCGCCACCAGTGCAGCGGGCCAAAGCCATATCAACGTAGATGGCCCCATCGCTGGCCGCTTGCTCGCAGAAAAGATCTTCGCCCCCGGCGCTGTAATCTCGCTTACCAACAACCGGATGCTGGTCTGTGAGCCCGAGTTTGGCTTTCGCTTTGGTCGCGACCTTCCCACCGGACAGACCTATGACAAAGCAGAGGTTATGGCCGCGGTGGACACCATGCACCTGACTATTGAGATCCCGGACAGCCGATACACTGATTTCACCAAAGTCGGCGCACCCAGCCTTATCGCCGACAATGCCTGCGCGAGAGAGCTGATTGTTGGCCCGGCAGTTATCGCCGATTGGCGCAGCGTCGACCTGTCCACCCATCCGGTCCACGCAGAGGTTACGGGCAAGTTCACCCGGGCAGGCTCAGGCGCCGCCGTTCTTGGCGATCCGCGCGATGCGTTGACATGGTTGGTGAACGAAGTGGCGGGGACGGGCACAGACATTAAAGCCGGAGAGTTGGTCACAACTGGCACCTGCATGGTCCCGCTGGAAGTATCCCCAGGCGAAGAAGCAATCGTCGACTATGGTATCTTCGGGACGATCAGCGCGCATTTTTCGTAATGCTGGTGAGAGGTGAAAAGGGCCGCGCAACAAGAGCATAGATGGAACAATTTATGTCAAAAATGTGGCAACCACACTTATGCCCCATATTTTTCAATGACTTATGATTTCTTTCAAATGTGAAAGCTATTGCCCTTTTGATCTCACATCAGGGACTTTTCCATAATCAAAACCTTCAAATCGAACGGCTGATCCAGTGTATCCAGGCCTACGATCTGCTCGCCTTTTCGCCGCCAGCCCGTCTTTTCATAGAACCGGATCGCCCGCGCATTCTCGATCACCACATCCAGCCAGATCATCGAATGCCCAGCGGCAGCGACCCGCGCCTCAGCATCCGCAATCAACGCCTGCGCCGCCCCTGTTCCGCGCGCTTCAGGTGAAGTGAACAGCTGGTTCAGCTCATCATCCTTGACCACGCACAGGCCCAACGGCGCCCCTATCGGGCCCACCAAACGAAGCTCGCGCCCAAACATACGCAACCGTTCTTCGAAAGAGGCCAGTGTTCGGATACGGGTCAATTCCGCTGGCACATAAGGTTCATGCGCCTCTCGCCAGGCATGGAACCACAACGAGGCGAGCGCGGGATATTCCCGTTCTTCAGCGTCTCGGACGATTGGGGTCACAGCAAGTGATCGCGGATCTCAGCTTCCGCCTCAGCCCAGTCATGCGGATGGTGTGTCGCATCATCAGACTTCGCGACGATTGGCTTTAACATCTCGCAGCCGACCAGATGGAACCGCGCCACATCAGGCGCATGCTTGGCGGCCGAAGCGATCTGCTTTGGGCTGTCATCAACAAAAGCGACGGGCGCATCCGCTTGATCCTGCAACCAATGCAGCGCCCTGCCTTTGCCGCCTTCATTCATCACCACAGGAAACGAAATTCCATGGTCAGCCAAATTGGCGATCCGCTGATCGCGCACCTTGAATGGCGCATTGGTCAACACAACGACCTGTGCGTCCTTTCCAAGCGAGGCCATAGCAGAAGCGGCGCCTTGAATGGCGCGCTGCCAGCGGGTCTGCTCATCTATGAACCCCCAGATCAGGGGCAGGATCTGTTCGCGCGTCAGCGCCTCGCCATCCGGGCCGCGCAGTGCGGAATCAAGGCTGTATTCGGTCAGCGAAAACTGGTTGCCGCGATCTTCGCAATATTCAGCAAAGTGGCTGGCGAAGTGGACGAGCACCTCATCCGCATCCACCGCCACGACCGGGCGGCCCCGGATGATCTTCACTTCCTGCAATTCACCCAGGATGCGTGGGGCGATCTCACCCAGGTCTTCGCTATGCCATGCAGGCGCTTTGTCACTCATCTCTCAGGTCCAGTTCGGCAGATCACCGCCGGGCAACACAGCGCGCGCCCTCATCGGCAAATCAGGTTTCAGGGTGACGTCTTCGCAAAACCCAAGCAGCGCGTCTTCATCACTTAGCAGGAAATCAAGGACGAACCCCAGAAATTCAGGATCGCTGGCGCGCTCGCGCAGCTCATCCGCAGTCGCCCCGGACGCACCGAGAAAAGATGAGGCAAGCTCATCGCGTTCAGCAATCCAGACGAGGGCTTTTACGGCGATCGTTTCAGCGACGTCAGGCGTCATGTGAAAAACCACTCAATTTTCGACAAGGTTTCATTAACCGAACATCCGCTATCATCCCAAAAGCAAATCAACCACCGCCCGCTCATTTGGGCAAACGCCAGAGGTGATGAATGACCAAAATGGTTCTGATTGTCGAGGATAACGATCTCAACCTCAGACTGTTTGAGGACATTCTAGCGGCGGAAGGTATCGCCACCCTAAGCGCCACAAGCGGCGCCGTCGTTGCGGACATGGCGCGCGAGCAACGACCAGACCTGATCCTGATGGACATACAGCTGCCTGAAATGTCGGGCCTCGAAGCGACCCGCCAGGCCCAACGATCGGAAGAACCTGCAGGAATTCCTATCATCGCAATTACCGCACATGCCCTGCCGGGCGATGAACGTCGTATCAGAGCTGGGGGATGCACTGACTACGTCGCCAAACCGGTATTGATCGACACCCTCGTCAGCACAGTAAAACAGCACCTAAACTGAAAGCTATTTCAACGTGCCAGGTAAAGTCGCAATCATCGACAGGTCGGGCAGCGAGTGTCAGGCGCTGAAAGCGCAGCTTGAGGCTGCCTATTTCGAAGTTCGGGAATACGAATATGGCGACGATGCATTCACTGAGCTATCGACCGAAAAAGTCGATACTATCCTCATGGGCGTTGATCTGGAGGGATCATGTGGTATCATAAATTGAAGGAGCTTCAGATCTCATAAGCTTTTTTACGATATTCCGATTGTTCTGATCACGCTAGAAAATCGCCCGGAACAGCGCATCGCGGGATTTGAAGCTGGCGCTGATGACTTTCTGTCCAAACATGTGGACGACCTAGCCCTGTTCGCACGCATGCGATCACTTGCCCGCCACCGAATGCTGACAGAAGAACTTAGGCTGCGCGAGGCGACCAGCGCTGAATTGGGGTTGGGCAAACCCCTTACCAAACGGCTGCGAGACCATCTAGGCGCCGTAGCCATAGTTGCATCGTCTTAAGCAGTAGCTAAGCGGTACTCTGACGTCGTTACTGAACGTACAGGAAATCAGTGCACATGGGTCTCTAGCGGTGTCGAAGCCATGCGCCTGTTACGAACCAACCCACCTGACGGGTTCCTGATTGCGACCGACCTTCCATCAAGGGAGGATCGCGGTACGTTATGTTCTGCACTCAGCCACCATCACTATGGATCGCCCCCCGCGGTTCTCGTGACGACAAACGCCGCAACTTCAAGCTTAGCTGCCCGATGCCTTGACCAAGGCGCTTCTAACTATATTTCCGATCCACCTGACAAAACCGAACTTGCTGTTCGCTTACGAGCGCAGCTGAAAAAGAAACTTCGCACTGACCAGATTCGGAACTGGTGCGCGATGGTCTGAAGCTAACTATCATCGATCCTCTTACCAGCCTCTACAACCGTCGCTATGTCGACCACCATCTGACAAAACACTTTGATGTAGCACGCGAATCCAACGCGCCGCTATCGCTTCTCATCTTCGACATCGACCGATTTAAAAACGTCAATGAGCGGTTCGGCAACGATTTTGGGCATCAGGCTTTGCGTATCTTTGCAGAACGGCTCAGCAACAATATGCGCGGCGTTGATCTGATCGCTCGCGTTGGTGGAGAGGAGTTTCTGGTCGCTCTGCCTGGCATCAACCTTTCCGCTGGCTGCGCCGCGGCTGAAAGGGTTCGCAAAATCGCGGCGTCTCCAAATCCAGGGGCGCCGCGGATCGCCGTTTCGGCAGGCGTCGCAACACTAAGGTCAGATGACGCCAGCCCCGCAAATCTTTTGAAAAGGGCAGATAGTCGCCCGTGAAGTTTCCCTAAGCCATTGGAGGGTCGTCCATAATTGGGCTTTTCAAGTAGTGAGTTTTGCAAGGTTTGGTTAGGCTTTGGGCCAAAGTCTTGCGATTTCGTACGCCTGTGCACGCGAGGGATTCCCTTGCTAACGGCGATGTGGTTCGGTCGCATTGTTGAGATTGACCATCGAGGTTCGTGATGCGCCCACAAAAGCCAGAAACGCCAACCGGCGACCTTTTCCGCAGCACCCTGGAGGCGATTATTGATCCGGAGCATGAGCTTTTGCGGCTGGCCGAACTGATCGACTGGACCCGGTTCGATGACGCGTTTGGGCCGCTCTATCACGAGACCAAGGGGCGACGAGGTTTGCCGACGCGGTTGATGGCGGGCGTGCATCTGCTCAAGCACATGAAGGGGTTGAGCGATGAGGAGACCTGCACGGCCTGGCTGGAGAACCCGTATTTTCAGGCGTTCTGCGGCGAGACGCATTTTCAGCATGTTTTGCCGTTCGATAGATCATCGATGACGCGCTGGCGCAGCCGCATTGGACCGGGTGATCTGGAGGCGCTTCTGGCCGAAACCATCACGGTCGCGGTCAAAACGAAAGCTGTCAGCCATCGCCAGCTGGAACGGGCGGAGAAGATCCTTGGGCAGCAGGCGAGCGACAAGAACAAGCTCTACGCCCTGCATGCGCCAGAGGTTGAATGTATCGGCAAAGGCAAGGCCCGCACCAAATATGAGTTTGGTGTCAAAACCTCAATCGC
>CALKOT010000060.1 GCA_938092015.1 uncultured Paracoccaceae bacterium
GGCAAGGTGGCTCAGGCTTCTGTGCCTCTGTTTACTGGCCTGCCTTGTCAATCAGAACCGGAAACCGGAAGCCTCAATCTGAGCACGATGACGATCGCGAACGAAATTTGAATCGTTAGGGTGAAAATCACAGACGACTAGCTCTATTATCGCCAATTTCAGAATTTACTCAGGTAAATATATTTACTGCCTCACAGTAACTACAACTACAAAAAACTCTGCGGATCGATATCAATCGCCACCCGCACCGATGATGGCACCTTCGCCGCCTCGCGCCAACGCTTCAACGCATCCTGCAGCGGGACACCCTTCGGCGCCTTGACCAGCAGCCGGGCGCGGACCCTGCCTCGAACACGAGCAATCGGCGCAGGGGCGGGTCCAAACACCTCCGCCCCGATGCGCGTCAGCGCGCTTGTATCCGCGCTCAGTTTCTTGGCCGCCGCCCACACAGCCTCTTCATTCTTGCCCGATACAATGATCCCAGCCATGCGCCCATAAGGCGGCGCTCCGGCGGCGCGGCGTTCCTCGGCCAGTTGGCGCAGAAAAGCCTCCTCATCGCCCGACAAAAGCGAGGTCATCACGGGGTGGTCGGGGGCGGCGGTTTGGATCATCGCGACGCCCGGCTTGTCCGCCCGGCCCGCCCGGCCCGCGACCTGACGGATCAGCTGGAATGACCGCTCCGCCGCCCGCAAATCGCCGCCCTGCAGGCCTAGATCAGCGTCGATCACGCCGACCAGAGTGAGCAGCGGAAAGTTGTGGCCCTTGGCGACGATCTGGGTCCCGATAATGATGTCGACGTCCCCCCGCGCGATGCTCGCGACAGCCTCTTTCACCGAGGACCCCGGCGCCATGTCTGAGGACAATAGGGCGATGCGGGCGCCATCAAACCGCTCTGCCGCTTCCTCTGCCAACCGCTCCACGCCGGGGCCTGAGACGGACAGGCAGTCGTCGCGCCCGCATTTCGGGCACTCAGTTGGGATCGGTTTGGTCGCGCCGCATTGATGGCACATCAGGCGGCCCCGGTAGCGGTGCTCAACCATCCTTGCGTCGCAATCCGAACACTCAAAGAAATACCCGCAGGCCCGGCAGACTGTCAGGGGGGCGTAGCCGCGGCGGTTGAGAAACAGCAAAGACTGCTCTCCCGCCTCAAGCCGCTGATAGACCGCGCGGGCCAAAGGCGGCGCGATCCAGCGGCCGCGCTCAATCTTTTCCTCGCGAAGGTCGATCAGGCGGGTTTCCGGCAACTCAGCCGCGCCAAAACGCTCAGGCAGTTCGATGCGCTTGTACTTCCCCGCCTCAGCATTCGCCCAGCTTTCCAGAGACGGCGTGGCGGAGGCGAGCACCGTCACCGACTGACACAACGAGGCCCTGAGAACCGACATATCGCGGGCGGAGTAGAGTGCGCCATCTTCCTGCTTGTACGACCCGTCATGCTCCTCATCCACAACGATGAGGCCAAGGTCCTTAAAGGGCAGGAACAGCGCCGACCGGGCACCAACAACCAGCTGAGCATCGCCAGCCGCCGCCCCAACCCAGACCCGGCGGCGCTGCGTTCCGGTGATCTCGGAATGCCACTCAGCAGGCCTTGCGCCGAACCGCGCGTCAACCCGTTCGATGAAGGACGCGGTGAGAGCGATTTCAGGAAGCAGAATCAGGGCTTGCCGCCCCTGCGCCAGACACTCCGCCACTGCCTCCATATACACTTCTGTCTTACCAGACCCGGTGACGCCCTTCAGCAGCTGCGTCTCAAACCGCCGGGCGGCGACGGCGGCGCACATCTGTGCAGCGGCTTCTGACTGCGCATCTGAGAGCTGATTGCTGACCCCCAACCCCAGCTTGGGAAATGGCTTGGCCCCTGCCCGTTCTTCAGTGATCAGAGCACCTGCTGCAGCCAGCCCTTTGACAACACCCGCTGAAACGCCTGCAGCATTGGCGATCTCAGCGGCGGTCATAGCAGCCCCGCCAACAGCCTCGAGCGCTTCAAAAACCCGTTCACGGGCGGCGGTAGCGCGGTCAGGGCGTTCTGCACCCAAACGATAGACGGTCTTGGGCTTGGGGGGCTTGCCCAGATCAGGCGCCCGCGTCGCCAGCCGCAGCATCGCGCCCAGAGGAGTCAGCGTGTAATCCGCCGCCTTCTGCAAGAACCGTCGCATTGCTTGCCCCATCGGCGGCAGGTCAAGCTTGCGCGTCACATCCTTCAGCTTAGCCGGGTTCGCATCACCCGCACCCGGCCCCCAAACTACACCGATGACGGTGTTAGGCCCAACGGCGACCTCAACCATATCACCATCACTCAGCACGATCTCAGACGGTACACGATAATCGTATGCGCGATCGATTGGCAGCGGTGTTAAGACCGAAACCAGCTGTCCTGTGCGGTATATTGCAACCTTCGCGATCATTAACGCCCCGTTAAATCTATTGTACCGGGCGCGGCTGATGCTCTATGGTCTGTTCGGTGGAAATAGAGTAGGCGTGCGCCAGCCAACTTTGTGGGAGTAACACGCATGAAATTCTTCGTCGACACGGCGGAAATTGACGACATCAAAGATCTTGCCGCCACAGGCATGGTTGACGGCGTCACCACCAACCCGTCCCTGATCATGAAATCCGGTCGGGACATCATCGAAGTCACCAAAGAAATCTGTTCCATCGTCGATGGCCCAGTCAGCGCGGAAGTCGCCGCGACCGAAGCTGACGCGATGATTGCAGAGGGCCGCAAGCTGGCCGAGATCGCCGACAACATCGCCGTAAAAGTCCCGCTGAACTGGGATGGCCTGAAAGCCTGTAAGACGCTGTCTGGCGAAGGCAAGATGGTGAATGTCACGCTTTGTTTCTCAGCCAATCAGGCGCTTCTCGCCGCCAAGGCCGGCGCTACCTTTATCTCGCCCTTCATCGGGCGTCTGGACGACATCAACCTCGACGGCATGGACCTGATCGCCGAGATTCGCCAGATCTATGACAACTATCATTTCCAGACCGAGATTTTGGCGGCCTCCATCCGGACCGTCAATCACGTGAAAGACTGCGCGCTGGTCGGCGCTGATGTCGGCACGATGCCGCCGGATGTAATCCGCAAGCTGGCCGATCATGTGCTGACAGCCAAGGGCCTCGATGCGTTCATGAAAGACTGGGCCAAGACGGGGCAGAATATTCTGAGTTAGGTGTGACGCGCTTGTGGAAAGCGCTTTATGTTCCTGTGTGAGGGGGAATTGTTATGGTGACAAAGTTGGATAAGAAAAGCCACGATTTGCGTGCAAAGATTCTAGCCGATCCTGATGCGGTGCTGGAAGATCACGATGTGATGCGTGCGCTGATCAACGCAAAGCCTGAATCCGGTGGGCGAAAGGTCGTAGACCTCCGCGGCGCGCTGGTCGACCGGCTGGAAACACGGCTGGACAAGCTGGAAAACACGCATCGGTCTGTGATTGCGGCCGCCTACGAAAATCTCGCGGGCACCAGTCAGATCCAGAAGGCCGTTCTGATGCTGCTGGAACAGCCGCGGTTCGTCGATTTCCTGCGCGTGCTGACTTTGGAAACGCCTGACATGGTGGCGGTTGATTTTGCCCGCCTCTGCATTGAAACGGACGAGGCTGAGCCTGGCCCTGTTCAAGGCCTCGACAGAGAACTCGCCGAAGCGATGATCGTTGTTCCACCCGGCGGCGTTGATGCGTATCTGGAACTTGGCGGCGGCGGTGTGCGCAAGGTTGCGCTGCGCCAGGCGGCGCCCGAGGCGGATGCAATCTTTGGCGAAGCAGCCCGATGGGTTCGGTCCGAAGCGCTGGTTCGTCTCGATCTTGGCAAACGTCGTCAGGGCCTCTTGGTGTTTGGCGCGGAAGATCCGCACCGCTTCGGTCCTGAACACGGCGTAGACCTGCTTAGTTTCTTCGGCGGCGTGGTCGAACGCCAGCTGCGCCATTGGTTGTACCCTGGCGAGTAAACCTGATCCTGTCCTTCTGTCTGAAGGCGCGATCGATCTGATGACCCGTTGGCTGGCGGCGCTTCGTGGCGCCGCCGACGCCTCGGACCACACCCTTTCAGCATATCAGCGTGATCTCAGCGGTTTCCTTGGCTTTTTAACCAGCCATTGGGGCGAACCGCTGGGCGCAGCCCACCTTGGCGATGCGACGGTCCGTGATGTCCGCAGTTGGATGGCGCGATTGAACGCAAATGGCCTGTCGCCGCGTTCCGCCGCGCGATCGCTATCGGCCGTCAAATCCTTCTATCGTTGGTTGGCTGAGGTTGAAGGGATTGAGTGCCCGGCCATCCTCGCCGCCCGGGCGCCCAAGGCAGCCCCACGCCTGCCCCGCCCGGTTGAGGCGAAAGCGGCAGCGGCAATGGTGGACTTCGCCACCTCGGATCACAGTGAAACCTGGATTGCAGCGCGCGATGCTGCGATTCTGACCCTTCTCTGGGGGTCTGGCATGCGAATATCAGAAGCGTTGGGGCTGAACCGCCGCGATGCCCCGCTGCCGGAATCCCTGCGGATTACTGGCAAAGGCGGCAAACAGCGAATTGCGCCTGTTCTGCCGGCGGCGCGCGATGCGGTGGACGAATACCTGGCGCTTTGCCCCTACAAGGGCGGGCCTGATACGCCGCTGTTTCTGGGCGCACGGGGCAAACGTCTGAACCCACGCATGGCGCAAAAAACGATGGAGCGGGCGCGGTTGGCGCTTGGCCTGCCTGCAACGGCGACGCCCCATGCCCTGAGACATTCCTTTGCGACGCACCTGTTAGAGGCCGGCGGGGATTTGCGGGCGATACAGGAGTTGCTGGGCCACGCGTCACTGTCCACCACGCAGGTCTATACCGGTGTGGATCAGGCACGACTGATGGAAGTTTACGACAAGGCACAAAGACGTAGATAGATGGGCGACGCTAAGCCGTTTCCCGGGCTGTCCAGGCGAGGCGGGCTGCCGCGCGGGCTTCTGGCAGCAGATTGATCCGCTCAAACAACGCCCTTGCCTGCGTCGCGGTTGAAAAGGCGTCGGCGTTTCGCCGTATCATCAGATTGAACGCGCTGAAGTGGAAGAGGGCGTTTGCATGAACCTGAACCTCACCCCGCTCAGCCGCCAGATCGATGGCCTGGCGGAACAGACGCCACGCGCGGCTGTCGTTGTCCTGCAGCATTTCCGCCCGTGCATGGGCAAGTGACAGGCGCGGGTCAGCCGCGACGGCGGCCTTGTGGCGGCGAAACAGCCGGGCAGACTTCGCGAACTTGCGATCAATCAGATGCTGCTGAGCAGCGGCTAGGTCCCGCGACGGGTCTTTCGATGTGAATGACCAGAACATGCATGCTCCCTTCTCTTTATGAGGTGGGGAGGACGGTCTGGGTGGGCAAGTGATATATCTTACACATTTACGGGTTTCACGCGTGAAACCATGTATAAAGCGTCGGTTTTGCTGGAAAAGCGCAAAGTGGGTGTTTGTAAAACTGTAGAGTGAAGATTTTCGAGAAATGGTGGGGTTTGTGGCTGAGGAAGTGTGAAACGGCAGGGGGGGGTTCACACGTGAAACCTAGGCTCGTCGCCCGTGAAGTTTCCCTAAGCCATTGGAGGGTCGTCCATAATTGGGCTTTTCAAGTAGTGAGTTTTGCAAGGTTTGGTTAGGCTTTGGGCCAAAGTCTTGCGATTTCTTACGCACGTGCACGCGAGGGACTCCTTTGCTGACTCCGAT
>CALKOT010000061.1 GCA_938092015.1 uncultured Paracoccaceae bacterium
AACGTCAGCGACTTTCAAAACAACGAGGTCGCAGCCCCGCAGTTTACTGTCGATCGCTGTGTTGAATAGTGCGAGATCGCGATGGTTCTCAGCGATCTCAAGGCGCACTCGGATGGCCCAAACATGTTTGGGTTTTAGGGGTCGTTTCTGGCCGACTATTCGACCTTTATTCCTGGCAGGTTTTTTGCGGCGAATAGCGGGTAAGTTGGAAATAAACACGATTGATCCTCCGATCAGTCGCTCCCGAGCTCCCTGCCAAGCAGACCTTTGCGTGGCCACTTTAACCTAAATCAGTGCTGTGCGGCAGATGGCAGGATTTAGCCTATTCCGTTGAAAAAGTCGCTGTTCGAAGTTGATAGCTTGGGATTTAGGGCGGCTCGAAGAAAGAACGCGCCATGGCCCTCACGCTGGCTGCGGCTTTTCGGGCATCGGAATGAGTTTCACGAGCTTTCTGAGGTTCTGTGCGGTGGCTGCGAGGAGGAATTCGTCGTTGGCGCCGCATGGCCCGCGCAGCCTGAGCCTTCCGAGCCCCAGAATACGCTTGAGATGGGCAAAGAGCATCTCAACCTTCTTTCGCAGCTTGCAGGAGATTGCGTATTCGTCGGTCTTGGCTATGTCGCGAGCCATTTGCCGAGCGCCTTCGAACTCAGATCGGGTTACGCGGCGTGGAACACCCTTTGGGCAGCATTTCACTTGCAGAGGGCAAGCTTCACAGTCGACTTGTAGGGCGCTGTACTTGGCAGATGTTGTATCTTTCGGGCCTTTGCGCTCACGACGGTACGTGCGCCAACCGTGACGCAATTCTTTTCCGACCGGACATATGTATGTGTCGGCCTCACGATCATAGGTAAAGTCCTCCTGGGAGAATGTCCCGTCGGTTCGCTTAGATTTATCGATCACAGGGATATGCGGCTCGATTCCGCACCCCTCGACCAGCCAGTTCAGCACTTCCCCCGATCCATAGGCTGTGTCGGCGATCAGGCGCTCCGGCCAAAGGCCAACCCGATCTTGAACCCGTTCAATCATCTTGCATGCCGCATAGGTCTCGCCGGTCCGAACTGAGCGGCTGGCTTCGACATCCATGATGACCGCATTGTCGGTGTCGATAAGATAGTTGTTAGAATAGGCGAAGTAGACTGGCCCATGGTGCGCCGCTGTCCACTGGCTGGATGGATCGGAATGCGAAGTGAACTTTGGCTTTACGTCCGTCGCAGCGCCAAAAGCTGCGTCGTCCAGCGCGAACAGGTATTCTACAACCGCACGTGGCGCTGTCTCGGGATTGATCGCATCGAGATCCCACTCTTCTTTCGACGTGGAGTTCAGCTTGTTGGCGTCAGCCTGGATTAGGCTGGCATCCGTGGCGAAGTTTGCGCCACTGACAAGGCCTCCTGCGATGCAACGAGCGACGATATCCTCAAAGATCTTTCGGAACAGGTCAGTGTCACGGAACCGGCCCCCTTACGGCGATGCATGCATCGCCTACCGGGCAACGCATGGCGGTTCTTCGAGAACGTGGAGTGATCTGGGATCGGGTCAGCCAGATCGAGGCGGCAAAACCAACGATACGCCAGATTCAGGCGAACCTCTTCGCAGAGCCGCCGTTCAGAGCGAATGCCGTGAGTATAGCCAACGATCAGCATGCGGATCATCAATTCTGGATCGATCGAGGGGCGACCTGTCGAGCTGTAGGACGCAGCCAAGTGGGCGCGAACACCAGAGAGATCGAAAAAGCGATCAATCGAACGCAGCAGATGATCTTCAGGGACCAGAGCCTCGAGATTGAAGTCTTAGAACCGCGAACCTTGCGCAACTTGCCGTGGTCCCAACATCGCTGAACCCTCCTCAATTCATCGAATTGAATCAGTGTATACGCCAATCGGCAACAGAAGTTTTTCAACGAAATAGGCCCATTCTTCGCTTTGTTTGAAGGAAAGTTGAGCGTCAATTTTGTCATACATAGCAGCCATTTACTATCAACCATTAGAAATGATGTGACCCGCAATAAATGGCTGACCCATGCGTGGACAAGAACACGCGATCTGTCAATCGATAGTGCTTGACTGAGACCAGCCAGAATAAATTTCCAAGGAAGTACTTGGCGATTCTGGCGGCAAAGATCTCTGTGGAAGAGAGAATACCTTGTTGGTTTTGCATCGAAACATTGCCAATCGTCAACCAAAATTGACTCGCCAGCAGAATTTCACATATTGAACTCTGAATTCAGAGTTCAATGGGTTGCAATGAAACCACTGCATCAAGCATCAGGGCTGACTGAACGAGTGTACTCGGCGATCCTAGACGAGATTCTCGACGGTCGCATCTCAGCAGGCGAGCATTTGGTTCAGGAACAACTGGCCGCGTCACTGGGCGTTTCACGCCAGCCGATCCAGCAGGCCATGGCGTTGTTGAAGGCCGATGGGGTGGTCGAAGAGATTGGCACCCGGGGTTTGAAGGTTGCTGCACTCGACCTGACCCGGATGCACAACCATTATGATTTGCGGGCCTTGCAGGACGCCTATGCAGCCAATGGCGCGGCCCGCCGAATAGCTTCAGGCGAGTGTTCATCGAATGAAACAACGCAGCAGTTTCACGATATTTTGGAAAGAGGAAACCGGGCGGTCGCGAAAGGTGTGACTCGCGAACAGATTGCGCAGGACGAGGCTTTTCACAAACTGCTTTATAATTTGTCCGGTAACCCGGTGCTGCCAAAAGCGGCTGAGCCACACTGGCGTTTCCTGCGCCGGGCTATGGCGGATGTCCTGCGTCATGCAGCAGCGCCAGCCGAGATCTGGCAGCAGCATGCCGCAATTGCCGAGGCCGTTCTGGCAGGCGACGCCGAAACGGCTGAGCGACTAGCACAGGAACACGTACAGGTGGCGGCAACGACGCTGTCGACGGTGCTTTCTGGTATACATGCCGAACCACGGTCAGAGAGGACAGTCTAATGCCAGTGCTGCTGAATGTGGGGAAGGTTCTGGCGTCTCACGCCAGGCTCAGACCCAACGCGACTGGAGCGTGCGATCTCGAACGCTCGCTAAGCTACGACGCGTGGAACGCCCGGGCATGCAGGCTTGCAAACGCATTGATGGGGCTGGGCCTGTCCAAAGGCGACCGTGTGGCGGTTATAGCGTACAATCGCGTGGAATGGGCAGAGATCTTTGTGGCGGTTGCAAAGGCCGGGCTGGTCGCGGTCCCGATCAATTTTCGACTGACCGCTCCGGAAGCTGCATTCATCCTAAAGGATTGTGGCGCCAACGCAGTTTTGATCGAAGATGCACTGATCGAAATCGTTGATGCTATCCGCGACGAAATGCAGATCGCCGAGGATCGCTATATCCACTTCGGTGGCGTTGCCCCCACTGGATACCGGGCTTATGGAGAGCTGATTTCCGCAGCACGAGAAGCTGAGCCGGACACAGTCGTACTGCCCGACGACCCCTGGTGTCTGATGTATACTTCAGGGACGACCGGCAACCCGAAAGGCGCGATCCGCAGCCATCGGGGGATGGCGATGTTGGCGCTGATGACGGCTGTGGAGTTTGGTCTGCACAGACGCGACAACGCCCTTCTGGTCATGCCGATGTGCCACGCCAATTCGCTGAACTTCTTTGCATCATTTCTGTACTGCGGCGGCGCTATCACGATCTTTTCGCGGGCGAATTTTGACCCTGAGCTTTGCCTGAAGATGCTGGGGCGGGCGACGTTCTCATCGCTGGTCCCGACGCACTACTCGATGATGCTCGAAATCCCAAAGATCCGCCGACCTGATACGACCTCTATCGAAAAACTGCTGGTTTCCTCGGCGCCAGCCTTTAGCGAAACGAAACGCCGGATCATTGAGATGTTCCCTAATTCAGGTCTGTTCGAGCTTTATGGCTCGACCGAGGCGGGTTGGGTGACGATGCTGCGCCCGGACGAGCAGTTTGATCATCTTGGCACCGTTGGACGTGAGGTTGTTGGCTCTGCCCCGATCCGATTGCTGGACGATGACGGCAACGACGTACCAGATGGCGAAGCGGGCGAGCTGTTCAGCTACAGTCCCTATCAGTTCGATGGTTATTGGAACCTGCCGGAAAAAACGGTCGAAGCCATGCGCGGCGACTATCTAAGCGTCGGCGACATCGCACTGCGCGATACAGACGGGTTCATCCGCCTGATCGATCGCAAGAAAAACCTGATCATTTCAGGCGGCGAGAATATCTACCCCTCAGAAGTCGAACAGGCGCTGATGGAGCACCCAGATGTCCGGGACGTTGCGGTAATTGGCGTCACTGATCCGAAATGGAGCGAACGTGTGGTCGCTGCTGTAGTGCCGCGCGAAGGCGCTGCTCTTGATGCCCAGTCAGTGATCGACTGGACGCGTGGGCATTTGGCCGGGTTCAAACGACCGCGCGAAGTTGTCTTTCTGACGCCTGACGAAATGCCCCGTAACGCAACAGGAAAAATCCTCCATCGTCGCCTGCGCGAAATGCTGGACCGACCGCAAACCTGATACCCTTGGAAGGATCCGAACATGAAAAATCCCGACCCGACCTTGCCGGAAGACCTGAATATGGACCGGCACAGCGTTGCTGGATGGATCGCGCAATCTTTGGTCCGAAGGGGGGTGAAGCGCGTCTTTGGCCTTCAGGGCGGTCACATTCAGCCGATCTGGGATTTTCTGGCGCAGGAAGGCATTCAGATTGTCGATGTTCGCGACGAAGGTGCTGCGGTTCATATGGCGCACGCGCATGCCGAACTGACCGGCGAGCTTGGGGTATGTCTGGCAACAGCAGGCCCGGGGGTAACCAACTGCGTCACGGGCATCGCCAACGCGTATCTCGCCCGTGTGCCGGTGTTGCTGATCGGCGGTTGCCCGCCGCGTCCGCAGGCAAACATGGGCCCACTGCAGGACATCGCGCATGTGGACATCATGGCCCCCGTGACCGGCTACTCCCGTACCGCCCGTGATGCCCCCCAGGCTCTGCGCGAAATGGATGAGGCCATCGCACGGGCAATGGGTGATCTGGGTGAGGCTGGACCGTCCTATATCGAGTTTCCAACAGACCTTCTGCGCGAAACCGTGGCGCCAACCCTGATGCTGGATGACTGGCTCAGCCCGAAAGCGCGTCGCCGGATTGCGCCACATGCTGACACGATAACTGAGGCCGTTGCAACCATTCGGGCGGCCCGCCGCCCTCTGGTGGTATCTGGCCGTGGCGCAACCGGAGCAGGCGATGAATTGATCAGGTTCCTTGATGCTTCAGGCGCCCTCTACCTTGATACCCAGGAAAGCCGCGGACTGATGCCTTCCGATCATCCGGCTGTGGTCGGCGCCGTTCGCGCGGCGGCCATGTCTCAGTCAGATCTGATCATTACGCTGGGACGGAAACTGGATTACCAGCTGGGCTTCGGCTCACCTGCGGTGTTTTCTGACGCGAAGTTTCTAAGGATAGCCGATACACCGGGTGAGCTGATAGACAACCGACGCGGAACACCAGAGGTTTTGGCTTCGGTTGATCTGGCTCTCGATGCAATCTCGGACAATCTGGGTAACGATGCAGGTGATCGAGACAAAGCTTGGGCTGATGGGCTGCGCACAAAACATCGCGAACGCATTGCAAAAGGCGCCAGAAAATCGGCCCCCAAAACGGGCAAGGACGGGCGCATCCATCCTATGGCGATTTTCGAAACTTTGCGTGAGGTTGCCGCGCCAGATTATATCGGCGTCGCTGATGGCGGCGATTTCTTAAGCTTTGCGCGCATCGGTCTGGAGACATCGACCTATCTGGACGCCGGCATCTTCGGCTGTCTTGGCGTAGGCGTGCCTTTCGCGAATTCGGCCGCGCTGGCGTGCCCGGAACGACAGGTTATCTGCGTAACCGGTGACGGAGCATATGGGATCAACGCGATGGAGATCGACACCGCCGTTCGTCACGACTGCAAGGCAGTGTTCATCATTTCGAACAACGCGGCTTGGAACATCGAACGGTTCGATCAGGAAATTAATTACGGCGGCAGGGTCGTTGGCACCACGTTGCGCGATTCCGACTATGCCGGGATGGCCAGCGCTTTGGGTGCGCATGCCGAACGGGTGGAAGATCCTTCTGAGCTGGCAGATGCGATCAGCCGCGCCATCGCAAATGCGCCCGCTGTAGTCGATGTCGTAACCTCACAAGACACCGTGTCATCAGACGCTACCAAAGGTTTGGGCTGGGTGCCTAAGTATCAGGCCTTGGCTGCATGGGATGATGCCGAGCAAGCACGAAGGAACGATGCATGATCCGCCCGTTCTGGAATAGACGCCGGTTTTCGTACTTGTGCATTTCTGTCTTTACGGCCGTCGCTCTTGCAATGCCTGCCTCCGCCCAGCCGCTGCCAAAAGTCATGCTTCAACAGGTTGCTGACGGTTTGGACGCTCCTATTTTTCTGGTGGCGCCACCTGATGGAACAGGTCGGCGTTTGATCGGTGATCAGACTGGGAAAGTCTGGTTGCTCGGCGACGACGGCGTTTTGCTTCCGGAACCGTTTCTTGACGTTTCGGGCAGTCTCACACCTTTGCTTCAGGCATTTGATGAACGGGGCCTCTGGTCATTGGCCTTCCATCCTGAATACGCGGCCAATGGTCGGATGTTTCTCACCTACAGCGCTAAACGCAGAGGCAAGTCACCGTATTCAGGTGAGACGGCCTACACTTGGAGGTTGTCCGAATTTCTGGCCGATGCGGACAATCCCGCACGCGCGGACCCAACCAGCGAGCGTATTTTGCTTGAGATCGATTGGATCAACAGAAAGCACAATGGCGGAGGTTTGGCTTTTGGCCGGGATGGCTTTCTCTATGTTGGCGTTGGCGATGGCGGGGGCGTTCACGGCGTACCCGACGTATACGTCGCACCCGATCTGACAGATGAAGAATTCCGCCATGCAGCCGATATAAAGGAAGATCCTTATCGCCTGCCAGAAGAATTCTACCATTACGATTCCTGGGCGCAGGACCTAAACCGTCTCAATGGCAAAATCCTGCGGTTGGATGTGAATGGCGTCACTCCGTATGCGATTCCGCCGACTAACCCGTTTGCCGGCAGCGCCAAAGGTCGAGATGAAATCTGGGCCTGGGGCTTTCGCAACCCATTCCGTCTTACGTTCGATTCCCATGGCGCAGGCGATCTGTTCGTTAACGGCGTCGCAGAATCAATGTGGGAGACGATCTATATGGTGGATCGTCCGGGCAACTATGGTTGGGCTACGCGTGAAGGCACCCATTGTTTTGACCGCAGACGCGCCTTTGATCCACCGGAACAGTGCCCCCGACAGGATGCGGTTGGCGAAATCATGCGCGATCCCGTCGTCGAATACCCCAACTGGTCAGTCAAGCGCGCTTGGTCAAAGATCGACGCCGAACCGTTGGGCACAGCAAATGTCGGCGGTTTCATCTACCGTGGCTCACTGTTTCCTGATTTGTATGGAAAACTGGTCTTTGGCGACTTCAGTACCCGGCTTGAAGCGCCTTCCGGCCAGGTTTTTGTCGCATCACCAGCGAAAGTCTGGCGTGAAATCTGGCCGTTTAAACGCTTGATCGAAATTGACCAGCGCATTCACTCACTGGCTCAGGATGAAAGCGGGGAGCTTCATGTTCTTACGACGGCTCAGGGAATTCCAGTTGGAAACACTGGAAAGGTTTGGAAACTTGTCCCCAAGCAAGAGTGACATCGGCAATTAACTGCTGCGCGGCCATCCGACCTTCAGTGGAATTCACTTTCGCGATAATGGAATTGGGTCCACAGCTGCGTTCACAATGTTAGGCGTCTTCTGTGCTTTTCATTTAGAAGCGCGCATCCAAATTGCGCGACTACCCAGAAGTGTTGGGTTTCATCGCGCAGTTTGTAATTTCTGCAAGAGTAGTACTCAAATGTACGGCCACCAATTGGCGATTTAACCGCCTAATAAACCCCAGTGCCGTAACTCACGAACGTCATCTATCGTACGAATCCAGACATTCGGTTCCGAATTTTGGATGCCCGAATTGTCCGCATACCGACTGAAAGCGCTTTTCGGTGTTCAGCGGTGCAGCGAATGGCCGGTTTGGCGTCCCGCAGCTGCGAAATCACGCCGGGCCGTGAATGGCCGCAAAGGGCCGTTCGCAACAGGCTGGATTTTCTACTCATGCGAAATGCTGCGGGACGGCATTTGGTAAAGAGGGCTCGAAGCCGACCTTTGCCTGAGCTCTAAGAGTAGCCTCTGGCGCTTACCTTAGGTTCGCAAAAGGTATCTTGTGCGACGCTTAGGATACGGCTGAAAACAACGCTATTCCCCGATTTCGCCTCCCACAAAAATTGTGCGACCCTAATTATCGCCTTAACGGCACAACGCTAAGCGGTGTCCGCTGGGAAATGGAATGCCAAACCAGTAGACAACTGTGCTACTGCAAATTTTACAATGCTACTGGGAACACCGGATATTACGTTTTGACGAGTCGTTCTCCGTAGCTTTCAAAGCAAGTGCACAGATTAGGGAAGTTGGCGGCGATGGGGAAGATGAACCGCCCCGGGTTTCCCGGAGAGCTTTTGGTTCAAAAGTCAGGCGGCTTTAGCATGTAGGTTCATGTCTTCATAGAAGGCTTCCTCTGCTTGGTTGGGGCTGAGATATC